>MNVN01000001.1 GCA_001871765.1 Candidatus Nomurabacteria bacterium CG1_02_43_90
CATGGCGTTCATGGCGGCGTGCGACTCACCGGCCATTTGGCCCATAAAATATTCACCAAGCACTCCATACTGCTCATCGTTTAGATCGGCACAAACAACCTCTTTTGCTTGCAATTTATTCCAAAGCTCTTTGCCCTCTTGTTCTTCACGGGCAGTGTGCTCAACAACTTCATTCCAATCAACTTGAGTGTTAGAAAAATTACTCATCATCTGGGCATTCACATTATCGGCAAACGAGCCGATGACGACCACTGCAAGAATTGTAAAAATGAGTCTTTTCATATTTGTAAGCTAGCCAAACACTAAAACCTTATCCGAACTCTCAACCATTTTGAGCAAGTCAGACATTGTTGAGATTGGACAAATGTTACTCTCTTCCTTCCCGCGAATCTTGAGGCATGAACCGCACGCATATATCGCACCTTTTAATTCCTTGAATTCAACGACTTTAGTAGAAATATCAAAATCTTTGCTGTCAGGAATAGTCTCAAGTTCCGAGCCTTCGCTCATCAAAAAAATTTCTGCTTGATGACCTGATTTAAGCGCGGTAATCCCAAGACGGAACGTATTCCACACATGTTCAGGTTTGTTGGATTGGAGAATCATGCCGAGTTTCATAAAACCATTATAACAAAAAATCACCGACTTGTGTGGTGATTTTTTGTCTTGAATACTGCTCTCAGCAGGTATGCCATTTTCGGAATAGATGCCTATGCGTGTCAGTCTCCTGACTTAGCATATGGTGGCTGCGAGACCTGGATTCGAACCAAGATAACATCCTCCAGAGGGATGTGTCCTACCATTAGACGATCTCGCAAAATGTGCACCCCTGGATAGTAGCAAAAAAGTGTCTGTTTTTCAATACAAGACAAAAAACTCAAAATTAAAGACCTCGCGACAGGTCCATCGTCTCCTGCACGTTCCACCCTTCCCTTTTTAGACTCTGGATAACAGCTGTTACTTTTTCTTGCTCTACTCCATACACTTTGAATGTTTGCTTACTACTATTCACTACGACGACCATCTCAAACGTTTCATTATTAAGTTTTTTTAATTTCACACTCTTACCTTTTGCTTTTACATTTGGCTCGATAACACCCGGGGACACTTCTACCTCCACCTTGCTTAACAACTTCAAAATATCGCGAGACCCTTCGATGACCGTCGTGTGAGAACCACGCTCGTTGATGTGCATTTTTTCCATAGAAAATATTACTTCGTATTCTTCCCTCGTGCAATCACCGCCTTAATAAATGCGCTAAAAACAGGGTGTGGGTGGAGTGGACGTGCTTCAAATTCAGGGTGAAATTGGGTACCAAGGAAAAAAGGGTGTACCGAGGTGGGAAGTTCTGCAATCTCCATAAGAGTACCGCTTGGCGAACGACCAGAGAACACAAGCCCCTTCTCTTCAAGTTCTTCAATGTAGGTAGGGTTCACCTCAAAGCGATGGCGGTGGCGTTCTACGATTTTATCTACTCCGTACGCGGTACGCGCGATTGTCCCCTTCTCAAGCACCGCCTCATACGCACCGAGGCGCATACTGCCACCCAGATTCCCTTTCTCTAAATTCTCCTTTTGTCCTTCCATAATATCCACAATGAGGTGTTTTGACTTTGGGTCAATTTCGCGCGAAGTTGCATCTTTGTATCCAAGCACGTTGCGTGCATATTCAATAACCGCAAGTTGCATACCGTAGCAAATCCCAAAATACGGAATCTTGTGTTCACGCGCAAAGCGGATCACATTCAAGTTTCCTTCAATTCCCCGTGAACCAAAACCTCCCGGCACCAAGATACCATCAAACTCCTCAAGTCCTGCAAGGGGCGGATTTTTACCCGCCTGCCGTCGTCTATTTGCTCCGCTTGGGTTCGATGAAACAGTGGCGGGCAGGCTCTCAAACGTAGACGAAGACAGCCATACCAATTTTGCTTTTTTACCCTGATGAATTGCCGAGTATTTCAATGCCTCGATTACGGAAAGATAGGAGTCAGAGAGAATAAAGTCCCCCGTATCAAAATATTTTCCCACTACGGCAATACGCACCTCATCTTTTACGCTATGTGCCTTACGCGCAAAACGCTCCCATTCTTTCCATCCTTCATTCTTTCCTTTTGATTTCAGTTTTAAACGCCTTAAAATCTTTTCTCCTAATTTATCTTTTTCAAAATTAACTGGCACATCATAAATACTATCGACATCAGGAGCAGAGATAACACTTTCAGGAATCACATTACAAAAAAGAGCAATTTTCTCCTTACGTTTTTCATCGAGGGCGACGTCACTACGTGCAATAATAAAATCTGGCTGAATCCCTACACTGTTGAGCGCGCGCACCGCGTGCTGGGTTGGTTTGGTTTTCATTTCGCCAACCTTTGAGGGGGTTGGCAAATAACTCACGATGGCAAAAAGTACATCATCCGGATTTTTAATTTTGAGCATTCGCGCGGTCTCAAGGAAAAGAATATTCTCATATTCCCCGACAGTACCTCCTACTTCAATAATCACAATCTCTGCATTCGCTTTATCTACTGCATGATTAATACGGTCAATAACTTCGTAAGGGATATGGGGTACCACTTGTACACACTTACCTTTGTATGTCAAAGCACGCTCCTTCTGGATAACCGAGAGATATACACGCCCCGTCGTCATATAGCTATCACGGGTAAGAGACGTCTCCAAAAAACGCTCATAGTTCCCCATGTCCTGATCTGTCTCATCGCCATCCTTGAGCACAAATACCTCTCCATGTTCTGTAGGGTTCATGGTTCCCGCATCCACATTCACATAAGGGTCAATCTTCATTGCTGTCACGCGATACCCGTGTGACTGAAGTATTTTCCCTATAGATGAAGTGGTGACTCCTTTACCGACCCCGGAAATAACTCCTCCTACTACAAAAATATATTTTCGGGTCTTTTTTTTCATACTTCTTTTTTTTATTATCGTGCGGTTAGATATTTACGCACGGCAAGGTAGCTTGATACTGCCCCCAGTGCCATTCCTGAGAAGATAATGATGAAGAACATCTGTACAAAATTTGCAACAAAATAGTGAAGGAGGTCAATTCCACCATAAAAGACCTGCGTAGCACTCTTCAGCCAATAGGTCAGCGGATAAAAGAAGATCAACGTGAGTATCGAGGCGACAAAACCATATAAAATACCTTCTACGACAAATGGCCCCCGAATGTATTGGTTACTTCCCCCTACAAGTCGCATGACCCCTATTTCATCGCGGGCGATAAAAATAGCGAGGCGAATAGTATTAAACGTGATGAGGATTGAAATACCAACCATCACCGCAGTAATGATACTCCCGAGTTTTCTAACCCCCTCGATCAGCTTTGAGAGGCGGTCGATTGCAACTTTATTATCGTTATAATTCACTTTGCTCACGATAGAAAGAGCATCGGGGGAG
Organism: Candidatus Nomurabacteria bacterium CG1_02_43_90; assembly: GCA_001871765.1. Lineage (GTDB taxonomy): Bacteria > Patescibacteriota > Minisyncoccia > Phycocordibacterales > UBA1550 > UBA1550. Next base: position 3,421 of record MNVN01000001.1, read on the forward strand.
ATTTCTGCCTTCCCTCCAAGGAAGCTTGCTATTCCCTCATACTGAGCTGGGTCCTTTGCTTTAATAGTGAGGACAGCAGTCAGAGGATTGTCCCCCACTTCATCAAGTGCTTGGATAATACGGTGATTGTCTATGTGGCGCGCCTTAAAAGTCTCGAGTGCTATATCTCGAGTAACATACGTTACATTTTTTACTTCAGAGAGCGTCTCGATCTTGCTTTTCAAATCAAGGATCTGCGCCTCTTGCGCTGTCGCATCAAGATAAACATTAATATCAATTTTATCTTGTAAATCTTTAAGACCGGTACCAAGGAACGCCGTAAGGAGTATTGTCGATCCAATCATAAACAACGCGACAACCATCACAAAAACAGCAGAGAGTGAGACACTGCTGTTTCTCCAAAAACTGATGAATCCCGATTTAATAATTCTTTTAATTGTTATCCAAAGCATGTTGATTCCTCTTCATTATATCACGTATTTCCAAACCCCTACAATGCGTACTTCCCCATCATGTCATCGCGAGTAATCTTTCCGTGATCCATGGTAATGACCCGCTTTCCAAGAGCCTCTACAACCCCCCTATTGTGAGTAGTGAGTATTACGGTTGTTCCCATATCGTTGACCTTTTTCAAAATCTGAACAATCTCATAAGTATTCACGGGATCAAGATTTCCTGTTGGTTCGTCAGCAATAATCAAATCAGGGTGATTCACAATAGCACGCGCAATAGCCACCCGTTGAAGTTCACCTCCACTTAGCTGTCGCGGAAAATTCCACATTTTCTTTGAAAGATCAACTAGTTCGAGTACATGGGGAACATCCGAAGCAATCTCTTCGTCTGACTTGCCGGCAACCTCCATGGCAAATGCGACATTTTCATAGGCAGTTTTATTGGGGAGGAGCCGAAAATCCTGAAAAATTACACCGATACGCCGACGAAGATCAGGCATATCCTTCGCACGAACATTTTGTATGTCTACCGAATCAAAAGAGACTGAGCCTCCTGTTGGCTGATCCTCACCGAGGAGGAGCTTTACGAGGGTTGTCTTGCCTGCCCCTGAATGACCTACGATAGAGACAAACTCTCCCTGTTTTATAGAGAGGGTTGCCCCCTCAAGAGCAATCGTCCCATCAGGGTAAATTTTTGAGACATTCTCGAAATAAATCATTAACTAAGTTTAACAAATTTTTAGCAATGAGGGAAATGCAACAATTAATAGTAGCTGCAAAATCAAGAAATTAGAGCTCCCGCTCCGCGTCAATGAATTGCATAATGTCACCATCTTCGAGTACCGCGTCCACGTTACTTGTTTCTACTTCAGTACGATGATCTTTCACCATTTTGTAGGGATGGAGCACGTATGAGCGAATTTGATTTCCCCATTCGATTTCGGTAGTCTTGCTTACATACATACCGCTCTCTGCTGCCTTACGCTCATCTTCACGCATTTTAAAAATCTTTCCCTTGATAATCTGCACTGCCTTCTCACGGTTTTGCTCCTGAGAACGCTCGCTCTCTACATGAACTGCAAGATTAGTAGGAATATGAACCACGCGCACCGCCGTCTCGCGTTTGTTCACATTCTGACCACCTGGCCCCGATGAACGACTGAATTCAATCTTTATATCATCTACCGGAATCGTAATGTCCTCCCCTCCTTGATCTTTGAAATCCGGAATCACTTCGACCATCGAGAAGGAAGTGTGGCGAAGCTTCTTTGCATTAAAGGGTGAAATGCGCACGAGACGATGTACCCCCGATTCGTTCTTGAGCATACCGTATACACCCTTACCATGAATTTCGAGTGTAATGTTACGATATCCACCTTGGTCGTTTTTATTCTCATGCAAGAATTTTACTTCAAAATTTTTCTTCTCAAAAAATTTCAAATACATACGGAGGAGCATTGCCGAAAAATCCTCGGAGTCATCACCTCCCGCGCCGGAAAAAATAGTCATCACCGCATTCCCACGATCATATTTACCCGACCCTGCAATCTTTTCTTTGAGTTCCGCAATCTCTTTAATGGTCGCTTGTGCATTTATTTTATCAGACCAAAAATCCACCGCGGACATTTGCGCCTCAAGCTCAGTAATCCTTCTGAGTATTCCTTCTTTTGTTTGTTGCATATGAGCGAGTATAGCACCTACAACAACATGTTGACAAAGTTGATTGTAATTGTTATAATAGTAAAAGTAAAAAATACGAAGGAAAGAGAGCCGAAAAATGAAAAGTGCGAGTGGTGTATATGCCGGGGTCTTCGTTCGTGGACCAGGAAAAGTAACAGTGCTCGTCTTTGATGAAGCAAAAGAATTACCCATGTGGAAGTTCCCTGGAGGTGGAGGTCAGTACCTCTCAAGAGAAAATCGCTGGGAAACACCAGAGGAGACTGCAAGCCGGGAACTCTTTGAGAAAACAGGGATTAGCGCAAAGGCACTAAAACTCATCGAAGGGGTCAATAAGGGCAGTCATTGGTGGTACCTTTTTGAGGCCGTCGTCGACAACTTTGATGGTCTTTTAAAAAGAGGTAATGACGGCGAATATGTTGCAAGGTTCCCAGAAGCACAACTCTGGGGAATGCCAAACTTCTTAAAACCCCACAAGGAAGTTCTGCAAGAATTTCACCTTATATAATAGTCGTTCTACGCGCCCAGAGGATTCGAAAGGATTCCTGGGTGCTTTTTATATGGACACCCTCTTCGTTCGCCTGCACGCACCGTGCGCAGGCACGGTGCTGAGGTGGCTCAAATAAAAAACCGCTCAACGCGGTATTTTATTCTTGAGCCACCTCGCAGAATCGAACTGCGGACCTTTTCGTTACGAGTGAAATGCTCTACCAACTGAGCTAAGGTGGCACTATATAAGTTTATAAAGTTAAAAGTAAATTTGTATTCACTTTATAAACTTTTACTTATATGGAGCCATTGTCCGGGATTGAACCGGAGACCTCGTCCTTACCAAGGACGCACTCTACCAACTGAGCTACAATGGCTTATTCATCCACACAAAAAAGGAAGTCGAAGCACTTTGTCACGATACACTATTTCCCCATTTTTTTCAATAAAAAAGGCCGCACGAGCGACCCTTTTGTGCTACCACTGCTCGTGCCCACTAGCGCAACAAGCATCAGCGACCTGTTGAAAAAATCTAAGGGCAGTAGGTTCTCCTTTTGTAGCTCGTGCGGGACAAGGCGCAACATTAAGAGTATTACTTTCTTCCTTTCCGCAAGAACATGCCAGGCAAACCTTGCGTAGTCCTGACTCTTCGTCAAAGACCTCTCTTGTATCTCCACAAAAATCACATTTAGGTATATTCATTTCCGTCTCCCTTTAATTTACTACCAAGCACACCATATCACAAAAATAAAAAGATTAAAACTTAGTTCTCTTTCAATAAAGGTTCCCCGCGGCAAGCCGACGGGGTATTATCGGAACTCGCTTCACTCGCACTTTCTCACCGCAAGCGGTGAGGTATTAGACTTATAATAACTCCTCATTCAGCAGAATGACTCTTGGAGTATATTCAGCAAATTGACTTACGTGTCGTGCTCAAACACACAAAAGATTACTTTTCTTTTTGTCTTCGTCCAAGACGCGAATCTAGTGATTCGTCTACGTCGTTAATAAAAAACACCGTAAGGATTACGGTGTTTTTATAATGCGCAGTCGACCGGACTTGAACCGGCAACCTTCCGCGTGACAGGCGGATGCTCTAACCAGTTGAGCTACGACTGCAAATAATACTACACACAAAAGCACTGAAACTAAGACACTTGGGCATTCTAGCAAGAAAACTTCCGCAAAACAAACTGCGGGTGTCGACGGCGATTCAGCAGAATCGGGCTTGACAATAGGAATCGGTCACGGGTTACTAATAATACTCGCGAACTCTCCCGACACGATTTTCTATTCGCCCGGCTCATGCTTTTTGCTTCGCAAAAACATCATTGCGCCTTTCGATCCCTGACGCAAAGCGCGCAGGCGCTTTGCTCCGTCGACACCATAACAAAACCCAAAAGGGTTTTGTTATGGTGTCGACGGGAGGAATCGAACCTCCGACCTCGGCTTTATGAGTGCCACGCTCTAACCATCTGAGCTACGCCGACATTACTTTATTCATTTTTTACCCCCCCCCGCCAAAAAAACGCTAAGCACAAACTCACCATACACAATTTGTTTCCGATTTGCAAAATATCCAACTCTTTTAAAAGGGCTGGATATTTTGCTTTTCGTGTTGCGGGGGCCCGAATCGAACGGGCGTCTTCAGGTTATGAGCCTGATGAGATACCGCTTCTCTACCCCGCTATATTAAATAATCAGCTAACGCCATTACTATCAACTAAGTTCTCGTTGCGCTGAGATACCGATTCCGATTGAGCACAATCGCCTCCTGTGTCATCCCCGCTATATCAAAACTAATTAATATAATGACTATACCATTTTGGGCACTTTTTACAAGTAATCATTTTGTAACCCCTCACCCCAGTTGCATAAATCCTAAAAACCGCGTCATTGCGAGTACTCGAAGCAATCCAGTATTTGAGCCCTGGATCCATGGATTACTTCCGAACTAGCAAGTTCGTGTCTTTCACATAAACACTCGCAATGACCCAGAACACTAAAGCTTTTTACATCCAAAATCAGAGATACCCAAGTTCCTTAAATGCATTTTCGAAACGAGTAATAGTATCCCGTGCCATCTTTTTTGAGAGATTGAGGTCTATTGCACCACCGTGAGCAATCTGGTTGCGTAGTTTATGCGCCTCCCACAGATCATGATACGATGCAAGTCTTTCGGGGTTCATCGCTTTGAGTTTTTCTGCAATGGTCTCCCCTGTATAACCTTGGTCCTCAAGGATCTCATCGAGCATATTGTCAGCTTCAAGAATTGCCATCTTCCATTCCGCAGGGCTTTCAGCATCAATATGCTCAAGAATTACTTGCCATTGTACCATTTTACCCTTTGCAACTACCTCCTCAACATGAATTGGTTCGTATTTTTTTTCTTCAGTATGGTGGACACGATTAATTTTTATTTTTGTCCAAAAAATACCCCCGAGGAAGATAATACCTAGAATTGATAAGACATTTTGGAAAGAGGAGATTGTTCGAGGAACAGCAGAGAGGTCTACCTTCCCTTGTAAAAGGGAAAATATACCTATGAATGCTTCTCCAGAGAAAACACTCGCAAAAGTTATTGGAGTAACATTTACGCTCACGTAAATCAAAAATAAAAAGACCAAGAGAACAACGAGGTCTCGCATCATTTCGTCCCAGGTAAAAAAAAGTTTCATTGTTTATATTTAGTTCTGGACACACCTCTCGAAGTCTTTTCCTACCGTAAAAAGAACGTCTTCTTCAAAATGAGGAGCGATGAACTGCACCCCGAGAGGAATTTTCGCGTTTCCTTCTTCTACAAAGCCAGAAGGAATAGAGATAGCAGGAACACCTGCAATATTCACTGGTACCGTGAAGATGTCTGCGAGGTACATCTGAAGGGGGTCACTTGTTTTTTCGCCAATCTTGAAAGCAGGAGTTGGCGCTGTTGGTGTTGCAATGAGATCAACCTCCTTAAAAGCTTCTACAAGGTCACGCTTGAGTATTTCGCGCGCCAGACACGCACGTCCATAGTAAGCATCGTAGTAGCCAGAAGAAAGTACATAGGTACCCAAAAGAATACGCCGACGTACTTCACGACCAAACCCTTCTCCGCGTGACCGCAAGTAATCACCGAGTAAGTTCGTCCCCTCTGCATGATAGCCATAGCGCACTCCATCAAAACGTGCGAGATTTGAAGAAACCTCAGCGGGCATAAGGATATAGTACACCGCAAGGCTGTGCGAGAGTGCGGGGAGAGAAATTTCACGTACTTCGTACCCTTCTTTTTTCATAGACTCAAGAGTCTCTTCAAAATTCTTTAAAACACGTGGGTCAACTCCCTTTGCGCGCACAAACTCTGTTGGTACACCAATAACCTTCGGCTTTTTAAATTCACGTTTTAAAAAATCATCAGGATAAGAGGTACTATCCATAGGATCGTGTCCTTTTATACAATCAAAAATAATTTCTGCGTCCTCAACTGTTTTTGCAAAAGGTCCCGCCTGGTCAAGAGAGCTCGCCATGGCCATAAGCCCTGAACGAGAAACACTTCCATATGTTGGTTTAAGTCCTACTACTCCACAAAATGAAGCGGGCTGACGAATAGAGCCACCCGTATCAGTCCCCAAGGCGCCAAGCGCTGCCCCCGCAGCCACGACAGCTGCAGAACCGCCCGAAGAGCCACCTGGAACGCGGGTAATGTCGTGAGGGTTTTTCGTTACTCCAAAAGCAGAGGTCTCGGTTGAACCCCCCATGGCAAATTCATCCATATTAGTACGCCCAATAAAGATTGCTCCCGCATCACGGAGTTTTTTCGTTACTCCTGCATCGTATGTTGCCACATAATGCTCAAGCATTTTTGAAGAAGCACTCGCCGTATGCCCTTTAATGAGGATGTTGTCCTTCATCGCAAAGGGGATCCCCGTAAGGAGCACTGCGTTACCTTCATCAATCATCTTTTGTGCCACTTCCACCTGTTTCTGTACGTCATCAAAAATCTCGAGGTATGCATTAAGGTTATGTATGCCTTCTGCAATTTTTAAAACAGACTCCACAAGTTCAAGCACACTCATTTTTTTACTCATGAGGAGTTCATGTGCCTGCTTGATGGTAATATTTTTGATATCCATAGTTTTTAAAAATTAAAGGATTTTTTTTACCTGTACACGGTTCCCTTGTCGTGAGGGAGCACCGGCAAGTATATCTTCCGTAAATAATCCCCCCTCGTGAGGGTTCTTATCTTCCCGCATTACATTACGAAGAACTCCGATTTCAGATTTTTCGGTACTCATTTCCCCCTCTTTTATTTGTGAAACATACGCAAGAATTCCCTCCAAGTCATTCCTGAGGATTTCTTTTTCAGTATCAGGAATAGCGATGCGTGCAAGCCCCGCAAGGTGTTCTACGTCTTTAATTTCGATTGTCATATTGACCATTCTACCATGGTTTTTCTTATCATGCGACTTTTTTAAAGACAGTAGCAAAAACCCCCCCATACATACACAAAACCCAAGCCGTTTAAAACGGCTTGGGTTTTGTTGTAGGTACCCCCATTTTTTCCTAAAACTCCCGCACCTTCGACCTACAATCTTTGGAACAGTTGAGGAAGGTCTCCCCTGTCTCACAGATGCCGTTACCACAGAGAGTAGGTGGTGCAGTACAGGTGACGGTGGCAGAAGAACAAGCTTCTATGACAGTACCCGCG
>MNVN01000017.1 GCA_001871765.1 Candidatus Nomurabacteria bacterium CG1_02_43_90
ACACCGTTGTCGATCAAGCAGGTGCTACTACTACCGCAGAACGTATTCTGAATGTCATTGCACCTCTTGCTACCACCGCAACCTCGACACCGGTGGTGACCTCCGTGGCAACGACGACACCCGTAACGGTTGCTACTACCACACCACCAGCTCCTCTTGTTCCTCCTGTTGTTATTACTACCGCAAGTAGTACAACGGTGACGGCAAGTTCGACGGCGGTGATTTAAGGGGGGGTGGGGCGAAGTGAACCTGAACCCTTAGGGGAAATTTTTTTCGAATCAGAGACTTTTTGTGACCTAAAGCAAGACATTGCAATTTACTTTAAAATGAGTATACTTTTTCTATTATGTGGAAAACACGTTTAAGCGCATTTATTATCCTGATTGTTGGGGCCGGGCTGGGATACCTTCTTTATGCTTCTGAGCCAAAACTTCACGAAGGTAAAACAGTTCGCTATCAGGAAGTCGCACAGAAATTTCCTTTCAAACTCGGACTCGATCTTTCTGGCGGGGTTCAGCTTGTCTATCAAGCAGATGTTTCTTCGGTTAAGCCAGGTGAGGTCAAGAATGCAATGGACTCACTCCGTGATGTTATTGAACGCCGTATCAATGCGTTTGGAGTAGGGGAGCCTGTCGTACAGATTGAAGAAAAGGGTGGTATAACCGGTCCTGTAGAAGAGCGCCTCATTGTAGAGCTTCCTGGTATTACTGATGTACAGCGTGCAGTAGCAATGATTGGGCAGACACCAAAACTTGAATTCATGACCGAGCGTTCAAAGACAGAACTTGAAGCGTTCAATAAAGCAGTTGAAAAATTCAAGGCAGACCAAGCAGCAGGAAAGCCTTTAGTTCTTCCTGCCGAGATTCTTGCTGGTCCTTATCAGCCAACTGAGCTCAATGGTCGTTTCCTTGATCACGCAGCACTTGAGTTCGACCAGACCACCCACGAGGCGATTGTTTCTTTGGTATTCAATAAGCAAGGGGCAGATTTATTTGCACAGCTTACTAAGGACAATATTGGAAAGACGATTGCAATCTATCTCGACCGTGAGCTCGGCAACGCAACCCCTATTTCTGCTCCCGTTGTTCGTGAGGAAATTGTCGGTGGTAAGGCGCAAATTACGGGTAAGTTTACCGCCGCAGAGGCAAAGACCCTCGTAGGGCGTTTGAACTCGGGTGCACTCCCTGTAGACAAACTCGACCTTCTCTCTACAGAAACCATCAGTGCTCCTCTCGGTGCTCAGGCACTGATGGCAGGGTTATGGGCGGGAATATGGGGTCTCGTCATTGTGGCAGGGTTCCTTATTCTTTGGTACCGTCTTCCTGGTGTTGTGGCTGTCGTTGCACTTTCTATCTATGTCATCATAATGATGGTACTCTTTAAACTTTTCCATATTACCCTTACTTCAGCGGGTATCGCTGGCTTCATTCTTTCTATGGGTATGGCAGTTGATGCGAATATTCTCATTTTTGAACGTACCAAAGAAGAGCTTCGCAAAGGTCATGGAGTTCACGATGCAATCCACGAAGGGTTCGCCCGCGCATGGACTTCAGTCCGTGATTCCAACACCTCAAGTATTATTACCGCAGTTATCCTATTCTGGTTTGGTACCAGTTTGATCAAGGGTTTTGCACTTACGTTCGGGCTCGGTGTTATTGTCTCGATGTTCTCCGCAATTACTATTTCTCGTACCCTCCTTTTTGCCCTTCCTTTCAAGGGGCACGGAGTATTTGTGCGGGCTCTTTTTGGCAGCGGTTTCTTTAAGCTTCACTAAAATTTCACTACCATGTTTATCGTAAAATATCGAAAAATTTTCTTTACTCTGTCGATCCTCACGATCCTCTTTTCTTTTTATGCGATGATTGCGAAAGGTTTCAACGCAGGTATTGATTTCAAAGGTGGTACCATTATTGAAGTTTCTTATAACGCACGTCCTAATGCAGAAACACTCAAGAGCGCCCTTACTTCTGCGGGGTTTGGTGATGCGCGTATCCAAACGGCAGGGGAGTCTGATGTAATGATCAAGACCCATGCACTCTCTGAAGCAGAACGCCAAGTTCTGACAAAGACACTTTCAGAAAATGGTACGAATATGCAGGAAAAGCGTTTTAGTTCAATTGGGCCAACAATAGGTCAAGAGCTTCGCACAAAAGCATGGTACGCAATTATTTTTGTTATTCTCGGTATTGTACTTTTTATTGCGTATGCCTTTCGCCATGTGTCTGAACCTATCTCTTCATGGAAGTACGGTGTCATCACAACCGTAACTCTCCTTCATGACATTATCGTTCCTGCAGGAGTATTTGTATGGCTCGGTAAAGAAGTGGATACACTTTTTGTGGTAGCACTCCTCTCTATTATGGGTATTTCGGTGCACGATACTATTGTGGTGTTTGATCGTATTCGTGAAAATTTGAAACTTCGTGTTTCCAATGATTTTGCAACGACCGTCGGTATGTCCCTCCGCCAGACCTTTACTCGTTCAATCAATACTTCTCTTACGGTAATGCTTGTACTCGCAACGCTCTACTTCTTTGGCCCTGCTTCCACAAAAGATTTCTCAATGATCCTCTGGGTTGGTATTTTTGTAGGAACCTACTCGTCAGTGTTCATTGCATCCCCGCTCCTTGTTGTGTTTGAAAAGTGGCAGAGGAGAGGATAGGGTTTTGTTCACTATCTTCGATTTTTGATACCTAAAACAAAAACCCACAGACATAACTGTTTGAGGGTTTTTGTTTTAGTGTCTTTGGAAGTAAACCTTTTTATCTAAGTACTTCGATACATAGAGAGGAGAAAGCATAACCTAAATTAGTGCAACCTTTCTAAGGAAAGAGAGCAATTTCGACCGTGGGTAAAATGCGTCCCTGTGAGTTGTCTATCTTATTTTAACATGATAAAATAAACAGTATAAAGAAGTTATCGTAAAAAAATTATTCAGTTTAACTATATTTCAAAATGGAAGTTAGAACTCAAGAGACAATAGAAGAAAGAGAGGATGGTTCGGAGGTTGTTTCTCGTAAAAGTAAATCTATGTTTGAATCTTTTGCCTCATCAATACTACAGGGGCTTGTTTTTGTATTGCCACTTTTTGTGTTACCTTTCGGTATCTTTGTGGTTGACTTCAACAAAGCAATGCTCTTTTATCTAGGAGTCCTTGTTGCCTTCATTTGTTTTTTGATTGCACAAATTAAAAAGAATCGCTTTGTATTTCCCCGAAGTATGCTCGTAGTGAGCTTGTTCTCTCTCTCTGGAGCATGGCTCCTCTCTTCCTTTTTCTCTCCGGACAAAACCGTCTCTTTGTTGGGCGCAGGGCATGAAGTTGGAACCTTTGCCTTCTTTTTGTTTATGGCAATCGCGGCAGCACTTATTCCCGTATTCTTTCGTTCTGGGAATCATATCTTGTCATCGTACCTCCTCCTGTTTGTTTCAGCTCTCTTAGTTTTCTTGATACAGGTTCTCCATACAGGGTTTGGTGTCGCCATACCACCTTGGTCAATGTTTAGTGACCGTCTTGCAAACGTTATTGGAGGGTGGACTGATTTTGGGATATTCTTTGGACTTACTGCCATTCTCTCGCTCATGTTCCTTGAGTTTTCAAACATTATAAACATTGTAAAAAAAGCACGAATTTTCCTGTGGATCGTATTCGGAGCATCTTTCATTGCTATTTTCTTTGTAAATCTTTCTATTCTCTGGTACACCCTCGGCATTGTTGCTCTCGTTGCGGGGGCATACCATGTAGTAACTTCGCCTCGTTCAGAAGAAGGTGCTGAGTTCGGGTGGCATAATGTTTTGAGACCAGCTTTTATTGTAGGCTTCGTATTCCTTTTTTTTGGATTAACGCAAGGATTAATAGGGAAAGCCGTTGTTGCTACGGGAATTGATTTTTCTCAGGTGTATCCTTCTTGGGGAACGACAGCAAGTATTGTCGGCCAATCTCTCTCTGTACATCCCTTTGTTGGTTCTGGACCAAATACCTTTTCTTATGACTGGCTCGTATTTAAACCAGGCGAGATTGCAAATACTAAATTTTGGAATACCCGTTTCCAGTCAGGAGCAGGAAGGGTCCTCTCCATGGTTGCAGAAACAGGGATTTTTGGAGCCCTCGCACTGCTCTTCTTTTTGGGCATACTTCTCTATTCGACAAAAAAAGTTTTATCCTATAAAGAGAACGATATTAAAAGAGTCCTTCTTGTGACGACTTTTTCGGGAACCATATATTTGTGGATGTGTATGGTTGTTTATTTTCCGGGTATTTTTATCGCAATTCTCTCAGGTATTTTTATCGGTATTTTTGTTGCAACGCTCATTCTTGCAGAAAAGGTTTCCCTCAAAGAAATTGCGTTTCCTCCAAAGGAGAAAAAGAAAAAGAGATTGTTGGTCCGCTTCGTCTTTTTTGTTGCAATCCTCACATCTTTTTACGGGGTTTACTTACTAGCCTCAAAGTATCTTGCAGGGTACTACTACACCACGGCGCTACAAGACATGTCTGTTCGTAACAACATTGATGCAATAGAAGCTCACTTAAAAAAGGCAATAGCACTTGATCCACAAGACGTGTACTTCCAGAGTGCTGCTGAAGTTGGTCTATTGCGGTTACAGCAAATCATTAATCAATCAAGTAAGACAGACCCAATTCCTGATGCAGAAAAAGCACATTTCCAAAGTGTTTTGAGCGATACGGTACAGAGTGCAAAAAATGCAGTGAGTGCAAATCCTGTTGATCCAACAAATTGGATGGAGATGGGTAGGGTTTATGAGATGATACTCCCTTTTGACACTAAAGGGCTCAAAGAGTCAGCCATTGTGTCCTATCAAGAAGCTTTGCATCGTTCTCCCTATGACCCAACACCTCTCGTTGCCCTTGCAAGAATAGAGCTTCAGTTGAAAAATACTGATGATGCGCTCAAGTACCTACAGCAAAGTTTGAAGATCAAGAGTAACTTTACGACAAGTCATTTGATGATTGCGCAGGTTGACGTTGACGCTGGTAAACTTGCCGATGCAATTACTGAGCTTGAAACCGCAGTAAACACTAATCAAAATAGTTCTGATAACTTATACCTTGTGCTTCAGATCGGTATTCTCTACTACCAAGATGGTGACTATGATAAAGCGCAATCCCTCTTTGAAAAGTTAGTAGCAGTAAAACCAGATTATGCAGACGCACATTATGCACTCGGTCTTCTCTACGACAAAAAGGGGATAAGCGATAAAGCACTCGCTGAGTTTGAGGCAATAAATAAGTTAGTTCCTAATAATGCCGATGTGCAGAAGATTCTAGGGAATTTGCGCGCAGGGAAAAAGGCAATAGCAGATGTACCAGTAGTAGCTACCCCCGTTCAAAAAGAAGCCCCAAAGAAAAAATAACCCGAACTCTTTTGGTGAAATACCACTGGTTCCCAAGGTTCTAAAAGTCTCAAAAAGCCCCGATTTTCCAAAGGAAAATCGGGGCTTGACTTCTTTTTCTGAGGAGTATATACTACCAGAGCGCTTAAGAAGTAGGCGCTTTTGTTTTCGCTTTACTTTATTGCGAGGGCAGAATGACCTTTGACAACTACATATATGTAAACATCTTGAACTTGTTTAAAAATTTAAACAAGTTCACAAAAATTGGATTGCAAGTCCAAAGAAAGAAAATGAGTGTGTATAAAATAATTTCCGAATGGAACAAAAGAGTATTTTTTCTTTTGTTCCGTTCTTGAGAGTTAATTCAAATGCTCTTTTTAAGAGAGTTTGATCCTAGCTCAGGATGAACGCTGGCGGCGTGGATAAGGCATGCAAGTAGAACGCCCCGCAAGGGGAGTTGCGAACGAGGTAGTAATACATAGGTACAAACCCCCGAGTCAGGAATAACCTACCGAAAGGTAGGCTAATACTTGATAGTCCCGTAAGGGTAAAGATTTATCGCTTGGGGATTGGCCTGTGGAGTATCAGCTAGTTGGTAGGGTAATGGCCTACCAAGGCTATGACGCTTAGGGGAGGTGAGAGCCTGGCCCCCACCGATGGTACTGCGACACGGACCATACACCTACGGGTGGCTGCAGTCGAGAATCTTCCGCAATGGACGCAAGTCTGACGGAGCGACGCCGCGTGATTGAAGAAGTCTTTCGGGATGTAAAGATCTTTTATGTGGGAGAAAATTTTGATAGTACCACATGAATAAGGGGTTGCTAAACTCGTGCCAGCAGCAGCGGTAATACGAGTACCCCGAGCGTTATCCGGAATTATTGGGCGTAAAGGGTGTGTAGGCGGTTATGTTAGTCTTTTGTCAAAGCCTTCGGCTCAACCGGAGAATTGCGGGAGAAACGGCATAACTAGAGAGTGTGAGAGGTTTGCGGAACTCATGGTGTAGGGGTGAAATCCGTTGATATCATGGGGAACACCAAAAGCGAAGGCAGCAAACTGGCACATTTCTGACGCTGAAACACGAAAGCGTAGGTAGCGAATGGGATTAGATACCCCAGTAGTCTACGCCCTAAACGATGATCTCTAGCTTTTCGGAGTATCGACCCTCTGAGAGGCGAAGCTAACGCGTTAAGAGATCCGCCTGGGAAGTACGACCGCAAGGTTAAAACTCAAAGGAATAGACGGGGACTTGCACAAGCGGTGGATCAGGTGGCTTAATTCGATGGTAAACGAAGAACCTCACCAGGGTTTGAAACCCATAAGAAAGACCAAGGAAACTTGGTAACTCCGCAAGGACTTATGGGCAGGTGATGCATGGCCGTCGTCAGTTCGTGGTTTGAACTGTCCCCTTAAGTGG
>MNVN01000011.1 GCA_001871765.1 Candidatus Nomurabacteria bacterium CG1_02_43_90
GCGGGCTCTTCTGCGAAGAGCCCGCCCCCGCCCTACAATCCATCAGAGGAATAAACAAGGAGGCTTACTGGGACTCCTTGGGTGTTGATATGTATTGGATTACGGGTTAGTGGGATCATCATTGTCACTGATTCCATCGCAGTCCGGAATCCAGCTCGGGTTCCTTTACAAAATATTCGTCAAGAGGTCTCGAATCCCAGGGTTTCAGGAATGCCGGGTCTTCCTGAAACCCTGGGCCATTTCCCGTATTAAAAAAATCTGCTACACTACTAGTCATGATTGTTACATATTACGGAAAACAGTTTTTCAAGATTCAACTCGGGGAGCGTACGATCGCGTACAACCCTATCGGCAAAGATTCAAAATGCAAAGCATCGCGTTTTGGCGCAGACATTGTATTGTCATCACTTCGCCATCCCGACTTCAATGGCGCTGATCAATGTGCCTACGGTGAACGTGAACCGTTTGTCATCACCGGTCCCGGTGAATATGAGGTGGGGGGGATTTTTATCAAAGGTTTCGGCACCGACACGATCTACGGAGGCGAGAAGAAAATCAACACTATTTATTCAATGGTGTTCGAGGGGATCAACCTTTGTTTCCTCGGATCACTTGCTTCTGCTGACATGCTTTCGCACGAAGTCAAAGAGGGTCTCGGAGAAATCGATGTTCTCTTTGCACCAATCGGAGGAGGGGAATCTTTGAGTTCAGGCGAGGCGTACAAGCTCACCCTTACCCTCGAAGCAAAGGTTGTGGTACCGATGGATTACGATGACACAAAAGGCGCGCTCGAAGCTTTTGTGAAAGATAGTGGAAGCGAGGCAGAGACTATGGACAAGTTTACGTTTAAGAAAAAAGACCTCGAAGGAAAGGAAGGAGGTGTTGTTATTGTGAAGAGCTCGTAAGATAAATGCACGTGTGTTTGTTTTTTGATTCTTTAAATTTAAAACGTACCCATGCTTGAAAAATTACGCGCGAAACCCGACCATATCAAGAAGAACGTTTCACTTTTTTTAACCACGTGTATTTTTTGTGGTATTTTATTCGTGTGGGTTTCTTCTTGGGATGCTCGCATTCATGACGAGGAAAATCGTAGCAAGACGCTTTCGCCGATTGCAGGAGTTACTTCAATGTTTGAAGGACTGATTACTAATTTAAACGATAAAATCTCCGGAACCCCTTCTTACGTTGACTTTACTGAGGTTGCTACCTCAACCGTGTCGAGCACCGCAACTTCGAGCAACAACTTCGATATTTCAGGGGTTGTCGTTCTTGACTCATCGGCAACAAGCACTCCTTCACAATAATTCCTTTTATCCTCGTATTTTTTGTGATACACTATCAAAACTATGGCACGAAAACCTGAAGAAAAAAATGAACCCGAGGAGAATCTTCCTGCGCGCGTGAACGTGATCCCCTCCAATATCTCCAAGGAGATGCGGGATTCTTATATTGACTATGCGATGACCGTTATTACGTCACGTGCGCTTCCTGATGTACGCGACGGGTTGAAGCCAGTGCACCGCCGTATACTTTTTGCCATGAGCGAAATGGGACTTAATGCAGGCGGGCGTTTTCGTAAATCAGCAGCAGTAGTCGGCGATGTACTCGGTAAGTATCACCCGCACGGCGACTCTTCTGTTTATGAGGCAATGGTCAAGATGGCACAGGATTTCTCTTTTCGCTATCCGTTAGTGATTGGACAGGGGAACTTCGGTTCTGTTGACGGCGACTCTGCTGCGGCAATGCGTTACACCGAAGCAAAAATGTCTCGTATCTCGGGGGAATTTTTGAACGACCTTGATCGTGATACGGTTGATTTTCGTCCCAACTATGACGGCACACGCAAAGAACCAAAGGTTCTTCCCGCAACTCTGCCCAACCTTCTCTTGAATGGTACGCTTGGCATTGCGGTCGGCATGGCAACCAATATTCCTCCGCACAATCTTACGGAGATTGTTGATGCGACAACCTACATTATCGACAATCCTGACGCAACATCTGAAGATCTTTTGAAATTTGTAAAGGGTCCTGATTTTCCAACAGGAGGTATTGTCTTCAGCCAAAAAGATATCGCCCATGCGTATGCATCGGGACGTGGTGGTGTGGTGACGCGCGGTGAGGCCGAGATTATTGAAGAAAAGAACACGAGTCAAATCATCATTATCTCTCTCCCATTTCGTGTGAATAAAGCAGATCTTATTGTGAAGATTGCTGATTTGGTGCGTGAGAAAAAGCTTGAGGGTATTCGCGGACTTCGCGATGAATCAACCCGCGATACGCGCATTGTGATCGATCTGAAAAGCGGTACGCACCCTCAGGTTGTCCTCAACTATTTGTACAAACACACTGAGCTTGAGTCTACGTTTCATTTCAATATGGTGGCATTGGTGGATGGGGTTCCTCAGACACTTTCACTCAAGAGTATTCTCACCAACTTTATTGCACATCGCCAGGTTGTCGTACGTCGTCGTACCGCATTCGACCTCCGTAAAGCAGAAGACCGTGAACACATTTTGCTTGGTCTCAAGAAAGCCCTCGATCATATTGACCGGGTCATCACCGTTATTCGCGGTTCCAAGGATACCGCAAGTGCACACGTGAACTTAGTAAAAGAATTTAAATTTTCTGACCTACAAGCATCGGCAATTTTGGAAATGAAGTTGCAGAAACTTGCAGGACTCGAACGTAAGAACGTAGAATTGGAACTCAAAGAAAAACAAGATTTTATAAAAGAATGTAAGGAATTGTTAGGAAGCGAGAAGAAAATTTTAGGAGTTGTAAAAACTGAACTTGGTGTCATGAAATATAAGTATGGTGATGCACGCAAGACACGCGTGGTACGCTCTGGTGCTGGATCTATCTCACTCGAAGACATGATTCCTGACGAAGAATCAATGCTTGTATATACCAAGGGAGGCTATATTAAACGTACAAACCCTGGAGAGTATCGCAAACAAAACCGTGGTGGAGTAGGGGTTGTAGATTTGGACACCAAAGACGAAGACTTTATTACACTCTTTATGTCAGCGACAACCCACAGCGACATGCTCTTTTTCTCGGACAAGGGGAAGGCCTATCAGATTAAGATGTACGACATTCCTGAGGGTAAGCGTGCTACGAGGGGTAAGTCAATCATGAACTTTATCGCGCTCTCTGACGAGGAGAAGGTTACTTCTATCTTGGCAATGCCGAAGAGTGCGAAGGAGTCAAAGCTCGCACTTTTTATGGTAACCAAACAAGGTACCGTGAAAAAAGTTTCAGCCGAGAGTTTCAAAGATGTTCGTCGTAACGGTATTATTTCAATCAAACTTGAAAAAGGTGACGAACTCCTCGCTGCACTCTTTGCAGAAAAAGGTGATGATATTATTTTGACGACCGCAAAAGGTCAAGCGATCCGTTTCAAAGAGTCCGATGCGCGTGAAATGGGACGTACCGCAGGTGGTGTACGAGGAATGAAGCTCGGTAAGGGTGACTTTATTGTGGGAGCCGATGTGGTAAAAAAAGATAACGAAAAACCGGAGCTTCTCGTGATGAGCGAAAACGGATATGGTAAAAAGACCGGGCTGAAAGAATATAAAGTACAAAAGCGTGGTGGTTCAGGTATTAAAACCATTAAAGTTACCGCAAAGGTAGGACAACTGATGGTCGCTCAGGTGGTGACCCCACTTTTTGAGGAGGTGGTAGCAATTTCAAAAAAGAGCCAAGTGATCCGTATCGACATCAAGGATGTGCCAACGCTCGGTCGTGATACGCAAGGTGTACGTATTATGAAACTCCGCGAAGGGGACACGATTGCGTCGCTTTCGTGTTTATAACTTTGAATTATGTACCTCTCGTTTTCCGTCTTTGCGAGTAGGTACTCCTACGAAGCAATCCAGAGAATTGGTAATTAGCCCTGGATTGCTTCCGAATTAGCAAAGTCTGAATGAGTAAATTTCGAATTAGCAAATTCGCATCTTGGATGCAGACCCTCGGGCGCAGAATCTTGGACGCAAGTACTCGCAATTTGTATTGTGTACACAATATATCTGCGGTATAATGAAACGACATGTGCGGTTCGTAATATTTTGCATATTATTTTCAACTTTATAAACTTTTAATTTACTTATGGACGTCCCCACTTTTTCAAACCCAGAAACGAATATTGCGGCACTCGGTATCTACGAAGGGATGAATATTGCAGACCTTGGTGCAGGAACAGGATCCTATACGATACCCCTTGCGGAAAAGGTAGGAGAAACAGGGCGTGTGTATGCGGTCGAGGTTCAAAAAGATTTCCTTACAAATATTAAAAATGCTGCTACGGCACGTGGTTTTAATAACGTTGAAGTTCTCTGGGGGGATATTGAGCGCCTTGGTGGTACAAAGATAAAAGATGGTGCGGTAGATGCTGTCGTTATTTCGAACGTTCTTTTTCAGGCAGAGGACAAAGTTGGACTCATTCGCGAAGCCAAGCGTATTTTGAAGGTCGGAGGCAAGCTCCTCCTTATTGACTGGAGTGATTCCTTTCAGAACCTGGGACCGACTCCAGAAATGGTGATCACCAAAGATTCTGCACGCGCCCTCTTTGAAGCAGAAGGTTTTGCAACAAGAGGGGAGGTCCCTGTCGGGGAACATCATTACGGGTTTATTTTACTTCGTCCTTAATTTCATCTTTTATGGAAAATCCAAAAATATTTCAAATTGCTCTAGCCGGTATTTTTATCGTGTTATTGGTCGTCGGCTTTCTCGGGTTTTCTGGAAAAATTCCCCTCCCCGTGGGGAAAAAAGATATTAAATATGGGCAGGTTGTATTATGGGGAAGTATTCCTTTTGATATGATGCAAAAACTTATTACCGAAAGAATCGGGACCCAGGGAGCAGTCACCATTAAATACGTAGAAAAAAAGTCTGCAACTTTTGATAAAGATTTTATTGAGGCCCTTGTAAGTGGTAATGGTCCAGACCTTGTCCTCCTTCCTCAGGATTCTATTGTGAAAAACCTAAACAAACTAAGCGTTGTTCCCTACACCTCATTCTCGGAGAGAGATTTTAAAGATACCTATCTTCAAGAAGGAGAAATATTCTTGCTTCCTGAAGGAATCATCGGACTGCCGTTCCTCTTTGATCCTATTGTAATGTACTGGAATCGAGACCTCTTCACCAACGCGGGAATCGTTACCCCACCTTCCACCTGGAAACAGTTTTATGACCTTGCGCCACGTGTTACCGTGCGGGATCAGAGTGGAAATATATCACGTAGCCTGGTTTCCCTGGGGACCTATCAGAACATAAACCATGCGAAAGAAATTCTATCGCTACTTATTATGCAAGCAGGCAACCCTATCGTCTTAAATCAAGGAGGTGCTCCTGTGGTGACCCTTGTTCCGCCAAATCAATCTAGCGTCGAAAACCCTACAGCAAGCGCGGTGCGTTTCTTTACCGAGTTTTCAAAACAGGACAAGGACTCGTACTCGTGGAACAGCTCACTACCTCCTTCGCGAACAATGTTTGAACTAGGCGACCTCGCTCTTTACTTTGGATACGCAAGCGAATATGCGTCTATTCGTGAGAAAAACCCCCACCTCAACTTTGACGTTACAATCATTCCACAAATAGAAAACGCTCCAGCTAGAATTACTTTTGGACAAATGCAGGGGATTGCAATTGTTCGTGCAACGAAAAATCCACAAGGAGCAATGATGGGCGCTTTTGCGCTCTCTGACCAATCAGTTATTGATGAGGTCGCGACACTTACAGGCCTTCCTCCTGTACGACGAGACCTTGTTTCCTTGCGCCCTTCTGACCCTATTCGCTCTGTCTTTTACGATTCAGCGATTATTTCGCGCGGATGGTATGACCCGTCTCCTTCAGATACGAATATCCTTTTTTCGAATATGATTAATGACATCAATTCAGGAAAACTCAACATAACACAGGCACTTTCAAATGCGCAGAATAGTTTCGCACAACTCGCTCAATAACACCAACTATCAATGAATAATTTTATGAAAAATCAAAAAACACGTGCAATGATATTTTCGTTTCTAGTACTTCTTGTACCCACTCTTGCCTACGGTGCAAGCTTGATTCCCTGTGGTCAACCAGTAGGAACTGCCAACATTGTTCTCAACGGAACTTCTTTTCCTACCACTGATCCTTGCGGTTTTAATGATTTGATGATTCTCGGGAACACCATTGTTCATTTTTTGATGTATGACGTTTCCGTACCGCTTCTCGCGCTCGGCTTTATGTACGCTGGCGCGCGCCTCGTAATCTTTCAAGATAAAGAAGGGGAGTGGTCAAAAGCAAAAAAGAGTTTTGAGGATATGGCAATGGGATTTGGTATGATGCTCGGGGCTTACGTTCTCATTAAGTTTATTCTTGCGCAGTTCTTGAACACTGCCGGTGGGTTCACCTTGTTCCTTTTGCAATAGTTGCAGAAAAGGAAATGGAAAGGGTATAATACTAATATCATTATGAAAAAAATCATCATTACAGGTCTTATTGTTTTTTATACTGTTGTTCCAGGGTTTGTCTTGGCAGGTGATACTGCCCCCGCGGTGAATACTCCAACATCTGGCGCAGGAAACGCAGCACCTTCTCTTCCAACATCTGGCGCAGGCAATGCCCCCAGTACTCCAAGTGCTGGCCCCATTACTCCACTCACCAACCCCATCAAGTACGATACTTTTTCTGATTTTGTATCTGCTGTCATCAAAGCTGCGGTGGATATCCTTATGCCGTTCGTCGTCCTTGCCTTCATTTGGTCAGGGTTCCTTTTTGTGAAAGCACAAGGGAAGCCAGCAGAGATCGAAGCAGCACAAAAAGCAATCACCTACAGCGTCATCGGCGCCTTCATTCTCTTTGGTTCGTGGGGCTTTGCGCAGATTATCGGAACAACTATTTCTACCCTTACTAAATAAAAACTATGGACTTCAAAGGACTCATCGGCTTTCTCATTAGTAGTTTCATCACCCCTGCTATTACGTTGATTGTTGGTGCAGCGGTGGTTTTTTTCTTGTGGAATATCTTTAATATCATTAGAAAGAGCGATCAGCCAGACGAACTTGCAAAGCTCAAATCACAGGCAACATGGGGGATTGTCGCTATTGCCGTGATGGTCTCGGTGTGGGGGCTTGTAAATTTTGTTATTGATTCCTTCAATCCCAACAATACCCGTACTCCTGTACCACAATTGAACACAGGTTCAGCTTCAAACACCCCAGTCCCTTCTTATAATGGGAATCCTTTACCCACCGCAAACTCTTCTGTCGTTGGACAAAACGGTACGGCAATACCTGCATATAATGGTACGGCAATCCCCACCCCTAATTCTTCAGCTATTCCTAAACCCCTACCTTTTTAGTAATTAACAACAAGGTGTGTTGTATTTCTAGTATGGTTTCTGTATAATATATACTATATGATTTGGTTCTGCTAATCGTATGTACATTAGTAATAATATTTATTCTTGTGAGTAAATACAAAATAGTTATATTAAATATATGAAAAAAAGTATCGGTATCGTTTTGGGGACAATGCTAACCCCGTTCATCGCCTCCGCAGCAGTTTTTACCGCTCCTGCTACAAATATAGGCTCACTTGCAACGTGGCTTTCTCAGATTTTTAACGTAGCAACAACGCTCATCCTTAGTGCCGCAGTAGTCTTCTTCTTGTTTGGAGTGTTCCAATACGTAATGGCAGCGGGAGACGCGGCAGCACAAAAGACAGGAAGAAGCCACATTATCAATGGCCTTATCGGTATTGCCGTAATGGTGTCAGTATGGGGATTGGTAACTTTCTTCACTAACTCTCTTGGAGCAACAAGCAATATGCCTATTCCTGCACCAACCGTACAGCCAGTATAGTAATAAAGAACCCTCCCTCCTTATGAATATCATGCAAAAAGTTAATGATTTGATCTTGCAACCAATTGTTGTTCTTTTGTTTGCGCTTGCAATCGGATACTTTCTTTTTGGCTTGATGAAGTTTGTTCAAAATCAGGACAATGAAAAAGAGAGAGGGGAAGGTAAGCAACATATGGTCTTTGGTATTCTCGGCATTGCAATGATGGCGGGGGTGTGGGGAATCCTTGGGGTTATCCAGAACAGCGTTTCAGCCCTTCATTAGGAAAAAAAGAAAAACCATACCTAGAAATAGGTATGGTTTTTTTGTGTAAATAAAAAACCCGCCACATTGCATGGCGGGTTTTGGTGCCTCAGATCGAGGCGAAGTATTGCAAACTTATAACCTCCGGGCGTTGTAGATGTGTAACTCTTGGTTTTGCCCTGGAATGTTATTACGGAAAGAATAAATGCCCCCCACTAGCCCCTTTCCTGCCCAGAATTTTTCCCCTGGCAATGGGCAATGAATTACTTCTTCAGATTTTACCTTAGTTTCTTTACCTGAAGTATAAGTAATTTTCATCTCTCCTCCCGCGGTTGTGCACTCAAAGAGTGTATCCTTTCCCTGGATTAGAGGAGCAAATGATACCCACTCTTTCCCCAAAGTAAAGACTTCAACCCTTGCTTCAACTGGCGCAATTTCACTCGACTTTTCGCTTTCAAACCCTATATGCCAGTCTTTTATATTTCCCCACCACTTTGTTGTGGTGTTAGGGAACACTCCTGCAAAGACAAAAAAAGCAAAGGTTCCGAAAATGACAAACTTCGTGAACCCCCCCATCTTTTTTTCTGGAAACAAAAAGAAACTTATTATCCAAATAAGATGGAATCCGATGAGAACGACCAAGAATGCATACCAGAAGCTGTTGGTTTTAGTAAAGTGGAAAACAAGAAACGTGATAACCAAGAGAACGAAGTAAAATGTCATCTTGATACTTTCAGCGTCCTTTTCTTTCAACCAATCACGAACTTTTTCTTTTACACGACCTCGCCACCCATGATCATCTCGCGATTTTGTGTCGCCTGCCCTTATTGAATGCTTGTTAACAAGCATAGCGATAAGATAGACGGCGGTCACTCCAAGAATGCTCCAAAATACCCAGGAAGCAATCGATACAATAGTTGTACCACCGCTTCCTGTACTTGCCGACATTCCCGCCAGAATAAATGCGGGGATGGCAAAAATAAAAATCGCTATCACCGCACCAAGATTATTCTTGTTCATGACTTACCCCTCATTCCTTTTGCTTGTTGAGATAAAAACATCGCAGCGAATTCATTGCTGGTCAGTTTATGGTCTTCGTTTCCATGAGTGAAAACAACAGCGCTACCTGCTTGTCCCGCTTTTGCGAGTGCTTGCTGGTGGACAAAATATTTGCCATCATCACCGTGGTTCTTCATCGTAGTTATACCTGCTTCAAGTCCTCGTGCCTCTGCTTCCGCCATTTTTTGCGCCATTTCTGCCTTTGCAATACCTTCTGCACGAATGCCGTAGGCCTTTGCATCCTCATTAATTTTTGTGGCTTTTCCTCGTTGCTCGGCTACGTAAATAGCCGTTGTTTCATCAGCAATTTTTTTGCTTTCGCCGGCGAGCTCTACTTCAAGGATGTAAGCACCTTTTATTTCAATTCCAAGGTAGTCAGTAATCCCATCTGCTTCTTCACCAATAGGAGCCCTCTTGTTAAACTTCATGATGTACTCACAAAAATCATTTTGTTCACCCGAACCTGATTCTGGAACTTTATTTATTTTTTGTGACCGGAGTTCTTCAAATGTACGTTCTCCAACAAAAAGGAGTGATTGACTCAAAATCAGCGTTCCTAACTGTGCAAACCACTCTCTATCAATAATGGCAACTTTTGGACACACCATATTGATAAGGAGGGCTATATGTAGATCAACTTCGACGTTACCACCAACTGCTGAGGTTTCACCGGACTTTATCTTGCTACCGGTCTCTGCCCCTTTTAGTGTCAGTGCATAGGTCGTTGTCTTTACATAAAAGAACTCGGTCAACTCCTCACGATGTCTCAAGACACGTTCGTCTTTGTATTCTCCTTCATCATCCTTGGTATTCTTCCATTCATTCCAACGGAATTTATACTGCAAGATACTTCGAAAAGGAGGAAGAGTACCAAGATAGAAGATACCAAATTTTTCCTGGAGAAAACCAAGAACTCCTTCAGGAGCATATGATTCTCCTGGTTTGTTTTTTACGACCTCCATACGTTCATGCCCATTTCTCTCTACAATCCCCATATGGTGTTCATTGAAAGAGATAATGGTGTCCGAATATGATTCGCCACTTTTTACGATAACACCGCAACCCTCCTCAATGAAACCAAAGAGGATATTCATAGTCGCAAGAATCCATATGAGTAAAAACCCTAGGATCCCTGAAACAGCAACAAGAAACAAAAACGAGATGATAGTTGCCATGGTAGGCCTCCTGTAAATTATATTTGCAATTATCAAGGAACTCGATAATTTCTGTATGTATTATATCAAACTTTTACAATAAAGTCAAATACAAAAAATCAGCAGGAAAGCCATATAAACTGTGCTAAAATAGTGGGTAGGGGAGGTGGGAAAAAATTGCTGGAGTGGTGAAATTGGTAGACACATAGTGTTCAGAACGCTACGGGAGCAATCCCATGCGGGTTCAATTCCCGCCTCCAGCACCAGAATGGAACTTAGCGGTTGAGAACCAACCAAGGAGTGGGCGTGCCTACGTCACGCCCACTCTGTTTCACTCGTTTTCGCCAATGAATTCCCAAACGAATTTGAATTCCCGCCGAAGGCGGGAATTCAAATTCGTTTGGGAAAATGGGGGGAAATCAGGTGGGACGCGCTTCGCGCGTCCCACCTTCTGACTTTGCAAAAAACGCTCCATTCTCTTAATTCTCAAAAAGTTACTACTGGTGCCGGGAAGAGGACTTGAACCTCCATGGGTTACCCCGCTTGCTCCTAAGGCAAGTGCGTCTACCAATTTCGCCATCCCGGCGCGTACATTACTTTTTATTAACGACGTAGACGAATCACTGGATTCTCGCGTCTTGGACGAAGACAAAAAGAAAAGTAATCTTTTGTGTGTTAGAGCAGAGGAGTTAATATAGGTCTAATACCTCACCGCTTGCGGTGAGAAAGTGCGAGTGAAGCGAGTTCCGATAATACCCCGTCGGCTTGCCGCGGGGAACCTTTATTGTTCCCTATACAAGCACAAAAGGCAAAGTGCGTCTACTAATTTCGTCCCAAGGACGAACCTCGAACCGCCATTCCGGTAAAGAGGTACACCAAATATAAGGTACACTAAAATAGACAAAAATGCGAGGGGTACTCGATTTTTTTGATGATTTAGTGTACCTTATAGGTTATGCTCGGGTGGTGGAATGGTATACACAGGAGACTTAAAATCTCCCGCCGTAAGGCTTGCGGGTTCGAGTCCCGCCCCGAGCACAAATGAACGAAGCGAATGCGGATAAGGGAACCGAACTGCGGGAACTCTTTTAATTTTCTTGATTTTGTGTATAATCTCTTAGTGCCTCCATGCGCCCATAGCTCAGTTGGTAGAGCAGCTCGCTCTTAACGAGACGGTCGTAGGTTCGAATCCTACTGGGCGCACAGACAAAAAGAAAAACACCCCTTGTGGGTGTTTTTCTTTTTGTCTGTGCAGTATTCTTGAATTAGTCCGAACGCATTTTTCCGAAAAATTCCCCCCACGAAAATTCGGAAAGGCGGCGGAGCCGCACCGCTCAAAACCGCAAAAGGACCCGGAGAAAAACATCGGCTCGAACCATATTTTAATTTGGAAAAAAAAATTTTTTAATCTGAATCAAATAATACTGAAATCCAGAAAAAGCGCTAAAATAGGGGCTTTTTCTGTTACCACGATTTGACTTGACAAGCAGTTTGTTTTCTTCTATGCCTATGGTGTTCCTAAGATGAACTTGGTAATCCGGGCTACGAAGGTTTCGTGGCAATAGTACATTCACAGGATGTCCATCATGGACGACATCAGAAAAGGGCAGATCGCGCTTCTTCTCATCAGGTATCAGTTTCGCGAAAAGGGCGTCAGGCTCACACCGAATTTCCGGCGAGAAGTCGGAAACGAGGCCAAGGCCATCGGCGTTCCCATCGAAGAGGCCATGAAGTTCGTGGAGCTCCTCGTTCGCGAGTTGGTCGAGGAGACGTTCGCCAAGCCCGACAAGCGGAGCTAGTCCGCAAGTTCGAAAAGGACGACAGGGTGAGTTCTCGAAAGAACTCCTAAACGGGTAATTGCACCTCTCTCCGTCACTGGAGAAGCTGGGCAGGATAAGAACCGTTCCCCTCGTTCCCGAGGAACAACCACGGACACATCATTCTCACGAGTGATGTGCCCTTTCTCTTTTCTGTTGAAGAAATTTTGAAATTCATATAAGATTTAATTGTATTTGCTTTGTGCGAGGCGGAGTGATGTTTTGCCAGCAGGCAAAACCACGAGCCAGGGTCGTGAAAATTTTAGAGTGGCGACGAGAAAATTATTCCTGACCACACTCATAAGCGGATTCAAAAAACACCTATTCGGTGTTTTTTGCTTTGTGCGAGGTGGAGATTCAAAATTACTTTTTCTTTTGAATCGTATTTTTTGAGGCGTGGGCGAGAATCGAACTCGCGTATAGAGGTTTTGCAAACGACCGCCTTACCACTTGGCTACCACGCCTAAATTAGTTAAAAGTTATAAAGTAAAAAGTTTATAAAGTTATGCTCAGCTTAGTTTCATTTTTCCTTTCTATTTTCAACCTTACAACCCCCTCATATTACCCTTGTTGGCCGAGCTCGTCAATTCTTTGGCGATTGCGCTCTCCTTCATCAATTTTTACCTCGAGCAACGGCAACGCTTTTAAACGTGCGTGATCTTTAATATATTCACGGAGATCAGAGCGTTTTCTTTTTGCAAAATCAAGCGCCTTCTCTTCTTCGCTCGTAGGGAAGCAAGTGATATAAATGGTTCCATACTTGAAGTCGGGTGATATGGTTGCGTCGGTAACGGTAATGAGTGAGTTCGGTCCTGCTTCACGCGTGAAGAAGTCCGCTGCAATCGAGCGGAGGAAGGAACGCATTTTGTCTTGACGGGGAGTAGTCATAGTTGGTTTTTAAAAAGTGAAACGATTTTATTTCTCATTCATTACAAAAGCTTCAAGGATATCTCCTCCGACAATCTCAACTTTTGCTTCGACCATCATACCGCATTCATTTCCTTCTTCGACCTTTTTGGAAGCAAGTTTCTGCTGTTGGAGACCCTCAATTTTCCCTCGACCAATCTCAACTTCCCGGCGCATAATCTTTACTTGTGCACCTACCTCGAGATTCCCGGTAAGGACTTTCCCGCCGATTACTTGTTTGTTCCTCATTACGCTAAACGCTTTTAGTATTTTTGCTGTACCGGTGATCTCTTCGCCCATTATTTTAGGAGTGCGACGGTCGAGCTCTTCACCTAACCACTCAGAAAGCTTGTAAATAATATCAAAGGTTTTGATGGTGATACCAAAACGCTCTGCGATATCCTGCGCGCCTCGTTCTACTTTTGTATGGAATCCAAGAATAATTGCGCTATCTGAGCCTGAAGCAAGTTTTGCGTCATTTTCACCAATCGTGCCGACTCCCGTTGCGATAATCTTAATTTTAATATGCTCACGTTCAATTTTTAGTATTTCTTTTTCAAGTGCCTCAAGAGTCCCCGCTACGTCAGCTTTCAATACAATAGGTACGACGAGTGCATTCTCTGCAAGAGGGATCGTGCGAACAGACTCAGCTGGCTTTGTCTTTGTGTGTGCCTCTCTTTGGTTCAAGTGTTCAGCTTGCTCTTTCTCTGCATCTTTTTTGTTCGCATATGCACGGAAAAGAGAGCCAACAGCAGGGATACTGTCAAAACCAGTAATTTGAATAGGGTTCGAAAAAGTAGCTTCGGACATCTGCTTCCCCAGGAAGTTTTCAATGGCACGTACCGGGGCAAGGCTCTCTTCTGCGAGAATAAAGGAACCTTTCTTGAGGGTACCGTTGGTGATAATAAGTGTTGCTGAGGTGCCACGCTTTGTGTCGATGTGTGACTCTACTACGATTCCTTCTGCAGGGAGTGAGCGATCTCCGGTGAGGTTTTCCATTTCTGCAATGAGAAGCATCATATCAAGTAACTCAGGAACGCCGGTCCCTATCTTTGCTGAAATTGGTACAAAAGAAATGTCCCCACCGAACCCTTCGAGGTAGATCTCATTTTCTGCAAGGTTTTGTTTTGTGCGTTCAACGTTTGCATTTGGTTTGTCTATTTTGTTAATCGCTACAATGTAGGGGATACCTGCTTCTTTGATGGAGCGTAGCGCTTCTTTTGTTTGTTCTTTGACGCCGTCCTCTGCAGAGACGACCAAAATAGCAATGTCAGCAACTCCTGCTCCTCGTGCGCGCATCTTTGAAAATGCTTCATGCCCAGGGGTATCAAGAAAGGTGATATGGTTTGCTGTCGTTGACCCTTTGCTGTTGTACTCGACTTCGTAGGCAGAAAGGTGTTGCGTAATACCTCCTGCTTCTCCTTCAACGATATTTGTTTTGCGGATGTAGTCGAGAAGGCTTGATTTACCATGGTCAATGTGTCCCATAATAACGACGATAGGAGGGCGGGGGCTAGCGTTTTGATTTTGTTGTTTTATCATAAAAAGAGTGTTGAGTTATGTGCATAAGAGAACTAAGGGCTCGAGTCCCTTTGATTAATTATGAACGATGAGCGCGCTCGACCGCTTGTCGCTCCTCGGTAGACATTTCGAATTCAGAGGAAAAGTTTTTTATTGGTTTTGCAAAAACACTCATGCGTTCGCGGGCATAGATACTTGAAATAACGGTACCGTCACCATTTTCTGAAAGAAGAGCAATGGCGAAACTTTGGTTACCGCCTTCTCCGTTACCTTTGAATGCGTTGAAGCGGATAGTCTCAACTCCCTGCACACTCCGACGGAGACGTTCTTCAGCTCGGGTGAGGTAGGTGCGTGTTGCATCACGAAATGCCTCAAGAGAGCGAATGTCAGCACCAAGCGCACCAATAACACCTTCTAGATTTTGTGCGCCTTTTCCTGAAAGGAGCTTTTTGAGTCGTCGTTCAATGATAAAAAGCCACACCGCGAGAAGGAGGATTACTGCAATGAGTGCGAAAACCACGATTTGTAATGTTGCGGGAGTCATAACGATTAGAAGAATACCATATTTTTTGAGATTTTGCAAAAATTTCTTTATCGTTTATTTGGGCGTTACCCTGGTATGTATAGCGGACGATAAAAAAAGAAAACCGCTTAAGAAAAAATCGACTCGATTTTTTCTTAAGCGGTCGTAAATATGCGAATAAGGTTCGTTTTATACCCGTATCATAATCTAAAACAGATGATCGATGAGGTTCTTTAAAATTTCAAAGAGACCCCAAAACTTTAAAATTTTAAAGAGACCCCAAAAGTATAAAACATCGAGGACTGTCAATACGAGATACCACACCCGTACATCAGTCTTGGCTGCGATTTCATACACAATTCCGCCCTTTTCAAAAATTTTTGCCAACATGATACACCCCCTTTTGTAAGATGTTTAAAAATTAACCTACGTTTGATTATACTACTTATAAAATAAAAGTCAAGCAATTCGAGCGATTGACAAAATATCTACACAAAGTATTGCACCTGGTTCAAGAAGATCTACTGTATCTTCTTCAAAATAATTGATAACCTGTTCACGTGAAAATCTCGTTGGGTTATGCCCTTGCATAGAGAGGATTTTTTTGGGGAGGAGAAGAGAGTACTTGTTTTGTTAGACAGCAATATCCCGAGTAATTTCTTCCCATCTTACTACAAGTCACCCCTATGGCAGCATCTCTGTTTTCAAAAGCAAACAATCCTAATCCATGGGCTAATGGGCTAGCAAACATCCTTCTGCGTGTGTCCAAAGTCCTAACCGGTAGGTCTTTTCAATCGGTCCTTTTGTGGCAAGACTACAGAGACTTCCTTCTTGAGGAGAGAATCTTTTGTACACTACTTTTACAGGGGTGTCATTTATCAGTATGTTCACGGTAATCTCCTTTTTAAATTTTAAAGTTGTCAATTTCAATACAAGAGTTTTTTATTTTACTGTATGTATATCTATGTGTCAAATTGAAAACAAGGGTACTACAGGGTATGATGAGCTTTATGCGACGAATATATTTAGACCATGTTGCGGCGACACCAGTTAGTGATACGGCACTTCGTGCAATGACGACGGCGATGGAAAAGTTCCCCGGGAATCCAAGTGCAATTCATACTGAGGGTAGGGAAGCGCGCGGGGTTTTGGAGAAGGCGCGCGCGGAAATTGCGGGAGCAATTTCCGCGCATTCTGACGAGATTGTATTTACGAGCGGTGCCACCGAAGCGAACAATATGGCAATCGTAGGGGTGGTACGTTCGGCACGCGCAAATGGTGTTAAGCATCCGCACATCATTGTCTCTACTATTGAGCACCCGTCAGTTCTCGAGGTCGCGCACGCACTCGAAAAAGAAGAGGTGAAGGTGAGCTATCTTCCTGTCAACCATTTTGGCGTAGTGAGTCCACGCACGCTACGTACATTGATTACTCCTGAGACGGTTCTCGTTTCTGTCATGTATGCAAACAATGAAATTGGTACTATTGAACCTGTTATTGAAATTGCAAAAGAAATTCGTCATGCGCGCAAAATGAACAAAACAGTATATCCGTATTTTCACACGGATGCTGTTCAGGCGGTAAATTATTGCGAGCTCAATGTCCAGCGCCTTGGTGTTGACCTCATGACCATCTCCTCAGGGAAAATTTACGGACCACGAGGAATAGGTGCTCTCTTTGTAAAACGGGGAGTGCTGAACGAACCTATTTTTTACGGAGGAGAACAAGAGGAATCACGTCGTGCGGGAACAGAGTCCGTTGCACTTGCTGTTGGATTTTCGGTGGCTTTTGCTGAAGCACGAAAAATGAGCGCGCAAGAATTCAAGCGGGTAAAGAAATTACGTGATACATTGACAGAGCAGATTTTAAAGAAAGTGCCAGGTGTTTTTATTAATGGGGATCTTGAAAACAGTTTACCGAATATCCTCAACCTCTCTCTTGAGGGTGTTGAAAGTGAGGCTCTGCTTCTCTACCTTGATGCTGTAGGGGTTGCGCTTTCGGGGAAAAGTGCTTGCAAGAGTTCCGATAGTAGCGCGTCTCATGTTATAATGGCACTTGATAAGCAGAATGAAGAAAACACTGGGTCAATACGCTTTTCATTGGGACGAGAAACAAAAAGTGCAGATATTGTGTATGTGGTAAAAGAATTTTTGCGAATCGTTCCCTTTTTGCGTACGATGAACAAGCAGAGTGACACCATTTAATTTACTAACTTTTAATTTTATAAACTACAATGTACGAACCAAAAAATTTTGAACGACTATTAGGAACCGAGGGTTTCTCCGACATACTCCTCCGCAACCATTTCACCCTCTACGAAGGGTATGTTTCGAATGTGAACAAAGTGTATGAGTTTTTGAAAAATGGAGAAGTGGGTGTTCCTCCATGGGCAGAGCTCAAGCGTCGTTTTGGGTGGGAGTGGGATGGTATGCGTTTGCACGAAGTATACTTTGAGAACATGGTAAAAGGGGGAAGTGTTTTTGACAAACAAAGTCCTCTTGCACAAAAAATAGCGGAAGATTTTGGCTCGTTTGAAGTCTGGGAAAAAGATTTTCGTGCAACAGGGGTAATGAGGGGGATTGGATGGGTAGCACTTGTTCAAGATGTAGAAAGTGGACGACTCTTTAATATTTGGGTAAATGAGCATGATGCTGGACATCTCGGTGGCACAAAAATGATTTTAGTGATGGATGTGTTTGAACATGCCTTTGCTCTCGACTATGGTCTCAAGCGTGCTGATTACATTGTTGCTTTCTGGAATGCAATTGACTGGAATGTGGTCTCCTCGCGCTTCATTGCAGGGAAGTAGTTTCTAGGGTAGTATTACCATAAAGAAGCTGGGGGATTACATGCTAAAAGAGTATATTTCTTCTTCACAAATTTTCAACTAATTCTATGGAACATCTCACAAAATCACAAATTGTCCTTCTTACTCTTTTTGTAAGTTTCGTTGCCTCAATGGCAACGGGTATTGTCGTGGTTACCCTTATGCAACAGTCACCTGAGCCCGTAACACAAACAATTACGAATGTGGTTGAGCGCACGATTGAGAAAATTACTCCTGCGCAATTTCAAACAGAAAAACCAGCAAAGACAATCGTTGTGAAAGATGAAGACCTCATGGTTGTAGCTATCGACCGCAATATAAAGAGTATTGTAGCGTTTAAAGTTGTGGGGCAAGATGGAGAACCTCGCGCTGCAGGAGTAGGAGTGATTGTTTCGCCTGATGGCTTGGTTATTACCGATAAGGGTAACTTTGGAGAGGGGGTACTCACGACAACCATAGACGGGGTCGCGTATGCCCTTCAGGTGCTCTCTCACGAAGACGCTAATACGTTGGGGCTTGCTAGGCTGACTCCGGTTACGGCAACGACAACGCCCATATTCACTCCAGTGACCTTTGGGAATCCTGATGCTTTGAAACTTGGACAAACAGCTATTGTTATTGGAGGTCGTGAGGGAAGAACGATTGTGACGGGACTTATTAGTAATCTTGATACGTATACAAAGACTGATAAGGATACAAAAGTAGAAACAAAAGTTCTCAACAATGTCGGTATCTCACTGCGCTTACCCGGGACGTCGAATGGCGCTCCTATTATTAACCTCGATGGAGGGGTTGTGGGATTCTTGAGTATCGATGAAAATGCAGGAGTGCAGATAGGAGTACCTACTACGGAAGCACAGAGGATTATTAGTGCAGTTTCTCAGGTAAAGAAAAACTAGTTTTCTGTTACACGTTCAAAGTTTGACAATATAAAACAACTATTGTACATTACTTTCATTACTGTTATTTATATATATTTATGATGCCACCATTCAATAACTTCACTACAAAAGCCCGCGATGTTATTCGGCGCGCCCACGAGCTCGCTGTTGAGCGTGGTCAAAACCACGTAAGTCCTATGCATCTCCTTACGGCCCTTGTATTGGACGAGGAGAGTATCGTAGTGTCTATCCTTGATAGACTTGAGGTTGACTCTATGGGGCTTGCTGAAGCAATCCTCGATCTCATTGAACCAACCATCTCTCAGAACGTTGCAGCAGCCTCATATCAGCTGTATCTTACTCAGGAGCTTGGACAAATTCTTGGTGAAGTTGCTCCTCGTATTGCCGAAGGCATGAAGGATGAGCAGATTTCTTGCGAGCATCTGTTCCTCTCGATTTTTGATGTGCCAGGGCAGGCGCGTGAGTTCTTGACTCGCTACCACGTAGAGCGTGATAGTGTGGTTAAGGTCCTCGAAGAATTTCGTACACAGAATATTTCAGACAGTACGCCTTCAAAGAAACTCAAGGCAATTTATAAATACACAAGGAACCTCACGGCTCTCGCTACACAAGACAAACTAGATCCTGTCATTGGTCGTGATGAAGAAATTGGGCGCGTCGTTCAGATTCTCTCTCGTCGTACTAAAAATAACCCCATTCTCATCGGAGAAGCTGGCGTTGGTAAAACCGCGGTAGTAGAAGGACTTGCTATCCGCATGGCGAAAGGTGACGTCCCTGAGTCATTGAAAGACAAAGAGCTTGTATCGCTTGACCTTGGCGCACTGATTGCAGGAACGAAATATCGTGGGGAATTCGAAGATCGTTTGAAAAAGATTATGAAAGAGATCGAGCAGTCAGAAGGGAAGATCATTCTCTTCATCGATGAAATCCATACCATTGTAGGGGCAGGAGCAGCTGAGGGTTCAATGGATGCTTCGAACATGTTGAAGCCAGCGCTTTCTCGTGGTGAGCTTCGCGCTATTGGTGCAACCACTCTTCGCGAATATCAAAAACATATCGAGAAAGATCCTGCATTGACACGTCGTTTCCAGCCAGTCCATGTGAATGAGCCTTCGGTTGAGGACGCAGTAGCTATTCTCCGTGGGCTGAAGGAAAAATACGAACTTTTCCATGGGGTGAGGATCACTGACGATGCAATTATCTCTGCGGTGAATTTAAGTAGTCGCTATATTACGGATCGTTTCTTGCCTGATAAAGCGGTTGACTTGATTGACGAAGCGGCATCGTCACTTCGTATTTCTCTTGAGAATAAACCACCGGTACTTGAGGATGCCCATCGTCGGATCATGCGTCTTGAAATTGAAAAAGAAGCTCTTAAGAAAGAGTCTTCTTCGGATGGCGAACATGGCAAGAACGCAAAAGCGCGTACAAAAAAGATTGATAAAGAAATTGGTGATTTGCGTGAAAAAACTCGTGAGCTTGAACTCAAGTGGAAGAATGAAAAAGAACTTGTGGTCGATATCCGCGGGATAAAAAAGAACTTGGAAACAGCGCGCCTTGAAGCGGAGACTGCAGAGACCAAAGCAGACCTGGCGGTCGCTGCTGAGATTCGTTATGGACGTATTCCTAGCCTCGAGAAGGACCTTGTGGGGAAGACTCTGCGTTTGAAAAAACTACAATCATCACGCTGTATTCTCAAGGAAGAAGTCATGGAGCAGGATATCGCTGAGGTCGTGGCGCGGTGGACAGGTGTTCCTGTCACAAAAATGCTTGAAGAAGAAGCAGGAAAGTTGGCGCGCATGGAACAGGAACTTGCAGCCCGTGTGGTGGGGCAAGTTGATGCCATACAAAAGGTTTCTGATGCGGTCAAGCGGTCTCGTGCAGGGATTGCTGACCCGAATCGCCCTATAGGCTCGTTCCTTTTCTTGGGACCTACAGGGGTAGGGAAGACAGAACTTTCAAAAGCACTTGCGGAGTTCATGTTTACTGACGAGAAAGCGTTGATTCGCATTGATATGTCGGAGTACATGGAGAAACATTCGGTTTCGAAAATGATTGGCTCACCTCCTGGATATGTAGGGTATGAGGAGAGTGGTAACATTACGGAAATAGTACGCCATCGACCGTACTCAGTACTTCTCTTTGACGAGATTGAAAAAGCACACCCTGAAGTGTTTAACATTCTTCTCCAAGTTCTCGACAATGGACACCTTACGGACTCAAAAGGGCGGGTAGTGAATTTTAAAAACACCGTTATTATCCTGACCTCAAATGTTGGCTCAGAGTATATCGACAAAATGCAATCGATTGGTTTTGGTGCGCATGCAAGTGACAAGGTCGACTACATTGACGCAAAGGAGCGGGTTATGGGAGCACTCAAAGAGCGTTTTCGTCCTGAATTCTTGAATCGTCTTGATGAAATTGTTCTCTTTGATATCCTCTCTCCTGAAGTTATCCAGAGCATCGTGGGGCTTCAAGTTGATATCGTTAAAAAACGTCTCGCAGAAAAAGAAATTACGCTTGAAGTTTCTGGGGAAGTGCTAAACTACCTCGCAGAAAAAGGGTATGATCCTCATTATGGCGCACGTCCGTTGAAACGTTTGATTCAGAACAAGATTTTGACACCCGTTGCATCGCTCATGATTTCCCAAGGGGTATTGAAAGGTGGTCGTGTAGGGGTAACCATCGAAAAAGGGGAGATTGTTATTCGTGTGGAGAAAAAAACAATAACTACCAAGCCTCGTGCGCGCGCAAAAGCCACAGCGTAGGTACTGTTTGAATTCAATAAAAAAACATGGTAGAGTAGACGGGCATGGAAACATGCTCGTTTGCGTAGGTGGTGGAGTGGTCTATCACAACAGACTGTAAATCTGTCGACTTCGGTCTTCGAAGGTTCGAATCCTTCCCTACGCACAAATTTAAAAACCCCTAAAATTAGGGGTTTTTAAATTTGTGCGTAGGGAGCAATTCAACTGCTTCGATTGCGTAAGGATTCGAAAAGCGGAACATCATTTTTCCAGCAGGAAAAATGAGTGAGCTGGGGTAGAGAAAATTTGTGACCCAGTAGGTCAATGTACTCATTGAGCGACGGTGAGCAAATTATTCGTGGCCGAGCTTCCTTTCCTGCCACAAAATACAAAATGCCAAAGTGAATGCTTTGGCATTTTGTATTTTGTGGCAGGTCGTAAATTTCAAACAACTTTGTTAAGGAGAGGCGAATCCTTCCTTCATTCCTCAAACAAATACCCTCACTTTCTATGGATGCTGAATTATTTTTTTATACTAGTCTTCATGTTGACGTAATTACTGCAATGAAGTAATCTAAAAAAAGAAAATTATAGAGAAAGGGCTTTTACTATGGGGACAGTTCATCGAGCTTTAAAAGATGTAACCCTCGAAAAAGGGAGAAGAAATGAAGAAAAGTTTTTTGTCGCAATGCGGGTGCCAAACTCAAGATCTCTCGTAGAACTCCCCGACTGGATCCTTGAGGTAACGCGCCCATCAGCAAAGGAAGATAGAAACGAGGGGATTGATGCAATTATTGGAACAAAGGATACCGGGAAGCTTTTTGTACAGATAAAAAGCTCAGAAGCCGGCGTAGCGCATTTTAAGGCAGGTAGACATTTTAAGAAAAACAATTTAATCGTTATTCTTGTAATTCGAGAATCTGATACACTTGACCAGGTTCGAAAAAATGCGAGGAAACTTCTTGCGGAATGTCGACAGACGATCCTTGCATCTCGAATTACTTCTGAGTGGTAAACAGGGGCACATAGCCCCTGTTTTTTGTAGATAAAGATATAGTTGCCTTTTTTATTGAAGTATAGTATGATAGGGGAACTATATTCAAACGAGTGAGGGAAATGAAACTAGTAGGTTTCATTTCCGAGCGAGGGCAGAATATATAGTAAACTAACTATATGTCACAGGATCAACTTATAAAACTCGCCTGCAAAGGTTGCAAACGTGTTAATTATTGGACACGCAAGAACAAGAAGCTTGTTGAGCGCAAGATTGAGCTCGATAAATTCTGTAATTCTTGTCGCAAGCACACAACACACAAAGAAGCGAAGAAGTAATATTCTCTCGAAAAAGCCCCCTCAGGGGCTTTTTCTATTTAAGAATAAGTTTCATTTTTGAGTATTTTTTGGTATACTCGCAATTGTGCTGAGTCTATATCAATTCAGATATAGACCCGTCGTTCGAATAAAGAAAATGTAAACACTTTTTTAAAGTTTCTCACTAGGGCCTATAGTTCAGTGGTAGAATAGCGGTCTCCAAAACCGTTGACCGAGGTTCGAATCCTCGTGGGCCCGCAATGATAAAGCCGAGTACTGTTTCAGTACTCGGCTTTATCAT
Organism: Candidatus Nomurabacteria bacterium CG1_02_43_90; assembly: GCA_001871765.1. Lineage (GTDB taxonomy): Bacteria > Patescibacteriota > Minisyncoccia > Phycocordibacterales > UBA1550 > UBA1550. Next base: position 23,163 of record MNVN01000011.1, read on the forward strand.
TGCGAGGTGAGCTATGTGTTTTACTCCTAACGCTTTGCTTTCTTTGATACTTTTTTTGCAGTACTTGCTACATCGCGCTTTACGGTCTTTATTCCACCCGCAAGCGTCTTCCAGTGTTTCTTTAGATCCTTTGCGAGTTCCTCAATTTCTTCGCGACTAGCTTTTTCCCCTTTCACATATTCCGCAACTACTGAATCGATGATTCCTTGATAGATAGGCTCGCTAACCTCTCTGGCCGTTTCAAGCTTCTCTACAACATCCCCCTTCATTTTGATAGCCCATGCTTTGGCATGCTTTTGATTCTTCTTTCCTTTTGGTCCAAGAAAAAAGTAAGCTGCTGCCGCTAATCCTGCAACCGTTGTGCCAATAATGGCAATTGTTACGGCATCCGAACCCTTGTTTGTTGTTTTCTTTGTCATTTTTGAATTATTAAATAAGAACGTCGATTAATAGTCTGCTGACACTTCCTTCTTTTTTCTTCGCTTTCTATTTTTTAGGACAACAGGGAAGAAAAGTCTAAACAAAATGTTGTTCTCGAGACGCTCTCTTAGTTCGATTACAAACTCCTTTGATTCCTTGATATCACCCTTAAACGCCTCTGAAAGCATGTAGAGATTTCTGCCTGTTTTGATTAAGTAAAACAGGACAACAGAAGCCAACATCGTCAATACGATTGTTGCCACAGAAGATATAAAAAAGAAAATATCTGATTTCATTAATGCTTCCATGTGTTTAGTGTAGCATACTTATCTCGTGAATATGTTACACTTGCAACATGGATAGAGAAAGATTAAAAATGGTGGCATTCTTGGTTTTTTTCATCGGGCTCTTTGTCCTGACCTTTTTGGTGTTTAAACCGTTCTTGGGAATCCTTGTACTTGCCGTTGCTCTCTCGATTTTGTTTCATCCTTTGTATAAAAAATTCGTTAGAATTTTTGGTGGTAGTAAGAATCTTGTTGCAGCTCTCTTTGTAGTTGTTTCATTATTCTTTTTGATTATACCGTTAGTCTTTTTTGGTCTACAGATTTTTGGACAAGCTCAAAATTTCTTTTCTTTATCGCATGCAGGGCAAGGACAATACCTTCAGGCAATACAACAGGGGATTGAGACACCTATTCGCAACTTCGTGCCAAACTTCACCTTTAACATTGCAGATTCTTTTGATAAAGGGATTATTGTTGTTTCTGAAAATCTTTCGAGTGTTCTTTCGCAAACGACATTTATTTTCTTTGAAATATTCTTTCTCTTATTCGCATTCTTCTTTTTTCTGCGTGATGGAGAAAAAATGCTCGCGTCCTTTATTGCTCTGAGTCCCTTCGAAGAACGACAAAATAAGGAGATTGTTCATTCTGTTCACCGGACGATTACTTCGGTAGTAAGGGGAACCCTTTTTGTGGGTCTTATTAGACTTCTCCTTATCGTGGCAGTATTCTATTTGTTCGCTATACCTGGCGCACTCTTATGGGGAAGTGTTGGCGGACTCATTGCTCTCGTTCCGGGAATAGGGACTCCCTTGGTTGTCGTTCTTGCCGTTTTGTACTTTTTGTCCGTCGGGAATATCTTGTTTGCCGTAGGGATGGGTTTGTTTGGAATTTTCATCGGACTCATTATTGACAACATGCTCTCTGCTTACTTTTTTGGCAAAGGTTTAGACGCTCCCTCAATTTTTGTTTTGTTCTCGATATTGGGAGGCCTCATTTTTTTTGGCCCGCTCGGATTTATTTTTGGTCCAATCGTACTCTCTCTCTTTGTTTCCGCAATAGATATGTATAAAATTTTGATATTAAAGACGATAACGTAGTCAATGCAAGTCCTTTGTTTTTTAAATTATTTCTATTTGTATAGGTAACGATATATACACGTCATTGCGCTTATTGATTAATAAGTATATGCTTGTAGATAAGGAGCTGTGTTTCTTTGCCGACCCGAAGGACCACAGCAATTTCACTTCATCAAAAAAACTTGAAGCGGTCGTGATTTTTATTAACGAACGTTACAGGTCCTCTAACAAATACCTACGGGTAAACATATGAAAATATTTAACAAGGGTTCAGTAGCATTACTGGCCGTTTTTTTCGCGCTCGGCTTTTTTGGTTTAGATTATGCTTTTGCTGCTGGCCCTGCATCAGTGAACCTAGGAACCGCGGGTAACTTTACTATTCTTTCAAAAACAGGTATTTCGACAACAGGAACAACCTTAGTCGTTGGCGACATGGGGGTGAGTCCTGTGGAGGCAACATATATCACAGGGTTTTCACTTAATCTTCCTTCGGGAAGTGCGTATGCAACATCGCCTTTAGTAGCAGGAAAGGTGTATGCTCCTGGCTATGCTAATCCAACGCCGGTAGTACTAACTACCGCAATAGGTGATATGCAAACTGCATATACTGATGCACAAGGGAGAACAAATCCTACAGCAACAGAATTGGGTGCGGGGAATATCGGTGGTATGACACTTACCCCAGGACTTTACAAATGGGGTACGGGGATTACTATTCCAACAGACGTTACGCTCGCAGGATCCGCAAATGATATTTGGATTTTTCAAATCGCACAAAACCTTGACGTTAGTTCTGGAGTGAAAGTTCTTCTCAGTGGCGGAGCACAAGCAAGTAATATCTTTTGGGTAGTTGCAGGACAGACTACACTTGGTACGACTGCTGTTTTAAATGGTAATGTTTTGGATCAGACTGCAATAGTTTTAAACACGGGTGCCGTTGCAAACGGAAGACTCCTTGCACAGACAGCAGTTACGCTTGATGCAAATACTGTTTCTGCATCATCCGCACCTGCTGTCATTCCTGTTGTCCCGGTGGTTCTTGTAACACCCGTAGTTTCAGTAATAGCAACTCCCGTAATGTCAGCCGTAGGGGGTTCGGTGTCTAGTGTGGTGTTTGTTCCATCTTCAAATTCAGTTCAGGTTTCTTGTCCACAAGGAGAATCATTTAGTCGTACGAATGGTCAGCGTTGTACGGACAATGATGCTATAGGAGTGGGTCATGTTTTCTGTCCTCAAGGAAATCTCTTTAGCAAGACGACAGGTCAGGAATGTACTGATGTTTCGTCTAACGCTGTACAAAATAACGGATCAACTGTTGCT
>MNVN01000006.1 GCA_001871765.1 Candidatus Nomurabacteria bacterium CG1_02_43_90
CAGAGAATCCAATTAGGAATTTTTGAGGGCATTTTCGATGAGGTTCATTAACTCTTCTTTTGACTGTGGGTTTTGTGCCATTTTGCCGTTGATAAAGAATGTTGGCGTGTGGTCAATCCTCGATGCTTCTCCACTCTTTCGGTCGCGGTCAACTTTTCCTTTTACGGCATCACTCACTACGTCTACTTTGTATTGTGCAATATTTAGGCCGATTTGTTGTGCATACCCTTCGAATATTGCTGGAGCATCAGTACTTTCTGACCAAGCCTCTTGGTTTTTGAAAAGCATGTCGCCCATTTCCCAGAACTTACCTTGTTTACCTGCGGCTTCGGCTGCATAGGCTGCAGGGATAGCGTTTTGGTGTTGGGGGAGAGGGAAGTTGCGATAGGTAAATGACATCTGGTCTTTATAGGTCGCAAACATATCCTCGAGGAGGGGGTAATATGCACCACAAGCAGGACACTGGAAGTCACTGTACTCAACGAATACTACTTTTGGTGTGGTTGTTCCTTTTGTCCAATCGGTTTTATCGAGGGGAAGACTCAAGGCTCCATCTTTTCGGGGAAGCTCGGTTCGCGGACCGTTTGCAACTTGGTATGCGCCAATTGCAGCGATAATAATGATAAGTATCGCTGAAGACCAAACGATAATTCTTTTTTGTGTATCCATATTTTTAGAAGCTTAATTGTTGAAATTATTTCAAAAGGTAACCACTTTTTATTTAAATAAATAAAAAGAAAATCATACGAGTATACCTCATAATCATTTTTTATCATAGCAACTTAGGATACTAAAGTCCACTATTGTTTGTGTATATTAAGGTTTTCTCATTCACAAAATAATAATTATAGAGTGTGTTGAAACTCAAAAAGACGGCGCTTGCATTTCCTTATAAGAATAGAGTATAATATTTAAATATTATGCGGTCCTTATCTTTTTTTGCTTTACTCACGCTTCCTTTTTTAGCTTCTGCTTCGACGATTTCTGGAGTTGTGTACTCAGACGAAGGTGTCACGCATGCAACATCAACGGTAAGACTTGTTGTTAATGGGACAACAGCTTACTCTACCGCAACAGACACTAATGGAGCTTATACAATTTCAATCGTCGATCCAGTAGCAGGGACCCCGATTACGGCCTATCTAGATAACCTTAACGGGATAACGGGTGGGGTAGTAACTCGGTTTAATAGTGGGAATATCCCCAGCCTTGATATTTATCAAAATGAATTGATTGTCCGACACGAAGATGTCGGGCCATTAACGAATGCAGATATCGGATTATGTGATTCGGTGAATGGGCCTGCGTGTGCAAACCCTAATCTTCACATGAATGTCTCGGGAGGTGCTCTCACCGTTGTAAATGATTGGCGGCTTTATCTTTGGGCTGGAAAAACTTTTCAACCAGGAGGTACCGTTACCCTTGAAGCAGGAGCAATTTCATCTGGTGCTGGAGGAGATATTAAATGGGGCTCTTCTACTTCGACACTTTCTATTTTAACAAATAACCTTTCTGTCGGAGGGGACTGGGATAATACCAATAATGGTATCTTTGCATCTTCTCCTAACCAGCTGACCAATTTTACGGCAACTTCAACCGGTTTTTCTCTGGCCGGCTCGATGAATGACTCAAACACTTTTCAAAGACTTTCGTTCTTAGGAGCTACAAGTTCCGCATGGACAATACAGAGCTCACTTCGCGTAAGCGCAACAAGCACCGATGCTCTGGTTATTCATTCTGGTACGGTGACATTAGGAAGTAGCCCGAATACAAACCTTGAAGTTATGGGTGGATTTAAAGTAGCGAATACGGTAGGTGAAACGGCAACTTTTCAGACTACTAGCCCGGCAAACGGAAGTCTAAATTACATCTATGAGAATGCCACCACCACGCCAAGCTGTGCAAACTGCACCATATCGGTCGGCGCATCATCAGGCGCAGGAAGCGGGACGTTTAAAGTAGGGAAGAATATCGTCCTCGAATTAAATGGAAAAACCTCTGATGTTGGTCTTGAGGTCGAGTCGACCGGGTATACTGAGATTCTCGGATCACTCGACGCATCGGATACTGTGGCCTCAGTCGTCAGCACACCGACATCAACGACGATAACGGTGAGCGGTATTCCCTGGGCGGGACAAAACTTCGTTGGTGATTTTGTTCGCGTGTCAAACACCTCTTCTCTTGCTTTTGGACAGGTATATAACGTGTCCGCAATGACAAGCAACTCCATTACGTTCTCAGCAATGAGTACGAGCACAGATGCTAACCCAAGCATTACCTCAGGAACAACTTGTGCTACGGGTACATCGTGCGGTATCACGCTTTCGAGTAGCTTGTTGTATACCCCTCTGCAACAGTATATAGGGCGGTACGTACACAATGTCACTCAAGATAAGTATTATCTTATTGCAAATGCAGATACGACTGCGCAAAGTTTAACGATCGTGACGAGTCGACCTGACTCAATAGCGACCATGCATGCGGGGGACTCTATTGAGGTAGTTGACGGTATACGCTCGGGAGATACCTTTAGTGTTGTATCACCAGCTCATATTACTAAGGAGTCTGGCACCTTGTGTACCAGTGTCAATGGGGCCGGCACGGGGTATGTTTTAGGGAAAGCCGGCTCGGAGATTATTGTGCGCTATACCGATATTTGTAATTTGGGTAGAGGTGCGGCAAATAGAGACGGGATAGTTACTAATGCAAACGGTGCAAATCTGGGCGAGGGATTTACTTTGGAAAAATCGCGTATTCAAAGTATGGGATACCGTGCTATTGATTTCTACTACGCGTCAAACAACGTGTTCCCAAAAGGAGTGTTAAATAATTTTATAAACGGCACTCCTAACTATGGAATTCAGGTGAACTCTTCCGTCAATAATCAGTTTTCGTGGAATCGGGTTAAGAATACGGCAAATGCTATATCTCTCGATACCTCTAATAATGCAAATAATATTGTCTCGAATAATAATTTCGGACCGCTTAACTCAAACGGAGTTCATAATATAGGAGCGAATAACCTCATCGTAAATAATCACCTGTTCGGCAATCTAAATGCGGGAATACGAATGACAAAAAAATCGCGCGTTACCACCGTAGCCGGAAATGATATATTTGGGAATCAGTATAGCGGTTACTGGGTTGAGTCTTCTAAAAACCAGACATTTGTTTCAAACAAAGTTTACGCCAATAGTGCTGGAGCTACTTTTGGAGTTGCAGATACTTATGGTGATGCCGGAATTGTCTCCGGCACGAGGATTATTGGTGATACAATAGGTTCTCCTGCAAGTAATTTATTTGAAAATACCTCATTTGACGGCGGGGGCCACACGGTGTCGCTTTTCAACACCTCTCTTGTCTCCGCGACATCGACCAATCGTGTCGCTCGGTCAGGATCCATCACGAATAGTCAGTCCTCAACGATGCAAAAAGATATAGCAGGTCCGGGGACGCTTACTTTTGATTGGCGCGTCGGTTCGGAGGGTAGCTATGATTTTATCCGTTTTTACATAAATGGAGTTCTTAAAAATTCCGCATCGGGTATCTTGCCTTGGACCCCGCAATCTTTTTCTCTTGGGGCGGGTACTTCAACCTTAAAGTTTGTATTTTCTGAGGATAATTCATCGGTAAAGAGTATTAATGCCGGTGAGGTAGATAACATAAAACTAGATGGAACTACTGTTGATGATTTTGAAGCGGGGACACTGAGCGGGTGGGCTTTATCAGGAAATGCAAACTGGATAAATACTCCAGAGTTCGATAATGTTGGAGGTGTACAAAACACTGGCGCCTACCTGCTCTCTAAGGGGTCTGGGTCGACCCAACTCTGGGGGAACTATACTCTACCTAGCGATAACGGGGAGACTCCACAAAATGAGTCCATCGAAAAATATAACTACGCCAATAACCTCTGGGAGAAAAGTACGACTCAGCATTATTACAGCGGTACTGGTACTGAAGACACTAATCTCGACCTCGACCTGAGTTCCGCTAACTTGTCTGCCGGACCATATGTCTATCGTGCTTCGGCGACTACGGCGGGAGCTTGTACGAGTGCCTCGACTTGGAATGTTATTCGGTATGACTCGCAAGGAAATGAAGCCTCAGTCGGGGCGGCGCTCTGCGGACAGCAGTTTACCGATACGACGAATGGGGTGCAGGTGAAGTTTAAAATAGATGGCGGAACCCCTACGGCGTATGTGTATGGCAATACGTATATCTTCACGGTCTGGGATGCGTCGAATGACTCGGCGAATCAGAAGACAACGCAAATCATGCAGAACGGAAATAAGATAACCGTCGCATTGGGCACCACCCTTGAATCGAAGGGTGGTGGTGCAGGGGTGGATCAGTTTACGAATTGGTCATGCCAAGACCTCTCAGGGTCGTCATGGAATCTCGATGCAACAGGGACAACTACCATTCAGGAATCAAAGTTCCAGGGACTGAACCTTATTGCCGGGACCGCGACGATGGTCAACTCCCTCCTTACGGGTATTGGATTTCCTGTGGTCTCTGGTACAGGCGTTCTTAACCGTGATTGGTACTTATCTTTGCATGCTGTCGATAAAAATAATCATGCGGTGAATGTTCCGACGACAGGCTCAGCATTTTCCTTGAGTGAAATAAGCGCATCTTCAACAATATGGACAGCTTTGGGTGGTGGATGGGGGACAGCAACGTCCTCGGCATCTTTTGATACTGGAGTAAATGGATATATTCCACAGCCTCTTTCTGACGGAGCGATAAGAATTAGGGAATACTTCCAAAATGCATCATCTACGACATTTTATACATACCAAGTGAATTCAACGCCACTTTATACATATGATTATTTCAGTTCTCATGGGAAATATATAACATCGATTGGTACAACTTCTACAACCACAGAATCGGTTATTGGCCCTCTTTGGTACCGAGATATTATTGGAAACGAAGGAAGTCTTCCCAGTTTGGCAACGAACCCACCAATTAACGGAACGATATTGGCTTCGGTGTTTAATCCAAATCCTGCCCCTGTTGTAATCATCGGAGGAGGGAACGGTCCTCCTGTGGGTTTCTTTGGATCATTTTTTTCGCCAACAAAGGATACTTCAGAAAGTAAGAAGGAAAATATCCCCGCAACTTCTCTTAGCACTGAAAAAATCGCAGTGTCTCCGCTCACCGCATCTTCTTCGATGAAAACTTCTCATCTGTTTACCACAACCCTCATGCAAGGCTCTCGAGGAGAGGAAGTGGCCTCCCTTCAGGAGCTTTTGGGTGTTGAAAAAACTTCCTATTTCGGAGCGCTCACCCAAACAGCTCTTAAGGCATTTCAAACTAAATACAATATCGTTTCTTCAGGCACTCCAGAACAGACAGGGTTTGGTGTCCTCGGACCAAAAACACGGGCAAAAATTAATGAAATAGCTTATGAAAATCCTATAAAAATAGAGACACCTGCTATCCCAAGCTCCTCAAGTTCGTTGTCTTCACTTTTTAGCTTTACCCGTAATCTCAGTGAGGGATTTTCAGGAGAAGAAATAAAGGCACTTCAAAAGTTTCTTAATCGTGATGCTGATACCCGTATCACACAAACCGGACCCGGGTCTTTGGGGAATGAAACTCCGTATTTCGGAGCGCTCACCCAAACAGCTCTTAAGGCATTTCAAACTAAATACAATATCGTTTCTTCAGGCACTCCAGAACAGACAGGGTTTGGTGTCCTCGGACCAAAAACACGGGCAAAAATTAATGAGTTGCTTATGTTGAAAGAAAATAATTAACCACGTATTTTATTAACGACGTAAAGCGAGCAACATACAAAAGTAGTCTTTTATATGTTCGAGCTGAGGAGTTACTATAGGTCTAATTCCTCACCGCTTGCGGTGAGGAAGGGTGAGTGAAGCGAACTCCTACAAATACCCCGTCGGCTTGCCGCGGGGAACCTTTATTTACAACTAAGGTATTTCGTCTACTTTAGAAATTTTTAAATACCGTGTATTATAAAGCAATGAAATACGAAAGACATACAAAAGGGAAAAATGAAGCAGGGGTTGCAGGGGTCGGGGAGTATGTGGCAACCATGCGGCGCGCCATGAGCGATAGCTCATATTCGCTTCCGGAGGCATCACTCCGCCTATCCTTTGATGATGACCTTCTCAAAAAATCACAGACAGTCGCAAATAAACTTTCTGGACCGAAGCTTTCTTACATCCTTGATATAGGCATTGGTGGGTCAAATCTTGGCGCAAAAGCACTCTATGAAGCAATGGCGGGAACACTTGATGCTCATACACCCTTTGCCCCCAAGATGCTTTTTGCAGATACTTGTGCACCAGAACTCCTTGCTGATATTACTGAAATCTTGTTAAGCGAAATCATCGAAAAAGAGGAAATCATTATTATTGTCGCAAGCAAGTCAGGTACGACGACCGAAACTATCATGAACGCATCTGTTCTCGTCACGGCGCTTGAGCAAAAACTTGGACCACTTGCTGACCGTATTGTGTGCATTACTGATGAAAATTCAGCGCTTTGGAAGACGGGGGAGAAGCAAGGATATAACCTGCTCCCTGTTCCCCGGATGGTTGGCGGAAGGTTCTCCGTATTTTCCCCCGCGGGGATGTTCCCCCTCTTGTGCTCTGGGGTTGAGGCGGAGGAAATTTTTCGAGGAGCACAAGCGGTTATTTATCAGACGATTGATCAAGGGGTTGAAAGCGATGCTTTTCGTGCGGCTCAGGATATTGTGGCATGGCATGACAAGGGGGTAGTTGCATATGACTTTTTTGTATTCCACCCTGAGCTTGAATCGGTAGGGAAATGGTATCGACAACTTTTTGCGGAAAGTATTGGCAAGGCAACAACAAATGATGGTACACCAACTACGCATCGCATGATTCCTACCGTCTCGATTGGTTCAACTGACCTCCACTCTGTCGAACAAATGCACCTCGCACAACCACATATTTCTGCACGATTTCTGGTGCGCGCACATGCACCACACTGGGAGCATCAATTTTCTGCGAAAGATACGGTCTTCGCCCCTCTCGTTCCGGGGGTTGTCGGGCGCGCTCCGTGCGATGTTACGGACGCTATCTATAAAGGGGTTGTTACAACCTATGAAAATAAAGAAGTTTCTTTTGGGGAGATTGTTTTGAATGATCTTGACCCTGAATCACTAGGATCACTTTTGCAATTTATGATGTGCACGGTGATGCATCTTGCAAACTTGCTCCATATTAACGCCTTTGATCAGCCGAATGTTGAATTATATAAAGACGCGACACGAAAAATCTTGGGAGGGAAATAGGCAAGCAAAAAGACGGCGCGCTTACGCGCCGTCTTTTTGCTTGCCTAAACTACCCCTTCTTGTGGTACAATATAATAAATTATCAGTAATTATTTTTTAGATATATGAAATACCTTGCCATCGTCGGGTCTATGCTTCTTCCGGTCCTTGTTTTTGCAGATACGGTAGATTCTCTTGCAACTTTTGAAGATAATTCAGGTCTCCTGGCTTCGCTCTCGATCGCTTCAACGCTCATTGTTGCCTTTGTGACGATTGCGATGATATGGATAAGCGCGCGTCAGATGAACGGCGGTTTTTTCGGAAAGGTGCTCTACTATTTTGCAGCGGGAATGTCTTTTGTTTTTTTAAGTTTTGCTACGGAGCTCCCTTGGTTCCATACTATGAATGTACTCTTTTTAGAGATGATACATTCGTCCCTTTTCATTATTGGGTACATTCTCATGGGGGTTGCCGCAAGCAAGCTTCTCAAGGTTATTAAAGGTGAGTAAATATAATAAATAGATTAACTACTATGGATCAAACAGAACAATATAAAGCAGTCATGTCCGAGATTATTGCGAAGCAAAGCATTATCCTTGGACCCGATATGTCGGTGATGCGTGCAAAGAAAGTCGCGGGGGTTACCGTATCGGAAAAAGGGGAGGTTCTAGAAATAGAAGGAGATCCTGCCGAAGCTCTTAAGCAACTCATTGATACCTATGTGGAACTTTCTGGACAAATTGTAAAGAATGCCCTCGGTTCGATTTTTATCAAGTATCCAGAGATAACGCAGTCGCACTAACATCATGGTTCCTCGCGAATTTATTCCTACGATTGTGGGGCTTGGAATACTTTACGTTGCGGTGATTGTTTCTTCGTATTGGGGACTGCGAAAAGTGCGGTGGAGTGTGTTAGAAAAAGACCGTGAAGCAAAGCGCCGGCTGTACGAACTCGCAATCTTAAAGGAGATTGCTGACCGTACGGGGTATTCGTTGAATATCCAAAAAATACTCGATGTTATTATGGGTTCACTGAATCAGTTTCTCGAGTACAGCGCTGTTTCTTACATGCTTCTCGATCCTGCAAAAATAGTTTTTAAGGTTGACCTCGAGCATTCTGTCTCCCCTCAGTATATTAAAGATATACGCATGCGCATGCTCTCCGCTCTTTCTGCACTCTCGG
>MNVN01000014.1 GCA_001871765.1 Candidatus Nomurabacteria bacterium CG1_02_43_90
ACCCCTACCTACGCGGGTACTGTCATAGAAGCTTGTTCTTCTGCCACCGTCACCTGTACTACACCACTTACACCTACTCTCTGTGGTAACGGCATCTGTGAGACAGGGGAGACCTTCCTCAACTGTTCCAAAGATTGTAGGTCGAAGGTGCGGGAGTTTTAGGAAAAAATGGGGGTACCTACAACAAAACCCAAGCCGTTTTAAACGGCTTGGGTTTTGTTGTAGAGGGGAGGTTAGCTCAACTTCACTGCCTTGTACTCCGCTGGTGCTTCTGCTAGGTATTCCTCAAGTGCTTCGCGGGTTAGGAGCCCTGCTTGTGCACCAACTTTCTGTACCACGGACATAGAGTTGATTGGTGCCCATGTGATTGCTTCACTGGGTGTTTTTCCAAGCGCAAGTGCTGAAATAAATGCTGATGCGAAAGAGTCGCCTGCCCCTGTGCGTTCGTAGGGGGGCAATGGATCAGGGTAGATGGGCATAAACCAAGAATCTACACCATCAAATACATATGCACCTTTTGAACCGTCAGTAATGACAGAAATCTTTGGACCAAAAGCAGCAATCATTTTTGCAAGATCTTTTGGTTCCGCACTGTTGTCGTTTAAAATTTGACGTGCCTCTTCGACATTACAAAAGAAAACTTCGGTATGCGCATAAAGATCCTTGAGTGCTTCAACGCCAAGTTTGATTTGAAAACCACCTGGCTGAAAAGAAAGTTTCGTTTCAGGGTGTTGCGCGAGATACGCAGCAATTTCATGGTGGAATTCAAGTGACTTTTCATTAAGCGAAGAGAGGTAAAGCCAGCGAGGTCCAACATCACCGAGAGGGAGGGTATAAGGGAAGTCCTCGTGTTTAATCAAAATAGTACGTTCACTGTTGTACCAAAGGACGTAATGGTAGTTGGTCTTGATACCATCATATTCTTTTATGTACTGCGTACCTACGCCGTCATTTTTTAGTGACGCAAGACATTTCTTGCCGTCGTCGTCGTTGCCAAGGTTTGTGATGAGGGCGCTCTTGAGTCCAAGCCGTGATGCTGAAACACATGCATTCGCACTATTACCAACAGCATAACAAACGTCTACAAAATCAAACGGCACCTTTGCACCAAATGGCATACAGATTTCTTCTGCATCGTGGTCAACCTTACAGACGGTTGTATGTGCTTGATCGCTCTTGAGGTGTATAAAGGCATCGACAACCGTGTCCCCGATACCAACAAAATCTAATTGTTCCATAATATTCATATTTATTTGTTCTTAATAATAGAAAGATTGTATCATATTTTATCGGTATGATATAATTACCTTTATAAACAGGGTAGTAAATTATTATATTATAATCGAACAGAAACAAATTCAAGAATGGCTCCAGAGAGGTACGATTGATGAAGAACAGTCAGTAAGAATGCTTGCAGATAATGCATAAGTCTAAAATTTTTATTGGGATAGGAATTTTTTGGATAGTTATCCTCGGTGCCTTTATTGGTTTTAAGGAATTTACGCTAAGGACAGGGCAAGAGGTCTTGTTAAAGACACTTCCTGTCGATCCGCGTGATTTTTTCCGCGGGGATTATGTCGTACTTCGTTACGATATCAGCAGGATTAACCTTTCTTATTATCCTGACGCACCCGTTTTTTATAAACATGATATAATATATGTTGAGATTAAAAAGGGCGCAGATGGGTATGGGGGAGATGGCTAGTTTTTCTAAAACTGAGCCTAAGGAAAAACTCTTTATAAAAGGAGTAGTTGAAGAGGAGAATGGCAAAGACATTCAGGTTGGATATGGCATCGAGGGTTATTTTGTTCCTGCTAATAAAGGCTACTTTATTCAACAAAAAAGGGGGAAAGGGGTGGACGCCAAGATTTTGATTGATAAATTTGGGAATGGGATTGTCAAATCATTGCTGGTTGAGGGGAAAGAGGTTGACTTTAAAAACGTGAAAGAAGAATTATAATATAAAGTTTTATGAACACACTACCAACATTACGAGAGGTTATCGCTGGCGCAGAGTCAAAACATATTGCGGTCGGGCATTTTAATATTTCAAATCTCGAAGCGCTATGGGCGATTTTTCGCGTCGCAAAAGAATTAAATCTTCCTGTTATTGTGGGACTCTCAGAAGGAGAGCGTGATTTTGTGGGAGTGCGTCAGGCAGTTGCCTTAGTAAAAAGTATTCGCGAAGAATATCAGTACCCTATTTTTATCAATGCTGACCATACCTATTCAGTGGAACGCGTGAAGGAAGCAATCGACGCGGGATTTGATGCGGTTATTTTTGACGGTGCAAAACTCGACCTTGAAGAGAATATCGAAAAGACCAAAGAATGTGTTGCTTATGCACGTGCAAGTGGTAGAGAGGTCCTTGTGGAGGCAGAAGTTGGTTATATAGGCACGTCTTCAAAAGTTCTTGATGCTATTCCTGAGGGAGTGAAGTTTGATGATTCAACGCTTACCTCGCCAGAGCAGGCAGAGCGTTTTGTGAGAGAAACAGGTGTTGATTTGTTTGCACCAGCAGTGGGAAACATGCACGGAATGCTCCGTAATGCTCCTGAACCCCGTCTCGATATTGAACGTATACGCAAGGTTCGTGCCGCTGCGGGAGTACCGCTCGTACTCCATGGTGGGTCAGGTACGTCTGATGAAGATTTTCGCGAGGCTATTAAAGCGGGGATCGCAATTGTTCACATCAATACAGAAATTCGTGTGGCTTTTGTCAAAACGCTCAGCGCGTACCTCCTTGCACATCCCGACGAAGTTGCACCATACAAAGTAATGAAAGAACCAACTGAGGCAATGCAGAAGGTGATTGGGGCACGGTTGAGTCTTTTTTCGGGGAGGTAATCTTACGGAGCACCTGCGTGGAAAGAAAGCAGTAAAGAAAACTCTAAAACACGTGTAAATTCGTGTTAACAAAAATACCGCCTTGGCGGTATTTTTGTTTTTTTATCATATCTACTCCACCAAGGAAGGAGCCAGTATCCTCATATTTTAAAGGGTTTTACGGAGGTCCGACCTCCGTAAAACCCTTATTGCATACATAATCAGTAGTTTTTTTGCGTACACTACCTTTTGTATTCCTTTTGAAATTTAGATTTTTGAGCCCTTTGACCCTTTCGAAAAATTTCGACGTTCCTCTTTCTGAGAAATCCGTATATAACTGGGTACAATATAAACTGCACTCGCGAATAACCCGTATTCGCCTACTGGGCTCGGAAATCCAAGTAAAACAGGAAATACCTATCTCACTTGATTTCTCTCACTTGATTGTGTATACTTGCGCCATATGACAATAATACTAAAAGGGGAATTAAGAGATCCAAGGAAGAAACTTGCTGCAATTCGTGCAGAGGGGTTTGTTCCAGGAGTTTATTATGGACATAAAGAGGAGGCAACGTCATGCATATTTCCTCTCGTTGCGTTCAAGAAAGTATGGAAGGAAGCAGGGGAGTCAGCTGTGGTGACGCTTGAAATGCCAAAGGGTAAAGTTTCGGCGCTTATCCATGAAGTACAAGTAGACCCTATTAAAGGTTTCCCCATTCATGTTGATTTTTACGCTCTCGAAAAAGGTCAAGAAGTTTTAGTTAACATCCCTCTCGAATTTACTGGCGTTTCTGTTGCGGTTAAGGATCTCGGTGGCTCTCTCGTGAAAGTTCTCCATGAAGTTGAAGTCAAAGGTCAGCCAGAAAATCTTCCCCACAATTTTGTTATTGATATTTCAGCGTTGGACACCATCGATGCACAAATCCTTGCGGAGAGTATTGTCCTTCCAAAGGGTGTTAGTTTGGTAACCGGTGGCGACGAGGTTATTGCAGCAATCGCTGTTGCAAAAGAAGAAGCAGAAGAGCCAGTAGTCGTAGACCTCGCTTCTATTGAAGTTGAGAAGAAGGGTAAGAAAGAAGAAGAACCTGCTGCTGAGTAAAAAAAGAATATCCCTTATCAAAAAAACAGCCGATTGCGGATATGCAATCGGCTGTTTTTTTGATATACTAAAAGCATTACGTATGATTAAAAGTTTTTTAAAAAAGTTAGCCACTCTTTTTGTTATTGTCAGCTTTATTTTTGCTGGCATGGGTATTGCGCATGCTCAAATTACCCCCGCTTGTGATACTGCCTGCCGTGCGAAACTAGAAGCAGACTTAGCGGTCTTAGAAAAAGAGATCAATGTTCAAAATGAGCTTTTACAGAGCAAGCAACGTGAAGGCGTTTCCCTTGAGCGTGATATGGCTATTTTGAACGCACAGATTGAAAAAGCGAAGCTTTCCATAAAAGCACAAAATCTCGCTATTTCTGGCATTACAGAAGATATTGGTACAAAAAATAAGACAATCACCGTATATTCAGCAAAACTGGACCGTGAAAAAGAGTCCCTTGCCGGACTTCTTCGTCGTACGAATGAAATTGATTCGTACTCTCTTACCGAAGTTGCTCTTTCTGACAAAAACCTCTCTGATTTTTTTAGTGACTTAGATAATTTCCAGTATATAGAGGATGCCATTGGAAACTCTCTTGATCAAGTTGTTACCGCAAAGAAGATAACCGAAGAGGCAAAAGCTACTCTTGAAGAAAAAAAGAATAAGGAAACTGATTTACGCTACAAAAAAGAACTTGAGAAAAATTTCCTTGCATCAGCAGAAAAAGAAAAAGCGAGTGTCCTGAAGGTTACGAAGGGGCAAGAGGCCTCATACCAAAAAGTTCTTAAAGATAAGCAAGCAAAGGCTGCGGAAATTCGTGCAGCACTCTTCGCACTTCGTGACACAGGAGAGATTCCGTTTGGTACTGCGTATGACTATGCGAAGATCGTTTCCCAGAAGACAGGTGTCCGCCCTGCGTTTATCCTCGCTATTTTTATGCAAGAGTCAGGTTTTGGGAAGAGTCAGGGTTCGTGCTACTTAAAAGATCCAAAAACTGGTGCGGGGGTAGGGAAGAATACAGGAACTCCTTTTGCTGACGTGATGAAGCCTTCGAGGGACGTGCAACCATTCTTAGAGATAACTGGGCGTCTTGGTCTTGATCCGTACACAACACCTGTTTCTTGCCCGCAAAGCGTGGGGTACGGTGGTGCGATGGGTCCTGCACAATTTATCCCCTCCACCTGGGTTCTCTATGAGGGGCTTATTGAAAAAGCCTTGGGGATTTCAGCTTCGAACCCTTGGTTTGCACGCGATGCCTTTATGGCTGCAGGGTTCCTTTTGAAAGACAATGGTGCACGCGCTGGTTCTTACAGTGCAGAGCGTGATGCTGCATGTAGGTATTTTTCTGGCTCCAAGTGCTCAGGCTCATCATGGGCATCAAGCTATGGCACACAGGTTATGAATAAGGCGGAAACGATACAAACGACCATGATTGACCCGATAGAGAATTCGTAAGGGGCACTGCGTTTCAAGGTAGTTAACCATAATGAGAAATTGACTTCCTTGTATTTCAATAATATTGTTTTGTTAGTTTTGTAATCATAATTTTTGAAAATTGTTAGGAAAGAGAGGGTAATACTATGCATGGGACAAAAGAGAGGTTTGAAGAGCTACTTCAAAAAATTCATACCAGAGCATCTGCCTGTAAAACGTTAGGAGAAGCGAGAGTATTGTGGAGCAGGACCCCAAGCGGAAGTAGTGCCTGGGAAGTTTGTCAGGCTCACTGTCGAGAACTTGCAATGGTTGATGTTCTTGCAAAAAATACTTCTTGTGAAGATGAATTAAGGGAATGGAGGAATACGGCTCCAGTTTTTGCGCTTGGTTCAGAGGAAATTGAAAGAATCTATCGTTGTCGTTTGGACGAGATTCTATACCCCGATGCTGTTGTGGAAGCAGCCACTTGTAAAACAGTAGGGGATATTGAAGGATTGCTTGAAAAGACTAATCTTTTTTATGCGGGGAAACGGAAAATTTACGGAGAGCGTCGGAAGGAGCTCATTATTGCTGATGCTGTAATAAAAGCATCTACTCGCACCTCTTCAGAGCAAGCAAAGTTTTTACGGTTCAGTAATGGGTATGGAATAAGTGAAGTTGATGAAGTGTATAGGAATCGCTGGATAGAACTTGCGAATGCGGAGGCTCCTGCCAAAGCTGCCACCTGCAAAACAGTAGGGGAGGCGGAGAAATTATTCTACGATGCCCCCAATGGAAGTGAGGCAAAAATGATTTATGAATATCGTTGTATGGAACTTTTTTGAGCTCTTACTAAAACGTCGCTTGAAGTTTGAGTGGCGTTTTTTTATATCAAATTAGTGTTTCATTTCTTTGGTTCCACATACATTGACTTGCAAGTTTTTTTTTGTTATATTGTAGGTCAATAACCGCATTTGCGGATTTTTTGTTTAATAAGGTAGCAAGCAAAGCGACAGTAGGTTATTTATCCAGTTAAATGATTTTTATTTGAAAAATAAAAATCATCACACGGGGTGTGCGTAGTTTGTGTTGGAGAGTTTCGTTTGTTATTTGAATAAGTTTTTTAAAGAGAGTACTCATCCCCGTGTGATATTTAACCGGGTGATGATTTTCTAAAACTCATTTTATTCGTTAAGAAAATCAATCATGGAAATTAGAAATATTGCAATTATCGCTCACGTTGACCACGGCAAGACCACCTTGACCGATGCTTTGATGCGCCAGACAGGGATGACAAAAGAGGGGGTGACGATGGACTCAAACGCTCTAGAGCTTGAGCGAGGGATTACGATTTATGCCAAGAATACTTCGGTATTTTACAAAGACACCAAAATAAATATTGTGGACACACCAGGCCACGCAGACTTTGGTTCTGAGGTTGAGCGCGTGCTCCGATCTATTGATACCGTGCTTTTGCTTGTTGATGCACAAGAAGGTCCGATGCCTCAAACACGCTTTGTTCTCAAGAAGTCTCTTGAACTTGGTTTGAAGCCGATTGTTGTTTTGAATAAAATTGACAAACCAGCAGCACGCCCAAAAGAAGTGCACGACGAAGTTTTTGAGCTTTTCTTTGAGCTTGGAGCAACCGATGAGCAACTTGATTTTACTACCGTATATGCTATTGGTCGCCAAGGTATCGCAAAGCGCACCCTTGAGGATGATTCTACTGATCTCACGCCACTCTTGGATACTATTTTGGAAAAAGTTCCCGCAGTAAAAAGTGATATTCATGCACCCGTACGCATGCAACCGTTTAACCTCGGTTATGATAATTTCCTCGGTCGCCTTGCGGTTGGCCGTATTTATGAAGGAACGCTTCATGCAGGAGAGTCTATCATTATCAAAAACCCTGATGGAACTTCGCGTGGTGGAAAAATTACAAAACTCTGCACGTTTGAGGGAACAGAAAGAAAAGAAGTTCCTGAAGCTATTGCGGGGGATATCGTAATGGTTGCCGGTCTTCCAGATGTCTATATTGGTGAAACTCTTTGTGCGAATGCTTCTCAGGAAACACTGCCTGCTATTAAAGTTGATGAACCAACGATCTCCCTTAACTTCTTTGTAAATGATTCACCCTTTGCAGGGCGTGAAGGAAAATTTGTAACGATTCGTCAGATTCGTGATCGTCTTGAGCGCGAACTTGAAGTAAATGTAGGCCTCAAAGTTGATTTTTCTGCGATGGATTCATATAAAGTCTATGGGCGTGGTGAACTCCATGTCTCTATCCTTTTGGAGCAAATGCGTCGTGAGGGTTTTGAACTCCAAGTGTCACAACCACAGGTTATTATTAAAGAAGAAGGTGGTAAGAAGCTCGAGCCATACGAAGAACTCATCATTGATGTCCCTACGGCTCTCTCGGGCGGTGTGATTGAAAAGCTGAACAAGCGCAAAGCAATGATGACCAACATGAAAGAGGAGAACGGAATCACGCGCATTACGTTTGACATTCCTACGCGTGGCCTCCTTGGTTACCGTGGACAGTTTGTGGTTGATACCAAAGGTGATGGTATTCTCTCAAGCCGTTTTGTTGAGTTTCGTGAACATGCGGGGGAAATTACGAAGCGTTCAGCAGGATCCATGACTTCTATGGCGTCAGGGAAAGCACTTGGATTCTCTCTCTATAACCTTCAGGACCGTGGCACGCTTTATATTGGGCCTGCTGTTGAAGTATACGAGGGTCAGGTTATTGGTAACACAGCAAAAGGGGATGAGATGACGGTAAATCCCACAAAAGGAAAACAGTTGTCCAACATGCGCTCTTCGGGAACAGATGAAGCGATTATTCTCACGCCACCATTCGATCTTTCTATCGAACGCGGACTTGAAACAATGACAGAAGATGAGTACTTGGAAATTACTCCAAAATCAGTGCGTTTGCGTAAGCAGTATTTGACCGATGCTGACAGGGTGAAAGCAATGCGAAAAGCATAAGTCTCCACAAAAAAACACTCAGTATAATTTACTGAGTGTTTTTTGTGGAGGTAGGCAGAAAATTGACGAGATAATGAAAACATGTTACTTTATATTTGGTTACTGATTATAATTTTTTTGGAGAAAGGTAGGATGAAAGAAAAACATCTTATTCCTGTTCTTATCAACGTTGCAGCTATTATATTTTTTGCAGCGGGGTACGGGCTAGGTACGCATAATTTGGGGTATTGGGGCGTCGGTTTGTTCATTCTGGTAGGTTTTTGTCTCCTTTGGATGATTCCTCAGCAGTCTGGAACCAATACTTCGGACAATGAATGAAGATAATAATGTATCAAAGGCGCCCGCGAGGCGCCTTTTTAGTATATATACATTTTCGTCGTTTAAGGCTTGTAAATAAAGCATAAAAAACTTTATCCACAGGCATTTTTGCGCAATGTTGTGCTTTTATTGTATGTGTGTTACACTTCTCAGGTAAGAAGTTTTCACTCAGTGCTTGCTTGATTCTAGGTGAGAGGGCGAGGAAAACAGGTCATCTTACGTAGAATTAAGCAAAAAAGTAAAACTATGGCAAAGAAATTGTATGTAGGGGGTATCCCTTACTCAACCACAGAAGACGATCTTAAGGCTGCATTTGGAGAATGCGGTGAAGTTCTTTCATCAGCAATCATCATCGACAAGATGACTGGTCGCTCGAAAGGTTTTGGCTTCATCGAAATGGCAAATGATGCTGATGCTGACAAAGCAATCGAACTGTGGAATGGCAAAGACTTCCAGGGCCGCACCCTTACCGTAAACGAAGCACGTCCTCTTGAAGAACGCGCACCTCGTCGCGAGTTTGGTGGTGGAAATGGTGGTAATCGCCGCATGGGTAACTAACCCAAGCAAAAATAAAAACCCCGCTTTTAAAAGCGGGGTTTTTATTTTGTAAGATTTTTATGTCCCCACAGTCATCTCTTGTAGTAGGCTTATTGCGGTGCTATACTAAAAAGACGTTATGTGGATCATATAAGAAATTAATATAATAAAACTTTTAATCAATTATGAAAAAATTATTTATCTTCGGGGCTATTTTATTATCAGCACCCTTTGTCTCCTTCGCACAAGTTACTGCTACTGGAACGGCAGCGGTAAATGTTACTGCTACGACTTCTGTGGCGACAACTACGGTAGCTGTTTCAGCAAGTACTACTGTTGCTGTTGACCCAGGGCTTGTTCCTGGCGACTTCTTTTATCCTTTGAGTCTCTTTGGGGAGAAGGTGAATTTGTTCTTTACTTTTAATCCAGAAAAAAAAGCACGTCTCCATCTTGAGTATGCAAAAGAGCGCGTAGCAGAAATAAAAGAAGTTCTTAAAAATCCAAATGCAAAAATTCAGGATGTAGCAACCGCAAAGGATAACTTTGCATCACAAATTTCGGGAGCATCAACTATTGTAAAGAGTGAAAAAGAAAAAGGAGTTGATGTTGCAGGTCTCGCGAGCGATCTTAGTGTGGAGATCGATGATTCAAGTGTAGAGATTAAAGATGTTTTGCATGCGCACCAGAATAGTATCGTACAGGCAGAAAACGAGATTCGTGCGCAGATTGAGGCTGTTGCATCTAGCAATCCTGCAAAAGTACAGGAATTGACCAAGAAACTTGGAGAAATCACAAAAGAGAAAAATGATACGACAAAAGAAGAGGGTGATACTAATGCAAATATCTCAGACCAGCAAGGAGTTCTCGAACAGGTTATGGGAGCTGAGTTGTCTGCAAAAAAGCATGTAGAAGAAGCAATACACCTCAACGAACAACTCGGAGAAATGAAGGGGCAGGTTTCTGAAAAACAAGTAGAACAAATTAAGAAGCAGACAGAGCAGGCAAAAGAAGCAATGCAAAAAGGTAACTTCGAAGAAGCAAATCGTATTTCAAACGAGGCAACACAGAAAGTTGAGGAGATAAAGGCAGTGCAGGAGAACGAACGTGAGGCAGTATCAGCTTCGATGTCTGTACCTGGTAGAACCACTCCTGCCACCGTAACTGCGGGGATAAGAGTAGAGAGTACCGTAGGGGGAGAGGTAAGAGGCTCAACTGGTGTTAAACAAGGAGAACGTATGATGGAAAGTGTAGGAGGAAAAGAAAAATCAGGAAATAATGAAACGAACGCTACCGATCGGTAATATTCTGATTAGCTTAGTTTATACAATCATCGCTGTAGCCATTTTGGTTGCGGCGATGTTTGCTGTTCCTCTTGAAAAAGAGACCAGAATAAAGGTTTTTTTGGGAGGACAGGAGGTTGTGGTCAGTATCGCAGATACTCCTCTTTTGCAAGAGCAGGGACTTAGTGGACATAATCCCCTTGGGGGAAAAGAGGGGATGCTTTTTGTATTTGACGCGCCAGAGCAGACTGGTTTTTGGATGAAAGATATGGGTTTCCCTCTTGATATCATATGGTTTGATCAAGACCAAAGAATTGTTGATGTATGGGAGAACGCTTCCCTTGACTCCTATCCAGAAATTGTCACTCCTCGTGCACCGGCAAAGTTTGTACTTGAAGTTCCCGCAGGGTTTTTTGCGAAGTATAAATTAAAAACGGGAAACATACTCGAAATTACACGATAAAGTTGTCGTTTCACGCGACAGGGGTTTACATGTTTTTATTTTTGTTCTTCGGTACCTAATTTTCGTTGAAATACCTTTTTCATTTCTTATTTTTGGGTACAATGAGTATATAAGAATTTGTTTGAGGAAATATTTTATCAACTGTTTAATAAATTAGCGTAACCTATGCAAAAGAGTACTAAGACCACAAAAAAAGTTACCGTTCCTGTTAAAAAAAGCCCCATTGCGGATGTGCGTAAGCGGAGTGGAGAAGTTGTCCCTTTCGACATTGAACATATCGTGAGTGCCATTTTTAAGGCGATGCGTTCAACAGGAGAGGGGGAGCGTAAAGAAGCAGAGTTCATCGCAAGGAAAGTTGAGTCCGAACTCAAGAGAATCTCTAAATTGGTAAAGGATTTTGTCCCAACTGTTGAAGGCATTCAAGATGTCGTTGAGCGGGAGCTTATTTTGGAAGAATTCGTAAAAACAGCGAAATCCTACATTCTCTACCGTGAAGAGCGCAACCGCATGCGCGAGAAAAAAGGTGAAATCCCTGAAGAAGTGAAGGCTTTTGTGGCGGAAGGCAAGAAATATTTCCGTAACCCAATGTCAGAATTCGTTTACTACCGCACCTACTCTCGTTGGCTTCCCGAAAAGGGTCGTCGCGAAACATGGATTGAGACGGTTGACCGCTATATCTCCTTCATGAAGGAAAACATTGGTAAAAAACTTACCGAGAAAGAATACGCTGAGGTACGTGAGGCAATATTAAAGCAAGAGGTAATGCCATCAATGCGCCTCCTCTGGGGTGCAGGCGATGCTGCTCGTAAAACAAATGTATGTGGGTATAACTGCTCATTTATTGCACCTTCTTGCGCGCAAGACCTTGGCGAGATCATGTATCTCCTCATGTGTGGTACGGGAGTGGGCTATTCTGTGGAGAGTCAAAATGCACAATCTTTTCCTCAAATCAAGAAACAGACTGGCAAAATGTTACCAACGCATGTTGTTCATGATAGTAAAGAAGGATGGGCAGATGCGTATGTCCTCGGCTTGAATACCTGGTTTAATGGCTCAGATATAATTTTTGATTACTCAAAACTTCGCCCGGCAGGGGCACGCCTTCTGACGATGGGGGGAAAAAGTTCTGGTCCAGAACCCCTTGTTTCTTTGATTGAGTTCACGCGTAACCACATTACGAAAAAGCAGGGACGCCACCTTACCAATCTTGATTTGCACGATATCATTTGTAAGATTGGAGAAGTGGTAGTTTCTGGTGGTGTACGAAGAAGCGCACTTATTTCACTTTCTGACCTTGATGACCATGACATGCGTCATGCAAAGGATGGACAATTCTACCTTACTGACCCGCAACGTATGATGGCAAATAACTCCGCTGTGTATTGGCAGAAGCCTTCAAACGCTGAATTTCTAGATGAGTGGGTCTCGCTCATGAAGGGGGGGTCAGGTGAGCGCGGTATCTTTAATCGCGGGTCACTCGCCAAGCAAATTCCTGCACGACGATGGAAAACACTTGAAAAAGATTTTGATACCTGCGGGACGAACCCTTGCGGAGAGATTATCCTGAAGTCAAAACAATTCTGTAACTTATCAGAGGTGGTAGCCCGCGCGGAAGATACAGAACAGACACTTTTGAAAAAGGCACGCCTTGCAGCACTCTTGGGTACCTACCAATCAAGCCTTACCAATTTCGGATATCTCTCGAAAGAATGGAAGCAGAATTGTGAAGAAGAGCGTTTACTCGGGGTTTCTATTACGGGACAATGGGACTGCAAAGTTGTGCGTAATCCCAAGGTGATGCAAAAAATTCGTGATGAAGCAGTAAAGTACAATAGAGAATACGCAAAGCATTTTGGTATCAATGCTTCTTCTGCTGTAACGGCCGTGAAGCCTTCAGGTACGGTTTCACAGCTTGTGGATGCGGCATCAGGAATGCATCCTCGCAACTCGCAATATTATATTCGTCGTATCCGAATTTCTGCAACAGACAGCCTCTTTAAGATGATGAAGGACCAAGGTGTTTCGTATCAACCAGAGGTAGGTCAGTCTATGGAGAATGCGGTGACCTACGTTCTTGAGTTCCCCGTAAAAGCTCCTGAAAAATCAATTTTCAAGAATGACCAAACAGCACTTGACCAACTTCTCTATTGGAAAATGGTCAAAGAGAACTTTACAGAACACAATCCATCGGTTACCATTTCAGTAGGGGAGGATGAATGGATCGCGGTTGCAAACTGGCTCTATGAAAATTGGGATATGATCGGTGGGCTTTCATTCCTCCCTCGCTCAAATCATGTCTACCGCCTTGCTCCATACGAAGAGATCACAAAAGATCAATACGAGGCGATGATGAAGAAGTTCCCAGACATTGATTTCTCAAAAATCGTAACGTACGAATATGAGGACCAGACTCAGGGTTCAAAAGAGCTTGCTTGTGTAGCAGGGGTCTGTGAGATCGTTTAATAATTTAACGAGTGTAGCGAGTATAATTTTTTAACCCAGTTAAATGATTTCAAAAATCGCATTTAGCTTGGGGTAAGATTTTCTAATTCGTCACCGCTCATAAGAAAAACTAATATGGCAAAAGGACAAGACGCACATAAAGAAGTAAAGAAACCAAAGAAGGCGAAGAAGTAGTTTTGGTACATAAAAAAAATCCCTTGTAAGACAAGGGATTTTTTTTATGTACTTTCCTTTTTGTGAAATTTGTGATTTAATACGCAAACCCATATCAGATGGTCGCCCCCCACCACGAGTCGTGGGGGGAGGAAAGTCCGAACACACGCCTTGGTTCGCCAAGGCAGAAGGGTAGCGGGTAACGCCCGTCCGAAGCAATTCGAGAGGTGCGAGCAGAGACGTCTCCGACGAAAGAACGAGATACCCCTTGTGGGTAAGCCTGCATGGCAACATGCGGGGTGAAACGGCTAAATCCTTACTTGTGTGCAAGGCCGTGTCGCGCGCAAGCGCGAAGTGCCGCTTGAGGGTGCGAGTAATCGCACTCCCAGATAAATGACCATCGTTAGATATCAGTAATGATATTTAATACAGAATTCGGCTTATCGATATGAGTAAACCCGCCCCCCATTAATCTCTCCTCATTTCCATAAAAATCCTGGCTATGCCATCGAGAAAATTCCTCAAAGTATCTCGATTTTTTTAAAAATTTTCTCTTCGGCTCGCTCAATATTTATTAAGAAAATTATGAGAAGACATTAATGGGGGGCGGGTTATGAAAAACCTCGGGGAAACCCGAGGTTTTTCTATTTCTATCTCACCATAGACGCATACGGCCGATAGCATATTATACGTCTATCGTAAGATTTTTTGCACGAGGAGTATTTTCCGAGTATACTCATAGTAACTATGGTAAAAAAACTTCTCACCCTGCTTCACCGTGAATGGAATAGTTTACATGAAGCAGCATTTCTTCTCGGTATTTTTGCGATTCTTTCGCAGGTCCTTGCATTGTTCCGCGACCGATTGCTCGCACACCTCTTTGGTACATCACAAACTCTCGATATTTACTACGCAGCATTCCGTATTCCTGATTTTGTGTTTGCGGGGATTGCTTCCTTTATGTCCGCGCTCGTGCTCATTCCTATTTTAACTAAGCGAGCAGGGGAGAGCGACGCGCAAGCGCAAAAATTCTTGAACGATACGTTTACGGTGTTTTTCTCTGTCCTTGTTGCGGTGTCTGTGGGGATCTTTTTTGCAATCCCCGCACTCGTGCACACACTTTTTCCTTCTTTTTCTGGCGCTACGTACGATGAACTTGTTTTGATGTCGCGCCTGATGCTCGTGTCACCGATTCTTCTCGGACTTTCAAACTTGTTGGGAAGTGTGACACAAATGCTCCACAAATTTTTTGCATTTGCGCTTGCTCCCGTGCTCTATAATGTAGGCATCATTATGGGGGCATATTTTTTTTATCCTGCATTCGGTCTTGTTGGCCTTGCGTGGGGTGTGGTCCTCGGAGCCTTTTTCCATTTTTTCGTACACTTCTTTGTGAGCTCCCGCAACGGCTTCACCTTGAACGTATCATTTTCGCCATCGCTTTCTGATATGTGGGAAGTAGTGCAGGTTTCACTCCCTCGTACGTTAGGCCTTTCAGCAAACCAGATTGCACTTTTTGCATTAATTATTTTTGCCGCAAAGCTCCCCAATGGTTCCATTACGGTTTTTAATTTTGCGTTCAATTTACAGTCCGTACCACTTGCCGTTATCGGGGTGAGCTACGCTACTGCTGCGTTCCCGGGAATTTCAAAACATTTTGCTGATGATGACATGCAAAAATTTTTAGAGAAGATACTCTCTGCTGCGCGCCACATTATTTTTTGGTCCCTTCCAGTTCTCGTGATGATGATTGTGCTTCGTGCACAAATTGTACGTACGATTCTTGGCTCGGGGTCGTTTGATTGGACCGCAACACGATTGACCGCAGCAGCTCTTGCTATATTTACCGTATCGGTCGTGGCACAATCGGTGGGGCTACTTTTTGTACGGGGATTTTATGCGACGGGGAACAATACCATCCCTCTTGTAGTGAATGCGCTTTCTGCTGTTGTAATCGTGGGCGCAGGGTACGGGTTCCTTGCAGGATACACACACTTTCCTTTTTTCCAAGATTTTGTAGGAGCGCTTCTCCGTGTGGAGGACCTTGCCGGTGCTTCGGTACTTATGCTTCCGCTTGCATATTCAGTAGGAATGCTCCTCAATACAGTACTCCTCGTTTATCTTTTTAGGCAGCGGTTTGGCCATTTCCTCTCACCGGTCAAAAAGACTCTTATGCATGGCTCATTCGCAGCTATTATTGGGGGAGTTGTTGCCTATGAGTTTTTGGAAGTACTCGGCCTTTATCTGGTCATGAATAGTTTCCTGGGGGTTTTCTTGCAAGGATTTGTTTCTGGGATAGTAGGACTTATTACATGGTGGCTTATCCTTGAGCTCATGGGTAATGAAGAAATTCGAGATGTTCGCACGGCTCTCCATCGTAAATTTTGGAAGGTAGGCGTCGTAATGCCAGATAAGGAGCAAATATAATGGACTTAAAAGTTGATGGGGTAATGTTGCTAATAAAGGCATCTAACAACACCGAGGAATGCTTTGTTGCGTCTTTATAAAGAATATGTTAGAATATAAAGCAGTTTTTGGACAATAAAAAGAGAAAGGTAGGGCGAGATGTCGAAACATTTAAAGGTGCACAAAATAGGGGATCCTCCTCATGTTTTTGAAGTGGTGAAGGTCTCACCACTTGATGAGGTGGTATTGAAGGCCATGGGAGAGAACAGCCTCTCTGGTCCTTCTATCTCCGAAAAGAGTGACCCGAAGGTCGAGATCCACAGTGTGTATGCACTACTCCTTGGTCTCAAGCGCAAGGGCTTGGTTTCTTTTACAAGCCCCGAGACTCTTTGTGCAAGGAAAGGGCATGTAACGGTCCTGTATACCAGGACATTCGATTCTTGGGAGGAGTATTGTGGTCCAACCGTTGTTCGGCCGAGGGAATAAAAGACAAAAAGTAATACCAAAGGGGGCAGTGATGCCCTATTTTTCTATGGAGTCTCTATCTTTATTTTTCAAGGGTTTTATGGTATGGTACGTAAGTTGAAAGTGAAAAGTTTATAAAGTTTGTAAGGTAAGTGCATGTCTGTATTTACTTCTAATTTTTTGAACTTTAAAAACTAATTTCCATGGATCTCAAACACCTCCGCAATTTTTCTATCATCGCGCATATTGACCATGGCAAGTCAACGCTTGCTGACCGCATGCTCGAAGTTACGGGTACCGTAGAGGCGCGCAAAATGAAAGAGCAAGTGCTCGACTCGATGGAGCTTGAGCGTGAAAGGGGGATTACGATCAAGATGCAACCAGTGCGCATGGAGCATATGTATAAAGGAGAAAAATACATCCTTAACCTCATCGATACACCCGGGCACATTGATTTCGCTTATGAAGTATCACGTGCCATGAAAGCGGTAGAGGGGACTATTCTTCTGGTTGATGCAACTCAAGGGGTGCAGGCACAAACCCTCTCTGTGCTCGCTATGGCGCGTGAGGCGGGGCTTGTAATAATCCCGGCAGTCTCTAAAGTTGATTCACCTCTTTCTCGCGCTCATGAAGTAAAAGAAGAGTTGGCGAAACTCCTCGATATCGATTCTTCTGAGGTTCTTGAGGTCTCAGGTAAAACAGGGCAAGGGGTACCTGAAATCCTTGCTGCTGTGATTGAACGTATAGAGCCACCGGTATCAGAGAATGGTTCAGAAGGGCCGTTTCGCGCACTCGTGTTTGATTTTGGATATTCGAGCCACAAGGGGATTATTGTATACGTGCGAGTACTCGATGGAAAGATTTCAAAAAATGATACGCTTGTTTTTGCACAAGCCCGCGAAAAGTTTGGTGCACTCGGAGTTGGTATTTTCCATCCTGATATGGTGGACACTGAGGTTATTTCTGCGGGGGAGATTGGCTATATTTTGACGGGAATCAAGAAGCCAGGCATCGCTTCTGTCGGCGATACTATCTTGGCACAAAAAAGCACCCTGCCACCTCTTGAGGGATATATGAAGCCTCGCCCTGTCGTGTGGGCTTCGGTGTATCCCGAGAGTGCTGATGATTTTACTATCCTTAAACAATCCCTTGAAATTTTGCGTTTATCGGACTCGTCTCTTTCTTTTGAAGAAGAAGCATCAGGGGTTCTGGGACGTGGTTTTCGTTGTGGATTTTTGGGCATGCTTCATATGGAAATTGTTACCGAGCGGTTACGTCGTGAATTCACCCTTGAGATTATTGTGACAACGCCCTCGATTACCTATGAAGTAGAGATGCGACAAAATGCGAAACATGAAGTAATTTATTCTGCACACCTTTTCCCCGATCATGGCGCAACGAGTAAAATTTTTGAACAGTGGGTACGCGTTAAAATAATCACTCCTCCTAGTTATGTGAGCCCGATTATGACCCTTTTGTACGAGCACGAAGCGGTGGTGGGTGCAACGGAACTCTTTGGGGATAATCGTACGGTGATAGAAGTTGAGATGCCTTTGCGGGAGCTTATGCGTAACTTTTTCGATGAGTTAAAGAGTGCTTCTTCAGGATTTGCGTCACTTGCTTACGAGATTATCGGTAGTCGCGAAGCAGATGTTGCCCGCTTGGATATCCTTGTGGCGGAGGAAGTTGTACCTGCTTTTTCAAAGGTGGTTTCGCGACGCAGGATTGAGCGTGAAGCAGAAGAGATGGTGGAAAAGCTTCATGGTATTTTGCCTCGACAGCTTTTTAATGTAAAAATTCAAGGACAAGGGCTTGGGCGCATTATTTCTTCTCGCTCACTTACGGCGATGAAAAAAGATGTAACGGGATACTTGTACGGAGGTGATATTACTCGCAAGAAGAAATTATGGGAAAAGCAAAAAAGGGGAAAGAAAAAAATGCAAGATCGAGGAACAGTAGATATTCCTCATGAAGTATTTTTGAAAATGGTACGGGGAGGGGAGAAGTAGGTCTTAGTCCGTAGGGTCTAGGTATTAGCGGGTACAAAGAAACACAGAGGGGTTGCGCGTTGCACAAACCCTCTGTGTTTCTAAAACCTTATACCGGAAAATCTTTGTATTACCGGAAAAGGCTTGGTGCTGCATAAAGGAGTACCATA
This sequence comes from Candidatus Nomurabacteria bacterium CG1_02_43_90, assembly GCA_001871765.1. Lineage (GTDB taxonomy): Bacteria > Patescibacteriota > Minisyncoccia > Phycocordibacterales > UBA1550 > UBA1550. Next base: position 18,563 of record MNVN01000014.1, read on the forward strand.
CTCACAATAACAAGGATTGATACGACAACCCCGAACGTATTCCAATATTTTTTGTATTTTTTGTCGAACATCATGATGTTATTTTTTAAAAGTTTAAATGTTAAAAGTTTGCAAAGCAACCGAAACCTCCCCCTTTTTTGACTTTATGAACTTTCTACTTGCGTGTATAATACAGGAGAAATGATTCCTTTTCAAGAGCGTAAAAAAATACGGAAAATTGTCTATTCTAAAATAACCATTTTTGTTCTTACGGGGGTGCTTTTTGTCGTGAGTGTGGGGGCATGGCGCGTGCACAAAAAGGCCCTTGTTGCAATGACGGAGCGTGACATTTCAGCACGAGCACTTGCGGATTCTGAGTCACGAATGAAGGAACTTCAAATAAGCTTGGCACGCCTCAATAGCAACCAGGGAATAGAAGAAGAGGTTCGGGAGAAGTATACCGTAGCGCTTCCCGGGGAAGAGGTTGTCGTGGTGGTTGACGAGAATGCAAAAAAAAGTGAGAATGGGGAAGTGCCTGCTTCGAATGGTTGGTGGCAGAAAATTCTTTCGTTTTTCAAATAGTTTTTAATGTTCGCAAAAAATGAATATTGAGTACAATTTCATTTTGTCACTCACTCGCGAGAGATGAGTGTGTACAAGCACCCCCTTATTTCGTCGCTCGTTTGCGGGTATAGTTTAGTGGTAGGATGCGACCTTCCCAAGGTTGAGACCCGGGTTCGATTCCCGGTACCCGCACCAAAATAGGTTCTAACTTGGTACAATAAGGACACCAAATGCCAACGCCAGAGCAAAACTCTGGCGTTGTTGCTATATTTTGCATAGTTAGTTAGCCAAATTTTGTCCTCTGGCGCACTGTTTCCTCCTGTGGTAAAATAAACAAGTTCATACAAAACGTAGTAATTGAAAGATTTTTTAACTTTAACTTATATGAAAGAAGTAACTATTTATACGACACCTACGTGTCATTATTGTAAAGATGCGAAAGCATTTTTTACCGAGAGTAATGTTCCTTACGCTGAGCATAATGTGAGTACGGACATTGAGAAGCGCAAAGAGATGATTGAGCGCAGTGGACAGATGGGTGTTCCTGTTATTTTTGTGGGAGATGAGATGATCATTGGTTTCGATAAAGCTCGCCTCTCAGAACTTCTCGGTTTGTAGTCCTCTTGTTATGTAAGAAACAAAAGTGAGGAGATGGCAAAAGCTGTCTTTCTCACTTTTGTTTCTTATGCCCTCGTAGTTCAATGGATAGAACAGATCCGTCCTAAGGATTAGATGTAAGTTCGATTCTTACCGAGGGCACCAAGTAGTGAGACTGACTGAGAGGTCCTATAGTAGGCAGGGACTTGACGAGCACAAAATTCCCGTGTTAAGAGGCGGTTTGCTGTTGCATTTGTAGGCTACATATGCTACAATAGCAAGATGAATGAAAAATTCAAAAATAAAATAAGGTCACTGAGGGAGGAGCACTTTCCAGGTAGGAGTATTAGAAGTCTTGATAAGGAACTAGAACTATATTTTGGTAAGCATTTTTACGCATACCTTAGCAAGGTTGAGGCGGGGGCTTTGCCATCATTAGACTTTATAAAGAAAGTTAAAGAGGCGTACTCACTTTCTGTGGATGAATATGAGGACCTTGTTCAGGCATATTTTAAACAGAAATTCGAGGATGAAATTATTTCGGAGTCACAAAGAAGTGGTATCACACTAAGGCCAGATCCACTCGTATTCAGGAAGGTTAATAAAAAGAAAAGCTTATGAGGATGCGGGTCACAAAAAACTGGGACCCATTAGTTGATTCCTATCAGCTAACGAAACAAGAGATTGAATCTCAGGTTTTGGGTGATCTCGTAAAGTACCGTCACAAATATAATGAAAAATATAATAAACCCGCTCCGATTCCTCTTGACGTAGATAATTACGTTCATGAATTGTGGGGGTTTGATGTGACTTTTGAGAAGATAGTAGAAGATTCAGAGGAAAAAGAAACCCTAGGTTTTTTAAGGCCGGAAAATCAAGAGGTTATAGTGAGTGAGGATTGCACGAATCAGCGCAGAATTTCTTTTACTATAGCACATGAAGCAGGGCACCTAGCACTGCATGGACCATTGTTTGAAATAAAAAATGGAATTATATCTGGATGGAAAAGGTCACCACTTCATGAGAGAACTAAAAAGTCTGACACAGCACATATTAGAAGAGAGTGGCAAGCTAATGTGTACGCAGGAGCCCTCCTTGCCTCCAGGGTTGAAGTAGAAGAATTTTTAAAAGAATTAGGTTTGATTAAAAACCAGACACTAATACCGTTTGAGCTAAACAAACACTTTCTGAAATTTGAGGAACGTTTCGGTCTTTCAAGGCAAGCGCTCGAAATTAGACTGGATCATTTAGGTATTCCAATAATCAAATCGAGCTTTATTTGAGGGTCAAGAAAAGCCACCAATTTCTTGGTAGCTTTTCTGGGCGCTTAAACGAAACAGGAGTTTCTTTCCTGAAACGCTCCGCGTCGATTATTCGATATATTTATAATAACGTAAAACCTTAACACTTTTACTCTATCATAAATAGCGCCCAGTTATCAACCAATCTAATACTTTTATGAGTAAAGGATCAAAAACGTTTCCGCTCGGAAGAGACTCTAAGACTGGAGAATTCATTCCAGTTAAAGAGGCTGAGCGACGTCCGAACACCACTACAGTTGAGCGAATTCCTAAATCTGGGAACGGCGACACTGGTAAGGGTGGGAAAAGCAAATAGTAGCTGGTTCCTTGCTCGATAAAATATATGCAACCTACATGGCAGAAATGTCAGGGAGATGTATGGGGCCCTTTGATGAATGTTGATTTGAGTCATGCTCATTTCGACAATATGGAAGGAGTCTACATAATCTGGCAAGGAAGTGGCCCAGTGGTAAGAGTTGGTCAAGGTATTATTCGAGATCGTCTTGCGGCACATCGCAGAGATACAGCTATTACAGCTTATCCCAATCTGTATGTTACGTGGGCACCAATCTTTGTCACTTATCGTGATGGAGTTGAGAGATATCTCGCGAATGCATTGGCTCCTCGAGTCGGCGATGCGTTCCCAGACGTAAATCCAATTCAAGTGGCTCTCCCTCTCTGGGAATAGTAAGTGTGAGTCAACTTTAAAGACTTATAGAAATCACTCAATGGAAAGATGGGTGATTTTTTATTTACACAATTCTGATTAGTTTCTCTGCCATTGTTATTTTGCTCCTCAGGCAGGTGAGCAGTTCGCGTTTCTCTGCGATCGTTCCGTCTCGTAAAATGTATTTTGCGTAGTTTCGGATGTCGATGTCGGCTATTTTTACTGTTGTACTTTTTATGCCAAGGAGTCCTGATTCGAATTTTTTGTGACGTTCGATTTCTTCTTTTATTTTTTCTTTCATTCCGATCTCGTCGAGATGAATTTCATCCATGAGCCCTGCAAGTTGTTCAATAAGATCTTCTTCTCGCATGTATCCTGATTTGCAGTTTTTATCTCGGAACCTACAGCATCCATAGTAGACATACCTATGCACTGTTCCGTTTTGCTGTTTCTTGAATTTCTCATCCGCGGTTATTCCTGAACCGCACAGTCCGCAGGTCAAGAGTTTAGTGAAGGCGAATTCCTTGCTTGCGTTGTTTGTGGAATAACCCACGAGACTCTCCTGAACTTTATCGAAAAGTTCTTTAGTGATAATTGGTATATGTTTTCCTTGATACCACTGTCCGCCTCTTTTTGGGTACTCAAATGTTCCATAGTAGAAAGTATTTCTCAATATTAAATATATATTTCCTACATTGAGAGGTTTGCCTCTGTGTGTCTTAAATTTCATTTCATCTTTTAGCCATGAGTGTACTTTTCTGCCACTGTATCCTTCGTATGCTACCTTCTCAAACATTTTTTTGATTGTTGTCGCGCGATCGGGGTCGACTTCCACATGGCAACTTTTCTCTGTGTTCTTACTGTTGAGGTACCCTGTTGGGGCAGTGCAAGGCCATAAGCCCATCTCGCATCTCGCTCTTAGTCCCCGTTTTACATTAACCACTTTGTTGTCGTTCTCGAGCTTTGCTTGTGACCCCAGAATCATTAACAAGAATTTCTCATTTGGATTGTTACTAAACTTTTGTCCATAAGTGCGTATCTCATGAAGTCTCCCCGAATCCATCAGGTCTACAATTCTGCCTAAGTCTCCCGCATTTCGCGAGATACGGTCTGGCGCCCATGTGAGGATGCCGTTGAATTTTCCACTCTTTATTTCATTAATAATATCGTTGAACACAGGTCGTTGTCCTGCCTCCTTCGCAGAGTGTGACTCTTTTTTGATTTCGACTATTTCAAGGCCATCCCGTTCTGCCATCTGAACCATCTCATTAATCTGACTATCAATGGACAAGACCTGCTGTTCCTCGCTTTCTGTACTTTTCCTCGCGTACAGGCAATATTTGACCCTTATGGGGGCTTGTATCTCCCTCGCCATAGCCCCAATTGGCATTTCTATTTTGCTCATATACACAATGAATGACACAACCCCGCTAGGTATCCTAGGCGGGGTTGTAGACAAGAAGTAGACAACTATTTATCTAGAAGACGCTTCTTAACCGCTACATCACTGAAATACTCTTTAATATTTACCCCCTTTTTCACTGGTCGTTTTTTCGGTAGAGCGCTCGGTACTTCAACTACTGGTAGATGTGGACGAGGATGAGGCGGAATCTTAAAAACAGTATCCTTCTTTTCTGGAGCAGATCCAATCACCTCATTTACTCGTCTAATATGTTCTTCTTTTTCGAGCCGCTGTTTTTCGTGCCACTCCTCTGGGTCTATGCCGTTATTCTTGAGAACATTTCCAAGCCCGATGTTCATCAGGGCTTTCACGATAGCCTTGCGGTCCTCATCTACAAGCTCAAGCGAGTGTTCATGCTCATGCACGATGCGGTCATTGTATCCACCGTGATGATTCTTCAGCCAGAATATTATTGACGTGGTGTGTCCATTTTGAATATTCTGAATGAGACGTGACTCAGCCATATCGTTGATGAAGAGCTCGCCACTTCTCATCGCGATATCCGCCAATTTCTCAAACTCCTTGTCATCCTTTCGCCACGCATAGTACGTCGAACGACCCACGCCTGATTTCTCACAGGCGACTTGTACAATCGGATATTTCGGAAGCTGTTCGAGGAACGCCTGCTTCTGTGCTCTCGTCTTTACCGCTAATGTCTCCAATCGCTTCTCCGTTTTGTTCTTTGGTTTAGGAGAAGTCATATGGGGTTAGTTAATCTTCTTCGCCTTTTTCCCAGTATGCTTCTCCCAACGGTTTTTGATTACCTCTGTGTACACAGGAGACTTCTCCATGATGCGACAGTTACGCCCGAGCTTCAGTGAAGCAATGAGTGTGCTACCTGAGCCACCGAAAGGTTCCAATACCAAGTCGCCACGCTTCGTGAGTACCTTAATGTAGGGAATCAACAGCTCCAACGGCTTGGTACCAAAGATAATTCCTTGTCCTGAAGATTTTTCATCAGCCGCAATGTGGTCAATGAAATCAGTCGGACAAATCTTTTTGCCTTTCTCGTAACTCTCAAAGTGAGGTTTCCCAGAAGTTGCAAAAATTGCGTTCTCATATTCATTCTGAAAAAGTTCGTCACCCTCGGGCTCAAGATTAAGAGCTATGTCTCCGTCAGTGCCAACCAGAGCGATATCCTGTTTGTTGAAGAACTTGTACTTCGCTGCAAAACCTTGTACACGGTTTGGCACGTGCCACGTGATAGTGTTGCGATACTTCCAGTGCTTCTCCAATTCATTCCAGATAGTACGGAGATTCTTTGGATGCTCGAATATCATGATAGAGAAGTCTGGCTTCTGCACCTTTGCTACATTCGCCATCCAGAGTTCAGTGAAGTTGTCAGGCAGTACGTCTGTCTCAAGGTACTTACGATTCTTCTTCAGTCCAAATCCTTCAGTCACTCCGTCCTTCTGCTTCGTCTTACCACGAAGGTAATCAAGAATGTATGGAGGGTCAGTGCATACCATGTTTGCTTGCGCTCCCTCCATGAGCTTCAGCATGTCTGCTTCGATGGTACTGTCGCCACACATCAAAATTGACCCATCAATCTCATACTTGTCGCCTTTCTGGACTTTGATTTCGTGAATGTTGAGCTTCTCCAGCTCCTTCTTCATGTCGAATACCTCTGGTGTCGGGTCAATCGCAAATATATTATCAAGCTCTTCGGTACTGAAACCCATTTCGCCTAGGAATGCCTCACCGAAATCTTTCAAAAGCTCGAAATCAAACTCACCTAAATTTTTGTTTAAGCGTACATTCAACTCTTTTTCTTTCTCTATATCAGGAATGTTTACGTAGACTACGGGCATCTCAGTATGTCCGATGTCTTGAGCAACCTTTAGGCGGAAGTGTCCGCCAATGACGGTGTTCATCCGCTCAGGTGTTGAGTTGCAAATGATAGGGTCCACCATCCCGAAGCGTGTAATTGATTCTTTGAGCGCATTAGTTTGCGCTTCGTTCCACTTGCGTGGGTTGTATATAGCAGGGTTGAGAGAACCAACAGCTACATACACTACTTTTATATTGTTATTCATAGTTATGTGATTAATAATTGATAATCAGTACAACGAAAACACCAACCGCAGTGGTTGGTGTTAGTGCATAAGAAAAAGAGGCAGAGATACTTAACGAATGCAACAACAGCAACCAGTTTGGTTGTATTGTTACCTTCGTCAAAGACCCCTTGATCAGAAATCAATTAATGATTTCTGTCCGGCAACCTCCCATGACTCATTGAATGCGTGAGCAATCAGTCGCGTATCTCTACGCGCATAAGGCA
>MNVN01000020.1 GCA_001871765.1 Candidatus Nomurabacteria bacterium CG1_02_43_90
CTTCTGCTCAGTCGTGGCGACGATTGTATCAAGGAATGCTCCATCCATCCCCATTTCTTGCTTCAAGGTATCCTTGAATTCGTCGGGATGCACGAGCCCGACGATAGTAAGGGTAACTTCGCGTCGATAGATTTTGAGTTCTTCAGGCGAAAGGTTGTAGAGCGTGCCAATCTCATTGATGTCAGTGTCCCAGTTCGTTGAGGAAATGAAATCAATAATTTCAGGAGGAAGTTTTCCCAATTGCTCCGTAAAGATTTTTTCTGTTTCTGTTTGCATGATTATTTTTTATTTTCCTCGTCCTCTTTCATTTTTTTTATCAGCTCTTTAACAAGCTTTGACATCTCTTTTTCTGATTCATCTTGGCCTTCTCCCGCACGTATTTTTGCTGCGGTTGCGCGGGCTTGTTTCTGACTATAGGTTAGATTCTTAATTAGACCAACCGCACTACCTACTATTCCTCCTGTCAAACCACCTAACACCGTTGTGGCAGCTCCAAGGCCTACAACTGTCTTTACTCTACCTTCTACATAGTTTGCATAAACCTCATTACGTCTCTTGTTCTCCTTGGCGATTTCTTTCTTTGCCTCAGTTAGAGCACTATCTGCTTCTTTTTTTGCTGCTTCGAAGGCTTTTTGTATAACTTCAAAGCCAGCTTTAGCTGTATTGAGCTCACTTATTTCTGAAGAAGCAAGATGTAAAGCTTTCGCAGAATCAAAGTTTTCCTGTGCTTGGTTTAGTGCTGCGAGCGAGGACCCTTCTTTTATGCGTGCGTCGTTAATAGCTTTCTGATGCGCAGGTGTTTTGATTATAGCACTAGCGAGTGCTTTTTCAGCACCCTCTCTTTCTTTGGTGACTTTTTCTGTCTCCTCCTTTTGCTTTTTAAGATCTGCTTCAGTGCTACTTAACGCTTGTCCAGTGAGTGAGTTTTTTGCCTTTTCCTCAGCATCAGCAACCTCCGCTGCTCGTTCATTGGCATTTCTCATCTGTTTTTCTTTCTCTTCATTTTTTTCGTTGACAGCATATTTTGCATTGATGGCCTCTTTCTCTTCTTCGGTCATCCGGAGTCTCTTTGCCATTTCAAGATCTTCATTATTCTGCCGTTTTTTTGCTCCCTCAAAACCGCCCTTGGCGTTGGCACTTACTTTTCCAATATCTCCTAAAGTCGAACTAATTCCCTTGTTAATATTTTTACCAATAAAGCCGTCTGCTCCACGTACATCCCACGTACCTGTGCGCGCCTTATCATTTACTGCTAGCATTTTGCGTCCAAGGAAACGTGAAGCAAAATTACCATCATCAGTATTCGTAGCCATCCTTTGGAAGGTCCCCTTCTTTTCAAAATGCGCTGCAGCTCTCCCCACGGTTCCTCTTAATGCCAGCGCCGTGCCTCCCAATGCTGCCCCTCCTGCTAAGCCCATTGCTGCCCCTGCGAATTTTGCCGTGGCTGCACCAAACTCCCCGGACATTTTTGTTGCGAGGCCAAGTGCTTTTTGCAGGGCAACCCCAATAAGGACAGCCATAATTATGGGTGCAAACAGGTCAGCGAACAACCACGCAGTGTTTCCTGTTTTTCCGGGGAGGGCAATACCTCCCAAGAGCCCCCCCGGGACATTAATTATTTGCATAATTAAGTAGATAAGAAAAAGGAAAAGAGGTGCAACAAAGGACTGATTGATAAGCAGGTCAAGCCATTTTTGAAAGACATTCCCCTTGGGAAGTGCCATGGATATGAATGCAAACGGCGAAACAATCATGAGAAACCAAAATGCGATGAGACGCCCCAAAAAGAGGAGTCCCGCTCTAAAAAAGATGTAACCTGCATATGCTGAAATCACGGCTGCAATTAAAAATACAATTGTAACTTTCATCGTATCAACCTCGCCAGCAACCTTAAGAAAACTCTGCGGTTCAAATTTGCTTGCAATCGCATGAGAAATACCAGCATTCCCTACTTGGATACTGTCACGAACCCCCACGGCGAGAATATTTCCCGCATCAATCACCACCTTGGTGAAAAAGAGGCTGAAGTTGATAAGGAGTGCAATGACCACAACTTTGAGGACAACTCCACGCCAATCCTTCTCTCTCCCCACGATGGTAGATATTCCCGTATAAAGGAGAATGAAAATGAAGAGCATGTTCGAAAAGTCGCGGATCACTTTCCACGAGGTGTCGATAAAAGTTTGGTTAACATAAGACTGGTCGATGCTTAAACCAAGTATGGTATCAAAGAAATACGCACAACCAATGAGGAAAAAAGAAAATGGTTTGTAGATACCGTAATAGATTCCCTTTGGAATACAATCCATGAGGTTGTCAGGACTTCCGATCATGACTGGAATACCACAATGTATTCCTTTGAGAAGAGCATCCTCTCTTGCCCGCCCTGCATTAGCTGCTGCATTTGCCTGTGTTTGTACAATGTTTGTACCAACTTGAGCTGCCATAGTATCAAGAGTCATTTGACACGAAGTCTTGTAGGGTGCCGTGGTGTCGGCTGTAAAAGCTGCTAGGCAATCTGCTTGTGTGGGGAAGGAGTAGATCTTCAGAGCAGCACTTTCGCCTGCGCTCGCCTTTACTTGATATGCCCATACGGTAGCACCCCATACAATCTGCGCTCCCAGCAGGAAAACAATCCCCGAGAGAATTGCTACCCAGCTTTTTTTTGAGAGGAATAAACGCATTATTTGAGTTAATGAAACTTACTTAAAAACCCCAACCGTAACGCTTTTTGTGATTTGACCTACGAAGGCAGCGATGATTTTGTTCATATTGTCTGCCATATTCAAGCGTTGGGTATCCATACCGGTGGCCTGAGAAAGAGTGTCGGCGATTGTTTTTCCTGGAGTTGCTGTTTTACAGTACGACCGTTGGTATGCCTGAACTGCTTCTGGTGGAAGTGCGTCAGGAGAAGTACTTGGAAGGTTGATGACCGAAGCTACGGCAGGTGGGTAGGTACACTGACTCAAGTCAGGTTGATCAAGAAATCCGTTTGCCCAACCCAATTTCTGTTCTTGGAGATGAGTTACTTCTTGTTGAAGGGTATCGAGTTCTTTACTTGCAATGACACGTGTACCAAACCCATTACCCGCATCTTCGAGGGCTGCTCCGTAGGCATCCCATCCCCCATCAAAGTTGGTGTAGAATTTTGTAGGATCAATAGTTGCCGGGAAGGGGCATTGGAGTTGTGCCGCAAATTTATTGGTAGCACCACTTCGTGTAGAGAGATCAACCATGTTGGCAAGATCAAGGTTGAAATTTACATTTCCGACTTTGCACGTAGTAGAGAGATTACGAATTTGACTTGCGAGACCTCCTGAAACAGCATCAGCGGTATCGAGGAAAAGTTTATTGGGGTCAACAGCAAACGACGGACTCCCATTAAAGCCACCTTGAATCCAAGAAACGGTGTTTTTGGTTATTTCGTCGAGGGCTATTTGCGCGGCTGTGTAGGCAAGAGTGTCGAGGCTCATTTTTGCAACATCCTGGAAAGCTGTATGTGTTAACGTGTCCCCTTGCAGAATACTATCAGCAACGGGGACAAAAATACCAGGGACTGCGCCTGCAGAAGCTTTTTGTACATGAATTGGTAAAAAAGTGATGAGGGCAACAAGCGGGACGAGAAGCGTTTTTTTAAAGATTGAAATATTTTTCATGATAGTGTGATTACTAAATTAACGCGCTGGTGAATAATTCCTATACTCGACCGCGAGTGAATCAAGAGCCGTCATTTCTTTGTTATATTGATCAAGGGATGCAAGTCCGACAACAGGGTCACTGACAATGTTTTTCATACCTACTATCGATGCTTCAATATTTGCGTAGTTTTGCACGAGGCGTAAGTGAAGAGGAGCGACAGCTGAGGGCGCAGAGATTGCTAATAGTTTTTTTTCTAAAGCTCGATAATCATTGATGCTTGAACTTAATTTTTGGAGAGTTGCAGAGTCTTTTGTACTAAGAGCTTCGGCAACAACAGCTAACTCATTTATTCTTTGTGACGATGAAAAAGTCTGTATTGTTTCCCCCACATTTTTTGCATACGTACTAAAAGCAGAATCGGTATTATCGCTTGAGATAGTCAAGTTTTTTGTTGAGTACTGGACTCCTTTAGGGAGCACAATCTTCTGAACAACGACCTGCGCAAGTGCCTGTGCGTCTGCGTCGCTCAAGGTTGTGGTTCCTGTGCTTTGTTGTAAGACCGCATAGTTGACCAGAAGTTCACGTGCAATAAGGTCGGTGGTGGTGGTAGCTACTGCTGAATTCTTCCGTGTTTCCCTGAGTACTTTTGAGGATGATGCCACAGGGACAACAAGAAGAGAATCTTTCCAGGAGTCTCCACTAATCGTTTGTTCAAACGGGGCATTGTTTTTTTGCAAGGTCTCTGCTCTCCATGCAAAGAACACGACGGTCAATCCTATGGCGACGGCAACAATGACAGAAAAAATTGTTTTTAACAATGAGTGCATTCTTTTATGATTAAAGATTACTAAATGATATCCCAACGAGAACCCTTCTCTTTTAGAAATAGTATAATCCTTTATAAGGATTCCCTCTCTCTATCTACTTGTATATTGTATCAGAGATTACAGAGAAGATATAGTGGAAAACAGGCTTTTTTAAAAATGAAATTAGTCTCGGGTTGGAATACGAGATGCTACTAATACTGATTTTTAAATAAAAAGAAAAGGCCTCGAACTTCGAGACCTTTTGTTTTTTTGGGTGACCGCCGTCACACCTTTTTTAACTGCATTTTTTTGCAGGATCGTAGGGGTTGCCCATGCTCTTTTCTTTCGTCTTATAACCAACAACAACCCCACCAGTTAAGTTGCCATTGTCGAGGGTGCCACCCTTGATAGTGATCACCATACTGCGTGATTCCAGTTGTACGTTTTTCCCGACGGTTATTTTGACCAGATCAAAGTACGACATGCCTTTTCCGGTGTCATACACCAGAATCGTCCGACCACAGCCGACCGCCCGCACTTCTTGCGGGGTGCCGATATTTTCCCCGACCCACTCGGTCGTGGTTACGTTGAGGACAATATCGGAGAGCCCCCCCTCGTCGGCTTTTCCCAGTGACCCCGTCGCGCAGGCCGTGAGGGAAACAGACACCAAAAAGACCATAAACAAATTCAGTAGCTTTTTCATCGTACACCTTCCTTTCGTATATAAAAATTACAAAGATATGGGCTTTCGCCCCGATACTTCAACAGCCAAGAAAATCATAGCAGATAGAAAAGATTTGTCAACCCCTACTTTTGCACAGAGTTGTGGATATCTTTGTGGTACGATAAGGGGATGAACATGAAAAAAGGAATAATTTTTATTTCTGTGACGATTGGATTTTTTGCATTTGCTGGTTTTGCTGTCGCACAATCATATACGCCCCTCGCCCCTCTCCCTATTGGAGACGGAGGCACACTCTCAACCTCCTACACGATCAATGGATACCTCTCCGGTATGCTCAAGCTCATTATTGCA
>MNVN01000019.1:0-22714 GCA_001871765.1 Candidatus Nomurabacteria bacterium CG1_02_43_90
GGGGTGTTTTTAGGTGCAGGCTATTTCATGGTTTTCTATAAAAATTTTGGTGACCCCCGTGTTGCACTTGAGGCAAGCACCGACTTCACCTATACTCAGGCTTTCTTGCAAAACAACTCCGCTGAAAAACCTGTGCTAAGTACGGCGGAAGTTCCTGCGGTTAAAATCCCTATTATTATTTATCACAGTGTTCGCCCCCATATTCCAGGTGAATCCATTATGCAGGACCGTTTTGATATTACCCCTGAGCTTTTTGAAGAACAACTCATCTATCTTCGCGATCATAAGTACACCACGATTAGTATGGACGAGGTCGCACGCGATACCAAAGAAGGAACAACGACTCCGACGCAAAAGCCCGTAGCACTCACTTTTGATGATGGGTTAGTAAATCAGTATCAGTATGCATTCCCCCTTCTTAAGAAGTACGGCATGACTGCCACCTTCTATGTATACACCAACCCCATCAACCGAGGAAACAAGCGCTACTTGTCCTGGGACGAAGTACGTGAAATGAGCACTACAGGAATGACGATCGGAAGTCACTCGCTCTCTCATTCCCTCTTCAAAAACTCAACGCCAGCAGATATCAAAAAAGAAATTAGCGAAAGTAAAAAGGTTATCGAAGACAACATCAAAAAACCCGTAACTGACTTTGCACAACCCTTTGGCTATACGAGTCCCGAAATTGAAACAGTCATCAAAGAAGCTGGCTATACGACTGCTCGAGGAATACCCTGGGGTACGCTTCATTCATCGAAAGATCTTTTCCATCTTTCGGGCTACTTCACGAGTGACAATTTCAAAGATTTCGTTCGCATTGTAGGAAAATAGAGATCAGAAATAACCAACAGTCGACACCTACCCCCTCTTTAAATAAACTTTTACAAAACTACTCTTAAGCTCCGCAGCTTTTCCAGAAAGCGCGTCCTTCTTGTTTTCGTGTGCAAGAGTAACAAGTTCTTCCAACTTTTGGCGAATAGATTGAATCTCATTGTCATTCACCTCCCCTTCTACTACTGCAAGTTTCACACTGACCTCAGTGTAGACATCGAGAACAAGCGCGCTGTTTTTTTCATCAGCAGCAAGAATAATCTTTTCCATCGAATCATGGAAATCAACTAAAGAAATTGCGAGCATTGAGAATCCGTTACGTTTCAAAATACCCTGAAAAAGGGGGCGGACTTTTTCAAGCTCAAGGTGTGCTTCGGTAAGGTCCCCTGCTGTAATACGTTCTTTTGTGTTTGTAATAATACTTGAAATAGCGACGAGGTCTCCCTCGAATTGTGTATCTTGAGAAACCACATACGGACGGTAATTTTTATACTTTGAAAGAAATACTTTATACGAAGAAACGAGTGCGGGATAATTCTTATCTACCCCGGCAATATCATTCTGCCCCGTAGCATAAAGCGCTTGTTTATAAAATTGATTTACAGTCGCATAGTCCTCGAGAAAAAACTTTTTTGTGAAGAAGTTACTGGTATAACTCCCCACAAGAGCAATAAAACTAAGGATAAAAATAAAGATACCAAGAAGGATCTTCGATTTTTCAAGATCTTTACGTACGAGTTCTTTGGTGCTAAACCCTAAAACCTTATACAGGCCACAGAACCCTGTTATCGCAGTTCCGAGCATAACAAATGCGAGGAAATAAAGGACGAAATGAAATACCCCTCCTACCCAAAAGAACCCCCCAAGAAAAAACAACTCTGCAAGAATAACTCTGCTCATTCGATCTAATACTCCCTCGTTTTTTGTAATATTCATAGTTTCTCTTTTTTAATACTGGTAATATGCAATCATTCTCCTAAACTCTTCCCCTCTCTTGTGAACCGCTCAAAATCCCATCAAATTCTGTTTGCGTAATATACTGAGGAACATATTGACTCCCCGCGGGCAAGTTGCGCACAAACCCACGCAAGTGGTTACGTGATCCTTTTTGCAGGTTATTGTACACCGTCAAAATATCCTCATTCTTTGTCATGTTTTTCAATGTCGATAAATCGCGAATGTCCAAATCTTCCACGGTTGCTCCGACAATGATTGCATCACGCTCTGATTTTTCTCCTTGTGCAACAAGATCACGATAGAGACCTTGCATCACTGTTGAACTAAAGACTCCCACGGTAGTATCCGTAACAGGATCAGTAATTCCATAACGATCCAACAGTACCTTTACGGCATCCGTATGTGTCTGTTCTGAACCTGCAATATTAGAAAAAATACGCACTCCCCACTTCTCTCCGAGCGTTATGTAGATGTCATGTGCAAGCTTTTCTTCTTCGCGCATCTGTACAAGCCCCCTTATTTCTTCGTTGCTTAATACCGATGTTGCATTGCCACGAACAAGCGTGTCTCCTTTGATCATATCCCCCTCGTCAACAACATACTCTGAAGAAGAGCTTGTATCGGTCGTGAGCGTTAATGCGCCCACGGAAGAAACCAGCCCTCCCTGCAACTCATAGATATCCTTTATCCCCATTTTTTGCATAATCGCAACTGACTGTGCCGAGCGATTCCCCGATCGACAGTACACAAAATAGGGGGTAGTACGGTCGAGCTTCTTAACCTCCTCCACAAAATGCGGGTTTTCAAAATCAATATTTATTGCGGTGGCTAGATGCCCCGCATCAAATTCAGCAGGTGTACGGACGTCAACAAGTACGGCACCTGGAGTACTCTGATAGGTACGAACAAAATCACGCGCTTCCAAAAGACCTGGCCCTCCCTGTTTCCCAAAGAGAAAAAGGAGTGCTATTACCACAATGATGCTTCCGCTTATGAGTATTGTTCGGTTCTTCATTTTTTTGAATTAGGCATTCAATAATTTTTCAAAAACATCAGGCTGGAAGCCAACCACGATTTCACCATTGATATCAATGACCGGAACTCCCATTTGACCACTTTTTGTAATCATTTCTTGTGCGCGAGATTGATCTTTGGTGACATCAACATCTTCAAAGGCAACATTATTCTCCTTGAAGTATGTTTTTGCATACGTACAGTAAGGGCAGGTTGGTGTTGAGTAAATGATAACGGTATTATTTTTCATGATAGTATTTTTTAATACTGATAAAGGGTATGGCTACTTATACTTACAAATAAACTTTTTCAAATCAGACATAATCATAACGTCCGCGAGAAGGTAACAAACTCGCTTCCCTTCTCGCACAGAACTAAGGAGTCCTTCTTTTACTAATGTCTGCAGATGATGCGACGCAATAGCAACACTCATATCAAGACTCTCTGCAATGTCAGAAACGCATGCTTTTTTTGCATCAAAAAGATAGCAGAGGATTTTAAGCCTGCTTGGGTCCCCTACGGCTTGAATCTTCTTTGCAAGGTTTTCTATATTCTGAGTTTCTTTTTTGGTGACCATGTCATTATACATTCAAATGTATATTTGAATGATATACTAAAAGCGTTGCTCATGTCAAGCCCCAAAGAGACGTTCTCAAACCTCCCCAAAAATGCCTTAGATACGACCCGAAGGGACGCTCTTCCCTGCAGTAGGCTTCACTCAAAAATTCTTGACTGAGTTTTTTAACTAAGATACTTTTTGGCCAACGTCCCCATGCGGTGCACGAACAAAGAGAACAGGGACCAGCACGAGAGTAAGGCAGATAGCGAAAGCAAGACCAAACATCACCGTGAAGGCAAAGGGTCCCCACGTAGGGTTAGAAAATGCCAAAGGAATCATACCAATAACGGTCGTTATGGTAGTGAGCACAATCGGTCTGAGTCTTGTTGCGCTTGCTTCTACAACAACGTCAATAATCGACGCACGAGGGCTCGCTTCTAAATGCTTAATCATTGAATCCATTAAAATAATCGCGTGATTCACCAAGACTCCCCCCAAACCAATAACACCCAAAAGAGACGTAAATGAGAGTGACTGCCCGGTAACCGCAAGACCCACCATAACCCCAATGAGAGAGAGGGGTACAATGGACAATAAGTAAATGGTGTAGCGGATTGAGTTGAACGCGATAATGAGGATAACGAACATGAGTACAATCCCCGCAATCAGCGCAACAAACATTTCGGTGAAAGATTGATTTATATTTTGTGTTTCTCCTCCATAGGAGACAACCACACTCGGAGGAAGATTGAGCTCACCAACTCTCTTTTTAAATGCCGAAACAAGTGCCGTGGTTGTTGTCTTATCATCAGGATATCCAGAAACTGTTTCAATGCGAATCTTATCTTTATGCGAAATTGTTGCGTTACTTATCCCTAATGAATCGTTCAAAACTGACCCAAGGAGTATAGTTCCTGCTGGTCCTTGAATAGAAAGGTTCTTGATGCTGTTGATTGTTGTTTCAGCAGTGTCTAAAGTATTTGTATAGTTTGAGTTGAGGTTGAGTTTTACGATGACATCTACGTTTTGTTTTGGCTCCGTAATACTTGTTGCCTTTGTCCCGTTTATGGTCGCGCGAAGTGTCTGCCCAATGAGTTGCGTGTTCAAGCCAAGTACGGTCGCCTTCACTCGATCGATTGTTAAATTAAACTCAGTTCCATTATTCTGTGTTGTTGCGGTGACATTCGCAGCATGAGGCAACGAAGCCAGCAGTTGGGCCCCCTTATCAGCCGCAGTTATAATTTCGTTCAAGTTATCTCCTTTAAATTGGATTTGTACCGGGGCTCCCGAGGGTGGACCGTTACTTGCCTGAAGGACTTGGATCTTTGAATCCTTGATTACCGATAACTCTTTCACCAGTTCACCTGCCACTTGTGTGCTCGTTTTACTTCGCACAACAGGTAAATTGACCGTAATATTTGCCTGGTTGCTTCCCGATGACCCGGCTCCCGTAAGAGCAGAGCTCTGTCCTACGGTTGTCTGAAACGAGGAAATATCTGGATTACTATAGAGTATTTCTTCAATCTCCCTCACCGCAAGATCTGTTTTTGCGAGAGTTGTCCCCTCTTCTTTTTGAACATTGATGTAGACGAAGTCCTGATTATTCTGAGGGAAAAACGAAAGTGAAACCAATCCCGTAAGAGGGAGTGCAAAAGAAAGAATAAAGAGTCCCCCGAGTGCCCACAAAAATATATTTTGATGCCCACGGTTCTGTAAAAGTTTTCGTAGATTTTTTGTATACCAAGTAGTAACACGGGTGGTATATTCTTCCTGCTTCTGTTCAAAATGATTTTCCTTTTTCTTACTAAAGAGTACTGCAATCAAAGGAACAATCCCCAGGGCAACAAAGATTGATGCAATGAGTACAAAAATAAGAGTGTAAGGAATGCCCGCAATAAATTTTCCCACAATCCCCGAGATATAAAAGAGGGGTGCAAACACCGCCACCGTAGCCATCGTTCCCGCTATCAACGGCCATGCATAATCCTTAAGTGCAGCGCGCGCTGCCTCTGTTGCATTTCCGTAGATTCTCATTCGTGCATGGATTGCTTCGGTGACGACAATACCAGAGTCTACTAAAATACCTACCGCAAGGATGAGAGCGAACAGAACAATGAAGTTGAGTGTATTCCCGGTGAAATAGAGACCGATAAAGGCAATTAAAAAAGAAAGGGGTATTGCAAGAGCAGAAACCAATGATTCACGCCAGCCAATAGTAACAAAGAGTACAACAATTACGAGGAGCACAGTTTCAACCCCTGTCTTCGAAAGATCGCCAAGCTGTTTACCTACCGCAACCCCCTGGTCAGTAGAAGGTGGCACAAATACATCCATACCTGACAAAGTTGTTTTTTTAAGATTTTCAATTTCTTTTTTTACCGCGCTGGCAACCCCCTGAATACTTGCGCCGGCTTGTTTGTAAACCAAAAGAGTAATCGCTTGATCGCTCGGCTTCCCAGAAAGCGAGACCCTCGAGTACGTCGTAACAGGGGCGAGATCGTTATGTATCGTTGCAATATCTCTCAAGTATACAGGAACACCATTTTTTGTGCTTATTGCGATATCTTCTATTTGATTTGGGTCACTTATATTTCCCTTAAAATTAACGTTGTAATTAACTCCGTCTATGGAAATTTTTCCAGCAGGAACAGAGGAATTATTCATTCCAATCGCAGAAATAACATCAGTAATCCTCAACCCATACTGTTCGAGCTTTTCCTTTTTTACAACAACCTCTATCTCTCGCGGAGGAACACCTGAGACTTCAACACGAGAAACCCCCGAAACACTCAAAAAGTCATCTGAAACAGTCTGCCCAAGTGTAGAAAATTCTAAAGGAGAAAGCTTCCCTGAAATCGAGACTACGAGAATAGGCTTACTGTTAAAATCAAGTTTATTTACCTGTGGCGTTGTCGCGTCCTTCGGTAGGTTTGGTGTTGCGCGCGCCACCGCATCTCGCAGATCCTGAATCGATTGATTGGTATTCGCGTTTGAGGTAAATTGAACAATAATTTGAGATACACCATCGCCCGAACTTGAGGTAATGGTATCGATATTATTAAGACCCGAGATTTGTGCTTCCAGTTTATTGGTGACCAATGTCTCCATATCTTCTGAAGATGCTCCCGGCAATGTTGCGATCACGATACCCTCAGGTATGTCTATTGCGGGACTATTTTCCTTGGGAATTTTTATCAGAGAAAAAGACCCTGCCACCACAAGAACAATAATGAGTACGTAACTCAACTGTCGTCTCTCAAGAAAAAAGTTCCATAGCCACAACATATTTATTTGGGGAGATCTACCATTATTTTTTGACCACCAGAAAGCCCTCTTGCATCACTAACAATTTCCATATCTGCAGTGACGCCACTGAGAACCCTAACTTGCGCTCCTGAAATTGCGCCAAAAGTTATCGGGTTGGCAACCAACGTACTAGAGCTTACAGTGAAGACGACCGGACCGTCGGGGGTAATTTTTGCAGCTACGATGGGGATTATAAAATAACTCCCCTCTTTCCTTGCTTCTGTTTTTGTAATATCTACCTTAGGAAGGACGAGTGAGACAGATACCGTATCTCCGTCAGTAAGAGCACTCTGGTCTCCGGGGATTCCGATTTTAACCTGTATCTTCCCTGTCGTTGGGTCAAGAGCGGGCGCCACAAACGTAATCACTCCATTCGTCTTATTGTTAATCACTGCCTTTTCTCCTACAGCGATTATTTTTGCATCCTCTGCGGTAACATACACGAGAACCTGAAGTGTACCCGGGTTAGAGATTTGAGCGACCTGAGTAAAAGACGGGACGTAGTCTCCACGAGATACCGGAAGACTGATAATCGTTCCTGATATCGGTGCCCGTACAATGGTCTTCTCGAGGTTTGCCTTTGCCGCATCTAGTGCACCAAGAGCGGACTTTATCGTTGCTTGTGCACTAGCGATATCATTCATTGTTCCTGCATTTGCTGAATTCGATGCAATCGTCGCATTCGAGAGCGCCGCGCTGTATGAGCTTTTTGCATTCGTAAGACTCGAAATTGCAGCAATTGTTTCGCTTCGAGCGGCAGCAATGAGAACCTGGTCTGTCACAATAACAGAAGCAGGGACGCTTGGCGAAGTAACCGTCTTATTGAGGGCCGTCACCATGTTCGTAAGAAAAGCCTCAACGGTTTGCGCCATTGAAATCATTTCCGTTATATTTGCATTCAAGTTAGCTTGCGTGGTGTTCTTTAAAAGAGCGTTTGCTGTTTTACTCAAATTACCAAGTGCAACTCGTTCATTTTCAATATCAGAAACAAGCTGGCTGTCTGAGACGGTCAAGTTTAGTTGAGGTTGCACTCGAGGATTACTAAACAATGAATCTGCTTTGGTGTGCAAAGCATCGTCAAGGGAAGCAACGGAGCTCTGCATTGCCAAGAGTGCCACAGTCTTTGCATCCTGCGCCGACTGAGTCGCTTGAGAAGATGCAGTACCTGAGTTTTCAGCAGTACTACCACTTGCTTTTGTATACAGTACCCGAGCGGAATCGTAGGCACCCTGTGCTTGAAGCACTGCCGCACGCTGACTACTGTTTTCAAAATTCGCAATCACTTCTCCTGCAACAACTTGGTCACCAAGCACGTGAGAGAGGCTCACAATTTCACCAGAGCTTACCGCAAGAATGCTTGCTTTATTAACAGAAACTACTTTCCCCGTAACCGGAAGTGAGCCCGCTTGACCAGAAAAACTTGCGACAGAAGCAAGGCTTACGTGTGTTTCATAAGAAGAAGTAGTGGCAGGCAATGCGGGGTTAGAACCAAGACGCATAACAAAAAGAATAAGGGCTACGAGTACGAGCGTTGCTACTATTTTAGAGGAACGAGAGAGGTTGCGTACAAACTCAAGATTTTTTTTGATGGTATTCATAGGTGTTATATTTTAATATAATGCTGTCCGATTTTCTTATTCAGTAAAATGAATTGATCGAGTTCCCTTTCGTTGAGATCCTTGAAAAGGTTGGTAAAATTTTCTAACACCTGCTTTTTCATTTCTTCAACTAATTTTTTTGTTTTCCCCGAAAGAACAAGGGTTACCATTCTCCGATCTTCTTTTTGCGCCTCCCTGGTCACATAGCCATTCACCACTAAAGCATCGACAACCTGAGTTGTAGCACTGCTCGTGATACCCAGTTCCCTTGCCAGGTCCTTGGTAGTAGCGCCCTTCCCGAGTTCAATAGCCGTGAGAGCCCTCCACTGTGAAGGTGTTAAAGATGCTCTCTTTCCTATGCCTGCAGGGCAAAAGGTTATATTTCTCTTAAGTTCTCCAATGGCCTCTATTAATTCTTCGATTTTTTCTTTTCTGCTGTTCATATTTCATAAGCTACTAACAAGATAAGAAGCTTATCAAATAAGTATGCCCTTTGTCAAGAAAGGAACCCTGCTGGGAAATTCGGCCTCACTTCTTAAGATTTTCTATATTCCCGACTTCGAATGATGCATCACCACCAAATAGGTTCCAACGAATGAGCCCATTGCGAGGGGTATCACATATAAATAATTCTGAACATAACTAAGTACACCAAAAGCAATTAAGAAGTGCATCAGCGCCCCACAGAAGCAGGAGCAAGTGGTCGCTTCCCCAGGACAACAATAGGGTAATAAGCATACATTGTATCTACTAATAAATAAGCAAGAAAAACGACGAGGGCAATTCTAAAATAAAATATTTTCCAAGAGCCCAAATATGTCAATACAAAAAGTATGTACCACTCGAACCAAAAAATTTCCAAATACTGCTAACTTTCTATTTAATATTTTGGGGTGCCGTGTCGGTACTGATTAACCTAGTACCAATGACCATAAGGGTATTCTAGCATTTTTCGCTCTATCAAAAATAGGCGTGTCGGTCGCTATACAAAATAATAAAAGGTGTTCATTAGTACATCACCCGTTTTACACTTCCCTCTTCTAAAAAATAGAGACACTCCATCAAGCCTCGTAAAGATGGTTTGGGAAATTCCAGTGATTCGCGCAAAAAAGTTCCAGAATAAGTGAGGCGACCACTGAAGTCTAGAACCAGAATAATATAGCGTCCAGTGTCTCGCTCTGCAGAAATGAACCGCTATTAAATCATGCTTTCCAATGAAATGAGACAAATGAGACACTATGTGAGAGATATCTGTCGGTGTCTCATTTACATCTCTTCGAGATAATTGACTTTTTACAAACATTGACAACTCTCAATATAAATTATAGAGTTCAAACAGTTAATTTATATACAATCACAATTTTAAATCTTGGAGGTATTCATCATGAATAAAAAGAACCTGTTCATAAGCGCTTCGAACAAACCCTGCATCGATAATACTGACTATGAAGTAGTTGAAAGAAAAGGCATCGGTCACCCAGACACACTCTGTGACACTATCGCAGAAAAAGTTTCTCAGGCATACTCGCAGTACTGTTTAAACCATTACGGTATTATTCTCCGTCATATGGTAGACAAGATTGCGCTCTCGGGCGGTTCGGCAAAGGTAAAATTTGGTGGCGGTGAAATGCAAAAGCCAATACGGCTTTACCTGAACTGCCGATTCACCAGGACGTACCAAGACGAAACAATCCCCTATCTTGAGATAGTAACCGATGTCGTTCATAAACACTTCGGGGAGATACTACCTCTTCTTGATTTAGACAAGTGGCTCATGATTGTGGACAATACGCACTTTGCGCCCGGACCAGGAGTTGTGTACGAAGCAGACGGTTCTACGCAGAATGAGCGCCAGTTTTTCTTCGAGGTTCCACAGAAGGAATTTGCTGTTTTCCACGACAATAGTTTGCGTTCGAATGATACTTCTACGACTGTTTCGTATAGCCCGTTAAGTACCACCGAAAAAATTGTCATCCTTGTGGAGAAAGCACTCAATGATAAAGAATTTAAAAAACTTTATCCCTTTGTCGGTTCAGATATCAAGGTTATGGCGAGGCGCATACAGAAGAACGTAGACATTACTGTGTGTGTTCCGTTCATTGCACTACATACCCCCGACAAAGAATTTTACGCTCAAAAACTTATTCTCCTTGAACGCCTAATCAAGGAATTGGTCATTGGCAAGTACGGGGAGTACGAGGTGTCTGTTTCGCTTAACACACGAGACAACCCATCCAAGTCAGACTACTACCTCACGTTAACCGGTAGTGCGATCGAGAGTGGCGACGAGGGTGTTGTTGGTAGAGGGAATCGTTACAATGGAATTATCCCCTTTACGAGGCACATGAGCATAGAAGCTTGCTGTGGCAAAAATCCTGTCTATCATGTAGGCAAGATTTATACAGCAATCGGATCGCTCATTTCTAGTGAAATTTTTAGTTTGCTGGGACTTGAAACCTGCGTATACCTAACATCACAAATGGGCCGCAGTATTTCAGAGATCCATGGTCTGTCTATGTCGAAGTCTATGG
The DNA here is from genome assembly GCA_001871765.1 of Candidatus Nomurabacteria bacterium CG1_02_43_90. Lineage (GTDB taxonomy): Bacteria > Patescibacteriota > Minisyncoccia > Phycocordibacterales > UBA1550 > UBA1550. Next base: position 10,800 of record MNVN01000019.1, read on the forward strand.
TGGGAGTATTTCACCCACACAAAGACAATTTATAGAAGGGATTGTGGAGCGTTGCCTCGCGAACGCAAATGAAACTACACAAAAAAATTGTGAAAGGGGAAATTAATCTGTACTAAGGTGCAGACAGGAGTGCCCACGTCTACTGCGTGTGGCACTTTTTTTATAATAAAGAGAGTATTTCTCCTGGCTCCTTCACAAACTTCTCCCCCTGAGGAGTATAAAGAATAAATGGTTTCGTACCGACACATTCTATCTCTGTATTATTAATAATCAATCCTGTTTCCTCAAAAAGGCAAATTATTGATAGATTATTCTCTGCTGCCCAATTTCTAAACCTTTCCTCTTCCTCATTTTTAAAGTGGCAAGCAATTGAATAATTATTAAACAAATTTAGGCCATTATTCTCTGACCAACTTACTTCATTCTTGTCATCATGTGTATTTATCTTTGCGCCTAAAATAATTGCTCCGGCACTACCTCCATACACAGGGTGTCCAGAGTTATGATACTGGACAAGAACCTTTGAAAAACCAGATTCCTCAAACTCTTTCATGAGACTCCATGTGTTCCCCCCACCGATATATACAGCATCGAATTTATCTAGATCATCAATATTCTTACTTGAAGGATCATTTAATGTTTCAAATTGAATATCAGTCCTTTTATGCATCTCTAAAATTCCATTCATCCACAAATTAGCAGTTGGGAACAACCTGTGTCCGCGTAGCGCTATGGGAATATACAAAAAACTACCTCCTTGTGGAATTGAGCCAAAAAAAATTTGTCGAGGGTGGATGACTGATGTTCATTACCACCTCCCGACAAATATATTTTGTTATCCTTGTTTATGTTTTGCATGTTTTTATCGCCTTGTGTAACTCGTGAATATCTACATTATGAGTATACACCAAGCGGTCAAAATATGCCTCTGTTGTTTCCTCGCGAGGGGGTGGGAGCTTCATTGTCTCCCCTATTTTCAGAGATTGACGAACCTTTCAACTTCTAACCGCACTGCGTAGAGCGCTTCAACTTTACTTACTGAAGGCTTAGTGAAACGCCCCCAGTAATCAAAGTAATGGAGCACAATTTGAAAGATATCTTCTCCATAATACTTCTCACTAAGGGTCTTTGCAAAACGTCTAAACTGAAGCCCTGGTCCTTTATTACTTGCTTTTACTCCAGAGATTGCAAGCAGTGCAAGAGTACGACATGAATCAAACATTTCCTTTGCGCCGTTAAATGTCCACGGTGTAATCACATCGAAATATGATTTGGTTTTATTCATTGCCCAGACAATTCTCTCTAGCCCGAAACCGATATCACTAACCGGCAATGGACCCCTTGATGCTTGCGGGATTAAAAGATAAGCTGCGTCACCTAGCTCAAGCCCTCCGTATATAAAGAAGAGCTCTAGGGCAACAAACGGTCCCGTTCCCCAATCTTTTTCCGAGGTGCGCATGACGATGACTAAATCATTCATATGCAAACCAAGCTTAGAGAGAACTCCACACCAATGATCGACAGCCTCGAGGTGCGCATCAAATCCTGACCCCATCTTTTCAGTACACACATTTACAAAGGATGTTGATGTCCCCTCCTGAGATTGCACCTGTGACTGAAACTGCATACGAACTGATGGTTGTGCAACAAACATCTTTTCTTCACGGGCTTCTTTATTCTGGTGAATAATATCATCAAACATTTGAACCCCAGCAATGACAAGATCCGTGCGTCCATCAGAATTTGCAATGTTTCTTGGTGGGACTATTGTAAAACCGAGTGAAGCAAAATGTTTCTCCATTATTGCAACTGCATCAACAGGAGAAACAGTTTTCTTTTTCTTCGGAAGCCCCACGAATGGATTAATCTCGAAGAAATACTTTTCCACTATGTCCCCTAAAAAACCTTTGCGTTTCATTCCGTATACTCCAATCTGGCTTTCGATAACTCCAACCACTTCACTTGAAGCAACCCCACGCAAAGACTTTGATAGAATTGTCTCTGCTTTTTCTAGAACCTGTTCTTTTGTTTGATATGTTTTAGTCATTATTCTCTAGCTCCTTCCATGTATCTTTGGTCACAACTACATGGCTAATAATTCTAATATCTAAAATTTTTCCTGCGTGTATCAATTTTTTAGTAATCTCAATATCGGCTTGTGACGGCCCCAAGTCTCCTGACGGGTGATTATGTGCGAGGATAATTGATGAGGCATTGTTTTTAATTGCACCTTCAAATACCTCTCGAGGATGCACCAGGCTCTCATTAAGAGTCCCCACTGAAATAATTTCTCTTTGTATCTCCTGATTTCTACTATCTAAATAAAAGACGACAAAATGCTCCTTTTTGCTTCCCCTAATATCTTCCATTCTTTCCCAAACATCCCTGGGGGACAACAGGACTGATGATTTTTTGTCTTTGAGCATTCTCTTACCAAGCTCGAAGCACGCAACTATTTCACAGGCTTTGGCGGGACCGAGTCCGTGTATAGTTTTTAATTCGCCAATATTTGCACCAATTATTTCTCTATCCTTAAATTTATTTAAAATTTTTTGCGATAGCTTTAAAACATTTAGATCCTTTGCGCCTGTTCTAAGAAGGATTGCTAGCAACTCAGCATCGCCCAACTTACCTGGTCCGTATTTCATCATTTTTTCTCGAGGCCTATCAAGTTTTGGGGTATCTTTAAGTTTTGACATATTCTTTTCCGTAAATAAAATATCTAGTCTTATTTATATGAGGTAAATTTAACATCATTTAACAGGAATTCTATGTCTAAGTACATTATTTTAAGAGCCTTTGCTTAATTTTGTTACCAACAGCCCGTCCTGGACTCACGGGGAGGGTTGCGTCATTGATGTGTATAGTCGAGCTAAAAAGAGATTAATAAGGCAACTAACATGAACCAAGCAACACAAGCGTTTTCAGGGGCCCAAGTAGCCCGTGGAGCAAAAGTAGCAGATGTAGCTATCAAATACTGTCTATATGCTCGTAAATCGAGCGAGGCGGACGAATTACAGGCACTTTCGATAGATTCCCAGATTAAGGAGATGCTGGAGTTGGCAAAACGGGAAAATCTGGACATCGTAGAGATACGCAAAGAGAGCCACTCAGCGAGAGCGTCTGGTACGAGGCCAGTATTCGCACAACTACTAGAAGATATTAGAAAAGAGCAATTCAACGGCATCTTAACATGGGCACCAGACCGCCTCTCAAGAAACGGTGGTGATCTAGGGTCGCTCGTGGACTTAATGGACCAGAAACTTCTAGTCGAAATACGAACATACAGCCAAAAGTTTACCGACTCCCCTAATGAGAAATTCCTGCTCATGATTCTCGGGTCGCAAGCAAAACTTGAAAATGACAACAAGGGCATCAATGTAAAGCGAGGACTGAAGACAAGAGCTGAGATGGGACTGTGGCCATCGGTCGCACCTACGGGATACGCGAATGAGAAAATAATCGGGAGAGAGTGCTATGTGATAGTCGACCCATTACGAGGACCAATCATTAAACAAGTGTTCGATAAAGTAGCATACGAAAAATGGAGCGGGCGAAAAGTATATAAGTGGCTCAAGGAGGACGTTAAATTTAAAACGAAGAATAATAAAAATCTAAACCTAAGTACGATTTATAATATTTTAAGAACGCCTTTCTATACAGGAACATTCGAATACCCGCGTGGTAGTGGTAACTGGTACAAAGGGCAACATACCCCCCCCTGATTACCCAAGAGGTATTTCAGCTGGTACAAGAAAAGATGAACGAGGATAATAAGCCAAAAACAAAATTCAAAGAATTCACTTTTACTAAACTCATGACTTGCGGACGATGCGGAACAGGAATCACTGCTCAAGAAAAATCAAAGAACATAAGCGATGGTTCAATACGCACATATGTTTACTACAGTTGCACGCGACACAAAGACCACCACTGCACAAACCCATACCTGAGGGAAGACTACCTCATCATTCAGCTTGAGGAAATTATCAACGATCTCGAGATCAATCAGCTTGGGGCAAGGCACATCATCGATAGAGAGATTGAGAGGCATAATAAACTGCGCTCCAGTGTCCTCGGTATCAAGGATGACAAGAAGGTGAAAGAAAAAGAAGTAGACATACGAATGTATGCTAAATATCTACTCAAGGAAGGAACGATCTATGAAAAGCGAGAACTACTGGAACAGCTGAGAAACAAAATTATGCTGAATGATAAAAAAATCTGTATAGGATAGAGTAGAAAACAAAAATCCTTCCGTTTCTTTTGGAAGGATTTTTGTTTGAGGTTTTTAGACCGTGACAGTCTAGAACCAGAATTCTTATTAATGTAAGCGTGTCGGTCTTAAAACCTACCGCTGACTCGGGGGTGGCTACTGGGAATTGAACCCAGATTGAGAGTTCCACAAACTCTAGTGTTAACCATTACACCATAGCCACCATGTGTTCTAATGTCGCCTATCAATAACTAATAATGAGGTTGCTCCTCTGTTATACCAGATTTATGGTTCACTTGTCGAGCGATGGCATACAAGAGGCTCGAAAGGCGGTTGAGGTACGCGAGAGTATACTTACTGATTTTCTGCACCCTCTCGGGCGACTCACCACGAGCGGTATCAGCCTCTTCTGTAACGGCAACCACGCGACGTTCGGCACGGCGCGAAAGCGTGCGCGCAAAGTCAACAAGAGCCGTAAGTTCGGTACCCCCAGAAACAAAGAAACTCTTAATCGGGGGCAAATCTGCCTCGATTGCATTGATTAGCGTTTCAATTTCAACGACCTTCCCCTCTTCAATATGCTTATCCGCTCCCGCAACTTCTGCTTGTACAATAAAAAGATTTTGTTGCACAGCATCCACTAGCTCAAAAAGAGTTCCTTCTGTTCCCGACACAAACATCTCGCGCGCACGTGTATGCATTTTTACTACCCCAAGAAACGAGTTTACTTCATCGAGTGTACCGAGTGCTTCTGTCACCGCTGAGCTTTTAGAAATGCGTTGATCGCAAGAACCAAAGGTGCTCGTTGTTCCATTGTCCCCTTTTCCTGTATAAAACATTTATTAAAAATACCAAATTTTAATAAGTTTGACAAGAAGCACTCTAGTTGATATAATTTAAACAGGTAATTAACTGAACATTTATTCTTGAAAGGTAGGTGACACTGTGGAACAACATCATTTAGCTGCCTGTCCATCTCTCACATCTGGGATTTTAGCAGATTGCTCTTGTGACTATGAACAGAAACACTACCTCAATCTCGCAAAAATTTCCTTTTGGATTTTCTTGCTGGAGCTTGTGGGTGGACGGGTCTCAGGAAGCATGGCACTCGTCGCTGATGCATTCCATGTCCTTATGGACGGGACGGAAAACATGATTTCTGTTTTTGTATCTCGCCTTTCCCGTAAAGGTGCTGACGAAAAAAAAATACGGTCCACTGGCGCCAAGGTAAGTGCGGGGCTCCTCTTCTTTATCGCGTGTATGATTGCGTACGAAGGATACGAGCGCATTATCACCCCACATCACGTGGAATGGTACATGGTCGTCGTTGCCACGATTGGACTCGGGGCGAACTTGTGGCAACGCAAACTCCATCAAGGAGCTTTGCACGAACACCGCAATATAACCCACTTCTGGCAAGACCTGCATTTACTTTCAGACATCACCACGAGTGGTATTGTGATTCTCGGAGGGCTTATCATGCTCATTTCCGGAAAGTGGTACTGGATCGACGGGGTTCTTTCCTTGGGGATTGGCCTTCTGATTATGACGTTCGCTGGTGCGAAAGGCCTTGGTTTTGAGCTCCATAGCCATACGCATCACCATGAGCACGGTAAAGGGTGTCATCATCACCAGTAATCCAATATCTTTCTTTAATGCTTGAGGGCGGTCGCTAGCGATCGCCCTTTTTTATGCAAATTTTACCCCGCCTACAATAAATGCAAGCGGGGCATGTAGCTCGGGACTACTCTTGGAGTGTCTCGGTCACTTCAACAATATAACCTTTTGATCGAAGATGTTTGACTAACTCGTCTATTGTCTCATGGAAGTCATGGGCGTAGCAATCAGCGCCGGGTAATTTTTCAGGGCTTCTTACTGCGGTATAGATTGAGAAGCCCTGTCTACCAACACCAACAAAGTAATGTTGTTCATCTACGGGGAAGAAGACAAAATAACACCCTCCTCGACAACGGGAGAGTACTCCTTCTTTATTACGAGAAGCAAGGTAGGCAACGACTCCAGAACTCCTGTTTTTATTTTTTGGGTCAACCGATTTCATAGGAAATAGTTTCTCCAACCATGAATAGTAAAACAACTTGTTATCGACGGAACTATGTATTGTTTCTGCAAAGCAACTAGGAATAAAGCTGAGCGAAGCAACCTCGGGATGAGAAAGAACATTCAGTATCATGACAATCCCCTTTATCTAGTAAAATAAAAAGATTTTCTAGGTATTAAATACTATTTAAATTATCCCATATAAAAAATATATAAGCAAGGCTTTGCAAATTACTTTTAATCTTCTTCTTGCACTACAAAATTTAAAAAGCAGAACGCCTTCGCGTTCTGCTTTTTATTTTGTGCGCAAGAGAGGACTTGAACCTCCATGCCCTTGCGGGCGCTACCACCTCAAGGTAGTGCGTCTACCAATTTCGCCACCTGCGCATTTTTTACCCCGAACTGAGGTGTTAAGAGCATACCCCAAATAGTGCTTTTTTTCAAGCAAAAATCCCTGAATCAGCAGATTCAGGGATTTTTGCTTGAAAATGATACTAAGCTGTTACTTCCCCAGTAACCTTTTCTTCTGCTGCTTCCTCTTCTACCTGAACAGGAACCGTAACACCACTCTTTGTGTGACGCATCTTGCGTTTGACTTCACGAGCAACCTTGCTACGAATAAAGTAAAGTTTTGCGCGACGTACTTCTGCTTGTTTTACGATTTCAATCTTGTCGATTGAAGGAGAGTAAAGGGGAAAAATCTTTTCCACACCAACACCAGAAGCAACCTTGCGTACGGTGAACATTGCACCATTTCCTTTGCCTCCTTTTACGCAAAGCACAATGCCCTCGAACACCTGAAGACGAGTTTTGCCTTTTTCTTCAATCTTGAGGGAAACTCTTACGGTTGCACCTGCGCGAATCGGAATATTCTTGCGATCGGCAACTGCCACAGGGCTCATTTGTATTGTTGTTGTGTCCATATTTCTTTCTCGTTAAGTATCCGCAATACTAGCACGGGATGCCTAATTCTGCAAGAGCAACTCCAAAATCCTCAGGAAAGGGCGCCTCGACGTGATGGCACGCACCGTCCAACCCTTTAAATTCTATAGAGAAAGCATGGAGTGCAGTACGCTCAAAACCAAGTGCACAAGGTGATTTTGGTGCATAAAGACTATCGCAGACAATAGGGTGCCCAATTGCTTTAAGGTGCACGCGGATTTGGTGTGTGCGTCCCGTATATGGACTTACTTCTAAATACGAGATTTTCATTGCTCCCACCTCCCCTTTTCCGAGTACCTGGTATTCTGTTACCGCTTCACGGAGCTCCCCCCGCGCACCATACTCTGCCGACCACTTGCGAAAATCACTTGTCGACCGCCCTATTGGTTTATCAATAATTCCGTGCTCTTCTTTCAAAAAACCCTGTGCAAATGTCCGATAAGATTTCTTTATTGTCCGTGCTTGAAATTGTGATTTCAAATTCAAAAATGATTCCTGTGTTTTTGCAACAAGGAGCACCCCTGAGGTCTCGCGATCGATACGGTGGACAATCCCCCATTTCTCAATAACGCCACCTTTAGTAAGAGGTATAGTCTCCCCTACTCCATGAATACTCGGGTATTTTTCGAGAAGCAATCCTGCAAGCGTTGGTTCGGTCGTTCGCCCATCTGCGTGCACCACAAGCCCTGCTGGCTTATTCACCGCGAGTACCTCATCGTCCTCGTATAAAATTGGGATTTGCATATATTTTAAAATTTAATAACTCTTTGGATTTCAACCTCTGCTTCTTCTGTATCTCCCCTCAACTACTAGCTAAAGACTGTCAACTTCCCCTTACTTCCCCATCCTTCTTTCTCTCCTATAGAATTCATCAATAATGCGATTGAACTCCTCGCGGGAGAAGTCTGGCCACCATGCGTCCACAAAAAAGAGCTCACTGTATGCGCTTTGCCACGACAAAAAATTTGATAAGCGAATAACGCCACCGGTACGAATCACGAGGTCAGGGTCGGGCATGGGGTATGACCAGAGCTTCTTCAAAAAATCGTTCTCACTTGTGTGTTCTTTCCCCTCTTTTAAAAGCTCATTTGTTGCATGCACAATCTCTGCCCTCCCGCCGTAGGACATTGCCATATAGAGCGTTATATCACATAAATCTTTTGTTGCAGTTTCCATGCGTTCCATTCCTTTCTGTAGGTCCTCACTAAAACGCGTACGGTCGCCAATAAAGCGAACGCGGATATGCTCATCAATCATCTTCTGTGTTTCGTTTTCAAGAATAGAGCGGAATAGTTTCATAAGGTATCCAACCTCTTCCTCGCTCCGCTGCCAATTTTCTGTAGAAAAAGCATAGGCAACAATGTGCTGAATCCCTTTTTCACGCGCCCATTTTATGGTCTCCTGCAATCTCTTATACCCCTCATTGTGTCCCTCAAATACAGGCTTGTTATGTGCCCGTGCCCAACGACGGTTTCCGTCCATAATAATTCCAACGCATGATATTTCTTTTTCAGACATATTGATTAATTGTTAATAAAGAATATCAAATTTTTTATAGCTACCCAAGGGTTCGGTCCATTTTTCCTCAACGTGATCAACGCGAGAAAGGAGTGGTCCTTTTTTTGCAGACCCAAGAATTTCTCGAAGAGGAGTTTCCTCTCCTTCTACCACAATAGACACAGAACCATCAGGATTATTTTTTACAATACCGACAAGTCCCCGCGCACGAGCATTGCGTTTAATAAAATCACGAAACATGACGAGCTGTACACGACCAAAAACCTGACATTCAAGACGTTTCTGCATAGGAATATATAGTATACAGAAATGAGTAAACAAAAAAAGGGGTCGTAGTGACCCCTTAAAACTACTCGTCCATATCGCGGAGGTGCGCAATCCTTCTCCTTCTCGCGAGATCAAGTGTATATGCTTCTTGCTGGATGGCATTCATGTTCGCCATAGCAATGACGTCCATATCAAGAGACGAGTGGAACTCATCCTTGCGAACACATAAACGATACCACCAGAGTCGTACCCGGTAAAAGGGGTCGTGGAGTAAATCACCCCAGCGAAGAGCCACACTACAACCAAAGAAAAAGGCGACAACGTAACAAAGAATGATTTTCAATTTGCGACGCCGTGTTTCCTTTTGAGGAAAAGGGAACAATTCTTTGCGCGCTCCATGCCAATCAAGCATTTCCACAAGACCGACAATACAAAGTGCAAACAAAAAACCGCCAAGAAATAGTCCAAAAAACATATGAAATCCCATAGCAACCTCCCTGTTGATGATGTTGAGTTCTACCAAAATATACACTAGCACCATAATGCCCATTATCAAAGGAGGCCGATCCTGTAGAGATACCCGTACGTGTAGTTGAATTTCCCAAGAGAATAGTGTATTGTTGTTTTTGTAGGTGGGGGGGGTAATTAGAAATATTCGGGAGATTAACTGTTTTGGTAGGGTCAGAAGAGGACCGTGGTAGTCAGCGTCCTGCGGAGTAAGGTAAAGAAATATTCGGGCGATTAGCTCAGTTGGTAGAGCAGCGCTTTTACACAGCGAAGGTCGGGGGTTCAAATCCCTCATCGCCCACAAACATTAGGCATCAATGGAAACATTGGTGTCTTTTTGTTTGTGTGGTAGGTGAGGGATTTGAAAACGAGTGCAGGCCTCCGCCTGGCACAAAGCGAAAAACACCTACTCGGTGTTTTTGGGTTCGCGCTTTGTGTGTTTTATTGTACCAAGCTCGAACCTATTTCCAAAACAAATAATTCGGAGAAAGCCCCACGCATTGGCGAGTACGCCAGCAGGAGGGGTTTGGGGAGGAATGCGGGCGGGATTCGGACTGGGGGTTTTCGGAAAATTCGCCGACAATTATTCTTCTAATCGTTCAGATGGGGTCGCTCCGAATATAACCTTAGTCGCTCGTTTCACTTTTCGCCCAAAAATAAAGGTAGCAAATTCGCCCGAAGAATCAAAGTTTGATTTTGGTTCCATCAAAAACTTATTTTTCCCTTTAGCTTTCAATAATGTTCCGTTTTTCACAGGCGAATTTGCTTTTGGGTCGAAAGCGACAAGGTTGGTATCAATACCAACAACAATTGTATCCCCCCATCTCGAACGATACGCTCCCTCAAATTTCTCTTGACTTGATATTTTCTTTCCTTTGCTGTATTTACTTTTTTCATCAACAAACTTGTATATCGTCTCAAAAATTCCGGTGTTGATAGAGCCACAAGAACTATCATTGGTATTAGTGAGAGTAATTACCGCAATGTCGTTTTCCACATCAAGAGAAATTTGAGTGATGAATCCAGCAAAGCCCCCGCCATGTCCCACGATTTTTCTTTTCTCAATTTTAGAAATATCAAACCCAAGTCCGTATGATTCGTTTTCTTCGCCAGTAGCCCAATATTCTCTCGTCATTTCCTTTTTCGCTTCTTTGTTCACTAAGATGTTCGCCTCTTTTCGTTTGAGGGACATGGCGACGAGATATTTGGCGAGATCGAAAACATTTGAAAGAAAGCCTGTGGCGGGAGCATACGCTTTTGTTTCGGCATGAGGAAACGCCTCGCGTTCTTTGTTTGGAATTGGTCGAGAATAACCCTTGGCAAGCCAATCGTTGTTTTCCTTATTAAAATCTGGGGCCGTCCGCTCCATGCCAAGTTTTTTGACAATGTGTTTGGCTACATACTCGTCATAATCAAGACCACTGGCTTTCTTGATAATTTCGCCAAGCAAAGCGAAACCAAAATTGGAATACTTAAACTTTGTCAGATTTTCAAAAATTACTGTCTTGTTGGAAATTGATTTTTTCAATCCAGTAATATCGGGAAACTTGTCATTTTCCCAATGTGGCGAGTTGCCATCTCTAAATACGCCTCCAGTATGGGAAAGTATTTGACGAATTGTGATATTTTTTGAGTCAGTATCTTTTGTCTGCGCTTTGAACCACGGAAGATATTTTTCTACATGGTCATCAAGATTGATTTTTCCCTGCTCAACAAGTTGCATGATGGCAACCGCCGTAAAGGTTTTGGAAATTGAAGCAATCCGAAAACAAGTTTTAGGTGTTATGGGAATTTTTAATTCAACATCGGCATATCCAAAACCTTTTCGGTAGACAAGTTTCCCGTTATGAACAATACCAACAGCAAGGCCGGGAATCCGGTCATACTGGATTTTGTAAGGAAGCCAAGCGTCAAGAATTTTGGCTGTATATTTAATTGCTTTTGTAAAATCTTTTTCCATAGTTTTATCCAATTAAGTCATCAACACTCACACCAAGGGCTTTCGCAACCTTTTTGAGTGTGTCTAATGTCGGGTTTTTGTTTTCTCCCGATTCCATTTTGATAAGCGTATTATTGGCGACATCCGCCAACCTCGCTAATTTCTCTTGCGAAAGCCCTTTGGCTTCTCGCAATTTTTTTATGTTGTTTGCTAAATTTTGGCTTGTTGATATATCATCAGTAAAAGATTAACATTATAGTGGAGTGTCCATTTATCTATTACTATTATAGTAATAGACCAAAATTTCAAACAAATCAATATGAAAGATTTTTTGTGTCGGCGAATTTTCCGAAAACCCCCAGTCCGAATCCCGCCCGCATTCCTCCCCAAACCCTCCTTTTTCATTTGCGACATCCGAATTCAAAAACAGATGAGCCAAAGTTTTGGCAAATCCTTTCCCCAAAAAAT
>MNVN01000019.1:22728-23224 GCA_001871765.1 Candidatus Nomurabacteria bacterium CG1_02_43_90
CCCCAAAAAATAGTTTTGCCAAAACTTCGTCCGCATTGTTCCGCCACCTGCCCGAATACTTGGAGGGCAGAACCCCAAAGAAAAATGTCCTTTCCACTTTCAAGAAAAATCTCACCCCCGCCAAATCAAAAAAGCAAGAGACATTTTTCTTTGGGGTTGTCGCCGAGTCCGCGAGGCGATTGGCGGAACGATACGAGCGTACAGGGCAGTTTCAAGCCACCACGCGCTCCGCGCGTGCGATTAGTCGGTGTCAGGGTTGCTTTCAAAATACATTCGAACTTTGTATAATGAATACCGCCTTTGGTTAAAATCCGAACTTTTTTTGACGAAAATCCGGACTGCGAATTTTGATTAAAACTTTTCCGCTCGGGCGGGCAAAAAGGAAGGGGGTTGGGGGGAAGGAATTTTTGCCCGCCCTCGCTTTCGCCGCTTCTTTTTTCGCCGCCGCAATTTTTCGTATTTCGCTTTGCGAAATGCGCCGCCAAGGAGTGTCGCC
>MNVN01000015.1 GCA_001871765.1 Candidatus Nomurabacteria bacterium CG1_02_43_90
GAGCCTTTTTTGAAACAGCTCGTACTTCGGAACAAAAAACTGCTTTTGTTTTTGGTCCTGAATGTATGGAGAGCGGAGTAGATTTTTTAGAAGATCTTTGTGTTGAATTAGTTGAAAATAACCTTGACCCAGGAGACATTGTAAGTTTCCTAGATATGGTTGTGGATTTCTGTGGTGATTCCACAAAGATTCACTGAAAGTTTAGTGATTCTCCAAAACCCGATGTTCCGCATCGGGTTTTTTGTTTACTTAAAAATACGATATAGTATGAGGATGGTTACTTTATTTTTGACCCTCCTCGGACTTATTGTATTCGAAATTGTTTCAAGTATCGACAATGCAGTCGTAAATGCCGAGGTGCTTGCAACGATGAAAAGTAAAAAGGCAAAACGATTTTTCCTTACATGGGGAATTCTCTTTGCGATCTTTGTTGTTCGCGGATTCTTACCCTCACTCATTGTATTCCTTGCAAATCCTTCAATCGGAGTATTCGGTGCCCTTGGGGCAATGTGGCAGAGTAGTGCTATGGTGACGGAGGCGGTGGAGGCTGCTGCGCCGACTATTATGATGGCGGGGGGAATGTTCCTTTTGCTCCTTTGGATGTACTGGCTTTTCATGGAAGACAAAAAAATTGGGTTCCCTTTTGAGTGGCACATTCAGAATTATGGTGCGGTGTGGTTTTACTCCGTCGCTACGATACTTCTCGTGGGGGTATTGGTGGAGATTAACAATTTAGTTATTGAAAAGCCGATGCACCTTGCACTCGCGACTGCGGTCGGGTTTAGTGCGTTTTTCATTACACAGGGGTTCAAAGACAATGCAGAAAAGATGGAGGAGCGCCTTATTGCTTCGGGAGAAAAAAGCGCGATGTCTGATTGGGCGAAAGTGTTTTTTCTTGAAGTGACTGACCTTGCGTTTAGTATTGATGGAGTAGTGGGGGCGTTTGCGTTTACGACTGTTGTGCCCCTTATTTTGGTTGGTAATGGTATCGGGGCTATTGTCGTCCGACAGCTTACAATAAGTAACGTCGACCGTATCCGCTCGTATGCCTATCTGAAAAATGGGGCGATGTACTCGATAGGGTTTCTGGGTGCCGTGATGATGTTTGAGGGTTTTGGGGTGAGTTTGCCGGCGTGGATTTCGCCTATTGTTACGATGACCCTCGTTGGATATTTCTTTTTGAAATTGGTGGCAGAGAATAAAATGAAGGGTAACGATGAGCGGGCGAGTATAAGTATATAATTATAAAATAAACACATGAAAAATATTTTTCACTTTTTTGATAAGTTAGAAGATCGCGTGCGTGCAACATTAAGCAAGCACAATATTCTCTACGCATTTATTGGCGGTGTCTCCATCGTGCTTTTTTGGCGCGGAGTGTGGATGATTGCCGACGCTATTCCCTTTTTGACAGGGGCTGTTTCCATGGTAATAAGTGTAGCGGTACTTCTGGTTATTGGACTTTTTGTGTCGTTCTTTGTTGGTGACGGAATTATTATTTCTGGAGTAAAGAATGAAAAAAAGTTGAATGAAAAAGTTGCATCGGAGGTCAAGACCGAACTCGACCTTTTGAAAGACATTCATGAACAACTGGAACAAATAGAGAAGAAGCTGGGGGAGTAGAAAAAGGGTGCGGGCAGAACATAAAAAGAGGACAGCTTCGCTGTCCTCTTTTTATGTTCTGCCCGCAGATTCACTGAAATGAATTCTAAAAAATTTGCTAGCACATATTTACACCCCACCACCCTAGTCCTGCCCAGCATATTGAACCACCACAAACATAGCAAGCAGGCTTTTTTTCGTAGGGTATATATATTGCATAGTATGTTGCGGGGGATTGAGCAGCGTTGTAGTACCGATAGGGCGTTCCGGGATTACTTGGAGTTAGAGGTATTTTGCTGATATATGTAGGAGTAAGTGCCGGAGTGAGTGCATTATTAAGGATTAGGTCAGGGCTTGAAATATAGAATCCATTAGTGTTGTAATAGAGCTCGAGAGCAGTTTGTACTTGCCTAATACTTTCAGCTCTTTGAGCGTCTCTCGCTTTGGCGCGCGCAGAGTTAAGGCTCGCCAGTATTATTGTTGCAAGTACTCCGATGATTGCAATAACTACCAAAAGCTCAATAAGGGTAAATCCAAGTTTCTTTTGATTTTTTGATGTATAAAATTTCATGCCGTTACTTTTTAATTGTAACTTATTTGAGCTCTGGGCACAAATGAATTATCCATAATTTTGGGAGGAAGAGGCTTCTTCTCACCACTAGAAACAAAAATAAAAAAGGAGAATACAATTGCGAGTACTATAAAAAAAATTAGAAAATAATTTACCGTCTGTGTATCTTTTATGTATCCGCCAGTATGGCGAATAATCCAAGCAGTCATCTTCGAGATTTTTATATGTTGAGTAGGGCGCGCAAGCCCGTCATTCTCGAAGATTACTTTTGATGATCCTTGTCCTTCTTCCATGATTCTTATAAAAATAATGAGCGTGTTTCGGATGCCACAGATTTTCTTGACTTTACCACATACGACAGTCTTTTACAACGGAGGATTGTGTGGAAAAATCCTCTTACCATAAACTTAATCTCACATAAGTTTATCAACACTATTGTATGTACACTTTTATACGACTCTACCCAAGTTACCCTTAATGAGAATTGGACAAAATCCTTTAATTTCATCTGCAAGGATCCCCTCAGGAATATTATTGTAGAGGGATTTTTTTTCTCAAGACGAAAGGCGTCATGCATTTCTAAAAAAGTTGCGCCACCGATATAATTTTTTGCCCGCGAGCCAATAGCAAAATTGTGAAGTAATTTTGCGTCAATCAGCGTCTGGATTTCGTTCAAAAAAGGTTCGCGCAAATGCTAAAATAACACCACCAAGAGAAATGTTTGCGAAATTAGAAATGCGGAGCGATCTTGGCTCCCGCAAAATCGCTCCATTTTCTTAATTCCGACAATGTTTCGTTTGGTGGAGGATACAAGATTCGAACTTGTGACCCCTGCAATGTGAATGCAGTGCTCTAATCAGCTGAGCTAATCGTCCTCCTCCTTGTTTTTGTACGAACAATCTCTAGCGTATCAATTTTGAGCAACGTCGACAAGCGGAAATCACATTTTTTTGTTTTAGCAAAAAGTGCTATGCTTGAACACATTATTGGCATTTATTTGTTCTTATTCTTTTATGTATACCATCAAAAATATTTTAGCCCGCGAAATTCTTGATTCTCGCGGTAATCCGACCGTTGAAGTTGACCTCTATCTTGCAAGTGGCGAAATGGGGCGCGCGGCAGTACCTTCGGGTGCATCGACAGGCTCCTATGAGGCCGTAGAGCTTCGTGACGGTGACAAAGAACGTTATGGTGGTAAGGGTGTGCTTAAGGTTCTTACCAACGTGAACACGACAATCAACACGGCATTTTCAGGAAAAGAATTTGATCAAAAAACGCTCGACGGCGCGCTCATTGCGCTTGATGGTACTGAGAACAAGGGTGTGCTCGGCGCAAACGCAATCCTCGGTGTTTCGGTTGCATTTGCAAAAGCAGTTGCACAGCACAAAAATATCCCTCTTTACGAATATTTTAGAGAAGAAAGTAGCACCACGGGTGCCTACAAAATTCCGGTGCCTTTTATGAATGTATTGAATGGGGGAAAGCATGCCGAGAATTCAGCTGATTTTCAGGAATTTATGATTGTACCGTTTGGTGCGCCGACCTTCCACGAAGCACTTCGTTATGGTGCAGAAGTTTTTCATACGCTCAAAAAGATTTTGCGGGCAAAAGGACAGAATACTTCGGTGGGCGATGAGGGTGGGTACGCACCAGCACTTCCTTCCAACGAGGCAGCCGTAGAGATGATTATTGAGGCAATCAAGCAAGCAGGTTTTACTCCCGGCAAGGATATCGGTATTGCTCTTGATGTGGCGGCGACCGAGCTTTATAAAGATGGTAAATATCATTTGGATTGCGAGGGAAAGGTGTTCACGAGCGATGAGATGGTGGAACTGTACGAATCATGGGTCAAAAAATACCCAATCGTGTCTATCGAAGATGGTTTTGCAGAAGATGATTGGGAGGGTACCAAGAAGCTGACCGACAAGCTTGGCAGTACGTTGCAGATTGTGGGAGATGACCTCTTTGTAACAAACATCAAACGACTCGAAGAAGGTATTGCGAAACATACCGCAAATTCCATTTTGATTAAGCTCAATCAAATAGGTACGGTTACCGAAACGATTCAAGCGGTGACGATGGCGAAGAACGCAGGATATACCTCGATGATCAGTCATCGCTCAGGAGAAACGGAAGACACAACCATTGCAGACTTTGCAGTAGGGCTTTCAACCGGGCAAATTAAAACTGGCTCGCTTTCTCGCACCGACAGACTTGCAAAGTATAACCAGCTCCTCCGTATTGAAGAAATGCTCGGTAATAGCGCACACTTCGAGAGCCCCTTTAAGAAATAAAAGTATGGGAATACGACCCGTAGTACTTATTGTTTTGGATTGGTGGGGAGAGAGTCCCCTGGAACGGCATAACGCTATTTTTTCTGCGCGGACACCAAACTTCGATTCGTATAGGAAAGATTATGCGCATACAACACTCGTGACTTCGGGCGAGGGGGTAGGTTTACCGGAAGGGCAAATGGGGAATAGCGAAGTCGGGCACATGACGATTGGCGCAGGGAAGATTATTGATACCGATATCGTCCGCATTAAAAAGGCAATACAAAACGGAGAATTTGCAAAGAATGAAAAACTGCAAAATCTTTTTCACACGGTCAATGAGCATAGTTCGTGCTTGCATGTAATGGGGCTTTTGTCGGACGGAGGCATTCATAGTCATCACGAGCACCTCTTTGCTTTTTTGCGTTCAGCAAAAGACGCGGGCGTACAGAGTGTAGCGATACACCTTTTTCTCGATGGGCGTGATACGGCACCGACGAACAGCGTGAAGTATTTACAGGAGCTTGATGCATTTACCAAAGAACTTGGACTTGGAACTATTGCCACGATTGGCGGGCGGTACTTTGGGATGGATCGCGATAACAACTGGGACCGACTAGAGAAAATGACCGACGCGATGTTTGGGGGAAAAGGAAAGGTCTGCGCAATTGCCCCTTCAGATTTTGTAAAAGAATTTCATGGGCAAGGAATTTCCGATGAACATATTGAACCATTCTTGGTCGGGAATGCGGGGCAAGAGCCTCTTTGTATCGCAGAGAACGATGGCATTTTCTTTTTCAATTTTCGTTCGGACCGTGCACGCATGCTTACCGAAAAACTTTTGGAAAAGAAGGATGAATATCATTTGTCGATAGTAACGATGACCGAATACAAGAAGGGTTACGACGTCGAAGTACTCTTTCCTCCGATGTCGATTGAAACCACGATTGCAAAGGAAGTATCCGAAGTAGGGCTTACGCAAGTGCATATTGCAGAGACCGAAAAATTCCCCCACGCCACGTATTTTTTGAATGGTGGTGTTGAGGATTTATACGAAGGAGAGAAGCGCGTTCTCTTGGATAGCCGAAAAGATGTCGTGACGCATGACCTCGCGCCAGAAATGCGTGCGCGGGATATTGCCAAAGAAGCGGTACGCGAAGTTGAAGCAGGGGCAGACTTTATATTCATCAATTTTGCAAATGCCGATATGGTGGGACATACGGCAAACGTACCTGCGATCATAGAGGCGCTCGAAATCACCGATGAGGCGCTTGGGCAGGTGGTAAATGCGGTACATAAAAAAGGTGGGGTAGTAATTATCACCGCAGATCACGGTAATGCAGAGATGAACGTTGACGAGAACGGTGCTCCTCATACGGCCCATACATACAACGTCGTGCCCTGCATCATTACCAATACACAAGGTGAATTGCGCGCGGGTGGCACGCTTGCCGACATCGCGCCTACAGTGCTCGCAGTTATGGGGCTTCGGAAACCTGCGTGCATGACCGGCGTAGACGTGCGCATGGTGTAAGCGAAAAAGCGGGATGAGGCATCCCGCTTTTTTTGTTTGAAAAACAGTACTTTACACTCCGCCATTTATTTGTTAGTGTGGCAAGTGGAATAGAAATTTCACAACAACAAGAGGAGAAGGAAAATGACGAGAAAGATAGGTACTCCAGGGCTTGCTCGGGATATTGCAAAACAAGCAGAATCTTCTGCTCGTATCAGGGAACTGATGGAGCAGCTACGTGTTGAGAAAAACAATTTTGAAAAACGACACGCTCGTTTTGTTGACAATATTCGCAACAAAGGCGCCACAACAGGAAATCCGCTTACCGACGCACTTTTGGTTGCTGGTGGGGAAAATTCCTCTCACGTCGAGGACGTACTGGATAATATCAATAAGCAGTTTTCTGGTCGAGTCGGCGAGCCAGCGCTCTTTGTTCTCCATACGCAGGAAGGCGATAAAGACCATTGTGTACTCTTGCTCGGGGTTTTGAAGGGCAGTGTTCTTGTTGTAGATGGCAGGGATGGGTTTTGCTCACCACCTTTTAACCTTGAAGTGAGTACTGTTGATTCTTCTGCGTCAGATATTCGGCTTGTAAAAGGAAGCTCAAATCTTTTCAGGGAATTTTCTGATATCAGGGATATCACGGCTAAAAATCTGAAATGCCATGTCGGCATAAATCAGATTATCTACTGGTTCAGGAAATACGGAGGAGGTACAAAAGGTCTTATTACTTTGTATTTGATGGCAAAAGAGGCAGGGATAGATCTTCCTGAAATAGAAGAACTGCATCCAACGCTCGTTGATACTCTCGATACGTTCCTTGATCTTGATGTTCCCCGCGAAGGCCTTATTTCTGGGGGCAGGATTTCCTTCTTTGTTGGTGGTGTTCAACAGTATGTTGACCTGAGGTGAGTTGTGATAGAGGGGCGGTATTTTGGTTTACCAAAATCCCGCCCTTTTTCTTTTGCCCTATTTCTGCTAGAATGCGCGCAACGAAACGCTATGGAAGAAGAATCTATCCACATTTCCCTCGCCGCAGAAAAAATAGGTACCCTTTGGGGGCTTCCCATCACCAATACGATGCTGATGAGTTTTGTGGTATTTGCAATTTTGGCAGTCCTCGCTTTTGTCGTACGCAGAAATCTCGCCCTCATTCCGGGGCGCCTCCAGACGCTCGTTGAAACCCTTTTTGTCGGCATCCTCGACTACATGACCGAGACTCTTGAAGACGCGAAACTTGCGCGCAAAATTTTCCCCCTCGTTCTTACGATATTCCTGTTCATTTTTACCGCAAACCTCATCGAGTTCACGCCGGGTATAGGGAGTATGGGGTGGTTTGAGGGTGACGGTGAGTTTGTCCCACTCCTTCGCTCTATGAACACCGACCTCAATACGACGCTCGCCCTCACAATAATCGCTTTCATTTCTATTGAAGTCGTTGGAGTCGCAACGCTCGGCTTCTTGAGATATAGTAAGAAATTTGTTAATGTTAGTTCGGTTTTGGGGTTTATGGTCGGTATTATTGAGCTTTTTTCTGAAGTCGCGCGATTGGTGTCATTTTCCTTTCGTCTCTTTGGGAATATCTTTGCGGGAGAGGTCATGATTTTAGTGATTCAGCATTTTGTGCCCATGCTCCTTCCTGTGCCGATTATGATTTTCGAGGTCTTCGTTGGTTTCATTCAGGCCGCAATTTTCGCTCTCCTCACGTTGTTCTTTGTGAAGATGGCGATTACGGAAGCGCATTAAATTTAGCAGTGTCTTGTGGTGAGTTAAATAATTTAAAATAATATGGATATTGAAGTAGCAAAAACATTAGGTATGGCATTCGCAGTTGGTGTTGGGGTATTTGGGCCAGGTATCGGTATCGGCCTCATTGTGTCCAAGGCTCTTGAAGCTATTGGGAGAAATCCTGACGCATACGGCAAAGTACAGGCAACGATGTTCATCGGTATTGCGTTTACGGAAGCACTCGCAATTTTCGCTCTCGTGGTGGCCTTTATTGTAAAGTTCGCATAGGTAATTTACCATTCATCTTTATGGAGCAAATCGTCTCAGTCTTTGGTATCAACGGAAAACTCCTCCTTATTCAGGTGGTAAATTTTGGATTGCTCCTCTTTGTCCTTCATCGGTATCTCTACAGGCCGGTATTGGCGATGGTGGATGTACGGCGCACGAAAATTGAAAATGCGGTTCGTGATGCAGAAAAAGCAGAAGCAGAACTTGGCGAAGCAGAGGCAGAGAAGGCGCGTATCCTTCGTGAGGCAACATTAAAAGGCGATGAACTTATTGATCTTGCAAAAAAACATGCCACCGAAGAAGAGCACGTGATGATGAAAGATGCCCATCGTAAGGTTGTGCACCTTTTGGGCGAGGCAGAGCGTCGCACCGAGCGTGAACACCAAGAGATGATCGAGAAATCAGAGCGTGAAGTCGCGCGCATGGCAATCCTTGCCGCTGAAAAGATTCTCCGTAAGGCCTAATATGAAAGCTTCATGGTATGCAGAAGCGCTCTACGGTGCGCTCAAAGGAAAAGATGAGAAGGAGGGAATCAGAATCTTCACGCATTTTCGCGAAGTGTTAAAAAGTCGCGGACATAGTGCTCTTTTGTCACTCATTCCCCATGAACTCGAAAAGATTACGGAGCGGGAGCGGGCTCATCATCAGGTTCAGCTTGTAATCGCAAACACAGAAAGTGCAAAGAAATGGGCGCATGCATATGACCATTACGAAAAGGAAGGCATCATTCAAAAAAATGCGACACGGCGTGAAGTGGTAGACCCCTCTATTGTGGGAGGATTCCAAATACGCACGAAAGAAATAGTAATCGACGGAAGCTACAAAAAACCACTCGTACAGCTTTATAAAAAAATCACTAACCAGAATTAATCATGAATACCATCCTCATCGAAAAAATAAGAAAAGAAATTGAAGCACTCGAACCGCAGACGACGGTTGAGCGCGTGGGTACCGTGGTCAAGGCAGGTGATGGTATCGCGGAAATAGAAGGATTGCGTGATGCGATGATGGCAGAGATGGTGGTTTTTGAGTCCGCGGGTGGTAAAGATGTTGCATATACTCTCGACGAAGAACCGATTGTGGGGTCCGTACTTAATCTCGAAGAAGACTTTGTGAAGGCAGTTATTCTCTCGGGTGCCTCACGTATTTGCGAAGGTATGGTGGTCAAAGGTACTGGTACAACGCTTTCCATTCCTGTTTCGCGCACAATGGTAGGGCGTGTAGTGAATGCACTCGGTGAACCTATCGATGGTAAAGGTTCTATCAAAGAAGAGGGAAGGCTTCCTGTTGAGCGCGTAGCGTTTGGGGTGATCGACCGTGCTGCCGTAGATACACCTGTGCATACCGGCATCAAAGCTATTGATGCAATGATTCCGATTGGTCGTGGTCAGCGCGAGCTTATCATTGGCGACCGTGGTACCGGGAAAACAGCTATCGCCCTCGATACTATTTTGAACCAGATTCACGAGCCGAAAGAATCCCGCCCTGTTTGTATTTATGTAGCGATTGGTCAAAAGGAGTCAAAGATTGCACGCATCGTGGGCGACCTTGAAGAGCGGGGTGCCATGGCGTATACGATTGTCGTCGTTGCAGGTGCTTCGGATACTGCTGCGCTCCAGTATCTCGCACCATTTACGGGGGCGACAATAGGTGAATTTTTCATGCTAAAAGGAGAGGACGCGCTTGTTGTTTATGATGACCTTTCGAAACACGCAGTTGCATATCGCCAGATGTCGCTTCTCCTTCGTCGCCCCCCAGGACGTGAAGCATATCCTGGTGATGTGTTCTATCTTCACTCACGTCTTCTTGAACGCGCCGCAAAGTTGTCAGAAAAGTTAGGCGGGGGTTCACTTACCGCACTTCCTATTATTGAAACACAGCAAGGCGATGTATCGGCATACATTCCAACCAACGTGATTTCTATCACCGATGGGCAAATTTATTTGGATACGGACTTGTTCAACAAAGGTATGCGTCCTTCGGTGAACGTCGGGCTCTCTGTATCTCGTGTTGGTTCGAATGCGCAAACAAAAGCAATGAAAAAAGTTGCGGGCAAGATTCGTCTCGAGCTCGCACAGTTCCGTGAACTGGAAGCGTTCATGCAGTTTGCAAGCGACCTCGATAAAGAAACGCGTGAACGTATCGAGAAGGGTCGTCGCCTCTCCGAACTTTTGAAACAAAGGAACGGTTATCCTTTGCCGTTCGAAAAAGAAGTACTCGCTATTTACGCGGGAATTTCAGGGATGCTTGATAAGGTGAAGCTTGAAGACACATATATCTTTGAATCGAAGCTCATGGAATATTTTGATCGCCATGCATCGAGTATCTTGGAAGCAATGCGTAGTGAGTGTGCGATCTCAGAGCAGACCGAAACAAATCTCAAGGAAGCCCTAGCTAACTTTGTAAATGCGCACCCAGAACTCTTCATTGCTCCCGAGAGCAATTAATATTCCTTATTAAGTAAAAACCACCAACTCCCTCGACTGCATTTTCTAAAAACTAATGACTATCGACTATCAACCACCCCTATGTCCTCTCTTCGATCCATCAAAGACAAAATTCGCTCCGTCGGAAAGACTCACCAGGTAACCAAAGCCATGGAGGCGGTTTCGGGTGTAAAGATGCGCAAGGCACAGCTTGCTGCACTCTCTGCGCGGCCATACGCGCTTGCTGCTTTTCGCATCCTCTTGCGCATCGTTAACTCTGTGGACATCTCTCGCCACCGCTTGGTGCTTCCGCGCCCTGTAGAAAAAATGTTGGTGATCATTATCACGAGCGACAAGGGGCTTGCAGGGGGTTTGAATAGTGGCACTGAAAAGTGTGCACTTGAAGCGTTGGCGGTAAAGGGAATCGCTCTCGAGAATACAGGTATTATCGCCATCGGACACAAAGGGGAAGAATTTTTTACACACCGCGGGTATATTCTGGAGGAACATATAGAAACAAAAAAAGACGAAAGTACCCTTGCTGATTTTACGGGTGTTGTGTCGCTTATTACCAACCTTTTTACCCGCGGAGAATACGACGAATGCGTTTTAGTGTACACCGCATTTCGTTCTACCTTTGAACAAGAGCCTGTCCTGCGCACGCTTTTACCACTTTCTGTTGAAGGACTGCGCGGGATGGTAGAGGGTATTGTTCCCAAGCACGGCAAGTTCGCCGAGCTTAATGACCATCTCGATGTAGAAGAACATCCCAAGAATTATCTTTTTGAACCATCACCTGAAGTGGTTTTTGAAACTTTGCTCCCTCATTTACTCGCCATAGAAATTTACCACGCATTTCTTGAAGAAAAAGCATCTGAACATTCAGCGCGTATGGTAGCAATGCGGAACGCTTCCGACAAAGCAAGTGAGGTTACGTTCTCTCTTACTCGTGAATACAACAAAGCCCGCCAGAGTGCAATCACAAGTGAGATGAGTGAGATTATTGGGGGGATGGAGGCGATGAAATAGCTTGGGGCCCGTCTTGTGGAACTTGCCCTTAGGTCATTCTGCTGAATGAGGTACGGATATTTTTCTGCTGAAAAAGCTCCAAGGGCGATTTTGTTAAATCGTCCTCGAGTTCGCTTCTGTTTAAAAAAAGGGGTGACCCGTGGAGGTTTTCGGATTCATGGGAAACAAAAAAAACGGGGTTGCCAAAAAAGACAACACCCGCAATTGTTTATGAAATTGTGTGGTGTAATTTAGTTTGACGTTACCGTATGGCACATGGTAGTACTATAATATGAAACAGCAATTTACGGCGGTATATAAAAAAAGTGGGAAATGTTATCTCGGTTGGGTCGAGGAACTTTCTGGTGTAAATACACAAGGACGTACCCTTGATGAAACTCGTAAAAATCTCGAAGAAGCACTCGGCCTTGTTCTTGAAGTCAATCGTGTGATCAGTCGTAAAGATGCAGGTGTTCGTGCTCTTCGTGAACCACTTAGTATTCTTATTCCTGCGTAAATGAAGCGAATCGATCTTCTTAAACATCTTAGCAAAGAAGGCTGTACGCTTATGCGTGAAGGTGCATCTCATAGCGTATTTTTTAATGTAATGACTCGTCGTACCTCAAACCGTATCACGTCATACTGAGATTGATAACAATCTTGCACAAAAGGTTTGTCGTGACCTTGGAGTTTCTAAGTGCTCTAAAAAATAGTCTCTCATACTATTTTCCCCCTTGGTCTTTTCTCTAAAAAATGATAGAGTTTCAGCATTATTTCAGGGTGCGAATTTTAAGAAAGGCAACTCAGTTAAATCCTGCTAAATCAGGGACTTTTATTAAAAAGTCATTTAACCGGGTGATAATTTTCTAGAATTCGTAAACTCATTAAGAAAATTAATCATGAACACGGGAACAATCAAACAAATCGTCGGGCCAGTCGTAGATGTGTACTTCGAGGGGAACCTTCCTGAAGTAGAGTACGCACTCATTGTGGAATGGGTGGACGAACATGGCGATAAGAAAAAGATTACCCTCGAGGTTGCTCAGCATCTCGGGCTTGGTCGCGTGCGTGCTATTGCACTCGATGCTACCGAGGGCCTTCGTCGTGATGTCGTGGTGAAAAATACCGGCGCACCGGTACAGGTTCCTGTCGGCGAGGCTGTTCTTGGAAGACTCTTCAACGTGCTCGGCGAAACGATTGACGGCGAGGCAAAGCTTCCTGCTAACACACCTCGTCTCTCTATTCATCGCAACCCACCCGCATTCAAAGAGCAAAAAACAAAAACCGAAATTTTCGAAACAGGTATCAAAGCGATTGACCTCATGACTCCTTTTATTAAAGGGGGAAAGGTTGGACTCTTTGGTGGTGCGGGGGTAGGGAAGACCGTGCTCATTCAAGAGCTCATTCGTAAT
The DNA here is from genome assembly GCA_001871765.1 of Candidatus Nomurabacteria bacterium CG1_02_43_90. GTDB lineage: Bacteria > Patescibacteriota > Minisyncoccia > Phycocordibacterales > UBA1550 > UBA1550. Next base: position 12,822 of record MNVN01000015.1, read on the forward strand.
GTAGCAACCGAGCACGGCGGGTACTCCGTATTCGCGGGTATTGGCGAGCGTGTGCGCGAGGGCAACGACCTTTATCACGAAATGAAAGACTCAGGAGTCCTTGCAAAGACCGCGCTCGTGTTCGGGCAGATGAACGAAGTACCAGGTGCGCGCGCTCGCGTGGCACTTTCGGGGCTTACGATGGCAGAACATTTTCGTGATGCGGGTGGCAAGGACACACTCCTCTTCATGGATAATATTTTCCGCTTCATCCAAGCAGGTGCCGAAGTTTCTGCGCTCCTCGGTCGCGTTCCTTCAGCTGTGGGGTATCAGCCAACCCTTGCCGAGGAAATGGGTAAGCTCCAAGAGCGTATTGCTTCGACGACCAAGGGCTCCATTACTTCAGTACAAGCCGTATATGTGCCTGCCGACGACCTTACCGACCCAGCACCAGCAACCACTTTTTCTCATCTAGACTCGACGGTAGTGCTCTCGCGTAATCTCGCATCACTCGGTATTTATCCTGCGATTGATCCACTCGACTCTGCTTCGGGTGCGCTTGACCCTCAGACGGTTGGTGAGCGTCATTACAAAGTTGCAATGGAAACCCGCAAGGTGCTCCAGCGTTACAAGGACTTGCAGGACATCATCGCTATTTTGGGTATTGAGGAACTTTCCGATGATGACAAGCTTGCGGTTAACCGCGCACGCAAGATTCAGCGCTTTCTTTCACAGCCATTTTTTGTGGGTGAAGTATTTACGGGGATGCCCGGCAAATACGTAAAGCTCGAAGATACCATTTCAGGCTTCGAGCAAATTCTGGAAGGTAAACTTGATGACGTGAACGAGAATGCTTTTTATATGAAAGGTACCATTGAGGAGGTTAAGTAACGCAACTAATATGAAACTTACCATTGCAAAAGTAGATGAAGTTCTTTTTTTAGGAGAAGCAAAAAGTCTTTCTTGTCCGGGGACTTCAGGTGATCTCACTATTCTTCCCAATCATTCTCCGTTGGTTACCCCGCTCAAAAAGGGAGACCTCAAGGTTATTGATCACGAGGACAAAGAACTTATTATTCCTATCGAGCAAGGAGTTCTTGAGGTAGGGGGCAACGAAGTAACGGTGATATTGTAATTTTACACGTATTACCTGCAGACTTTCCCTTTTTGCAGATTTTTTATCATCACGGGTATCCTTTTGAAATCCTCTTTCAATACTTCGCGAAGGGCGCCGTTATAGAGTGCCGCGGCGGGGTGGTAGAGGGGAAGGAAGTTGCGGGTTTTTCCAAAATAATTTGAAGTGACGAGTACGCCGTGTGCTTCAGAAATTTTTGCATCAGGGAAAAATTGATGCATCGCGTGTCGCCCAAGCAAAACAATAAGGGTTGGGTCAATGATTTTAATTTCTTCAGTAAGCCATTCTGAACAGTCCGCAATTTCCTTAGGAAGCGGGTCGCGATTGTTGGGCGGGCGATATTTTACAATATTTGTAATATATACTTCCTCGCGTTTGAGGTTAATGCTTGCCAGCATTTCTTCGAGAAATTTCCCTGCGGAGCCGACAAAGGGTCGCCCCAACTCGTCTTCTTTTTTGCCTGGTGCTTCACCAATAAACACGACAGTGGCACTATGACTACCTTCGCCACAAACGCCTTGTGTAGCCTCATTTTTGAGCCCACAGGTGCATCCTAGAAGCCATTTTCCATTAAGGTTTTTGAGGAGAGCTTTTTTGTCCATAGGGCGATTGTAGCATATTTATCAGTGCTTGATTTTTGTTTTTTAAGAGAATACAATAACACTATGTTTAATTTTGAATTAACTTCGCGCGAAAATAAAGAAAATATTCCGCAACACAACCCCGAGAATAATAAGGGGCTGGAAGGAGCATGTGTAACTTGCCATGGAGAAGGTCAGGTCCCACATGGTTTTTTAAAACCTAAAAAAGTTTGCGGAGAATGCCATGGAAAAGGTTTTGTAAAACCTTCGGCAGAGCCAGAGAGAAAGTACGATTGGGAAACAGGCACGGTGCACTAATTTTTAAATCTGGTATTTCTTGTGAAGTGTTATGGGGACACCTGCATTTCTAGATTTGTCGACAGTGTCTTGTGTGTCAGTACTCTCGTTGACCTGGAACGCATATACCTCGTCCGAGTACGTAACTTCTTGGTCGTGGCGCAAATTGTAGTGCTCTTGAGTGATTATTTTATACCGCATTTCTAAAAGGCTCGCAGGGTTCATCTCTTTAATTCTTTTTAAAATTATTGAGAGATTTTCGATGTCATTTTTCGTCACGGGTTCGTGGAACCAGTTGGTGTAGTAGTCTTGGATATAGCTATCAAGTCGCGCGGGAATAATAACCCGAAGCTGTGTTGCACTAGGATTATGTTTCAACACCTCATCCATTGCAAAGTAATCTACTCCTGTTGCCCCCCGTAACCACGCCGTCGCCTCGCGCAAGAACTTCGCATACCGCATTACGCACATCTTGCTCGACTTCTTCGTTGGTAAGGCTCCATGTTCCTGTAAATAAGACCCATTTCATAGTGGGCTCACTATACCGTAATTTTATGGTATAATCAACCGCATATGACAGAACGAAAACCAACAAAGAAAGCACATGGCACGTCGTGGGGAGGCGTAGCACATTGGTACGACACGCTTCTTGCGAGCGACGACACCTATCAAGCGCAGGTTATTTTGCCCAACTTGTTGCGCGTTATGAGTCTCAAAAAAGGTGAGCGAGTACTTGACCTTGGGTGCGGGCAAGGTTTCTTTTCGCGTGCTTTTGCAAAAGAGGGTGCGACGGTGGTGGGTGTTGATTTGAGCAAAGAGCTCATCGCTATTGCAAAAAAGACGACTACCGATACCTCGGCGAAGATTGAATTTTTTGCATCAAGCGCCGAAGACCTCCATCGTTTTGAGGATGCCAGTTTTGATAAGATTGCCGTAGTCCTTGCAGTACAAAACATGGAAGCCCCCCACCTTGTGTTCAAAGAATGTTTCCGCGTACTAAAAAATAAAGGTTCTTTGTATGTTGTCGTCAACCATCCTGCATTTCGTGTTCCACAAAATTCTGACTGGGGATATGACGAAGCAAAAAAGGTGCAGTACCGTCGTACCGAGCGATATCTTTCGGAATCAAAAGTTATTATTGAAATGAACCCCGGCAACCCACATGGTGCGACGACGATTTCTTTTCATCGCCCTCTCCAATATTTTTTCAAGACTCTTGCGAATGCAGGATTTTGTGTTGCGCGTCTTGAGGAGTGGACATCGCATCGCGAAAGCGAAAAAGGTCCCCGCAAGGTCGAAGAAGATCACGCACGCAAAGAAATTCCGTTATTTATGATGATGGAGGTAATAAAACGATAACCGTATGATAGGACAACTACTTGGTATTATTGCAGGGATTTTTGCACTTGTTGCGGCTGGGGCGCTTTCGTATGTTTCGCTTGAACAGTCGTTTGGACCACGGACGGTTATGCCACCAACTTCTGCGATAGTACAGAAAACTCCCGTTGTTGCTGTCGCCACACCTTCGTCCTCAGCTGTTATTACTCCCAAGAAAACAACATCGGTACCAGTACCTGCGAAGGTTTCAGTTCCCACAAAAACAAACGGTAGCCTTACTCCCGCAAAAGCAAATGTCGGAAAAACGATAGTTACGCCAGGGCCACTACGTGCGACAACTATTACGCTACCAAGCTCATCATCGGCGCCCTCTGACCTCACGGTTTCAGGGGTCATTCTCTATACCAATAGCGAACGTGCGCAAAATGGCGGACTCCCCGCACTCACCGAAAATTCATTCCTTGATCGTGATGCGCAAATGAAACTTGCTGACATGTTTGCAAAGCAGTATTTCGAACACGTGTCGCCGACGGGTGTTGGTCCTGGCGACCTCGCAAAAGCAGTAGGATATCCGTACGTGATTGTGGGAGAGAACCTCGCCCTTGGGGACTTTGGATCTAATCAAGGCGTACTCACGGCGTGGATGAATAGCCCTGGGCATCGTGCGAACATATTGAACCCACACTATACAGAGATAGGGGTTGCGGTAGGCAAAGGAATGTACGAAGGACGCATGACCTGGCTTGCGGTGCAGAGTTTTGGCATGCCACTTTCTGCTTGTCCAGAGATATCTGTTGCCGTAAAAAATCAGATTGATGCAAACAATACCGAAATCGCGCGCCTGCGCGCTGCTCTTGATGCAAAAAAAGCACAGGTTGATGCAACTCCAACGAGTGACCCAAATTACAATACCTACGCAAATGAATTTAATGCGTTAGTTCCGCAGTACAACATGATCATTGAAATGAACCGTACGCTTGTTGCAAACTATAATACGAGTGTGCAAGTGTTTAATGATTGTATCAACGTCGCAGGAACTGCCGTTGCACACTAATAATGAGTACCTTAATTTTTGATATTGAAACGGTTGGCGAAGATTTTGATTCTTTCGATGAAACCACGCAGGCATCGCTCACGCGCTGGGTTCGTCGTGAGCCACTTGCCGAGCAGGAGCGCCTTTTGGGTGAAGTGAAAAATGGCCTTGGCCTCTCGCCACTCACCGGGCGCATTGTTGCTATTGGTGTCCTTGATGAAGAGAAAGGGAAGGGGGCGGTATATTTTGACGCACCCAAGGGTGACTTTCCTGAGCGCGAAGAGAACGGCATGAAGCTCAAGCCAATGAGTGAAAAAGAAATGCTCGAAAACTTTTGGCGAGGAGTTGCCGAATACGAAACGTTCATTAGTTTCAATGGACGAGGGTTTGACGTCCCGTTCCTTATGGTACGTTCAGCAGTTCATGGTATTCGCCCCACGAAAGATTTAATGTCCAACCGCTACCTCGAAAGCCAAGACTATGACGCGCGTCACATTGACCTCATGGATCAGCTTTCTTTTTATGGTGCAGTACGTCGAAAGGGAAGTCTTCATATGTGGTGTCGCGTATTTGGCATTGAGAGTCCCAAAGCCGATGGTGTGTCAGGTGCAGATATTAAGCGCCTCTTTGACGAAGCACGTTTTGAAGACATCGCGCGCTATAACGCAAAAGACCTTTTTGCGACCCGCGATCTCTACCGGCATTGGCGAAAGAATGTGGCGTTTTAGTTGTTTTCAAAAAGGACCGTCCTTTTTATCCAAAAGATTCTCATATTCAATCGTCCACTATTTATGCTACACTATCCCTATGTCTGATTTTTATAAACCCAATCGAAAACCAGATTGGAATTATGGTGGCCCGCGTTGGCGCCTCTCTCGTTCAAAGATAGACCTCTTCGAACAATGCCCTCGTTGTTTTTATATTGATAATAAATTGGGCACCGCGCGCCCACCGGGATTTCCGTTTAACTTAAACAGTGCTGTCGATCATCTTCTCAAAAAAGAATTTGATATTCACCGTGCAGGCAAAACACCTCATCCTTTGATGGAAAAGTATGGTGTGGATGCCGTTCCGTTTCTCCACGAGAATATGGACGTATGGCGTGAAAATTTTAAAGGCATTGAATATAAACACCCTGATACCGGAATGATGATTTCTGGCGCAGTCGATGATATTTGGGTAAAACCAAAAGGTGAGCTTATTATTGTTGACTACAAGTCCACGAGCAAAGACGAGGAGATCACTACACTCGATGAAGATTGGCATGACGGTTACAAGCGACAGATGGAAGTGTACCAGTGGCTTTTCCGCAAAAACGGGTTTACCGTTTCTGATACGGGATACTTCGTGTATGCCAACGGCAATAAAGATAAAAAAGCATTCGATGGAAAACTTGAATTTGATCTGACCCTTATTCCCTACACAGGCAATACTGAATGGGTAGATAAAACAATTTTGAATATTAAGAAATGCTTAGACACCGACGAGATTCCTCCGGTAGGCGAGCATTGTGATTATTGTGCCTACCGCAAAGCCGCGCGCGATGTGCAACAAGAATTCCTTTCCGCAAAAGCAAAACTTGGAAAAGAGAGCAAAAAAGGATTGTTCGGGTAGGGTTGCTAAAAATAGATGAAATAATAGTTTTTGAAGTCCGAAGTAATTTAAGAGAAGAATCTTTATGAAACAAGAACAAACAGTAATCATTTCAAATAGCCAGCGAGTGAACACGATAAAAGAACGTATCAAAAAAGGTGGCTCCATTCGGTTGCATGTTTTGACTGATTTTGATCGTACACTCACCACCGCATTCGTGGATGGCAAAAGTGTCCCCTCTCTTATTTCGCTGTTGCGTGACGGTAACTATCTTACGCCTGATTATGCAAAGAAAGCACATGCGCTCTTTAATAAATATCATCCGATTGAAATTGATATGGCCATTTCTCACAAAGAGAAAGAGTGGGCAATGGAGCAGTGGTGGCGAACGCATCTCCAGCTTCTGATTGATTCAGGATTTAACAGGAGCGACCTTGAAAAGGTTGTTACTGGAGGAGGAGTAAAACTTCGTGAAGGGTTTGTCTCCTTCGTAAATATTTTGCATGCACAAAATATCCCTCTTGTTATTATGTCTTCGAGCGGGCTTGGATCGGAGAGTGTCGCACTGTATCTGAAACAAGCAGGATTGCTTTACGACAACGTGTATATCATTTGCAATGAGTATGAGTGGGACGAAGTAGGAAGAGCGGTGGGTGTTCGTGAGCCGATTATCCATCTACTAAATAAATACGAAATAGCGATACAAGATTATCCTATATTTGAAATAGTAAAAGACAGAAAAAATGTAATCTTGCTCGGTGATAGTATTGATGACATAGGTATGGTCAAAGGGTTTGCATACGAGAACCTTCTCTCTGTTGGTTTTTTGAATGACACGACCAACGAATGCCTCGCTTACTATACTGACGTATTTGATGTAGTGCTTACAGGAGACACTTCTTTCGATTTTCCAAACCAATTGCTAGAAGAGATCATTATATAGACACAATAAGGTGATGTCTAATCAGTGCCTTATTTGTTGAAAAAATAGTTTTTTTCTGCTAAACTCCCCTGTATGTTTAAAGAATTTTTATTAAAAAAGATGATTAAGAGCCAACTGAAAGGGGTTCCTGATGCTCAAGTTGACCATATTATTGCCTTAGTAGAAAAAAATCCTGACCTTTTCAAAAAGATTGGGGATGAAATTCAGGCAAAGGTAAAAGCTGGTCGTTCCCAACAAGCTGCATCGATGGAAGTAATGCGTGCACATCAAGCAGAACTTCAGAAAGTATTGAAGTAGTTTTTATTGTTTCTTCTCTTTCTCCTTTATAAACTTTAATAACTTTTTAACTAACTCTCATGGCTCTCGCAATCGGTATCGTCGGACTTCCGAACGTAGGCAAGTCTACGCTTTTTAATGCACTTACCAAAAAATCTGTTCCTGCGGAGAACTATCCATTTTGTACGATTGACCCCTCTGTAGGGGTGGTTGCGGTGCCTGATGAGCGTCTCTATCAGCTCGCAGAATTTTCTCATACAAAAAAAACGATTCCTGCTGCCGTGGAATTTGTCGATATTGCAGGGTTGGTAAAAGGCGCCAGTGAGGGTGAGGGCCTGGGTAATCAATTCCTTGCCCATATTCGCGAAACCGATGCTATTGCGCAAGTCGTGCGTATTTTTGAGGATAGCAATGTAATCCACGTGGATGGGAAGGTAGACCCCGTGTCGGATATTGAAACGATCGACCTCGAGCTCATTCTTGCTGACATGCAGACCGTGACCAAGCGCCTGGGGAATATTGAAAAGGACGTAAAGCGGGGCGACAAAGGCGCAATACAAGAGAAAGCAATTCTTCTCCGCATACAAGAAGGCCTTGAGGCAGAAAAGTTGGCGCGTGAAGTATCTCTCAACGACGAAGAGCTCGCTATTTTGCGCAGTATGCACCTCCTTACCATGAAGCCGATTTTATATGTATTGAACAAAAAAGCAGGCGGTAAAAATTTGGATGAAATAAAAGATGAACGTTATGAAAAACTCCTTGCGTATTTAGAAACGCGCAAAGCGAGCTTTGTGATTGTTGATGCAGGAGTAGAACACGATCTCTCGCAACTCGAAGGAGAAGAAAAAGAAATGTTCCGCGCCGAGCTTGGGGTGAAGGATGATGGCATCAATGACCTCATTAAGAAAAGTTACGAACTTCTCGGACTCGAAGTATATTTCACGACAGGGGAAGTAGAAACCCGTGCATGGACAATCAAGAAGGGGAGTACTGCTCCAATAGCAGGCATGGCCATTCATACAGATTTCAAAGATAAGTTTATTCGCGCTGAGGTTATCTTTTGGAAAGATTTGCTCGGCGTGGGCTCGTTTGCTACTGCGCGTGAAAAGGGGATGATGCGTATTGAGGGGAAGGAGTATATTGTGAAAGATGGCGATGTGATGGAGTTCCGCGTTTAGTCTTTAAATTAAACAAATATGCCTCACTCTCGGGCTTGTAGAATAAGGAAATTTTTTCTATTGACAGAGTAGCTTCGTAATGCTATACTTGATGTAGCTAATTTGGTTCATTTTTTTAATTTTTGATCAGGGAGATCGAAATGTTGAAAGCACTTTTGGATGGTCGTGGCACCATTGCTGTCGTTGCAACAAATGGCGTCGTATCTGCCGTCTGCGGTTGTGGTGGTCGTAATGCGAAGGATTACGACTTTGTCGCAGAAGTTGCCGACGAGCAGAGTTTCACTGCACCTCAATCATCGTGTGATTGCGGTGGCACGCGCGAAAAGATGCACGAGAACATGGATGCGGGCGGTAAAGAAACCCATCACGCGAAGCCGGTACTCCGCAAGCATCATCGCGAAACCGTTCGCCGTATGACGGTTTAGCAGAACCGCACGGCCGAACAAACAGGGCGCTTTCGTAAGAAAGCGCCCTTTACTATTTATCTATTTTGTTACGGTCGCCCCGCTATTTCTTCTTCAGCGCGTCAATTTCTTTCAGGAGTTCCGTGAGAGTCTTTTCCAGCTTCGTGAGTGCTTGCGCGTTTTTCTTTTTTTCTAGTTCTTCTTCGCGATCCTCTTCTTTTTCTTCTTCCTGTATTTCTTCAATATCTTCAGAAATCTCTTCGACGTCTTCTTGAATCTCCTCCACATCTTCAGAAATCTCCTCTACATCTTCTTGAATTTCGTCAATATCCTTTTCCACTTCACGCAGTTGTGCCGAGTTTCTGTTGACACTCATTTGAATAAAAATAGCGAGATAGATTGCCTCAAGCGATACGACAGTAGTGAGCACGAGAAGCACTGTCGCGAGGGGCACCCCCATGATTGCTAATACAAAAGTTCCGATAAAAAGAAGGGTATGTACAAAGAGTGACTGAATTGATCCAATCCAATTCGTAAAAGCAATTGCTATCTTCTCGAGCCTTGTTTCTTGGGGCCCCGTTATTTTTTTGTCAGACATCTTTTTCATGGAAACAGTGTAGCAGAAAATTTTACTTTGATTAAGTCATCGAAAACCACCGAAAATATTTTTGTTCAACTATAGACGTATACGATACTATAGTATATTATACGTCTATAGTTGAACAAATTCCTGATGAAGGTATAATTACTTACATGGAAAAAAACACAACCCCACCAACGCCACCGGAAGCTATTACCAACCGTGTCCCCCAAAAGCGTCACCCACTTTTTAAATGGATACTGGTATTTGGTATTGCTATTGTTGCTAATCTTTTTTTGAATTATGCACTCGATGCTTTTTATCCAAATCCACTATTTGAAACATTTTGCCCTCAGAAAGAAGTCGTAACACCTATTACTGAAGAAAAGGCGTGTCGCAGTGCCGGTGGTCAATGGACAAATGATCCCTACAAATATGTTGGGGTGAGCGCGCCGATACCCGCAGGTGCACCGCTGGGTTACTGTAAGGAGAATTATACATGTGGGAAAAACTACGAGGAGGCAATGAAGATGTACAATCGAAATATTTTTATCGTATTGGTTATTGCAGGCACCGCACTATTGATTGGAAGTATTTTTTCCTCTGCCATAGAAGCAGTTGCTCTTGGCTTCTCGTTTGCGGGCATCTTGTCCCTTGTTATCGGTACTATGCGCTACTGGGGAAGTATGGATGACCGTTTGCGCGTGGTGGTACTTGGCTTCGCTCTTACTGCACTCGTGTGGATAGGGATTAAAAAGTTTAAGGACTAAGGTATGGTCGAAAAGTATGACCACAAGGCTCTAGAAAAAAAATGGCAAGATGCATGGGAAGCGTCGGGGGTTTACCGCGCCGAGAGTGGCGCCTCAAAGCCCAAAAAATACATACTCGACATGTTCCCGTATCCTTCAGGAGAGGGTCTTCATGTGGGGCATCCAAAGGGGTACATCGCAACAGATGTATATTCTCGCGCAAAGCGTATGCAGGGGTTCAACGTGCTCCATCCTATGGGGTGGGATGCTTTTGGCCTACCTGCAGAAAATTATGCGATAAAAATGAAGACGAACCCGGTAGAGATGACCGAGAAAAATGTCGCGCGGTACAAGAAGCAACTTTCGAGTATTGGTTGTGATTATGATTGGACACGCGAAGTGAACACAACCGACCCAGCGTTCTACAAATGGACGCAATGGATATTTTTAAAAATGTTTGAGCGGGGGCTTGCGTACGAGTCGTATGAACCCATCAACTGGTGCCCCACGTGCCAGACAGGTCTTGCCAACGAAGACCTTGAAGATGGAAAGTGTGAACGCTGCGATACTCCTGTCGAGAAAAAGCCAATGCGTCAGTGGGTGCTCCGCATTACCGACTATGCTAATCGTATGCTTGCTGACCTTAATACCCTTGATTGGCCAACGTCTATCAAAGAGTCACAGAAAAATTGGATAGGGAGGAGTGTCGGGGCGGAGATTGACTTCATTGTTGATGGTAGTGATAAACTCATCACCGTATTCACGACACGCCCCGACACTCTTTTTGGGGCGACGTACTGTGTCCTTGCTCCCGAGCATAAACTTGTTGATGAACTCAAAGGGTCAATACTAAATTTTAGTGAAGTCGAAAAGTATCGTACCGAAACAAAAGCCCGCACGGAGATAGAGCGCACGGCAGAGGGTCGAGAGAAGACTGGTATAAGGCTTGAAGGTGTTTTTGCTGTCAATCCCGCCAACAACGAGAAACTCCCCATCTTTATCGCGGATTATGTATTGGGGAATTACGGCACCGGCGCCGTGATGGCAGTACCTGCCCATGATGAGCGCGATTTTTATTTTGCGAAGAAGCTTGGGTTATCTATTAAACAAGTTGTTGCTTCGGTGTTTGTTGATAGTGTGAATCCGCCAAAAGATGGGGCTGAAGATACGATTCGCTATGGCGTTATTCTTATGATTAAACATTGGGAGGAAGATAAATATCTCATAAATTATTCTCCAAAATTCAACTGGAAATGTTTATTTACTGGCGGAATCGAAGAGAATGAAGATCCCTTAGAAGCCGCTGTTAGAGAAATGAGAGAGGAAACTGGTTATCAAAATATAAAAGAAATACATTATATTCCTCTTGAGCATGTTGATAAATTCCATGCACCCCACAAAGGGGTCAATAGAGTTGTCTATCAAAAAAATATTTTTATACAACTTGCAGACGGCGAAACAAAAGAGAGAAGCAAAGAAGAAAAAGACTTGCATCACATTAGTTGGCTTACAAAAGAAGAAATGCTAAAGACGATATCTCTTCCTAATCACCTTTATATTTTCGAAACAGAATTTTTACAAGGACGGGCGTTAGCAGGAGAAGGGGTTTTGTTCAATTCAGGATCTTTTGATGGTCTTTCAAATGAAGATGCAAAACGTAGAATCACCGATTTTGTGCAAGGTCGGTGGGTGACTAAGTATCGCCTCAAAGACTGGGTATTTTCTCGCCAGCGTTACTGGGGTGAACCAATACCTATTATTCATTGCGAGAAGTGTGGCGTTGTTCCCGTTCCTGAGGCAGATTTACCCGTCATGCTTCCTCATGTAGAATCCTATGCGCCAACTGGTACCGGCGAGTCACCGCTTGCAGATATTGCCGAGTGGGTGAATACTGTTTGTCCACAATGCGGGGGTGTAGGCAAACGCGAGACAAACACGATGCCTCAGTGGGCAGGTTCGTCGTGGTATTATGTGCGCTATATTGACCCGAAGAATAATGAAGTACTCGTTGATAAAGAAAAGGAAAAGTATTGGTCACCAGTAGATATGTACGTAGGGGGCGCAGAACACGCCACACGCCACCTTATTTACGCGCGCTTCTACCATAAGTTTCTGCACGATATTGGTGTAGTGAATTACGAGGAGCCGTTTATGCGTTTGCAAAACGTGGGGCTCATCATGGCAGAGGATGGACGCAAGATGAGTAAGCGGTGGGGGAATGTAGTGAACCCCGACGATGTTATCGCGGAATATGGAGCCGACACGCTTCGCTTATACGAAATGTTTATGGGTCCGTTTAGTCAATCCGTCGCATGGAGTACAGAGAGTATCATTGGCCCCCGACGCTTTCTCGAGCGTGTGTGGCGACTTCAAGAAAAAATAGTCACCGAAGGAAATCAGTCCCTTGAGATGATCCTACATAAGACCATTCAAAAAGTGAGTGAAGATATTGAGTCATTTAGTTTTAATACAGCGATCTCCACCTTGATGATCCTTCTTAATGAGATGGAAAAAGTTTCAATTTCGCGGAAGCAGTATGAAGTGCTCTTGCTTCTTCTCGCCCCCTTTGCTCCTCATCTTACGGAAGAGTTATGGCAATTAGTAGCGAATACATCGTCAATCCATGTTTCTTCGTGGCCTGTTTTTGACGCAACAAAAGTAATTGCAACAGAGATGACCATTGCAATTCAAGTAAACGGAAAGGTCCGCGATGAGGTCGTGTTTGGCAAAGATACTACCGATGATGAGATAAAAGAGGCAGTACAGGCTCGAGAAACTATTAAAAAATGGACAGAAGGGAAGACCGTTAAAAAACTAATCCTAGTTCCCGGGAGACTTGTCAATATCGTGGTCACGGATTAGGCTCTATCTCTTAAGGGTTTTCAGGGTAACCTCTAGTAAGGGAAGAAAATCCTTGACTTTATACACCTTTAATGCTAAAACATAAGTACTTTGTGTCCGAGAGAAATTAGTAAATAGTAAATTTTTATAATTATATATGTCTGTCATTACATTTAAACCAAAGCAAGTCGTAAAAAGACTTCTTTCATCTTTGTCACCACGCGCACTCGACGTGATGATCAAGCGCTACGGCCTCGGTGATGATACTGAACGTATGACCCTCGAAGCCATCGGCAAGACCTATGGCATTACGCGTGAGCGTGTTCGTCAGATTGAAAATTTTGCACTCGCATCAATCAAAAAGTCAGACTCTTTCAAAAAAGAATCATCAACGTTTGAAGAACTCAACAAGCTTATTATCTCTATGGGGGGCGTTGTTTGTGAAGAAGATTTCCTCATGCATGTTTCAAAAGATTTGAGTACACAAAATCACCTCTATTTTCTCTTGGTTCTCGGTGATCAATTTAAGCGTGAAAAAGAAGATGATTACTTCCGTCATCGTTGGATTGTTGACGATAAGGTTTCTATGAAAGTGCACGAAGCAATTCGCGACCTCTACAAGGCACTTTCTCATGAAGATTTAATCCCCGAAGGCGAAATCGTTGCAGCATTCCTCTCACACTTGAAGGACGTTTCTGATGAATATAAAAACGAAGAGATTACCAAGCGTTGGCTCTCCCTTTCAAAAACGATTGCAAAAAATCCTCTTGGAGAATGGGGTGTAGCGCACTCGCCCAATGTAAATGCACGCGGTATGCGCGATTATGCATACCTTATTATCCGCAAGCACGGATCTCCGATGCACTTCACCGAAGTTGCAAAGGCAATCACGCAGATTTTTGGAAAGAAAGCCCACATTGCAACGTGTCATAACGAGCTTATCAAGGATAGTCGTTTCGTCCTTGTTGGTCGGGGACTCTACGCGCTCTCTTCTTGGGGTTATGAAAAAGGAGTAGTAAAGGATGTGATCGCAAAAGTGCTCAAAAAAGAAGGACCACTTACCAAGAAAGATATCATTGACCGTGTACTCAAAGAGCGTTATGTAAAAGAGAATACTGTTTTTGTAAATCTACAGGATACGAAACTCTTTAAACGAACAAAGGACGGTAAGTATGCAATGGCATAACATACGTCGGTAACATTTTCCAAAGCTCATAAAGTTTTAAAAGTAGATGCTTGTGCAAATACTCTTAGGCTTTATGGGCTTTTGGTTTTTTACCTTGCACACGCCCCTCACCCGCGGTATGATAGAGAGTATGAACGCATTTCAAACCCTTGATTTTTTGGGGCTTTATAATCAAGTCAACGCAACCCTCCTTTCTTTTTTCGCGCTGTTCCCTTACTGGGCACCAATTATTTTAGGGACACTCTTTTGGCGACATTGGGTGCGCTATGTTCAAGCGCGGTATATTTCGAATATTAATTGGGTTATTCTTGAAATCAAAATTCCAAGAGAAACAAATAAGTCACCTCTTGCTATGGAAATAGCTCTCGGTGCACTTTTCCAGGGAGGAAAAATAAATTGGTACGATAAATATCGTAAAGGAAAAGTCCGCGATTGGTTTTCTTTGGAAATGGTATCAATCGAAGGGCAGATTCGGTTTTTCATTCGTACCTCTGCTATTTATAAAAATGTTATTGAGGCACAGTTGTATGCGCAATACCCTGACGTTGAGATCTATGAAGTTCCTGACTATTCCCGCTACGTCGATTATCAAGGGAAAGAAGGAGAGTGGGAGATGATTGGCGCGGAGTACAAACTTAGCAAAGCAGATCCGTATCCGATAAAAACATACATTGACTATGGTCTCGACAAGGACCCAAAGGAAGAATTTAAAATTGACCCACTAACCTCAGTTATTGAGTATCTCGGATCAGCAGGCAAAGGTGAGCAAGTTTGGATTCAAATCATCGTGCAGGCTGCAGACACTCGCTATACAAAGAAGGGGGGAGAGAAGGGTGACTGGAAAGATGAAGGGAAAGAAATTATTGATGAGCTTACGAAACGCAACGAGAAAACTCCTGAGGGTATGCCATCTTTCAAGATGATGATGACCACAAAAGGAGAAGGTGAGATTGTCGCTGCCATTGAACGTAGTATGGGGAAACTTGGCTTTGATGTGGGTATCCGTGCGCTCTATCTCTCAAAAAAAGACAAGTTTAATCCAAGCAATATCAAGGCTCTAGGTGGACTTTTCCGGGCTTTTAATTCGAATAACCTTAATGGATTTAGGTATGCAGATCAGGCTATTGGATGGGACTATCCCTGGCAAGACTATGAAAAAATACGGATTACTAAAAAACGCAAAGAATTTTTTGAGGCATACAAGTATCGCGCTTGGTTCCATGACCCGCGCAAGCTCACACCGTTTGTTTTGACCACCGAGGAATTGGCAACAGTCTTTCATTTCCCTGGTGGCGTTGCACAAACCCCAACGTTTGGTCGTATTTCTTCGCGCAAATCAGAGGCACCGGTCAACTTACCTATATAGAGCTTTTTGGAGAGCCTGGGAGATATTATCGACCGATTTGGTGTTATATACAATAAGCAAATAAAGAAATCTTTAATTTAAAATTAAATGGAATGAATGAAACACAAGTAGAAGGGACAAACAAAGAAGATGAATTATCGTCAGAAGAAATAAAAAGAAAAACAACAGGAGAAGAGATCTCTCTTTTTATTGAGTCTATTCGTTTTGGAAAACAACGATCGAAAGTGTTGCTATTTTTTGTGCTCCTCATTGTATTTTTTTCTGCAACAATCTCTTTTTTCCTTATGCCACCACTCGATTTTCCTCTTGATAAAACAATTGTAATTAAAAATGGTTTTTCTTTGGGGCAAGTTTCATTTCTTTTGGAAGACCAACATCTTATTCGTTCGCGCCTTCTTTTTGAGTTCTGTGCTATGGTGGTCGGAAAAGACAAGGAATTGCGCGCTGGTACATATTTATTGGAAACTCCCGTCGGTGCTTGTGGGCTCGCACTCCGTATCACCGCGGGTAATTTGGGTGTGCCTGTCGTGAAGGCAACAATACCCGAAGGGCTATCTAATAGGAAAATAGCAGGTATCCTCTCCGCAAAACTTCCCCAATTTGATGCTACTTTTTTCATGAATGATACGAAGTCTCAAGAAGGATATTTGTTTCCGGACACCTACTTCTTCTCAAGAGAAGCAACTGCACAAGAAGTTGAAGCAATGATGCGTGCCAATTTTGATAAAAAAATCGCGACGATAAAGCCTCTTATTGATGCGTCGAACCACTCCCTTAAAGACATCATTATCATGGCTTCAATTCTTGAAAAAGAAGCGGTGAATGATACCGACCGGGAGATAGTAGCGGGCATTTTATGGAAACGTATTGAAATAGGGATGCCTCTCCAAATTGATGCATCCTTCCTTTATCTTTTAGGGAAGAAATCAAGTGAGCTTACCTTGGAAGATTTACAAATGGATTCTCTTTATAATACGTACCGCAACCGTGGGCTCCCCGCAGGACCTATTGGGAATCCTGGACTCTCAGCTCTCCATGCGGCATTAAGCTCCCGTGAATCTCCATATCTATACTATCTGTCAGATAATAATGGGGTGATGCATTATTCAAAAAATTTTAAGGAACACAAAGCAAATAAAATGAAATATTTGAGGTAGTTTTTGACACGATGATGACATTTTGATATGGTTTGCGAAGGAAATGCCTAAGCTGAAATAAGGCCGTGCGTTTTATTGTTCATAAACAAGGAAAGAGGAGAACTTAAATGAGGAACGAAATAGTTATAGTGTGGATTCTGTTGTATGCGGTGTACCTGCTGTTGGTAATTTTTTTGGCAGTAAGTTTCTTGAGGCGCTATCTTTCCCGCCGTAGAAAAATCCTATGGGGCAGACCGGATGGTAAATTGTTTGAAGGAGGGATAAACTTGTGGAGGGTCATGCCTGCAGATATGTTTTACGCTTCTTTAGAACAACGTGAAAAATGGGTATGGGAGGATTCTTTTCACGAGATTTTTTCGCCGGATAGTGGTATTCCTCAAGTAACAAATCCGGTGCATGCAAGAATAACCTTTTTTACCCGGCAAAGATAAAAGCAGCCCTTCGGGGCTCTTTTTTGAAAATAGCAATGAAACAACAAATTAAAAAATCAAAAGGAAAAGTCTTTGTGGGTATGTCGGGTGGTGTAGACAGCTCCGTGTCCGCGGCACTGCTTCAAAGAGAGGGGTATGAAGTTATTGGTGTTTTTATGAAGGTGTGGCAACCGGATTTTTTACCCTGCACCTGGCGCGAGGAACGTCTTGACGCAATGCGGGTGGCGGCGCATTTGGGCATACCGCTCCTCACCTGGGATTTTGAAAAGGAATACAAAGAGGGAGTAGTGGACTATATGATCCATGAATATCGCAGAGGGCGCACCCCAAACCCTGATGTGATGTGCAACCGCGAAGTAAAGTTCGGTGCCTTTTCCCGCCGTGCGATACAAGAGGGTGCAGACTTTGTGGCGACGGGGCATTATGCAAGGGTAGTCAAGAGTCAACAGTCAATAGTCAATAGCAAATACAAACTACTGAAAGGGGTTGATTCTACGAAAGATCAGGCATATTTTTTATGGACCCTTAAACAAGAGCAACTTTCAAAAACGTTATTTCCGATTGGAAAATATAAAAAAACAGAGGTACGGGTATTGGCAAAAAAGTTTAACCTCCCCGTTGCAGAAAAAAAAGACAGTCAGGGCCTCTGTTTTATGGGCAAACTCGACATGAAAGATTTCCTTGCTCATTATATAAAAGAAAAAGAGGGGAGTGTTTTGAATGAAGCAGGTGAGATCATTGGTACGCATCGCGGGGTATTTTTCTATACGCTCGGTGAACGACATGGTTTTTCTGTTTTACAAAAAAAAGCAGAAGATATGCCTTATTATGTTGTCGCAAAAGACTTCAAGAACAATACGCTTACGGTAACTCATCAAGAAAAAAGAGTTTCGGTGTCTGCAATGCAAGAGGCCCAAGTTTCAGAGATTAGTTTTTGTAAAGGAATAGTTCCGGACGCTAGTCATTTTTATACCGCACAGGTACGCTATCACGGTGCCTTTTATCAGTGCAAAATTGTACTTGTAAGTGAGGGTTGTTCCTCGGTTCATTTTGAAAAACCGGTTACCGTAGATGCAGGACAATCAGTAGTTTTTTATCATGAAGATGAATGTCTCGGTGGAGGGATTGTTGCATAAGAAACTTTTTTCATAGAAGTATTATTGACAATGTTACTTTTGTCAAAGAGCATAAGAGGTCCTCCTCTTATGCTTAGCGCACGTAGACCTTACTGCTGAAAAAGACCTTGGTTTTCTTCAAGCGAAAGGTTTACAGGATAAAACCGCTCACGACGGGAATGACGAAGTTTTTAAATTCTTGAGAAACATAGATCAAGAGAGTAGCAGGGTTCTCTTGAATTCATCCCAGGATAGAATGAAGGTACTTTGGGCATTTACCCAAGATATTTCCTGTATTACTTGGGGAGTCGATGCAACTGCTTTTGCAATGAAAGCCATTGAACACGAGCGTAGGGCTCGCTAGAGATATTCCAACTCCATACTTTTCAAAAAAAGCATGGAGTTTTTCTATTTCAACTTTATTGAGAATATGCGATAATCAACCTAATATGAGTTATGGAGAAAAACATAATGATACGGTGTGGGTTATAAAGACTTCGGGAGAGCGTCAACCTTTTTCTCTTACCAAGCTTCGGCGGTCCCTTGTGCGGTCTGGGGCAGACAGCGAAACAGTTGAGCGAATCGTTGACCATATTATCCCGGAGCTTCATAACGGCATGCGCACTTCTGCAATTTACAAACATTCCTACTCGATTCTAAAAAGAAATAAATATCCTGTTGCAATTCGCTACTCGCTCCGTAAAGCAGTTATGGAACTTGGCCCAAGTGGCTTTCCTTTTGAAAAGTTTATTGCAGAAATATTACGAGTAAAAGGCTACACAGCACGAACAGGGGTTATCCTCCCTGGGTTTTGCGTATCGCACGAGGTCGACGTCCTTATGGAAAAAGCTGACCGACATATTTTTGTTGAGTGTAAATTTCATAACCAACAAGGCATAAAAACTGACGTAAAAGTTGCCCTCTATGTGCATGCGCGATTCCTTGATTTACAAAAGGGACATGACCTAAAGGAAGCAGGGAGCGTTCCTCGTGTGCACGAAGGGTGGTTGGTGACCAATACAAAACTTACGAGTGACGCAATCCAATATGCAAACTGTGCCGGTCTTACGATTATTGGTTGGGACTACCCAGAACAAGGCAACCTGCAAGACCTTATTCTTGAAACGGGCGTACACCCCCTTACGTTTTTGTCGACATTAAGCACTCACGAAAAAATGGCACTTCTTGGGAAAGGGGTTGTTCTCTGCAGTGACCTTAAAAAGGACAACACCCACTTAAAAGCAATCGGTATCTCAGACGACCAAATAAAGAAGGTGGTAAATGAGATTGACCGTGTATGCCAAGAATTTTAATTTATTGGGGTTATTTGTTATAATAAACTAATGCTGATTACTGATATTATTACCGTCGATACGTGGGTGCTGATTTTGAAACTTGGTGCAGCACTTTTTTTGGGTATGTCATTGGGGATTGAGCGTGCTCTTGCAGGAAAAACTGCGGGGATGCGTACGTATGGACTTGTTACACTCGGCTCGGCGTTGTTTGTTATTATGGGAATTCTTGCATCAGGCGGATATCATAACAATGTCCCTTCCTTCGCAGATTCTTCTGCGCGTATAACAGCAGCGATTATTCAAGGAATTGGTTTCATTGGAGCAGGACTTATCATTTTTAAGGGCTCGAAAGTGAGTGGTGTTACTACTGCGGCGGGGGTATGGGTTGCTGCAGGTATTGGTGTGTCTATTGGTTATGGATTTTATGTTTTGGCGATTATTACGACAATCTTTACACTCTTTGTTTTTACCGGTCTTTGGTATATTGAAAACAAAGTAAGATCTCTTGCCCATCTTTTGCACGACGACTAATCGTTGATTACTAAGCCGACATGATGTACCTTATTTTATTCGTGACGATCTTACTTTTTGTGATTATTGCAAAGGATCTTTCCGTGCACAAGAACAAGAAAAATAAAAAAATATGAGCAAAAACTCAGAACTCCATAAAAAGATTTGTGCAGTAAATCTTTACCAAAAAAGTGCACTTGAATACGGTGAGACATACCGGGAGCATTTCCTTGAACAATATAAAGTTGCAATCGAAGGTCTTGATTATACGAGCAAATGGAAACATATTGTTAATAACTATTTTTTAACTATTCATACCGCACTCCTTGCGGGGATCAGTCTCTCTGTTACCCGCACCGATATGTCGCTCGCGATTCTTACGCACGACGTCATCCCTTTTGTGGGGGCAGGGATAGCTCTTTCTTGGTTCATCACGATCCGTGGGTATAACGAGGTTCTTGCGACGAAGTTTTCAATACTACATTGTATTGAAACAGAACTTCCTTTAGCACTGTATGCTACTGAATGGGAGATTCTCAATGCTTCATATAAAAACCCTCACCGTGCCGCGCGCATCGACCCACTCGTACCCCTCTTCTTTGTGATTTTCTATATCGCTATTTTCCTTTTTGTAAAATAAGTGGTATGTATATACAGTATGAATTCTAAAGAAATCAGATATAAATTTCTCCTCTTTTTTGAGAAGCACGGACATGCAATTGTTCCGTCCGCGCCTCTTGTTCCCGAGAATGACCCCTCGGTCCTTTTTAATACTGCAGGTATGCAGCCACTTGTCCCGTACCTCATGGGGACGCCTCACCCGAGCGGAAAGCGTCTTGCGAATATTCAGAAATGTGTGCGAACGCAAGATATTGACGAGGTTGGCGACAAAACCCACGATACCTTTTTTGAAATGCTGGGGAACTGGTCACTTGGCGATTATTTCAAAGAAGACGCTATTAAGTGGAGCTTCGAGTTCTTAACCTCAAAAGAAGAAGGTCTTGGCCTTGATCCTGCCCGTTTATATGTGACGGTTTTTGAGGGTAACGATGATGCACCACGTGACACCGAAGCATTTGAAATATGGAAAAAGTATATGCCCGAGAGTCATATTTACTTTATGTCCGCCAAGTCGAATTGGTGGAGCCCCGGCGACAATGGTCCTTGTGGCCCTGACACGGAGATGTTCTATGATGTTACCAAAGATGGTCTTGGTGATATGTCCAAAGAGCAGTACATGTCCGCAGATGACCGACAAGAGGTTGTTGAGATTTGGAATGACGTATTTATGGAATATGAGAAAGAAGACGGTAAGGTGGTTGGGAAGCTTGCGATGAAGAACGTGGATACAGGGTCGGGCCTCGAACGTGTTGTAATGGCAATACAGGGGAAAGATAACGTTTTTGATACTGATCTCTTTGCTCCTACTATGGAGAAAATCAAAGAGTTAACAGGAGGAGAGATTGTGAATCTTCGCGCACAGCGTATCGTTGCGGATCATGTACGTACTTCAACAATGATGATTGCCGATGGTGTACACCCTTCGAACACCGACCAGGGCTATATTTTGCGCCGTCTACTCCGTCGCGCAGTACGTTACGGGGACATGTTGGGTATTCGCCCGGGAGCACTTGTTGACCTTGTTCCTGTTATTGCAGACAAATATCGAGGAGTGTACGAAAACGTTGGTGGACAACTTCCTCTCATTGTTGAAGAAATTCGCGGGGAAGAGGAAAAATTCAGAAAGACCCTTGAGCGAGGAATGAAGGAGCTCGCAGTCCTTTTCAACCAAGGAACAATTACCGCAGAAGATGCATTTAAACTTTTTTCCACCTACGGTTTCCCGATAGAGATGACCGAGGAAATTGCGGGCGAAAAAGGAGTCAAGGTTGATCGTAATGGTTTTGATATTGAGTTCAAAAAACACCAAGATCTTTCTCGTGCAGGTGCAGAACAGAAGTTCAAAGGAGGACTTGCCGACAGTAGTGAAAAGACAACCGCACTCCACACGGCGACACACCTCATGCTCGCAGGGTTGCGCAAATATTTAGGGAATGAAGTGCATCAAGCGGGTTCGAATATTACGGAAGAGCGTTTGCGCTTTGATTTTAACTATCCTCAAAAAGTTGAGCGTGAAATTCTCGATAACGTAGAAGCATATGTGAATGAAGTAATTGAAAAAAGATGTATTGTTGATAAGGCGCAGATGAAAAAAGAGGAAGCACGATCTCGTGGTGTTGAGGGGAGTTTTTGGGAAAAATATCCTGAAGAGGTTACGGTCTATACCGTCAAAGATGGCGCGTCTGTCTACTCACAGGAGCTTTGTGGAGGTCCTCATGTGGAAAAAACTGAAGGTATGGGCAAATTTAAAATAGTAAAAGAGGAGGCGTCGTCTGCGGGTATCCGTCGGATCAAGGCAGTGCTTGAGTGACAAGGTCTTGTCAAGTATATACTTATAAGTGCTTTGACACTTTGTACCTTGTCTTAGAGAGTTACATACTCCGACTCCGAATGAAATGCAGGGTCTGGCTGGTGCTGGGCTCGGTGGAACAATGGATATCCCAAGCCTCATATGATCACGTCGTATCCGAGGACTGCTCGGACACCGAAACACCTACAAGGTACAGAAGCAAGCCGGCATTGCTTGCAATTGAACTTCAAGATACCATCGTGCTATACTATAAGCACGATGGTATTTTCTTTTTTTAATAAAAACGCCGAAGATAAAACGCTAGTACTTCTTGTTGATATCGGGTCGGCAAGCGTAGGATGTGCGCTCGTAAGGAGAAAAGAAGGGGGGATTTCGCAGGTGCTCGCCACGACACGAACAGAACTTCATTTTCAGGAATCACTTTCATCAGCAAAGTTTCTTTTGGCAATGAACCACGCATTAGAGCGGGCTCTTAAGGCAATGCAGATAAAGACAAGAGAAATATCTCTTGATAAGGGAAAAGCAGAGATAGTTTCCCCTGCGTATATTTTTTGCACACTCTCATCACCGTGGTTCATTTTGAAAAACCGCCATATTCAGCTTGTCCGTGATAATCCTTTTGAAGTTAACAGAGAAATGCTTGATAATCTTTTAGATAAAGATATTGAACTTTTGAAAGAAGAAATAAAGGAAACATTACCCCTTAAGGACATGGTAATTATCGAGAAGAAGATTATTCAAATGAAGTTAAATGGGTATGAAATAAAAAATCCCTATGGGCAAAAAACTTCGCAGATGGACATTATTGTGAATGTTGGGATTTCCTCAGGAAGAGTAGTTCAAAGTATTGAGCAAAAGATTAGCCAGTTTTTTCACTCTCCTCTGATACACTTCGGGGCCTTTCCCGTAGCTGCGTTTAGTGCGATACGGGATATGTTCCCCTCTGAAAAGAGTTTTATTTTCCTCGACATTACAGGAGAAGCAACAGACGTTTCTTTTTCCGCAAACGATATTCTTATGGAGACAACGTCTTTTCCTTATGGAAAAAACTTTTTTATTCGCAAACTGTCAACCAGCCTTCATACTCCGCACGAAGAAGCAGGTACGCTTTTTTCTATGTTCCTTCGTAAAGAACTTCCTCCTGATCAGCAAATTCTTGTCGAGAGTACTGTTGCTGAGGCAGAGAAAGAGTGGAGTAGTCGTTTTGGAAAATCAATCAACATGCTTTCTCGAAATGGGGTAATCCCGCGAAAGGTATTTTTTACTACTGACGTTGATCTGACTCCTTTTTTTTCAAGATTGATTACGAAAGAAAAGACAGAACTTTTATTAAATGAATCTTTTGAGGTACAATATATCAACCAGCCTCTTGTGGCAAACTTTATTTCATTCGCCCCAGAAGTTTCCCGAGATTCTTTTTTGGTGATTGAAGCGTTACTCGTTGAAAAAATAATACACTCGTCTCAACTATAACCACATGAAAGATATCAATCCAAAATCAATGAATGGCATCATCCCTCCCCGTCATGGGGGTTTTCATAAAGAAGTAATGACGCAGGATACGCACAGTAGCCCCGTTGCCGTCGATCCTTTAGAAAAGAAAGGAGACCGCATTGAGAGCAACCCATTTTTTGAAAAGGGGTGGACCAAGAATGTTGAGCAGAAGAATGTTTTCAACCAAAAAAGAAAAATAGGCACACGCCCTATGATTTGGTTTTTAATATTCCTCCTTATTTCTGGGGTTGGTTTTGGGATTTCAAATTATTTTTCTTCCGCACTCGTTACCATTAACCCAACGAAACGAAGCGTAACGATCAACTCAGATTTTATGGCAATAAAAGAGGGAACTCCCGGTGATCTTACTTTTAAAACAATGAGTATTCAGGAAGAAGAATCAAGAGACATTCCCGCAACTCTTGATAAGAAAATTCAAAAAAAAGCTTCAGGGAGAGTAATTATCTATAATGCATATAGTGGCGAACAACAGCGGCTCATTAAAAACACTCGCCTCGAATCGCTCGATCATAAGATTTTTCGTATAGATGAATCGGTCGTTGTTCCTGGAGCAAAGATGGTTAATGGAAAGGTTGGCCAACCGGGTGCTATTGAAGCTGTCGTTTATGCTGATGTTCCCGGCAAAGAATACAATATTGGACTCTCTGACTTTACTATTCCTGGGTTCAAGGGTGACCCTCGCTATTCGAAATTTACGGCACGTTCTAAACCAGAAGCCCCTCTTCTTGGCGGTTTTTCTGGTGCAGTAAAAGTTCCTTCTGATGAAGCTATTGTTGCTGCTCAAGAAGATATCAAGCAGAATCTTAAAAATACCGCAATCGAAAAAGCGCGTGCGCAAGTACCACCAGAAGTGTCATTTTTCCCAGGGAGTATGATTCTAAAATTTGAGGAAGTTCCTCAAGAGTTTAGTACAGAAAATACGATGAAAGTTGTTGTACGTGCAACTGTAACTGTCTTCTTTTTTAATACATCTCTTCTTGTTAAAAAGTTTACAGAAGCAGCATCTCTGGATACGCAAGGAGACTCGTATGAAGTGCCCTCTATTTCATCGCTCGTTTTCTCCTTTATTGACCCCATAGACGGTATGGTATTTTCAAACCTTACAAAAATACGCTTCCATGTCACGGGGAACATCTTATTCGTAGGAAAGATAGATGATAAAAAAATTCAGACGGTTCTTGCAGGGAAAGAAAAAAAAGACTTCGGGAAACTTATCGCGAATGAACGCAATGTAGCAAAGGCAGAGGCAGTTATTCGTCCGATGTGGAAGACCGTATTTCCACAAGATTCTGCAAAAATTGTGATTAAGGTTATTAGTAATTAGTGGTTTGACTAGAGTCTCTTTTTTTGATACGATAAAAACTTACAAATGGCAGAAATCGAAAAAGAGGAACTTATACAAGGAGAGGTTACAGAAGCGCTTCCTAGCGCAATGTTTCGAGTAGAATTTTCTGATGGGCAGATCCTTCTTTGCTATCTAGCAGGAAAGATGCGTCTCCATCGTATTAAGGTGCTTATTGGAGACAAGGTCCTTGTAAAGATAGACCCCTATGGAGGAAAGGGGAGAATCATTAAACGTTTGTAAAAAGACAAAAAGAAGAGATATTCTTCGTTTTGAGGAGTTATTATAGAGAAGCTCATGAATGCGGAATAAGCTATAAAAACTAGGCTTATTCCTAAGTACACAGAACGCTACATCTCTTATAAAGAATTACTTGCATTTAAATTAAAAATAATATATAGTAGTCCTACTGTTTCAGGTTTTTAGTTCACATTATGCGTTGGTAGTGAAGTCGCTCTATCTTTGGCTGTTCTAAAAGCAGACATGGGTAGAGAGTTTTTATTACGAGACGATAAAATATTTTGTATGAAAGTACGAGCATCAGTAAAAAAAATTTGCGTAAAATGTAAGACGGTCAAACGAGGTGACCGTATTCGTGTTATCTGCGCAGATCCACGCCATAAACAGCGTCAGGGCTAAATAATTAAAATATCAAAAGATTTTTATGCGTATCCTAGGAGTAACAATACCAGATGAAAAAAGATTAGAGATCAGCTTGACCGCGGTATACGGTGTTGGCCGTCCCCGCGCAAAGGAAATTCTTGATTCTACAAAAATTGCCCACAGTGCCCGCGCAAAGGAACTTTCTCCTGAAGACGAGGCAAAAATTCGTAAAGAGATAGAAGGTCTTACTCTGGAGGGAGATCTCAAGCGTGAAGTTTCAATGAATATAAAGCGTTTGAAGGACATCAAGTCATATCGTGGTTCACGACATGCAAAGAAGCTCCCGGTTCGCGGACAGCGCACAAAAACAAACTCACGTACCGTGAGAGGAAACATGCGCAAGACAATGGGGTCAGGTCGTCGTAAAGCTGAAAAGAAATAAAAGATTTTTATGGGTAAAAAACGAATTATTAAAAAAGAAGGACAAAGTATTGACCAGGGATTGGTATCTCGCGCTCTTGCACGTACCGCAAAAAAGAAGCATGTTGACGGAACACTTTTTGTTCAATCAACCTACAATAATACAAAATTGCTCCTTACGGACAAGAAGGGTAATGCGCTTATTTGGTCATCATCTGGTTCCCTTGGTTTTAAAGGAGCAAAGAAGGGTACACCCTTTGCCGCAGCAAAGATTGGTGAACTTGTTGGCGAAAAAGCTTCAATGATCGGTATAAAAGAAGTCGACGTTGTTGTTAAAGGTGTTGGTGCTGGTCGCGAGAGCTCAATCCGTGGTTTTAATTCAAAAGGCGTTGAAATAACAGGGATTCGGGATGTTACGCCGGTTCCACACAATGGACCAAAGCCACCAAAACCTCGAAGGATTTAGAAATTAAGAACTCAATATCATATGATTACTGATCAGAAATGTAAAAAATGTCGCCGTGCAGGTGAAAAACTCTTCCTTAAAGGGGAGCGTTGTTTTACGCCTAAGTGTGCTATGGAGCGTAAACCATACCCTCCTGGTAAACTTTTCTCCGAGAGAAAGCATCGCTCGTCGGTTACTGAGTATGGTACGCAATTGCGTGAAAAACAAAAGGTTCGCAATACTTACCGTGTAAGCGAGAAGCAGTTTTCAAACTACGTAAAAGAAGCTTCTGGTAAGCAAGGAGTGAATCCTTCAGAGTACCTCTTTGAGGTTCTTGAATCACGTTTGGACAGTGCTATCTATCGTGCAGGATTTGCAGGAGCTCGATCCCTTGCACGTCAAATGGTTTCTCACGGGCACATCACCGTTAATGGTCGACGTACTGATATTCCGTCTCGTCGACTAAAGATCGGTGACGTAATAGCCGTACGTACAGGAAGCTCCGATTCGAAACTTTTCGAGGGATTAGGAGACAAACTCAAGGCACTCACCGTTCCAACATGGTTTAAATTGGATACCGAGAAGATTAGCGCAACTTTCCAAGGCAAACCAAAAGTTGGGCAAGGAGAATCATCGTTTAATCTTATTTCGGTTATTGAGTTCTATAGCCGTTAGTAAGAAGGAGCTTCTGGAATTTAAAAATTTAAAAAAAGACAGCTGTTTGCATTTATCAAAGATATAAGGTATAATTTTATCGTCTAATTTACATCACAATGCTCGACTACAACATCACATTGCCATCAAAACCAAAAGTTCTTTCTGAGGACGGTTTTAAAGGAAGTTACGAAATCGACAGTCTTTATCCTGGGTACGGACATACTCTCGGTAACTCACTTCGTCGGATTATCCTCTCATCACTTTTTGGTGCTGCGATTACGACCGTAAAAATAGAAGGTGCTTCACATGAATTTGCGACACTCGAAGGAATCAAAGAAGATGTTATTACCATCCTCCTTAGTTTAAAGAAAGTACGTTTTAAGCTTTCAACAATGGAACCACAGACAGTGATTCTTTCTGCAAAAGGAGCAAAGGAAGTAACCGCTGGAGACATCCAAGTTTCAGGACAAGTAGAGGTTTTGAATCCTGAACAGCACATTGCAACATTGACTGACAAAAATGCATCACTCAATATTGAAATTGTGGTAACAAAAGGTTTTGGTTACGTTGCAAAGGAAAACCATCAAAAGGAAAAAGTTGATATTGGTACGATTGCCGTTGATGCGATTTTTACCCCTATTCGTCGGGTAAATTATGAAGTAGATAATATGCGCGTTGGGGACCGCACTGACTATAACCGTTTGTCAATTACTATTGAGACAGATGGGACGATTACGCCACGTCGCGCCCTCGAAGCATCTATTGAAATTATGGTGAATCAACTTAAGTCAGTTATTGGCTTTGTTGAACAAGAAGAACTCGTTGCTGAAGAAGTTGCTACTGATTCAAAAGAAGCTCCTGCTAAAAAGGATTCTGCCGATAATGAGTTCTTGAAAACACGCGTTGAGAATCTTGATCTCTCAACTCGTACAACAAATGCACTTTCAAACGCAAACATCCGTACTATTGGAGGCCTTGCACGCAAGACAGAAGAAGACCTCCTTGAGATTGATGGTTTGGGAGATAAAGGTATCCAGGAAATCAAACGAGCTCTCGGTGTACACAGCATTACTTTGAAGGATTAAATTAACACCCGCGAAATACTATGAAACATCACAAGTCGATTCGAAAATTTGGACGAGACCATGCAGGACGCATTGCGTTGCTACGCTCCCTTGCTTTAGCGCTTATTGAGCGTGAACATATCCAGACTACTGAGGCGCGCGCAAAAGAACTCCGACCATTTATTGAGAAACTTGTAACGCATGGAAGGAGTGCAGAGCTTGCTTCTCGCCGTCTTATTATTTCACGTTTGGGTGGCGTAGATGGAGAAAGTGGTGCAAAAAAGATTATCGATGAAATCGCTCCTCGCTACAAAGAACGTGCGGGCGGGTATACTCGTGTAATCAAATTGCCACGTCGCCAAGGGGATGCCAGCAAAATGGCTATTATTGAATTCGTCTAAGACAACGAGATTATTAAATTACTATCATGACATACAAAATTGACGCAAAAGGAAAATCTGTAGGACGAGTTGCCACTGAGGCAGCGAGCGTTCTTATGGGTAAAAATTCACCTGCATTTCAAAAACATCTGGCTGCTGACGTTGAAGTAGTCATTGAAAATGCTTCAAAGGCATCTATTGCCCCAAGTAAACTTGGAGAAGTACACATGAAATCATATTCTGGTTACCCTGGAGGACTTAAGGAACGCACCGTTTCTCAAACTATTGAGAAAAAGGGATTTGGTGAAGTATTCGTGCATGCGATTTCTCGCATGATTCCCCGCAATCGCCTTCACAAAGTGCGTATGAAAAATTTAACTGTTACTGAATAATATGACGACTAAAGAAATTACAACAAAAGAAGAAGAAATCACTGTTACGGAAAAGACTCCCGCAGTGAAAAAAACCGCAGCTCGTTATATCGAAGCAGTAGGTCGTCGTAAGACTTCAACCGCACGTGTACGAATCACGGAAGCTTCAAAAGGATCTTTGGTTATTAACGGTAAAGACCTCGCTACGTATTTTCCTACTCTTGAATTACAAAAAATAGTAAACGAAGCAATAGAGAAATCAAAAGTCGCAGGCAAGTTTATGGTTACGGTTGTCGTGCGCGGAGGAGGTATCCACTCACAAGCAGAGGCTCTTCGTCACGGACTTTCTCGAACTCTCGTGAAATTTGATGAGGAAATTAGAAAACCTTTAAAGAAACTTGGTTTTCTTAAACGTGACCCTCGCATGAAAGAACGTCGTAAATTCGGACTCAAGAAAGCACGTAAGGCTCCACAGTGGAGTAAGCGTTAAAGTTGGTATCGATATTCTCGCAAAATGGAGGTCATTACAAAAAGTAATTTCCTCCCTTTTGTTTAATATGTTAAAATAGGTATCTCATGACACAAAAAAAAGACATAAAAGATGGGGAAAATTTAGAAGAAATTATGGATAGCGAACAGGGAGCGAACTCTCTTGACAGTACCTCTGGTGATGTATATGATGGTTTCGTTCCGTCAGAAAAAGATATGAAAGATGAAGAAATTCAATTTGAAAATGAAGACGAATTAGAAAGCCCTGCCTTAGTATTGAAGAAAATACGTGGAAAACTGCATCTTTGCGAAAAGGAGAAGAAGGAGTATCTTGATGGATGGCAACGAATGCGTGCAGACTTTGCAAATGTGCGAAAAGAAGAAGAAACACGTCGTGGTGAGATGATAAAATTTGCATCAGAAGGTCTCGTTGAAGATCTGCTCCCTGTACTCGATAGTTTTTCTATGGCATTTGCAAATAAGGATGCCTGGGAGAAAGTTGATGAGAATTGGCGGAAAGGAGTTGAGTATATCTATGCTCAAATATATTCAATCCTTGAGTCGCGCGGGCTTACAGAGATAGGGAAGATAGGAGAACCCGTAGACCCACGCCTCCACGTCACGATGGCAGAAGTATGTACTTCTTCAGAAGAACAAGTACATACAATTGCAGAAGTAATACAAAAAGGGTATCATTTACACAGTAAGGTTATTCGTCCCGCAAAGGTAAATGTATTTGCAAAAACAGAGGCTTAAGCCCTCCTTCGAGGGTCTACACCCAAGATGCGGATCAACTAATTCGGAGATAGTTGATTCAAAAGTCGAATCTTATTTTAATAATCGCATTTAATATAATCACAATATATATGGCAAAAATTTTAGGTATTGATTTAGGAACAACAAATAGCGCTGTCGCTATTATTGAAGGAGGCGAACCGCGTATTGTAGAAAATATTGAAGGTGTGCGCACTACTCCTTCGATTATTGCGCTCTCAAAGAGCGGAGAACGGTTGGTAGGGTTGTTGGCAAAACGACAGGCGGTAACAAACCCTCAGAATACACTTTTTGGGATTAAGCGTATGATCGGGCATACCTTTGAGGATGAAGGGGTACAGCGAGACAAGAAGACCGTTCCTTTTGGGATAGAAAAGTCACCTACCGGTGGCGTGATGGTAAAAATGGGGGATCGTCAGTATCGCCCTGAAGAGATTTCTGCAATGGTACTTCAGAAATTGAAGGCAGATGCAGAAGCAAAACTTGGTGAGAAAATAACAGAGGCGGTAATTACCGTCCCTGCATACTTCAATGATTCACAGCGTCAGGCAACGAAAGACGCAGGACAGATTGCTGGATTTGACGTAAAACGTATCATTAATGAACCAACTGCGGCGGCACTTGCGTACGGTTTTAATAAAAAGAAAGACGAGAAGATCGTCGTGTATGATTTTGGGGGTGGTACTTTTGATGTGTCGGTACTCGAGGTAGGTGGCGACGTTATTGAGGTGAAGTCTACGGACGGTGACGTGCACATGGGTGGTGAGGATATTGACCAAAAGATTATTCGCCATATCGCAAGCGAATTCAAAAAGGAATCAGGAATTGATGTTTCGAATGACATTATGGCCCTTCAGCGACTGAAGGAGGCCGCAGAAAAAGCGAAACATGAGCTTTCGACGACTCTAGAGTCAGAGATTAATATACCGTTCATTACCTCAGGTGCTGATGGTCCAAAACATTTACTCTTGAAGCTTTCCCGTGCAACACTCGAGGATCTTGCTCGTGAATATATTGATAAATCAATCGAAATTACAAAGCGTGCCATCGCTGCTTCTCCTTTCAAAAAAGAAGATATCAATGAAATCATTATGGTTGGTGGGCAGACACGTATGCCGGCAATTATTAATGCAGTAAAAGAACTCTTTGGGAAAGAACCAAATCGTTCTATTAACCCTGACGAAGTAGTTGCTATTGGGGCTGCTATTCAGGCAGGTATTCTGCAAGGTGACGTAAAAGATGTCTTGCTCCTCGACGTTATTCCTCTTTCTTTAGGAATTGAAACATTTGGAAATGTAGCAACAAAACTTATTGAAAAGAATACGACGATTCCTGCTTCACGCTCACAAGTGTTTTCGACTGCAGCAGATAATCAAACATCAGTAGAGATACACGTAGTACAAGGTGAACGCCCTATGGCCCCAGACAACAAGTCTCTTGGACGTTTCATACTCGATGGTATTCCACCAGCACATCGTGGCGTTCCTCAAGTGGAGGTAAGTTTTGATGTTGATGCGAATGGTATTTTGCAGGTAAAAGCAAAAGAAAAAACAACAGGGAAAGAACAATCGATTCGCATTGAGGCAAGCTCAGGACTTTCCAAGGATGATATCGCACGCATGCAAAAAGAAGCAGAGATGAATGCAGAAGAAGATGCAAAGAAACGTGATAGCGCAGAATCAAAAAATGTTCTTGAACAAATGATCTATACCGCAGAGAAGGCACTTCGTGACAATGGAGATAAAATTTCCCCTGAAATCAAGACTGCCGTAGAAGAAAAAATTGCCACAGCTAAGACTGCAAGCTCTGGTACCGATACTGAAGCAATGAAAAAGTCAGCGACGGATCTCTCGGAAGAAGTTTCAAAAATAGGTGAAGCAATGATGAAAGACTCAGAAGCGACAAAGAATGAAAGTACTCAGCCTGCCGAAGAAAAGGGAGCAGAGGGTGAGGGTACGGTGCATGATGCTGAGTATAAAGAAGAAGGGAAGTAGGATGTTTTAAGAAAAGGCGGTCATAGGTTTGCTACCCGCGCCTTTCTGGTATAATGGCACAATCAAATGGCAAAAGATTATTATAAAATTCTTGGCGTAGACAAAAAGGCATCTCAAGACGAAATTAAAAAAGCGTTTCGTAAACTTGCACACCAGCATCATCCTGATAAAGGGGGTGATGAAAATAAATTTAAAGAAGTGAGTGAAGCATACCAGGTTCTTTCTGATGAAAAAAAACGCAACGAATATGATACCTATGGTTCAGCGGGTCCTGGGCAGGGTTTTAGTGGTGGACAAGGAGGGTTTGACTACTCAGGGTTCGGAGGATTTCAAGGAGGGCAAGGGTTCGAAGGTGTTGATCTTAACGATATTTTCGGTGATATTTTCGGTGGAGGGTTTTCTGGTAGGGGAAGACCTCAATCACGACGAGGCCGCGATATTTCGGTAGACCTTGAGCTTTTATTTTCAGAGAGCATTTTCGGAGTTGAAAGAAAGGTAAAAATTACAAAAACTTCCTCATGTGATGCATGCAAGGGTACAGGAGCAAAACAGGGAACTACAATGAAGACGTGTGTTGAGTGTAAAGGGCAAGGAAGTATCGAGGAGATGAAACATTCTTTTCTCGGTACAATTTCTCAGGTACGCGAGTGTTCTGCGTGCGCAGGTGCAGGTAAAGTCCCTGAAGAAAAATGCCCAACCTGTAAAGGGCAAGGCGTGGTGCGCAAACAGGAAGATATTACAATTCGTGTTCCTGCGGGCATTCAACAGGGCGAAATGGTACGTTTGACGGGAGCAGGAGAGGCTGTGCAAAATGGTGCCACCGGAGATCTCTATGTGCGTATCTACGTTGCTCCTCATAAAGTTTTCTCTCGCGAAGGAGTTAACCTTATTGCAAACCTCCATGTGAGGTTTACTGATGCAATTCTTGGCGCAGAATACCCCTTTGAGACCTTGGATGGTGGCATCCAGGTAAAAGTTCCAAAAGGGGTTTCTACGGGGGAGATTTTGCGTATTCGAGAGAAAGGAGTTCCTTTGGATGGAAAAAAGAGAGGTGATTTGTTACTTCGTGTAGAAATAAAAACCCCGACAAAGCTTTCAGGAAAGGCAGAGAAGTTATTAAAAGAGTTGCATGAAGAGGGAATCTAAAAGTTATATGAATTTGTTTTCTTTTATACCATTTATTTTGCAGACTGTTATGTGGGTTATTGTGCGACCAGCATTAGTGTTTTTTGCGTGCACTCGTGTTCAAGGAAGAGGGAATATACCAAGAATACAAGGAGGGGTAATCCTTGCCGTCAATCATTTAAGCGACTTTGACTCAATCCTGATACCCTCTACGTTAGGCCCTTTTTCATGGATGATGCCTGTTTTTTCAGCATCCCTTGAGAAATCTTTTTACCAAGATACCCCATTCGGTCCTCGACCGTGGTTCATTCGTTTTTTTTATGGCGGGTTTTTTTTTAAGATGTTGGGTGCTTACCCTGTTTTGATTGGTACAAAAGGAGATTATGAACATTCGTTAGAGATCCATATCAGGCTCCTTGAGAGAGGTGAAACCGTGGGTATTTTCCCCGAAGGGAGACGAAATAAAGATGGAGAAGTTGGGGAAGGGAAACCAGGGGTTGCGTATTTAGTATGGCGTACAGGATGCCCGGTGGTCCCCGTTGCAATTCATGGACATTATAAAATGCGCCCACGTGATTTTTTTGCGCGCAAACATTCGATTACCGTATCTTATGGCAAACCAATCACCCGAGCAGAACTTTTTGGTAAAAAATTTGAAACGATACAACCTTCACGCGAAGATCTAAAAGATGCAACGCAAATCATCATGTCGCACATTCGGAAGATGTATAAGAGGAGTTAGAGAATAAATGAAAGTTCAGGGTACGCATTTCTCTTTCTCTATCTTTCTGTGGTAAAATATAAAAGATAAAAAATGAAAATAAGTTTTCTGAACAAAATATTAGCGACGGACAATATTTTTATTGATACTACGTATTTTTTAATTCGTTTTTTTCTTGGTCCTATTGTTCGTTTAATTTGGGTAAAAAAAATTACTGGTTTTAAAAATATACCCAAAGAAGGTCCTGTTATCGTTGCTTTTAATCACCAAAGTTACTTCGATTTTATATGTTTTATCGCAGTGTCTCCGCGTAATATACACTATCTATCAGCTGAAAAATTTTTTGATAATGCACTTTGGAGGTTTGCCTTAAGTGTCACGGGACAAATACCTGTATACAGAAAATCAAAAGATAAGAGAGTTCTTCATCGCATGGTATATGACCATCTTGATCAAAATAAGATGATAGGGATATTCCCCGAAGGAACGAGGGCACCAGATTCATCGATAATGTTACGCGCCTATCCTGGAGTCGCTATGTATGCAATAAAAAAGAGAGTTCCTATTGTTCCCGTAGGGATTACTGGGGCATTTGAGGTGCTGTCTCGTCATGAAAATTTTCCAAAATTAAAAAAGATAGTAACTATTAATATTGGTAATCCTGTTTATTTTAAAGAATATCACTCTGTTAAATTAAATCGACGAGCACACGGTATCCTTGCAGATAAAATTATGATTGAAATATCAAAATTATCAGGAAAAATTTACCCATTTCACAATGCATAAACAAGAATCAGTATTTTTTGATATCGACGATACTCTTATAAGGGGGCAAAGTCAGAAATTTTTTATGAGTTTTCTTTATCGCGAGGAATATGTTTCTTTTTTCTTTTATATTCGATTGATTGCATGGTTCCTTTTGTATCAACTCCGTATAATAAAGGACCCAGGAATTATTACGCGTTACGCTTTTAGCTTCCTTAAGAATATGCCAAGAAATGAACTCATAAGACTCGTAGACACATTCTTTAATGAAGTGCTTATTCATAAATTTCACAAAGAAGCGCTTCCACTTATTGCAGAACATAAAAGGCGAGGAAGAAAGATTTTTCTTGTTTCAAATGCTTTTGATTCAATTGTTAGTAAGATTGCATGTTTTGTTGATGCAGATGGTTTTATCTCAACGCAATTAGAAGAAAAAGAAGGTGTACTTACTGGACAAATAAATGGCACCATAAATTATGATGAAGAGAAGGTTAAGAGGGTGCTTTCTTTTTGTTATGATAATGATATATCTCTAGAAAATTCATGGGGATATGCAGATCACATTAGCGATATAGCTTTTTTGAAATTATTTAAAAATTCTATCGTAGTAAATCCAGATAGTGTATTTAAAAAAGAAGCTACAATCTTAGGTTTTAAGATTCTTAAATTTAAAAAATGAATTTATTTTATACATCAAGTATTATATTATTTTTTTTAAGTTTTTTTATGGGTTTTTTAGTATATTTAAAAGATAAAAAAAACAAATTAAATAGGCTATGGTTTATTTTTTCTATTTTTGTTGCAACTTGGTCAATGCTTCTTTATCTTGTTTCTTCTGCGCAGAACGAACTAGATGCAGAGAAATGGCAGTATGCCCTTGATATATCGGCATTAGGTATTCCTGTGGCTTATTTTTATTTTATTACCAACTTCCTTAGTTTAAAGGTTAAGCGCGTTACGTCGATAATTATTTTTGGGGCAACTTTGGATTTGATATTTTTTAGCACAACAACTCTCTTTAAAGTTGGGGTTATAAAGAAGTTTGCATTTTTCTGGGTTGATACTGGTCCATATTATTTTATTTTCCCATTTTTTTTTCTCTCGTTGATTTTTTGTGCGATAGCACTCCTTGTTATAGAATATCGTAAAAAAATAAATAGCATTGAAAGGAAAAAACAAATTAAATACCAACTCATTGCGGGTGCTATTGGTTTTTCTGGTGGAGTAGTTAATTTTCTCCCACAGCTTTTCGATGTGTTTCCTTTTGGGAGCCATATCATTTTAGTTTATACTTCTATTGTAAGTTATATGATATTTAAATACCGTCTTTTCAATGTACGCCTCATTCTTGTTGAAATCGCCATATTTTTACTCAACTTGTTTTTGTTCCTAAACATTTTTACTTCGTACGCTAAAGTAGATTTTATTTTGAACGTTTCGGTTTCAGTAACTGTTTTTATTCTGAGCACCCTTCTTTTGAGAGGTATTTATAGAGACATCAATGACCGAGAAAAAATTGCAGTACTTGCTCAGAATATGTCTATCGCGAATGATCGGTTACGCACGATGGAGGAGCAAAAAACTGAGTTTGTCTCGATAGCCTCGCATCAACTCCGCACGCCCCTGACCGTTATTAAGGGATACGCATCCATGATACTTGAGGGGACTTTTGGGGCAACAAGCCCTACTGTTCGTGAAGCCGTCGAGAACCTATACAAATCAAGTGAAAAGATTGTTGTCCTTGTCGAGGACCTTTTGACCGTATCACGTATTGAACAGGGACGTATGGCACTTGTTTTTGAAAAAGTAAATTTGGTTAATTTTTTACAAGATGTTTTTTCAGAAATTATTACGGAAACAAGAGAAGCAGGTATCGATATCGCCTTTAACGTGGAAGGGAATAAGCAATTTTTTGTAAGTATTGATCCAGGAAAGTTTAAACAAGCGCTAAGACATATCCTTGATAATGCCATCAAATACACGCCAGGAGGAGGAAGAATACGAGTTTCAATTTCCCGAGAAAATCTATCTGAAAAGGCACGCATTGCTATTTCTGATACGGGGATAGGAATGAGCCCAGAGCAATTAAAATCCATTTTTGAAAGCTTTAACCTAAGGGCAGAAATGAACAATTCAAAATCTACTAAGGTAAATAGTAAAGACGACGATAATGCTGAGCAAGAACTCGAACGTTCTCCTATAGCTAAAAATAATACAATGGGAATCGGACTCTATATTGCCGAGGAGATTATTGATGCGCATAATGGAAATTTGCGTATTGAATCTGCAGGTACCGGTACCGGTACGACCGTAATTGTGGACATACCTTGTGTCTAACGAAGATAAAGTTAAAGAGTCTTTAAAACTTTAATGAGGGGTATGATACAATACTGATATGAATGTTTCAACACTTGATATTATTCACAATATATCGTTTACGGGATGGACTGTTGTTCTGGTAAGTTTTTTGCTCACTCTTTTTTCAGGGATTATTTTTTGGCAAGATGTAACAAAACGAAGTAATCGTTTTTTCTTTTTCTTCGGAATCGTTATTGGAGTATGGGGTCTTGCATATGCATTTTTTGAGGGAACCTTGAGCACACCTCTTATCCATCAGTCAATCATCCTCCTTTATTTAGTCTCAGGACTAGTTCCTCTCTGCACGTTCATTTATCTCTATGTCTTTTCTACTGGAAAAAGCCCATTTTCTTTTTGGAAATTTGTGGGGCTTTTTAGTTCTTACTTGGCTATTTCTGCGACGTTAGCTCTGCCTGACTTTGTTGTAGGGTATCAGGATGCTTTGAATGGTGAGGGAGGAAGAATTATTTTTGGGGAGGGATACCTACTTTACGCTCTCTATGTTTCCGGTTTTCTCATAGCAGGGATCTACGTTCTTGTGCAGAAATATCGAGAAAGTGCGGGAATTTTTAAGATTGTTATACGCGACCTTCTTGTAGGGATTTCTCTCGGCTTTATCGTCGTCATCTTTATAGACCTCCTCTTCCCTTTGCTTAGTGGTGGAAGTAATCTGTTTTGGGTTGGGCATTTAAGCGTCGTTATTTTTGGAATTGCCACTTCAATTATTCTTTCGCGATATAATTTTTGGAGTATTAAAGTTGTAATGACTGAGTTTTTTATTTCGATTATTACTATCGTACTTATGATAGAGCTTTTCCTCGCAAAATCTATTCTAGATTTGTTTATAAAAACAGCTATTGTCCTTCTCGTTGTTTCCTCAAGCTCATTTTTGGCAGGAAGTGTCCAGCGTGAGATTGAATCAAAAGAAAAGATCACAAGGCTTTTACGCGAGCTTCAATTCCTCTCAAGGCAGTTCAAAATTCTTGATAGAAAAAAAACAGAATTTCTTGCAATTTCGTCACACCATCTACGAGACCCCCTCACTGCAATTAACGGGTATGCTTCGATGCTCATGGAAGGCTCTTTTGGTGAGATATCAGCTTCACTTCACAGTGCTCTTGAAAAAATTTTTGAATCAAGTAAGCGCTTGATTACGATGATCTCTGACTTTCTTGATATTTCACGTATAGAGAGTGGGCACATGAAGTATGAATTTGAAGAAGTGGATATGAAAAAAATAGTGGTTGAGCTTGGTGACGAGATGAAATTAAATGCTCATCGTGCGGGACTTGTTTTGAGGATAGATATCAAAGAAGGGAAATACGGTAAAGAGTCATTTTTTACAATCGGGGACGCTGGAAAGCTCAGGCAAGTTATTTCGAATCTTATCGATAATTCAATAAAATATACACCTCATGGTGAGGTGGCAGTTTCGTTGGAGAAAAGTTCCGATAGAAAAAAAATTATTTTTAGTATTACCGATACCGGTATTGGGATGAGTGAAGAAACTATCGGAAAGATTTTTAAA
This sequence comes from Candidatus Nomurabacteria bacterium CG1_02_43_90, assembly GCA_001871765.1. GTDB lineage: Bacteria > Patescibacteriota > Minisyncoccia > Phycocordibacterales > UBA1550 > UBA1550. The sequence goes on from MNVN01000015.1 coordinate 51,791, forward strand.
AAATTTAGCCGTGCAGAGGGAGTGAGTAAACTCTATACAGAAGGAACTGGGCTCGGGCTCTATGTAGCAAAAGGGATTATCAAAAAACATGAAGGTCGCATCTGGGCAGACTCCAAAGGCGAGGGGATTGGATCATCTTTTTACCTTGAATTGGAGGCAAAGTTATAGGAGTCTCTCCTGGGTTATTTTATCAAATTCCTTTTGAAAAAGAGCTAGTTTCTGGTACTATAGGGAAATGAAAAAGATACTACTTTCAGGGGTGAAACCAACGGGGAAAGCACATATTGGTAACTATTTTGGCGCGATGCGTCAGTTTGCCGACCGCCAAGACGAGTATCGCCAGTTTATTTTTATTGCCAACTATCACGCACTCACCAGTGTCTCTGATGGCGCACTTTTGCAAAAGCTCACTCTTGATCTTGCGATGGATTATCTTGCTATTGGTATTGATTCAAAAAAGACGACACTTTTTTTGCAGTCTGATGTGCCTGAAGTTACCGAGCTCGCATGGGTTTTTAACACCCTTACCACTGTCCCATATCTCTCTCGTGCACACGCGTTCAAAGATGCTGAAGCAAAAAACAAAGAAGTGAATGTTGGACTTTTTGATTACCCTATTCTCATGGCAGCAGATATTTTGATATACAGTGCTGATGTGGTTCCCGTAGGACTTGACCAGAAACAACATATTGAGATTGCGCGTGATACGGCGCAAAAGTTTAATCGTGTGTTTGGTGATACGTTCAAGATTCCAGAACCAATGATTCTAGAGAATGTTAAGACTGTTCCTGGTACCGATGGCCGTAAAATGAGTAAGAGTTATGGAAATACCATCCCCCTTTTTGGAACTAATGAAGAAATCAAAAAGGCCGTGATGAGTATCCCCACAGACTCAAAGGGTGTTGAGGACCCAAAAGATCCAAAGGAGTGCAAGGTGTTCGCAATGCACGAGCTTTTCCCTGGTGACGAGCTGGAAGCACTTCGCGCGCGCTATCTTGCGGGAGGTATTGGTTACAAGGAGTCAAAGGATTTACTGGTAGCAAAAATAATTAACTTTATTACCCCAATGCGCACACGCCGTGAGGAGATTGCACAGAACCCCGAAGCAGTATTAAAAATTTTGAAAGAGGGTGGGGAAGTGGCACGAGCAGAAGCGCAAAAGAAGGTTCAGGAAGTTCGCGAAAAGGTGGGTTTAATTTAATAATAAAAATTATGAACTTTTTTGAACAAGTAGCAGAGAATGACGGGGAATTTATTAATAGTGAACAAACTGCTTTTGAGATTGCTCAAGCAACACAAATGCAACTCATGAAGGATGCCGACACGGATGTGGGAAACTGGATTACGGCAAATAGCGAACGGTTCCGGACCCCCATGCAAGACCCAGAGCTTAATTTAGTTGAGCGACTGGCAAAGAGGGAAACACGTGCTGAAGCGATGGAGGAAATAAAGAGCAAACTTTATAATTAACATTATTATGGAACGAACATACATTAAAGATTTAAAAGAGAAAATCGGGCAAGAGGTATCCATTTCTGGATGGGTTAATGTTCGGCGTGATCAAGGGAAGATGGTTTTTCTGGACTTGCGTGATGTCACCGGCAAAGTCCAAGCAGTCGTTCTTCCTATGCATACCGAGGCACTTGAGGTTGCACAGCGTGTTCGCTCAGAATGGGTTGTAAGTGTTTCTGCTCAAGTGAACAAACGCCCCGATCGCAATATCAAAGAGGGCGTATTGAATGGGGATATTGAACTTGAAGTTTTGAATATTGAAGTCTTGAATGAGGCACAAACTCCACCGATGGATATAGCTTCGGATGGACATGAGATCGGAGAAGAAACGCGCCTCAAGTACCGCTACCTTGACCTTCGTCGTCCTCGCCTCCAGTACAACATGCGTTTGCGCCACAGCGTTACGCTCCATGTACGTAATTTTCTTTCCCGTCATGGATTTCTCGAAATAGAAACGCCGATTCTTACAAAGTCGACCCCCGAAGGTTCTCGGGACTATGTTGTGCCCTCACGTCTTGAACAGGGCAAATTCTATGCGCTTCCGCAGTCACCTCAACAATACAAACAACTCCTTATGGTTGCAGGGACGGAACGATACTTCCAGGTTGCGCGGTGCATGCGCGACGAAGACACTCGTGGCGACCGTCAACCAGAGTTCACTCAGCTTGATATGGAGCTTTCCTTTGTAAGAGAGGAGGACATTATGCGTCTCAACGAGGAGCTTTTGATTGAGCTTGTGCAAACCTTGACTCCGGAAAAGAAAATTCAAACTATCCCATTTCCCCGTATTACCTACAAGGATGCGATGGAGAAGTATGGGAATGACAAGCCAGATATCCGTGAAGACAAAAACGACCCTGACCTCTTGGCATTTTGTTGGGTTATCGATTTCCCGTTTTTCGAGAAAGATAAAAAGGGGGCATGGACTTTTACCCACAATCCATTCTCTTCACCACAGAAGGCGTACTACGAAGACTTAATGGAGAAAAAAAATATTGGCGAAATTTTAGCGACACAATATGATATTGCGCTCAACGGATTTGAAATCGGTGGTGGAAGTATCCGCAATCATCGCCCCGAGGCGCTCATCAAAGTTCTCGAGATTATGGGACACACTGAAGAAAGTATTCGTTCAAATTTTGGACACATGCTCGAGGCATTTTCGTACGGCGCACCTCCGCACGGTGGTATTGCGTGGGGACTCGACAGGCTTGTAACCTTGCTCACGAATGAGCCAAACATCCGTGAAGTTATCGCATTCCCGAAGACGGGCGAAGGCCGTGACCTTATGATGGAAGCACCGTCTGAAATAAGCGCAGAGCAGTTGCAGGAGTTGGGTATTGAGGTGAAGAAGAAGTAAATTATGTCAAAAAATAAAGAATCAGGTGATGATGGGGAGAAGGAGGTCTGTGACTTTGTTCCATGCCCAAACTGTGGTAAAAAATTAATGTTACTTCCTCCAAATTACCCACTTTATGACGTACAGTGCACGGGGTGTAGTTTCCGTGCACAAGTAAAAACAAACAACACGAGGCCCAAAGCACAAATTTTTTGAGCAGGATGGGATATTATGGAAAAAGTTTTGAAATCGGGGTTTATTACCCCACCATTAATCGCTAATTTCAAGAATATTCCTAACCTTACTGATATGGTAGGATTTGATTTTGTTGATTTAGAAAGTAATTTTTTCTAGTTTGCAATTAAAAGGCGGGCAACTAAGAAGGTCGGGGTCCAAAATAGCCTTTTAGTTTATCGTTGCTTTATCCCCAAAAATTTGATGTAATGAGGCTAATGCAACCTGACTACCAAATCAAAACAGAAGTATTCGAAGGACCGCTGGAGCTCTTACTTGACCTCGTGGAGAAACGCAAGCTTTTTATCAATGATATTTCGCTTGCGACGGTTACTGATGATTATGTAGCACACCTCAAGCAGTTTGAAAAAATGCCGGTGGACTTTGTATCCAACTTTCTCATCGTTGCGTCTACCCTCGTACTCATCAAATCAAAATCCTTATTGCCCTCACTCGACCTGACTCCTGAGGAAACACAAGACATCGACGAGCTTGAGCGACGCTTGAGAGAATACCAAAAAATACGCGAGCTTGCCGTCGGGCTGAAGCAAATGTTTGGTGCTAATGTTTCTTTCCCTAAAGGGCAGTCGCGGGAGCGCGCTGTTGTGTTTACCCTGAGCGAAGAGATCACGCTCGCAGGGATCATTGAAGCAATGCAGTCCGTGATTGCGCATTTTCCTAAAAAGGTGGCGCTCCCTAAGGTCTTGGTCAAAAAGGTAGTATCTCTCGAGGAGATGATGGATCGCCTCGCTACGCGCATTACTGGGAGCTTTAAGATGAGTTTCCGTGAGTTTGCAGGGGTAGGGAAGGAAGAAAAGGTGAATATCATTGTAAGTTTTCTTGCTATGCTCGAGCTCGTAAAGCAGGGGATGATTGCAGTCACCCAGGGTTCTCACGGTGATGATATCCAAATAGAGACTAATGTCGTAGAGACTCCGCATTACGGCAGGTCGGTACCACCTTTGAATTAAATTATTATGAAAAAAAATACTATTTACATTATGGTGCTGGCGGTCGCCGTTTTTATTGCCGGATTCTTTATGTACCTCTTTGCCAAGAATTATAGGCATTTGCAAAATACTGGTGCATTTCGGTCGACAGTGCACAGTTATCGACAGGCACTAAATGAGCGGGCGCCTATTACGGATCCGCACGCCATTGAATCATGGATGACGTTTGATTATGTGAACAAAATGTTCAATCTCCCCGTTAGTTTTTTAAAGACAGAGATGGGAATAACGAGCACGAAGTATCCTCGGCTCACTCTTTATCGTGAAGCAAAATTGCAACAAATTCCCGAACAACTTTTCCTAGAAAATGTAAAAAATGCGGTTCTTCAATACGCTACTTCAACGCCACAAAAATAATTATCTTGTATGGAAACAATCCTCGGGTCATTTTTATCATTCCTTCTCCTCTATAAATACACTGCGCTCTTTGTTATTTCTTTTTTTGCTGCGTTCTTACTCCCCCTTCCTTCGAGTAGCACCCTCGCTGCTTCGGGGGCGTTTGCTTCACAGGGGTATTTCAGTTTAGTAGTCGTTCTCTTTGTGGCACTTCTCGGAAATGTTGTGGGAGATCTTGCTGGATATTTCCTCGCACGACGGTACGGCGAAGGATTTATGAGTAAGATTGGTTTCAAGAAAGTTTTTAGCTCACGCTACTACAAGTCTGTCGTTGATTATTTGACGGGAGCTCCGCACTCGCTTATCTTTTTTAGTCGATTCTTGCCTGAAGTAGGTCCTGCGGTGAACATTCTTGCGGGGATCACTGGCGTGCCGGTGCGTACCTTCCTCGTCGTTGATATTATTGGCGAAGTTTTTTATGTGCTTTTGTATGGACTCGTTGGTTTTTTTATGGGGAGTGGGTGGGAGAGCAACATGAGCTTTCTTCTCGAAGGAGGAATGGTTATGCTCTCGCTCGGTATCGTGATGGCCCTCATTCAGTATCTTCTTTTTCGGGCGCGATAGGTATTTCCTCTTCGCACTGACAATATGTTAGAATATCAAAATGGATAGCGAATTAGATATTTCAGCAAGAATAGAGGCACTCATATTTTTTAAAGGGGAACCCGTGACCGTTGCCTTTTTGGCAAAAACGCTAGGTATTTCAGATGAAGAAGTGCGAGCAGGCCTCATGACGTTGGAGCAGTCTCTTTCTGGTCGCGGAATTGTATTGATGAAAAACGATGATGAATACATGTTCAGCACTGCGCCACAAATGGGACAAATAATAGAAACGATTATTAAAGACGAGCTTGCAAAGGAGCTTGGTAAAGCAGGGCTCGAGACACTCGCCATCGTACTCTATCGTGGGCCAGTACTTCGCAGTGAGATAAACTACCTTCGTGGAGTAAACTCGAATTATATTTTGCGCGCTTTGCTGGTGCGTGGCTTAATCGAAAAAGTGGAGCAGGGGGGTCGCAGTACAGCGTATCGGCCTACTTTTGAACTTTTGTCTTATATGGGCGTAAGTAAGGTAGAAGATTTACCAGGGTATGAAGATACCACCAAAGCGGTCGAAGAATTTCATGAGGAAAATGACAACAATGGACACAAAGAAGAAGGAGACGGAATGGGTACTCCAGGAGGGGCGGCTTAAATATATTGCCTTGCTTCTTGCGGGGGGTGCAGTAATAGTAGTTCTTTTACAAGGGCTTCTTTATTTTATTTCTCCTTTGCAAAATAAGGTTGGTAACCAAAGTTCAAAAGAAACAGCGACACAAGAACAGATTGATCCTTTCGCCGGGGTTTCTCTCGAAGCGCGTGCAGTGTATGTGCTTGATTTAAAAACAAATACGGTCCTCTTTGAGAAAAATAGTCAAGAAAAACTTCCCCTTGCTTCCATAACCAAAACGATGACAGCACTCCTTGCACGGGAAAATATTTCTCAGAATGCCGTAATCACGCTTTCAAAAGACGATCTTGCTACTGAAGGGGATTCCGGGTTACGGACCGGGGAACGCTGGCGGGTGGGAGACCTCCTCAATGTGATGCTCATTATATCCTCGAACGATGCCGCACATGCGATCGCAGGTTTTGTGGGTGGTGGTAGTCAAAATATTGAGCGAGGCACACCAGAAGCACGAGCGCAATTTATCGCAATGATGAATGAGAAAGCGCATACCCTGGGATTTCCTCAGATGGAATTTTTTAATGAGTCAGGGCTTGACATCATCGATGTTAAAAATGGTGCTCCCGCTCGTAGTGGGGGATATGGTTCTGCACATGACGTGGCACTACTTTTTGCAGAACTTTGGAAAAAATATCCTGAGACCGTAGAGATAACCACGCACAAGGCAGCGCGGATTGTTTCGCAGAGTGATATTGTTCATGTTTTGCCGAATACTAACGAGATAACGGGTCAAATACCAGGTCTTATTGCATCAAAAACAGGGTATACCACACTTGCGGGAGGTAACCTTGTGGTAATTTTTGACCATGGTATCGGCGACCCAGTCGTTGCGGTAGTACTCGGCTCTACCTACAAAGGTCGCTTTGATGACATGCAGAAGATTGTAGGTGCAGTGCGGACTCTGGAATTATAAAAAATACATAAGGACTACACCTGTTACCACTTTCAGCGAGCTAATTTAAGCGTTTGGTATTTGTTCATATTTTTTGTACAATAGGGTATATCTATGCCTATCGACGTTGTAAAAATATTTCTTCCTACTGCCACAGCCTTTTTTGTTGGTATTGTCATGACGCCGATTCTTACGAATTTTCTCTATCGTCATAAAATGTGGAAAAAATCGAGTGTGAAGCTTACTATGGATGGCAGGGAAGCGACCATCTCGAGTAAACTTCATAATGATGAAGAGCGGAAGACGCCTCGCATGGGTGGGGTCGTGGTGTGGGGTTCTGTCTTCCTTACCGTCTTTTTATTTTTTATTCTCGCAACCGTATTTCCTGAAAGTATCTTTGCGAAACTTTCATTTCTCTCACGTAACCAAACATGGCTTCCGCTTTTTACGCTCATTGCAGGAGCGCTTTGCGGGCTTGTTGATGATTATTTAGTTTGTCGCGAAGCAGGTACTTATGCAGGGGGTGGTCTTTCCCTCCGTATCCGTCTCGCATTCGTGTCAGTGCTCGCTTTATTGGGCGGGTGGTGGTTCTATGCAAAATTAGGAATGGATAGTATCCATATTCCTTTTGTCGGTGACGCTCATTTAGGACTCCTCTTCATCCCTCTTTTTGTTATTTTTATGATCGGTATTTATTCAGGAGGAATTATTGATGGTATCGATGGACTCTCAGGAGGTGTCTTCGCTGCTATTTTTTCTGCGTACACCATCATCGCGTTTTCTCAAGGACAGATTGACCTTGCCGCATTTTCAAGCGTTATCGTAGGAGGGCTTCTTGCGTTTCTTTGGTTCAATATTCCTCCTGCGCGATTTTTTAATTCAGAAACAGGCACCATGGCACTCACTACCTCTTTGGTTGTCGTGGCGTTTCTTACCAAAGCAGTACTTGTACTTTTGATTGTCGCTTTTCTCCTCATTGTTACGAGTGCTTCAAGTATTATTCAGATTCTCTCAAAGAAATTTCGTAAAGGGAAAAAAGTTTTTCTGGTAGCACCCCTCCATAACCACTTTCAGGCAAAGGGGTGGTCTCCGTACAAGGTCGTGATGCGGTATTGGGTGCTCTCAATTATTTTTGCGATTATGGGAACGATTGTTGCATTGGTGGGGTAATACTCATGAATAGTTATTTTGTAACGAAAAGATGAAAAAAAAACATTCTATTGATAAAGTATTTCTTGGGCTCGCACTTACGATTGCCCTCCTCGGACTTTTTGTTTTTACTTCGGCATCGTTTGGACTTTTTGCGCGAAAAGGGTTCTCTTTGCAAGACCTTTTTTTTGATCAAGTAGCTCTTGGTTTATTTCTTGGTCTTATTGCGATGGTTGTTGCCATCCGTTTCCCTATAGACCTTTTACGCAAATATTCCCTACACCTTTTTATTGCTTCAGTTGTCTTAACCATTCTTGTTTTTGTTCCTCATGTTGGCCTCGAGAAGATTAAGGGCGCACATCGATGGATAGATCTTCGGTTTACCTCATTCCAGCCGTCTGAGGCGCTCAAGCTTGCTACGGTAATCTATTTTGCGTCACTCTTACCTCTTTTTAAAGACCGCATCCATGAGCCAAAATATTCCCTAGGTATCTTTTTTGGTGTTGTTGCCGTACCCGCAGCCCTGCTCCTTAAAGAGCCTGACACGGGAACTCTCGCCGTCCTTTTTGCAACCCTCCTCACTATGCTTATTGCGGGTGGGGCAAAATTGCGACATTTTTTCGTTGTGATGGCTATTGCTGTTGTTGCGGTGGGGGTTCTTGCTTTCGTAAAGCCATACATTATGGAACGTGTGCTTACTTTATTTGACTCATCACGTGACCCACAAGGGTCAAGCTATCAAATCCAAAAATCACTTCTCGCTATTGGTTCAGGTGGTATCACGGGGCGCGGGTTTGGTCAAAGTATTCAAAAATTTAGCTCACTCCCTGAACCCACAGGTGACTCTATTTTTGCCGTCGTAGGTGAGGAGTTTGGATTTATAGGTGGAGCGCTGGTCATCATACTCTTCTTCCTTTTTGGTCTTCGAGGGATTCAGATTGCACGACGGGCGCCCGATATGTGGAGTGGACTTTTAGCCATGGGAATTGTTATACTGATAATATCGCAGTCATTTGCGAATATTGCAGCGATGCTGGGGTTGATCCCCCTTACGGGGGTGCCTTTAGTTTTTGTGAGCCATGGGGGGACGGCACTTCTTTTTGCATTCCTGGAAATTGGTATATTGCTCAATATCTCTAAATTAACTAAACCAATCAAATGAAAATTCTTTTTACCGGTGGGGGTAGTGGTGGACACTTTTATCCCATCATTGCCGTTGCAGAAAAATTAAACGTCCTCCTTGAGCGCGAAAAGATCGCAAGCGTTAATTTTTACTACATGTCGACTGAGCCTTATAATGAGCGACTTTTGTCTGATAACAAAATAAAATTCATCCCCGTGATCGCAGGTAAAGTTCGGGGTTATTTTTCGGTATCTAATTTCGTTGATTTTTTCAAAATGGGGTGGGGTATTGTCAAAGCTTTTTTCCAACTCTTTGCTCTCTACCCCGATGTAATTTTTAGTAAAGGTGGATTCCCTAGTTTCCCTGTTCTTTTTGCTGCTCGCTTTTTTCGTATACCCGTAATTATCCATGAGTCAGACAGTGCTCCTGGAAGGGTAAACGCGTGGGCTGGATCGTTTGCGCAAAAGATTGCAATATCATATCCTGAGGCCGCTCAATTTTTCCCGGCAGGACGTACTGCACTTACGGGAAACCCTGTTCGTGAAGAAATCTTGCGCCCAACGGGAAAAGACACCTTCAAAGAGCTTGGTCTTGACCCTACTATCCCTGTCATCTTGATTCTAGGAGGGTCTCTTGGTGCACAAATCATAAATGAACAATTTGAAACCCTTGCTCCGCGTCTCGTTGATAAATATCAAGTTATCCACCAAACAGGAGAAGGGAATCTTGAGAGTGTGCACACTACGGTCTTAGGACTTCTAGGCAATAATCCGCACGCTTCACGGTACCACCTCTACGGATACCTCGATACAGAAACGATGAGGCTCGCCTCCGAAGCAGCCACGATTGTTGTATCGCGTGCAGGATCAGCAATTTTTGAGATTGCAGCGTGGGGTATTCCCGCAATCATTATTCCTATCACTGAATCGAATGCAAACCATCAACGGAAAAATGCTTACGCGTACGCACGTGCCGGAGCATCATTGGTAATAGAAGAGGCAAACCTTGGTCCCAGTATCCTTCTTTCGGAAATTGATAATCTTATGTCAGACGAACAAAGGAGAACAGCGATGCGCGAAGCAGCAAGGACCTTTTCCCATGTTGATGGTGCCGAAAAAATAGCAGAACAAATCGTCGCGGTTCTCTTGCGTCACCAAAATCCTTCTACCCTATGAGTAAAGTAATAACTCGATTCGCACCATCGCCTACAGGTGTTCTTCATATCGGTTCAGTGCGTACGGCACTCTATTCATGGCTCTATGCGCGACAACAAGGTGGTACGTTTATTTTACGTATTGAGGATACCGACAAGGAACGCTCAAAAAAAGAATTTGAGGAAAATATCATCGATGGACTCGCTTGGTTAGGTTTGGCACATGACGAATTTTACCGGCAGTCAGAACGCGGCGCCATTTATAAAAAACATCTCGAAACGCTTATTGCAAAAGGTGCAGCGTATCTTTCAAAAGAAGAAGCTACCGAAGAAGGTCAGCGTGCTGAGGTAATTCGTTTTAAGAACCCTAATCAAGTCGTTACCTTCCATGATGAAGCGCGGGGAGATATTTCTTTTGATACCACCGAGCTTGGAGATTTTGTTATCGCAAAAGATTTTGATACACCCCTTTATCATTTTGCTGTCGTTGTCGATGATTTTGAAATGGGGGTGACGCATATTATTCGTGGGGATGACGGAATATCTAATACGCCACGCCAGATACTCATCCAAGAGGCCTTAGGAGCGCCCCGACCTGCCTATGCGCATTTGCCAATGATTCTCGCAGCTGATCGATCAAAGCTTTCAAAACGTCATGGTGCGCTTGCGGTGACTGAATATCGTGATGAAGGATACCTACCCCAGGCAATATTAAACTTTGTTGCACTCATGGGGTGGAACCCTGGCAATGATCAAGAAATTATTTCCATTGATGAGATGATGAAGCTTTTTACTCTTGAGAAATTGCAAAAAGCAGGAGCTGTTTTTAATATTGATAAACTAAAATGGTTGAATAAGCATTACCTTAAGCTTCTTTCTATCGAAAGGGTAGGGGAGGAACTTCTTGCTTGTTTCCCCGACACTCTCCAAAAACAAGTCTCGCAAAATCCGATAATTTTTTCAAAAGTTATTCCCCTTATACTCGATCGCGTCGCTAATTTTTCTGAAGTGCGTTCTCTCGTAGAGGAAGGGGAGCTCACGTACTTTTTTGAAGATCCACGCTACTTACCTGAATCGCTTTTATGGAAAGATGAACGCGATCCCGTACGCGCAATCGTGCATATTGACAAATCTATTGAATTATTGCGTAATGTACCTTCTGAGAATTTTACGACTGAGGGTGTAAAACTTGCTCTTTGGGATTATGCCACGGAGGTTGGTAGGGGAAATGTTCTCTGGCCTATGCGCTATGCACTATCCGGGCGAGATAAATCACCCGATCCTTTTACTCTAGCAGATATTCTTGGAAAAGAAGCGACACTTCGTCGTCTTGAGGAGGCAAAAAAGCTCTTACAATCGTAAATGAATTACTATGCCTAAATTTCTTTATCAACTTGGTGTGTTACTAACGTTAGGAGGGCTTATTCTCGCTACACATTCCTTTGTTTACGCACAGACTATCGAGGAGCTACAAACAAAGATTTCGGCAAAAAATGAAGAAATAAAAAAGCTTGAAGAATCAATAAAACAACACCAGGACGACCTTGTTGTGTTGGGAGCACAAAAGAAAACATTAAAAAATTCAATTGCCGAGCTTGATGTTTTGCAAAAGAAACTCAATGCTGACCTTAAACTAACCCAGGTAAAAGTTGATACAACCGACCTTACTTTGCGTAAGCTTGGCTCAGAGATATCAATTAAAGAAAACGAAATTGATACTCACCGAGCAGCCCTCAAAGAAGCTCTCCAGGCAATTTATGAGCGTGATGAATACTCGCTTGCAGAGGTTGCCCTTTCAAATGAGAGCTTTTCTGGTTTTTGGGGCGACCTCGAGTCGCTCAATCAATTTAGCGACAAAGTTGAACAAAACGTTGGGTTGCTCAAGGTTTTAAAAGGAGACCTTGAGGATAAGAATATTGTTCAAGAGGCCGAGAAAAAGAAATTAATAGGTTTAAAAACTGAGCTTGGTGATCGCAAGAAGATTACTGATGCGAATAAGAAAGTACAAGCGAACCTCCTTGCGGAGACAAGTAACCAAGAAACGAAATTTAAGAAGATGTTGAATGCTGAGCTGGCATTAAAAGATGCAGTTGAACAAGAATTACGAAGCTATGAGACTTCGCTCAAATTTATTCTTGATCCTTCGTCGATTCCTCCTCGTGGTACAAAAGTTTTTTCATCACCGCTTGACCAGATGGTAATAACTCAGCAGTTTGGTAAGACAAGCTCCTCAGGGCGGTTATATGCGTCAGGAACGCATAACGGAACAGATTTTCGTGCACTTGTTGGTACTCCCGTGAAGGCCATGCTCAGTGGAACGGTAATAGGGACAGGGGATACCGATATCGTGTGTAAGGGCGCATCCTATGGTAAATGGGTACTTATCCGACACAATAATGGGCTCGCGACCCTCTATGGTCATTTTTCTATGGTGAAAGTTTCACAAGGACAGGCCGTGGACACTGGTGAACTTATTGGGTACAGTGGGAACACTGGATATACAACGGGCCCACATCTTCATGTTACTGTTTTTGCTGCTGCTGCAGTTAAGGTACAGAGTCTTCCTAGTAAAGCATGCGGAGGAAGAGTTTATACGATGCCCTTGGCGGCGATTAATGCGTACCTCGATCCGATGGATTATTTGTAAAATAAAAGTTACAATAGGGAAAAATATGAAAAGGAACATTTCAAAAAATAAAGGATTTATTCAGCTAGTGATACTCGCCATTGTAATCATCGCGACTCTTGCATATTTTAAAATCGATTTACGAACTCTTTTAAATAGACCCGAGCTTCAAAAAATATGGGGGATTTTTGTAAGTGCGTGGGCGTTGTACATCAAGCCATTATTTTGGTTTCTCTTTACGAGTATTTCAGGATTATTTGTGAAATAAAAAATCCGTGTCAGCCGTTCTTCTTTTTTGTATTTACAAAAAAGAAGAGTCAGGTTTTTGCAGTAAAGAAAAGAGAGAAGGTGGGGAGAAGTACTCTTCAAGATAAGCTAAAGGCCCCTATAACAAAAAGCCCCTGTGCAGGTGCTTTTTGTTATAGGGGCTAATGAAGTACACTATACGTCGCAAAAGATATATTGTGCGACGTAGTGATGATAAAGAACAAGGGGCTTTTAGACCCTTGTACCCTATATTCCCTCCGCCGAATATCCTCCCTTAAGGCGTTACTTGTCTTTCTTATAAAATTCCCTGAGCGGACAGGTGGTGTGCTTACAATATGCTGGACAATATTCTCTTCCGTATAAAATAAGTAAATGTGAAAATCTCACCCAGTCTTTTTTTTGTACGATTTCCATCAAGTCGCGCTCAATTTTTATCGCATCACTATGTTTGGTTAGTCCAAGGAGTCGTGCAATACGGATGACGTGCGTATCGACCACAATACCTTCGGCTGTACCATAGAGTTCACCCAAGACGACATTAGCAGTCTTCCTGCCTACTCCTGGAATGGTGACCAGCTCCTCTATCGTCTTCGGAATCTTTCCATTAAAATTCCCCTTGACTGCTTGTGCCGCCTTGAGAATATTTTTTGTCTTCGCACGATAAAATCCCGTGGAATAAATATCTCGTTCGAACTCTGCAGGTGTGGCCTTGGTATAGTCATTGAGTTCTGGGTACTTTTTGAAAAGCTCCCGGGTAACCTCGTTTACACGCTTGTCCGTACATTGCGCGGACAAAATCACGGCTACAAGAAGATCCCACGGCTTTCGGTAGTTGAGCGCGCATGCAGGCTCAGGAAAAAGCCGGCTGAGCACTTTTATAATACTAGGCAAGTTGGTATTTTCTTTTTTCATATTTTATTAAACCCTCTTTTTTAAGGACTTCAAGCACTTCTTTTGTCCGCGGGTCATCATTAGATATTTTTTTAATAGACGGTAAGGTACTTGCTTCACCATTTAGCCCGCGGATTATTTTACCCCGTAGTTCCCGAAGTGAACCTTTAAACGTACTTTGTTTCAAATAATGCTTACTCTGCTTATTAGAGTTTGTTTTTGTAATTTTTGGCAAATGTGCACCGTAGTCCATAAGTGCATAATACCATTCACGCGGATTTTTTGTATCAAGCATTTTTTGTACGAGGGACAAAATTTCTTGGTCGCTCACTTCCCTTCTCCTCGTAAAAAAATGATGAATGAAGGCACGACGAATATTGGTCTCGATGAAAACTTCAGCTTCGTTGAATGCAAACGCGCGTACTGCTCCCGCGGTGTAGGGTCCGACCCCAGGCAATAACTCGAGCTCTGTACGACTGCGAGGAATTTTCCCCTTGTGTTCTGTCACGATTTTTTCTGCCATACGCTTGAGCGCAAGCGCACGTCTGTTGTACCCCATCCCCTGCCACACATGAAGCACTTCAGAAAGTGGAGATTTTGCGAGTGATTCGATATCGGGGAACCTCTTCAAAAATTCTGGATATTTTTCCAGCACGCGCGATACCTGGGTCTGCTGGAGCATTATTTCCGAAACAAGGATTTTGTAGGCATTTCGGGTATTCCTCCAGGGCATTTTACGCCCAGAATGCGCATAAAATGCCCAAATTTGAGCCTGAAATTGGGTTATTTTTGATTTAGGTAGTTTTGGAGATTGTGACATTATTAAGTTATTTTAACATGAATTTTAAATAATTTTTTGGGTATTAATATCCAGAACTCTTTTAGAGAAAAACCGCGCAAAGTACGCGGTTTTGGACGCCTTAACCCCTTAAAATCTTAGACTAAACTGATGAGTGGGCATGGAGAGGTTAGATCATAAGCATTTTTGTCTTCTCGTGCAGACAAGAGAACTTTTGCCATAAAAGGAAATCCTTGACACACACTATGGTAAAGATTTGCATGGGATTTGATGTTCCTTCTTTCAAAAGAAGTCGCGAGTTCTTCAAACGCCATCCGCCCAATCTCAACGAAGTACGATGGCGAGACGTTAAGATTTTTTGTTCGTTCCGGGAAAAGCCCCGCAAGGATGAGACTTATGTCCCCTACACTACTCAATGCTTGTTCCTTTTTGTGCCCCGTATATTCAGAAGAAGCATTAAGAAACTCGAGAGCGAGGGTAACAGAAAAAAGATCGGTGCGGCGCATAAAACGCATGAGGGTGAAGACAAGAAAACTCTCTAAGTCTTCATTGAGGTCCTGTCCTATTTTTTGCTCACCTTTTTTAACAAAATCAACCCAAGTTGCTACAACTGTTTTTTCAAAATCTATTGGTTCTAGTTTTGCATCAGGTTTTTTAAGCAGGATAATAGTTCCCATAACGATCCCTTTTTAGTATTTATTAAAGAGACTACCTTTACCAAGCCTATTCTTTTTTTTAGCAATGTCTAGTTCTTTATTTTTTATGTTAAAATACTCAAATGCGGACATCCTACTCAGCCCTCGAGACCTACCGAAGTTGCCCCTTGAAGTACAAGTTTCAAGAGGTAGATAAAATACGTATGCCAAAAGGAGTAGCGGCGGTTTTCGGTACGATTGTACACAGCGCACTCAATTACATGTTTGAACGCAATCCCCTCTACCCTACCCTGGATGAGGTTATTGATTTTTATACGACGCATTGGAAAGAAAAGTCAGAGAGCATTGTATGGTCAAGCCCTGACCGAAAAGAACAAGAGGAGAAAATGTATTTTGAAGAAGGTCTCTCTGTCCTCAAAAATTTTTATAAAAAAAATCAACCATGGATGTTTAACGTAGTGGAGCTTGAGGGGCGTTTTTCTCTTGAACTTCCTGATGAAAAAAGCGGGACGACGCACACCCTCGCAGGTATTATCGACCGTCTCGACAAGGATCCCGAAACGGGTAGATATGAAATTATCGACTACAAGACCGGCAAACGTATGCCGAGCGAAGCAGAGCTTGCCGAGAACCTTCAGCTTGGCGTGTACCACCTTGCGCTTACCGCGCGATGGCCGTCGATGGACCCTGGAAACTTCACAACCAGTCTTTATTTTTTGAAACACAATGAAAAGGTTTCGGTCGTCCCTTCGCGTGAGACGCTTGTCCACACTCGAGATTTTGTTCTCAAAACAATTCGTGAAATTGAGAAGCATTTACAGGACGGCAACTTCCCGCCGATGCCAAGTCCTCTTTGTGGGTGGTGTTCCTACCAAAAGCTATGTCCAATGTGGGCGCATGAGTTCAAGGAAGAAGAAACACGAACGGCGAGTGATGCCGAAGTTGCGGAGGCTATCCGTGGATTCTTTGATATTAAAAAAAGTGATGATAAAAACAAAAAACGCCTTGCAGAAATTCGCGCTACTCTTTTGCAGTATATGCAACAAGAAAATCTTGCCCGCGTTTTTGGTGAGGGTGGCTATATTACAAAAAACGTGCAAGAGCGAATAAGTATTGACGTAGAGCGTGCTGAGCCATTCCTCAAGTCTGCGGGTGTATGGGAACAAGTGCTTGAGCCAAGTGAAAAGAAACTTCAAACACTCCTCTCTTCCCTTCCCGAACCTATTCAAGAAGAAATTTTGAAATTTGAGACTAAGAAAATGATAACGGTATTGAAGCCCACAAAAAAGAAAGGCGGGGCAGATGACGAAGAGGAAGACAGTTTGTTGGTGTAGCCCTTTACTCCACCGTGACTGACTTTGCGAGATTGCGCGGTTTGTCGACGTTGTTGCTGAGCACTCGCGCATAATGATATGCAAAAAGTTGCAGAGGTGATATTTCGAGGATGGGATACAGGAGCGCGTTATTTAGCGAAGAAATAATCTCCGGTATGAGGTTCCTTTTTTCGCTCGTGATGATACCAATGATGCCACACATATTATTTTTGGTGAATTATAGGATACTCTGCGAACTCGGGTAAAATATTTTTTCCATACAAAATACGTGAGATTGCTTCTGCTTCATACTTTGCACCATTGATGCCGATGTGCGGTTTTGGTTCTTCTGGAAGCCCAAGGTATACAAGGATGCTGTCGAGAGTAAGGTCTGCACGATCATTCTTTTGAGGTACAGGGATTCCTCGTCTCACCATATCCATATATGCCATGGTATTGAGGTCGAGGGTGCGATATGCAAAGTGCCAGCCAATATGTGTCCGGGCGAAAGAGTCATTGAGAAAATCACGGTCAAAAGAAGGATTTTTCCCTGCAAGAGTTTTGTCTTCACACTGCTCAATCCAGTGCAAAAAGTTTCCCATAAGATCTTCGAGGGAATGCTTTTTAGAGTCGGTACATTCTTCTTCGGTAAACCCGTTGACGGCAAGCGCATCACTCATCATGCTCGCGCCTTCCCATATGCGACATTCACCATAAAACTGTCGCTCAGGATGTTCAAGTTCAACCGCCCCAATACTTAAAAGGGAATGCTTGTGTGGGTCCAGCCCGCTTGCTTCAACATCGGCAACAATCATAGTACTTATATTGTAGCACAAAAAGGAGTTTCCTTCGTGCTATAGGCGTATAATGTACTATAGTATATTATACGTCTATGGTACCTGCTGCAAAAATATTAAACAAACGAAGAGAATTTTTTATATACCTTCCCTGTTGTTAAAATCTTTTCCGTAAAACCATTTGTTTCCCCTGAAAACCATGTTCGTTCAGCGTAGAGTTCGAGGTCTTCTTTACTATGCGCATCAGAACCTCCTCCTGTAATGGCACCATATTTTTTTGCCATAGCGCGGAGGATTTCCCTTTCCTCTTCAATTGAGTCCTCTCTGTCGGTACCGTATTCACGCATACCATAAACTACTTCGACACCGTCAATACGGTTTTCCGCAAGAAGTTTCTCAAGTATTGTGAGGGGCATTTTGTTGCGAATGTAACAGTAGTGTGCAATGAGAGCTACTCCACCCGCATTACGAATAAGTGCCACGCCTTCATCAAGGGTTGGCATGTAATCATTTTCAAAGTACGCACTCTTAAAAGCATCAGGAGTTAAAAATAGTGAGTAAGAGTAAGAAGCCTCCCCTTTTTGCATCATTAAATCATACCGTTCGCGTATTAGAGTGTCATTCTCCCCTGCTTCCTGCATTTTTTTACGGAGTTTTTCGATGATAGTGTTATTTTCTGTATGTCGTTTGAGTGCCTCAACAATATGCGGACGACCCACCGATTCCCCTCCCGATGCTTCTAAACATTCTTCTTCGGTGATGATAAATCCAAGCTCTTGTAATTTTCCCACCATTTTTTTCATACGCTTTACCCGTGCCACTTGTGCAAGGTCACAGTGCTTGATGAGCTCCTCATTTTTGGGATCAACAAAAAGACCGATCATATGGAGTGTCGATGAATCAGGAGCAAGTTCCTGTGGTAGACCCGTGGTAAGCTCAATGCCGAGAACCCATTTTGTTGTGCGGTCTCGTAAAACATCAAGCTCGTCGAGAATTTTTTGCGGTGGTACGGCGTCGTGGTCAGTAAAAGCAATCACGGAGACATTGAGCGATTCCGCCAAGTCAAACATCTCTCGATGTGTAAGCTTGCCATCAGAGAGTGTGGTATGAGTGTGGAGAGATTCGATAGTGGGCATAGTTTTTGAGTATAGCACAATTTTTATAACCCTTTGCAAGCAGTTGCGGGAGAATACCCGCGCGCCTCAGCTTCATTTTTGTCCGCAAAATGAATGAGGTTGGCAGGAGAGATACTTTTTACCCCTGAACACCATGGATAGTAATATTTCTTTCCATTTTTTGACCCCACAAGGTCATTCCTTGTTGTGCTAATAATACTCGCGCTTTGAGTTGTCTTAGCAGAGCCCGTCCCTACTGAAGAATCCTTGCTCGTTACTTCGGTGGGAATATTTTCAATCCGTATGGGTGTCTTTGCTCCTTCTATTTTTGAGAGTCGCCCAAGTCCAAAAGAGCAAAATGCAACAAGGATAATAATGAGACCCAGAAAGAGATCGTCGGGGAGTATTGGTGGTTGGCGGAGTTTGGATTGACTATAGGCCTTGATTTTTTCTCGCAAATCTTTTATACTGGTCATTACTTTAGATTATAGGCGTTTTATAGACATTTACAAATTTTAAACCATGGCACATAGAAAAGCAGGCGGATCCGCCAAAAACTTAACTGATTCTCAGGCAAAGTACCTCGGTACGAAGCTTTATGCTGGCGAGGTTGCCAAGGCTGGCTCTATTATTGTTCGTCAGCGTGGTACCGTAATCCTCGCAGGAGAAAATGTTGCAATCGGCAAAGACCATACCCTCTACTCTCTCAAGGAAGGCACCGTAGCTTTCAGCGAGAAACGTAAACAGAACTTTGACGGGACAACAACACGTCGCAAAGTTGCGAGCGTAAAATAATACTCAAACAAAAAACCCGACTCATTAATGAGTCGGGTTTTTTGTTTGACAAATAATTTGAACGTGGTAAGCTTTTTTCAGCTTGAAAATTCGTAGGTTAACTTACACGGGGAGATTACCATGAAAAGGTGGGACTTGGTCGTACTTGACCAGAAAATAGTCGAAGAAACTTTTGGGGAATGTGAGAGCTTTTTTGATCTCGAGTGGGGCCATGTTTATCGAGTAGAAGAAGCCTATTCTCTTATGGGAGCAGAGTCATCGCTCCTCATTCAGAATGAAGACTACGCGGCAAAGTTTTTTCGGCGCGCAACGCCTGCTGAAATTGCGGCATCCAAAATTGCCGCGTAAAACCCGCAAACGACAAAAACCCGTCGTTTGCGGGTTTTTGTTTTTTAAAACTTAAAAAAGTAAGTATTACTCTCCTGCTTCAACCACTACCGTAAAGGTGACACGGTGTTTTTCAATGACCACAGGAATTTCGTAGGCCCCAGTTTCTTTAAGGGGGCGGTCAAGGATGACGTAGTCGGGGTTCATGTCAAGGTGTGTCGCGCGCTTAAGCTCGGTGAGTACTTCTTCTTTGTGAATGCTTGCAAAGAGGTGACCTTTTTCATTTGCCTTGCCATGGAGAGTCACCGTCGCACCGCTCAAGTTTTCAAGATTTTTCATGAGCAGGTCGGTATGCACTTTTTTAAGTGTTGCATCCGTCATGATTTTTTTCTCAAGTTGTGCAAGTGCAGCAGGGGTAGCTACTTCGGCAAGTTTTTGGGCAACCAGGTGACGCCCGTAACCATCGGCAACTTCTTTTGTTTCGTATTTTTTACCAATGCGAGGGATATCTTTAAGGAAGAGTATTTTCATAATTGATTTTTATCGTTTAGTTTTCTAATTTCTCTTAAAATTTGGGTCGGTTAATATTTCAGCTACTTTTTCCATTTGCGGATCACGTTTATTTTCAAAATCTTTTTGTGTCATACCAACTTTTATATCAGGCTCAAGTCCGTTTTGAGAAATTGAGTGCCCGAGTGGAGTGAGCCAGCGCGCGATGGTAACTTTGAGTGCTGTGTCAGGCGTAATATCAATAAGTTCCTGGACGGAGCCCTTACCAAAACTCTTTTCACCTACAAGCTTTGCAACACCGTGTTCGTGAAGCGCACCCGCAAGAATTTCTGAAGCTGAAGCAGAACCTTCGTTAATAAGCACAGCCATTCTTAGGTTTTGATTAAAAACATTGTACCCCTTACTCCTTTCAAACTGTTGTTTTGCTCTTGTCCCACTATCCTCGATAACAACAGTCTTTCCCACTGGCAAAAAGTAGCTGGCCATGTCAGTCGCTGCCTCTAGGTATCCACCCGGGTTCCCTCGAAGGTCGAGTACTAGCTTGTCTGAACCAGAGAGAATAAACTCACGGAGGGCACCACGGAAGAGTTCGGGTGAATTTGCAGAAAAAGTATACAGAGAGATTACAAAAACGCCATCATCGCGAAGCTTGGTATCAATAGTAGGGATGTTGATGGTGTCGCGCTCAACAGGAACCTCGGTAATTTTATCGCCACGTTTTATCGTAAGGAGTACGCTTGTTCCTTTGGGCCCCCGTATGTGTTTAATGGCGTCATCTACGGTTAAACCGGCGGTAATAAACTTTTCAATTTTTATGATTTGATCCCCAGGTTTTAAACCTGCGCGTTCAGCAGGGGTTCCCTTGAGAGGCGCGATGACCGTAAGAACGCCGTCTTTTGTCGTAATCTCTACACCAATACCCTCAAAGTCCCCGCGCACTTCTTCTTGGAAAATAGAAGTTTCCTTGGGCGGGAAGAATACCGTATAGGGATCACCATATTCTTGTGCTAACCCTCTAATCGCTCCCCACACTTTGTCCTGATCGGTGGGTACAGAGGAAGATGCTGTTGTGGGTACGAATTTTTCATTAAGAGTGTCAACAGCTTTCCAGAAAGGCTTAAGGTCGAGGTTTCCCGAAGTTGTGGTGAGTTGGAGATCTCGGAGACCGGTAGTATCTACCACGAGTTCTTTTTCTTGTATCTGTTTACCTACGATAATTCCTGCACCAAAAGTGGCTGCAATTGCCACAAAAAGAACTGCAGTAATAGTAACTTTATTAAAATGGTATTTCATACACTGTAGTATCGCAAAAGATTATGGTGCGGTCAATATTTTATGTTGAGTATTCCTAGTTAAGTATGGTACACTAGAAACATGATTTCGCGCTATACATATAAGGATCTTGTTTGGGTTGATGTAGAGGCTCCAACCTCAGAAGAAATTCGGGAGCTTATGGAAGAATTTAGTGTACACCCTCTTGTTGCAGAGGAGCTCCTGACGCCAACGCTTCGCCCTAAAGTAGACCTTTATCAAAATTTCATTTACTTAATTTTGCATTTTCCCATGATGTCCCACAAGCATGATGGTGGGAGCGAACAAGAGATCGATTTTGTTATTGGTAAAAATTATCTCATTACCACTCACTATGATCTTGTTGATCCACTTCATGAATTTTCAAAAGTATTTGAAGTAAATTCAATCCTTGAAAAATCAAATATCGGAGATCATGCCGGATTTCTCCTTTTCTATATTATGCGTGAGCTTTACAAAATGCTTGATCGCGAGCTTGACCATATCAACCATGATTTTAGTGACATTGAAGCAAAGATTTTTGAGGGAAAAGAACGTGATATGGTGAATGCAATTTCCCACCTCAATCGCGATTTACTCAATTTCAAACAAATTCTCCGTCCTCACAAAGAAGTTCTTGAGTCATTTGAAATTGCAGGTACTAAATTTTTTGGGCAAGATTTTTCGTATTACCTTCGTACTATTGTTGGTGAATACTACAAAATTTCAACAATTCTTGATGGGCATCGTGAGACGCTCCTTGAACTCCGCGGTACCAATGATTCCCTTTTGACGACAAAGACCAATGACATCATTAAAACGCTTACTGTAACGGCATTTATTATTCTGCCACTTACGTTTATTGGGCAAGTTTTTGGTATGAGTATCCCCAATATCCCTCTTACGAATGACCCCAACGCTTTTTGGATCATTACAGTCTCGATGGGCATCATTGGCTTTTGTCTTTTTGGATATTTCAAGTTTTTTAAAAAATGGATGTAACCCTCTTCAACACTCTTACTCGTTCTCTTGAGAAATTAGAACCCCTCAATGCAGGAAACATACGCATGTATCATTGTGGTCCAACGGTCTATGACTATGCACACATCGGAAATCTTCGTGCGTACATTTCGTGGGATATCCTTCGTCGCACTCTTGAATATAGTGGGCTAGAAGTAACGCAAGTCATGAATTTCACTGATATTGATGACAAAACAATCAAGCGAAGTCATGACGAAGGGGTTACTTTAAGGAAACTGACAAAAAAGTATGAAGATATTTTTCTTGCAGACTTACAACATTTAAATATAAAAATCCCTCAGTACTTACCGCATGCAACAGAGCATATTGGTGGGATGGTTGCTATCGTTGAGAAGTTGCTTCGTGATGGATATGCCTATACGACTGACGATGGGGTGTATTTCGATATTTCGAAATCAAAAGGATATGGCGCGCTTGCTGAGCTTGACCTTGAAGCAGGCACGCAGTCACGTATCGCGAATGACGAATATGACAAAAAGAATGCACGAGACTTTGCTTTATGGAAATTTTGGACAGAAGAAGATGGTGGGAACGTGTTCGAGGCATCATTTGGTCGCGGACGCCCTGGTTGGCATATTGAATGTTCTGCAATGGCAATAAGTAAGCTAGGAGAAACGATTGATATTCACACCGGAGGTATTGACCTTCTTTTCCCCCACCATACCAATGAGATTGCACAGTCTGAAGCATTTACAGGAAAACAGTTCTCAAAATATTGGCTCCATAATGAGTTTGTGATGGTTGATGGACAAAAGATGTCAAAATCATTGGGAAATATTATTACCTTGAGAACTATTATGGAGCGCGGGTTCTCACCCCTTGCTTATCGCTACTCGATACTGGGAACACACTATCGTGCAAAAGCAAATTTTACGTGGGAGGGTCTAGGGGGTGCCCAAACAGCGCTTGTACGGCTGGGTTCACACGTGGGGAGTAGTATGGGGAGGATTAATACTGACTACCAGGAAAAGTTTGGTCAGATTGTTGCGCACGATTTGGATACTCCACGAGCGCTTGCTCTTGCATGGGAGGTTGCAAAAGATACTTCCCTTTCAACCGCCGACAAGACGGCGACCCTTCTCGAATTTGATAAAGTTCTTGGTCTCGGGTTTACCCTACAAAAAGAAGAAGCTGTACCTGGGGAAGTTCTTGTTCTTGTACGCAGTCGTGAAGATGCGCGTACAAATAAAAACTGGGTAACGTCTGACGAACTTCGCAATCAAATCAACGCTCTTGGTTGGGAAATTTTAGATACGGATAAAGGGCAAGAGATTAAGAAAAAATAAAAAAACACCTGAACCACCAGACTTACGCTCTAGGGCGTAGGTGGTAGCTGAGGTGTTCATAGCGCTCTATTTTAAGGCGTTAATTAAACAATTTTAATGTCGAGTTCTGCAAAAGTAGTTACGAGTTATTCATGGCTCTCCATCCAAATATCGCGAAATGAAATCAGAAAAATCGCAAAAAAGTCAATTTTCTAAGCCTTTCTCTTAAAGAAAACAAGTAAGTATGGTGTAGTTTGTTATCCCCCGCTTTTCCCCCATATTGCACACAGAGTCAAGTTCCCGAGGTCGTACCACCGTGCTACAATAGACACCTATGGCAAACAAAACTAATACCCCTGAACGACAGTTCAAAACGCGTGAGCTCCGTATCCCTCCTCAAAATATCGATACAGAAAAAGCACTTCTTGGTTCGCTCATGCTTCGACCTGAAGGAATATACGACGTCGGTGATATGATTACCCGGGAATCTTTTTATGTTGATAAGCATCGTATGCTTTTTGACGCAATGCTCGAGATTCATACACGACACGAACCAATAGACTTGCTCTCGGTGTCAACGCGCCTCAAAGAACGTGGTAAATTCGATAGTATTGGTGGCGGGAGTTATCTTGCTGAACTCGTTGATATGGTCCCCTCTTCAACGAATGTGAAACATTATGCAGAGATTATTCAAAGAAAATATATTTTGCGTTCACTCATTGAGGCAGCAGAACATATTTCTGAGCTTGGCTATAATGAAGTAGAACAAATAGAAAATGTGCTTGATGAGGCAGAAAAGAAAATTTACTCAGTTACCAACTCAAGTGTTTCTAAGAAATTTGTATATCTCAAAGACACTCTCGAAGAAGCATGGGAACGTCTCGACAAGATGCATAGAGAAGGCGGTGAGCTTCGCGGTGTACCATCTGGTTTCCCCGCACTTGATACTCTTTTGTCTGGTTTTCAAAAATCTGACCTCATCATTCTTGCAGCACGCCCTTCTATGGGAAAGACAACACTCGCACTCGATATTGCCCGTCAAGCAGCAACACAACATAACATCCCTGTTGGTATATTTTCCCTTGAAATGAGCACACAGCAACTTGTGGACAGAATGCTCTCTGCGGAGGCGCGCGTGAATGCTTGGAAACTCCGTACGGGGAAACTATCGCTTGACGAGGATTTTGAGAAACTTCGTGGATCCCTTGATCGCTTATCTAAAGCGCCAATTTTTATTGATGATCAGTCAGGAAATACGATTATGAAAATGAGGTCTGCTGCACGCAAACTCAAAAGTGAGCATGGTCTTGGTTTGATTATCGTTGACTATTTACAGCTCATGCATACGGCAAAAAGTCATGATTCTATGGTAAATCAGGTCACCGAGATCTCCCATTCGCTCAAGGAGCTCGCCAAGGACCTTGATGTGCCTGTTATCGCCCTTTCTCAGCTTTCACGTGCAGTAGAGGCTCGTGGGGGCAAACCAAAGCTTTCTGACCTCCGTGATTCGGGCTCTATTGAACAGGATGCTGATATCGTTATGTTTATCCATCGTGAGGATAAAATGGATAAAAATGCTGACAAGACAAATATTGCTGAAATTTTGATTGAAAAGCACCGCAATGGACCTGTTGGTTCCATTAACCTCTACTTTGACGAGGAGAAGTCAACCTTTATGTCTATCGACAAAAATAATTATGGTGAGAACGGGGGTATGCGTAATCCAGGAGGAAACTTTGATGATTTTTAAAATATGAGTAGCATTGATAATCTCGCACAATTATTTATGAAGTTTCCGGGTATCGGAACGCGTCAAGCAAAACGCTTCGTGTATTTTCTCCTTGCGCAAGACCCCTATTTTGTAGAAAGTCTTGCGCGTGAAATAGCTGAGCTCAACAAATCAATCGCGCAATGTGAAAGCTGTTTCCGGTTCTATCCTCGTACGGGTGTAACAAATCTATGTAGTACCTGTGCGGAGGACGCGGACAACACTACCCTTCTCGTTATCGAAAAAGATCCTGATTTTGATACTGTAAAACGAAGCGGAAGCTACACAGGTAGGTATTTTGTTCTCGGTGGCACTATTCCTGTTCTCGAGCGCGACCCCTCTTCAAAAATCCGCATTCGCGAGCTCCTTGCACGAATTGAGCGTGGTGCAGTGGACGGACTTTCTGAAGTCATTCTTGCTCTTTCCGCAAATCCTGAGGGCGATTTCACACGGGAGTATGTCGCAAAAACACTCACACCTCTTGCCGAAAAATTCAGCATTTCGATCACCACGCTTGGGCGAGGGCTTTCTACCGGTACTGAACTTGAATATTCAGATAGCGATACACTGAAACATGCGCTGAAGAATAGAGGTTAACTTGTTGTTAAAAGTAATGAAAATGACCCAAAATTTGATTCATGGAATTCAGTTTTCTATCACTACCAATGTTATTGTGATCTTGTCGTCGCATTAACAGCTGGGTAGTTGGATAGAAAATAAAAAACCCGCATCGCTTGCGGGTTTTTTATTTGAGAGATTTTAATTTATTTAATCGCATCAATCATCACCTTCATGAAAGGTTGACGATGTCCGTTCTTTTTGAAATAACGTGATTTGTTGCGATAACGAATTACTACAACTTTCTTTCCACGCCCTTCTTCAACGAGTGTTGCGTGAACGGATGCTCCCACAACTATCGGTGCTCCAATAAGGGTCTTTGAACCATCGTTAACTAAGAGCACTTGGTCAAAAACAATCTTGTCGCCAACCTTGGGTTCTCCGGGAAGCTTCTCAATAACGAGGGTTTCACCGGGAGCAACCTTGTACTGCTTTCCTCCTGTCTGTATTACTGCAAAATTCATAGTTCTCATATTGTACAGGAAAAAAAAGAAAATGCAAGTATTTGTGCGAATAAATGAAACTCTGGTATCCTTAAGCTCTCTTTTGAGATTATGGGTATTGACAAAACAACATATTTTATATTATAGTAGAAATGTTAGGGTGTTCTTGAGTCAAGGTCGTAGCATCTACGAGATGCTACTGAGGACTCCACGCTAACACACTTGGGTTTTTATGTACTCACCCGCCCGGGAGCATCCCCCTTTTGCTCCCGGTTTTTTTATTCAAAATACCAGACTTCTAACCCTCAATGATTGGCTTTTCAATAAGAAGTGGGTCAATTCCTGCCGTTTCGCCTGCAATCTTTACCACGTCCTTGTCTACCTTTTTGAGTTCTTTGTAGGCAGTATTATAGTGGTTCACGGTTGTCCCAAGAGCATTCCCGAGCTTCTTCATATATTCTTCATATGCGGTCAGGTGTTTTCGAAGTTCTTCCACGCGCCCAATAATGAGTTGCGCTGACTCTTCTATTTTAAATGCTCGAAAACCGTAGAGGACTGATTGTAAATATGCAGAAAATGTTGTTGGGGAAACAATGATGACTTTCTTTTCGTTCGAAGCGTAGTCAATGAGACTTCGTGTGTTTACTTTTACTGAACCGACTTCATTGATAAGGAGGTCATAGTAGATACCTTCTGCAGGAATAAACATAAAAGCAAAGGGCAGAGTTCCCTCCTCGGGTCGTATGTACTTTGCAGTTTCATCAATACGTTTTTTGAGATCGTTGCGAAAATCTTTCTCAAGTTCCTCTTTTCGTATTTCATCAGTTTCATTCACAATACGGTTATAGTTGTCGAGAGAGAACTTTGCATCAACGGGAATATAGCCATCTTTGGTCAAAATGACGGCATCTACTGCATCACCATTTTTGAATTGATACTGAATCTTGTATGCAGTAGGAGGCAGAATATTCGAAAGAATGAGTTCGAGCGCCGCTTCACCAAGGTTCCCACGTTGCTTCTGGTGCTTGAGGACTTTTTCAAGGTTTTGTAACTGATCCGTAATACCGAGCACTTGTTTTGAAGTTTCATTTGCCGCGGTCATCTCCTTTGCGACACTGGTAAGGTTGCGTTCTACTTGCTCGTTGATTTCACGAATGAGGTTTTGAGATTCTGTAAATTGCATGTGTACGGCTTGTTGCATCTCTTTGTTTGAAGAGCCAACCTTAGCGTCAACCGTTTTCATAAAATCGCCAAGCTGTGCCTGGAAGTTTCCAAGCTGGTTTTGAATAAGGAGAAGGGCGTCACCTTGAGGGTCGCGCTCTGATGCCGGTTCTTTGTGTAAAAAGCTTATGGTAACAATCACCATAAGCGCTCCGAGAATAAGGACGATGAGGATAAGTAGGGTTGATGACATATTAGATTCCATAAGCAGCACTCATATTTGATAAAAATGCGGGGATTGCAAACATGAGCCCAATAAGAGGGAGGATAAAAAGTGCGAGGCTCCCGTAAAAAGTCCACATGAGGTACTTGCGCGTTTTTTCGGTGGCAATATTTATTTTTTGTAAAAGTTCATTTTGCTCTTGTATGCGTTGTAAAATTTCTTGTTCCATATGGTCATTGTACTACAGTGATGAGCAAAATAAAAACAGGTCGCCAATTTCTGGCGACCTGCATAGGTTTTTTATTTCTTTTTATTTCTTTTTATTTCTTTTTTGCTCGATTTGTCGCCTATCAGCGACCTGAAGCAACTCTTCTACCCCACCCTGTATCCCCTCAGATGTGCTTGCTACGCCCCACGACGCACATAAATACGTTAGGGTTCCTTGTTTATCAAACCAAAACTTGCTGAGTTGGTGCTCTATTTTCTTGCACACCGACACTGCTTCGTGATGAGTGCCTGGTATCAGAATACAGAACTCATCGCCCCCAAATCTCGCAATAATATCAGAGCTCCGTACGCAAACGGAAAGAAAATCCGCAAACTCAATGATCAAACGATCTCCCCGGGTATGATCCTTGTCATTTTCTTTTTTGAAATTATCAATATCAATAAAGACTATCGAAAAATGCATACCGGATCGCTTATACAAACCAAGATGATGCTCAATTTCACGCATCAGCCTTTTTTTGTTAGCCAAACCCGTCATTATGTCCGTCTCCCGAGCTTTCTGTAACTCTTCAGTAAGCTCGGTCAGTTTTCTATAAAGGCGGAGGTTCTCCACCTGGAGTCTTGTTGCGAGTATTTGGTACTCGCATGTTTTTTTATTCATTTTCCCCTACCTACCTTTCTTTAAAAACTTTGATGTAAGATACCCTATTTAATATTAGCACACTATATACATAAGTGTCAATAGTGTGCTAAAGACAGAGAAAGTTTATACTATAACGATAATTATATAAATTTATGACATTACACGAACAAATTAAAAGTGAAGTTAAGGTAGCTATGATGGCAAAAGACGCAGTACGCCTATCAGTGGTGCGTAATATGATTTCCTCGTTTACCAATCAACTTGTAGCAACCGGCAAAACTCCGCAAGATCTTCTTGATGATGCAGGGGTTCTCAAGGTCATCAAACGCCTTGCAAACCAACGCAAAGACTCAATGGAGCAATTCATTGCAGGTGGTCGCCCCGAGCTCGCAGAAGGAGAAAGGGCAGAATTAGCAATTCTCGAGATATACCTCCCTACTCTCATGTCTCGTGAAGAAATTAAAGTGGTCGCACTTGCAAAAAAAGAAGCGCTTGGCGTTACAGATAAGGCAAAAGCAGGTCAACTCACGGGTGCTATTATGAAAGACCTCGCAGGGAAAGCTGACGGTGGAGACGTGAAAGCAGTGGTGGATGAGCTGTTTATTTAATTTTCCCCCTCAATTGCCGGTGGTACCCTATTGCAAAACGATGGGCCTCACTGTTGGCGAGGAGGATAGATCTTTTAAAATTACTAAGGTCCGCCCTTAATTTCAGATTCTCAAGGGCAGGTCTTGCAATTTTCCCGCTCAGAATTTCTTTTGGCTTGTGGTGCTCATCTTTTACCACACCAACTACGGGAATAGCTATCCCCTGTTCGGTAAAGATTTTTTCTGCAGTATGTATTTGTGCTGTTCCTCCGTCTACTACCACTAGGTCAGGCAGACACCATTCAGAGTGAGCAAGTCTGCGCTCGAGTACCTCACGAAGCGATGCATTGTCGTCGTTCGTACTTGTCTTAATCTTGAATTTTCGATAATCACTCTTTTTGGGTTCGCCATCTTCTAACACAACCATTACCCCGACAGTATTGGTACCAGAAATATGCGCGACGTCATAGGCTTCGATACGGTAGGTTTCTTCACCAAGAGCAGCCCTTGGTTCAATCGCGTAAGTACGCAAGAAGTTCTCTTTTATGAGGGCAACATCCTGAATATGATTGAGTGCAAAAATTGTTTTTTTAATACGCGTAGCATCCTCAAACTGTAATTTCTTTGCCGCGGATTTCATATCGCGCTCAAGCGAACGTATAAGGGGTTTTTTCTTTCCTTCAAAAAACAACGTAATGTGGCGAATTATTTTTGCGTACTCTGCTTTTGAGATAGTGCCCGCGCACACCCCCGGACAAAGATTAATTTGTGCATTGAAGCAGGGTTTGCATTTTCTTGTCGGTTGTATGCAAGGCGTACATTTGTCACGAAACGGAAAAATCTTTCGGACGATGGCGAGCGCCTCGCGCAAGACACTTCCTTTAGGAAAAGGGCCGAATACAGCTTTTGGAGGTAAGGTTTTAGGTTTTAGATCAGCCCCACCTAACTCGCGTCCACGCATCGTTATGACACGGGGAAATTCTTCACTGGTGATTACTACGTAGTTGAAACTTTTATTGTCCTTTTCTTTAGTGTTATAGGGTGGTTGATATTTTTTAATCAACGATGCTTCGAGAATAAGTGCTTCAATCACCGAATCCGTTTCAATATAATCAACAGAGGTTGCAGACTCAATCATACCCACGAGAAGTGGTCCGCGGGTTTCCATAAGGTCATGACGAAGATAGCTCATCACACGAGTCCGTAAAGAAGTTGCCTTCCCTATATAAATAGGTTTTCTTTTTTTATTACGAAAGATATATATTCCTGGTGTTTGGGGAAATTTTTTAACGATTTGTTCTATTGACATATTCATCTATTCGCTATACAATAACACAATTTTGCACCTTTAATCAACTAAATAAACGGGGGTGTATCATGGCAACAAGATATCCGCTAGTCCTCAGTCAGCGAGTTCCTTTCTCTGTGCTCTTTCCGGGAGTTGCAAGCGTTATTGAATGTGAGCTTATGTTGAAATTCAAGCTCTTGCAATGCGGATTTTTGAGAGGACTCCTTTCTCATTGTACGGAAAAATTAACACGAGATATTGTTTTAATTCCTGAAAATATTGTACGTCCTTCAACAATAAGGGAAAAGCGCACTTTTTGTCTTTATGACCCAGGGCGTATAACTCCCTATCTCATACTCAGCGACAGTGAAGGGGTATTTAGTCAAGGGAAGATCCGCAGGTTCGTCGTTGCCTGGTACAATTTTGTCACTGCATTCCGTGATGAGCACATCGCACGGATCGCATACCCTTCTTTATTTGAGTTTGTCCGCAGTCAGGTTTTGTGCAGGGAGAAAATCCCCTGCACGCTCGATGATCAAGACATTGCGCAAATTGTAATGCTCCTTGTGAAAGAAACCTCACTGCTCTATAAAGGTAATCGGTGGGTTTCGAACAACGCAGACACTGCAAAAACATTTGGTCGTTGGTTCACCAAGGATTAACTTTTTATGCAAATTTCATGGGCACTGCCTCGCGCGGTGCCTATTTTCTTTTTAATACTTTCTTTAAATATTTCCCTGTATGAGATTTGGTACTTGCGGCGATTTGTTCAGGAGTACCCCGTGCCACAACTTGTCCACCGCCTTCCCCACCCTCGGGTCCAATATCCAGCACATAGTCAGCACTCTTGATAACATCCATATTGTGCTCGATGAGGAGAACACTATTGCCTTTGTCGACAAGCTTTTGTAGTATTTCAATAAGTTTGCGTACATCTTCATAGTGGAGTCCCACCGTAGGTTCGTCCAGAAGATAGATAGTTTTTTCGACATTAGGGCGATAGAGCTCTGACGAAATTTTTACGCGTTGAGCTTCTCCCCCAGAAAGCGTCGTAGCTGACTGCCCAAGTTTCAAGTATTCAAGCCCCACGTCACAGAGTGTCTTTAAGCGATCATAGATAGCCGGAATATCTTCAAAAAAAGTAAGCGCTTCTTCGACGGTCATTTCGAGTACCTCATAGATATTTTTCTTTTTGTATTTTACTTCGAGGGTATCCTTTCCAAAACGTTTTCCACGACAAACATCACAGGTCACATATACGGTGGGCAAAAAGTGCATCTCGACAGCGATAGTGCCATTTCCTTGGCAGGTTTCGCAACGCCCTCCTTTGACATTAAAAGAGAACCGCCCAGGACCCCATCCGCGCAAGCGGGCTTCTGCGGTTTCCGCAAAGAGATCACGTATAAAAGTAAACGAACCTGTGTAGGTAGCAGGGTTAGAACGAGGGGTCCGTCCAATGGGCGATTGATCAATGAGAATGGTGCGCGAAAGATATTCTGTCCCCGTAAAACTTTCACAATTATAAATGTCATTCGTGCGATACTTGTGTTCGAGTCGCGCTTGTAAGTTTTTATGCACGAGCTCGTACATAAAAGTAGACTTGCCTGACCCTGAAACTCCCGTAATAGCCACAAGCTTTCCCAACGGGATATCTGCATCTAAATGCTTAATGTTAAAAACATTACCTTCACGAATACGTAAATGCCCTTTGTCTGTATCACGTCGTGGTGGTGTAGGAACCGATACATCTCCCCTCAAATAGTCAAGGGTAAGTGACTTGTATTTTTTAGTATTCGTAATCAGCTCATCAAGTTCTCCCGCAACGACAATATTCCCGCCATGTACGCCCGCCCCTGGACCGATATCTACCATATAGTCTGCAGCAAAAATAGTATCCTCGTCATGCTCTACGACAATAATCGTATTCCCCATATCACGAAGATCCTTGAGTGTTTTGATGAGGCGGTCATTATCACGCTGATGAAGTCCAATGGTTGGCTCATCAAGAACGTAGAGTGCTCCTACGAGGCGTGAGCCAAGCTGGGACGCAAGGCGAATACGCTGTGCTTCACCGCCAGAGAGCGTTGTAGCGCGCCGACTGAGGGTCAAATAGTTTAGCCCGACTTCGAGCATGAAGGTAAGGCGGCTTTGAATTTCTTTTACCACAGGTACGGAAATATCTTTGTCGCGGGCAGAAATGTTTAACTGCGCAAAAAAGTCTGACGCTTCTTGTATCGACATGTCTACCAACTCCACGATATTTTTTCCATCCACAAGTACGCTCAATGCCTCTTTGCGCAAGCGCGCACCTTCGCAATCAGGGCAATCTTCTTTTCCAAAGAAATGTTTTGTGCCGAGCCCATTACAAAGCGGACACGCACCGTAGGGTGAGTTGAAGGAGAAAAGCCTTGGCTCGATTTCAGGATAGGAAAAGCCATCATTTGGACACGCAAAGCGATTGGACATAATCATATCTTTGGTGTCACTTCCCTCTTTATTAAAAATAATACGCACGAGGCTTTCTGTTTCGCTGATTGCTTTTTCCACTGCTTCACCAAGACGTTCACGCCCTTTTTCATTTTTACCCCTAAAATCAGCGAGCAAAATTTCATCGACAAGAACATCAATCTCGTGCTTCTTTGTTTTTGAAAGAACAATCTGTTCGCGGAGATTTTTCATTTCACCATCCACCCGCACCATAAGGTAACCTTTGCCCAAGAGGTCGTAGAGGAGCTGATAGTACTCACCTTTTCGTCCGCGCACGAGTGGTGCAAAAATACGAATCGAGGTAGCCTTTTTCCCCTGAGGACTATTCACTTCGGCCATAATGAAATTCAAAATTTCTTCAGTACCTAAACGTTTGATCTCTTCACCACACACCAAACAATGTGGTTTTCCAATACGCGCATAGAGAACACGCAGGTAATCATATACCTCAGTGATCGTAGCGACGGTTGAGCGTGGGTTTGAGGAATGAGATTTTTGGTCAATAGAAATAGACGGCGAGAGTCCCGTAATTTCATCCACATCGGGCTTCTGCATTTGGTTTAAAAATTGTCGCGCATACGCAGAGAGGGACTCCACGTAGCGCCGTTGTCCTTCAGCAAAAATGGTATCAAAAGCAAGCGAAGACTTCCCCGAGCCAGAAAGTCCGGTAAATACAATCATCTTGTCGCGAGGTATCTCTAAGCTGATATTCTTCAAATTGTGCGTACGCGCCCCGCGGACAGTGATTTTTTCTATTGCTTTCGAACCAGCTGGTTCGCGGCTTGACCGTAGACTTTGTTGCTTCATAGGTCAGTAAAAAATACCACGAAATGGGTATATCGGCAAGCAACAAAAAACCGCCTCGAATTAAGTCGTGGCGGTGTAAAAACTAGGAATACTCAATTCTGAAGACTTAATAGTCCAGAAAATTTATGAGGGTATTTATTCCAGAAATTTATAAGGTTATTAACCAGCGCAGTCACGGATTCGGCTTGGATGTTTGTAGGGCAAGACTGTTCATAGTTTGCCCACATCTCTTGAACCTCTCGACGATTGTCGCGGATAACTTTCATAAATTTTAAAAAACTATCTAACACATCTTGTACTTGAAGATGCAGGAAGACCCAAGATATGCATATGGATTATTGTACTGACGTGCCTTGTGTCCCAGTGTGCTCGCTCATTTTTAGATACGAATATATTATGTATTACCTATTCTGAACAGCAAAACAAATTACTTCACCAGCTGTTCTCGCAATAGCACAATCTCATCTCTCAAAATCGCTGCGGTCTCAAAGTCGAGTTCTTTTACCGCTTTCGACATCTCTTTCTCTTTCAACTTCAAAAGTTTTTGAGGATTTTTTGCAAAAATTTGCGCATCAATACCAAGGTTCATTTTTACCGCTTTCATATGGTCTGTCTCGAGGTGTTCGGTAATATCCTTAATTTGTTTGATAATCGTTTTTGGTGTAATGCCATGCTCTTTATTATAGGCAACTTGGATAGCGCGACGACGATTCGTTTCACCTACCGCCCTCTCAATAGAGCCTGTAATCGTTTCTGCGTAGAGAATAACGCGCCCCTCAGCATTACGCGCCGCACGACCAATCGTTTGAATGAGCGCAGTATCAGAACGCAGAAAGCCCTCCTTGTCGGCATCGAGGATACCGATGAGGGTGACCTCGGGAAGATCCAATCCTTCACGAAGAAGGTTTACACCGACCAAGCAGTCAAAGGTTCCCCGACGAAACTCAGTGAGGATTTGAATACGTTCAATTGTTTTTATATCACTATGCAGATACTCCGCCTTAATCCCCTTTTCTTTTAAATATTGAGAAAGGTCTTCGGCCATCTTTTTGGTGAGCGTGGTCGCGATGACCCGCCCGCCCTTCTTAACGGCTTGTAATGTCTCCGCGATAAAATCTTGGATTTGACCTCCATATTTTCCTTTTTCTAAAATAGGGCGGATAGAGATCTCAGGATCAATAAGTCCGGTTGGGCGAATCACTTGTTCTACGACTTGTTCGCTATTTTCTTTTTCATACGTGGAAGGAGTTGCCGAAGTAAAAATCATCTGCCCTACACGCTCATGAAATTCCTCTGCACGAAGCGGTCGGTTATCTATAGCGCTTGGTAGCCGAAAACCGAACTCGACAAGTGTCTTTTTGCGGGATTGATCACCTGCATACATTCCGCCGATTTGGGGAATCGTTACGTGGGACTCATCAATAACGGTTAGGAAGTCCGGCTTCCCGTCTTTTGTTTTGGGAAAATAAGAGAGGAGCGTGTCAGGAGCCGAACCTGCTTTGCGTCCTGCCATATGACGAGAATAATTTTCTATACCACTACAGTAGCCCACCTCGCGCATCATTGCGACATCATACGTTGTTCGTCGACTAATGCGTTCCGCTTCAAGTAATTTCCCTTCTTTTTCAAATTTTTTGAGTTGAGTCGCGAGCTCTGTTTTGATGGCTTTAATTGCACGGTCTTTTTCTGCTTTGTTGGTAATGAAATGCTTTGCAGGAAAAATAAAAATAGATGACGGAGTATCGGTAATTTTTTGTGAGACAGGATCGACTTTGTTGATGGACGCTATTCCTAGCATATCCATGGTGATGCTCCACGCAATTTTTTCTGACACAGGCATAATCTCAATAAGTGCGCCGATAGAGCGAAATGTGCCGGGGGTAAGATCCACGTTAGTGCGCGTAAAGTGAATAGCAATGAGATTTTGCATAAGTGTCTTACGGTCAATTTTTTGACCTACAAAAAGTTTCATATTTTTTTCCTCGTATTCTTTAGGACTCCCCAAGCCATAGATACACGAAACAGAGGCGACAATAATGACGTCCTTGCGTGTAAGGAGTGCTTGTGTGGACGCATGACGAAGACGATCGATTTCTTCGTTAATCTGGGCGTCTTTTTCTATATAGGTATCAGTTGTTGGCATGTACGCCTCTGGCTGATAATAGTCATAGTACGAAACAAAATAGTGCACGGCATTGTCGGGGAAAAATTCTTTATATTCTTGAGCAAGCTGAGCAGCGAGAGTTTTGTTGTGTGCAATCACCAGTGTCGGCTTCCCGACCGAAGCAATGACATTCGCCATCGTAAACGTTTTTCCTGAGCCGGTCACCCCAAGCAAGGTCTGCGCGCGCATACCTTTTTTGAGTCCTGTCAAAAGCTCTTTAATTGCCTTTGGCTGATCGCCTGCTGGTGGCCAATCTGATTTTAGATTAAATACAGAC
The DNA here is from genome assembly GCA_001871765.1 of Candidatus Nomurabacteria bacterium CG1_02_43_90. Classification (GTDB taxonomy): domain Bacteria; phylum Patescibacteriota; class Minisyncoccia; order Phycocordibacterales; family UBA1550; genus UBA1550. Next base: position 88,213 of record MNVN01000015.1, read on the forward strand.
ATGCTTGACAATATACCACAAAATAGTAGTTTTGTGGAGGATCTATTTTACTATAACTTAAGGAGAGACAGTATGGTTGGAAAATCGGAGTGATAGGATTCATCGGGATCCATTTCGGAGTATTCCCTGTTTTCTATTAGTTCTAAAGGAGTAGCAGATTAAATGGGTTCTATCCTATAACGGCCGGCGATTTTTATCGTTCGACCGTTTTTCTATACCTTTCTAAAAATTCTTCTTTAAGTATCTCAAACGTCCCGCTCAAAATCGCCTCACGCATTTTTTCACTAAGAGAAACCAAGAAGCGAAGGTTGTGAATTGAGCCAAGCGTCCCTGCGAGCATTTCATCTGAACGAAAGAGATGTGCGAGGTAAGCACGAGTATAATTTTTGCAGGTATAACAATCGCATTCTTTATCAACGACAGTAAAATCTCTTACAAATTGTGCGTTACGCATGTTTATTTTTCCGTCACGAGTATGCAGTGTGCCATTGCGTCCTGTGCGCGTCGGCGCCACGCAATCAAAAAGATCACAACCATTCTCGACTGCACCAAATAGATCCTCTGGCTCTCCGATACCGAGTAGGTGGCGCGGTTTTTCTTCGGGTAAAATTGCGTTCACCCACCCGACAGCGGTAGTCATGTCGTCCTTATCAAACGACCCACCAATACCATAACCATCAAAGTCCATTGCACCTAAAACCCGCGCGCTTTCCTCGCGAAGTTCTCGGTGACGCCCACCTTGCACAACACCAAGCAGGCCCTGTTTTGAGGATACCTCATCGTTTGCGTGATGTGCATCAAGGCTACGCTGTGCCCAGCGGTGTGTGCGTTCCATCGCTTCCTTTTGATACTCATATGGCGCAGCCGGTGAGGTACACTCGTCAAAAGCAAATATCATATCTGCGCCGAGATTATGCTGAATCTCCATAGAGCGTTCGGGGGTAAAGCGATGTTCGCTTCCGTCTTTATACGATTTAAAAGTTACGCCACCTTCATCTATTTTTGCGAGCCTACCCGATTGTTCTTCGACAACGAACGCTTCCTCATTTTCTCCTTGTGGAACTTTTGACAACTTCCCTACTTTAGACCCAAATGCAACACCGAGAGAAAATACTTGGAAACCTCCCGAATCAGTCATCGTCGGTCCGTGCCAATTCATAAATTTTCCAAACCCTCCCGCATCCCGCACGATTTCATCACCTGGTTCAAGGTAGAGATGATACGTATTAGCAAGAACTACCTGGGCACCAAGCGCGCTCACCATCTCGGGAGTAAGTGCTTTTACGGTTGCTTTGGTACCTACGGTTACAAACGCAGGAGTTTTGATTTCCCCGTGTGGTGTTATCAAAATCCCCGCGCGCCCAAGCCCTGCCATTTTTTTCTCAATTTTAAAAGATATTGGTTTTCTTTGTTTCATTTTTGTAGTTTAACATATTTAATCTTTACCGTTACTCTTGGGGATTTCTGAAACGAATACGCATTGACACTGTCAAAGCAAATCGGTAGCATATTCTATAGATATGCTCACTAACAACATCGACTCCACGTCGCAGAACCATTGTGCTCACTCACCACCCAAGAGAAATCCAAGAACGATTCGGGGGTACGGTTTGCACGAGCGACAACATAGGCGAAGTTGTCGAATTATCTAAAGAAAGAGATGTCTATATCTTAGGAGGACAGAGTGTTTTTGAACAGTTTATGTCCCGACCTGAGTTAAGGACATTATACGTAACACATGTACACGATAACCTCACCGGCCCTCGTGGTGATAGATTTTTCCCACATTTTTCCGAAGATCGCTGGAGCAAGATAAAAGCTGAGTTTCATGCACAGGGTCCACAAAATACGCATGCCCTTAGTTTTGAAGTATGGATTCGTAAGTAAAATTTATTGAAAGAACCTCAGCTTCTTGCTCCTGAGGTTTTCTTTTGTAAAAAATATACTCGCGAAAAGGTCTTGCTAAAACAAAAAAATACTGGTAGTGTGCAAAAGGGTAAAATCTGTCAAGAAATTAAACAAACGAGTTAGGAGAAGCAATGTCGATTATAATTATCTGTGCAGTTGGTACGAATTGGGTTACGGGCAAAGCAGGAAAGCTTCCTTGGGGAAAAACTATCTCTGCAGATATGGAACACTTTCGTAAAAAGACCCTTGGTAAGACGATTGTTATGGGGAGAAAAACATGGGAATCAATAGGTGGAAAAGCACTCCCTCGACGCAATAATATTGTGATGACTCGTGAGAAAAACTTCACCGCATCTGAGGCACACATAGCAAGTAATACAAGGGCGATCCTTGAAATCGCAAAGGAACAAGATGTTTTTGTCATTGGCGGAAGTGAAATCTACGCAGAACTCCTTCCTTATGCAACACAAATGTTTATTACGATTGTTGAGGGTGTTTTTGAGGGAGATACGTTCTTTCCCGAATACGACCAACATGGATGGGAAGAAGTTCGAGTAAAAACTATCCGACGTGGACCCACGACTCCTTACGTACTCCGTATCGTAGAGTACATCCGCATTTCTCCACCGGCATAAACATAAATATGTTATCATCAAAAAGCCCCGCTTGCGCGGGGCTTTTTTCTATAAAAATCTATGCATTAGTAGTGCGTACGCGCATACGCAAGTGATCCATAGAGCCCGCCAAAGTCAGCAAGCTCTGCCTTTTCAATAAGAGGAAGTTCTGGAAATATTTTTAAAATATTGGCAAGATATTTTTTGACTGCGGGGACAGGTATTCCGACCTCACGCATCATAGATCCACCAAGCACAACAATATCGGGAGACCAGTATACGATAGTATTGTTCAAGCCGTAGGCAAGAAATTTTGCAAGTTCATCCCACACTGCGTCATCATGGATTTCATAAGGCTTTTTCCCAAAGCGTTTTTCGACGGAAGTTCCTGAGACGTATGCTTCAAGGTCATTTCCGTCACACGCTGGACAAAGGCTATTGTCAGGATCAATGATCTGATGACCTGGCTCAAAACCAAAAGACGAATTATCAATCTCACCGTCAACGATACGAACTCCGCCAACACCCGTGCTTATAGTGAGGTATACCACAATAGACTTACCCTTCCCTGCCCCAAAATGCGCCTCTCCGAGTCCAACCATCGCAGCATCATTCTCTATCTGTACAGGTACCTGGTACGCTTCCTGGAGGGCATTCTTGAGGTTAAAGCCTACCCAGCCACTCAAATTTGGGCTTCGCACGAGCATCGTCTTTTCTTTGTTGATAGGACCAGCAATACCCCCCACAACCGCGTCAATAATGCCCCCATTTGTAAGGTTGTTGACAATCCGTTTGAGGGTCTCGATGCCATCATGAACATCTTTTGGTGTTGAAACGACGACAGGGTCACTCAAAAACTTTTCTTTGTCTGCTGCAACGACACGCATTTTTGTCCCCCCAATATCAAAAAGAATATACATGCTCTCTATGGTATCAGATGATGGATAAAAAGCAAAAATGAACCCTCTTTTTATAAAAAGAACCGCACTTTTGGTACGGTTCTAGTTTCTTTCTTGAGAAATATAGAAGATAACTATCTATATCCCCCATCAATCATGAAGTTCTGCCCATACGCGTACGAGCCACCCGAACCAACAATGAACGCAACGAATGTTGCAATCTCTGAAGGTTCAGCAAACCGACCGCTCCAAATCCTGCTCATTTCTTTTGCGCGCTCATCTTCGGGAAGAGTATCGTTCATCGAGGTGTTGATCCACCCTGGAGCGACGCCGTTGATACGAATACCAAAGGGGGCATATTTCTCAGCAACAATGCGCATCATCATTGCTTGGGCTGCTTTTGACGCATCATAATGTGCAGAAATTTCAGATTGAGAGTTAATGCCATTTGTCGAAGTAATAAGCACTATCGAGCCAGGGACCTTTTTCTCTTTCATTCGTTCTGCAATCGCCCGCGTTGAAATGAAGCATCCATGAACATTGACATCAAATATGTTACGCCAGCCATCTTTACCGTCAAGTGTTTGCTCTTCAAGGGGGATGTTTGGCGAAATGCCAATTGAATTCACTGCGACCGAAATTTCTTCGCCATTCGCGTTAACCGCATTCTCAAGAAACTGCTTGAAGGAAGGTTCGTTGAGTTGATCAACGGGTTCAAAATAGACCTTCACCCCAAGACCCACAAGTTCTCGAGCAAGACTTTCAGCCTTTGCTTTGTTCCCGCCGTAAGTGAAGCTTATTGCCTTTGCTCCATTGGCAACAAGGGCCTTCACAATCTCAGAACCAATTCCACCACTTCCACCAAGTACTAACGCATGCCCTGATAATTTTGAGATATATTTTTCCATGATTTTTCCTTTGTAATTTACAATCTTTTTTAATTGTACACCATTTCCAGTGTTTTGTCAAAACCAACTCAATACCGCACTACCAAAACTTTTAACCGTACTTTTTTCTTTGGTAGTTTTAATTCCTCACAAGTACCGCACGTGCTGGTGCTCCATCAATATCGCCGAGCTTGAGGGGAAACCCTACAAAAGTATAGTTGCCACCTTCTACCTTTGAAAGGTCTAGTCCTTCAAAGATTACAATCCCTTTTTTAAGGAGTGCGGTATGCGGTCGTTGATCCTTTCCCCCACGTTTCTTTATTGAAAGGTAATCAATACCAAAGAGTACAATCCCCTGCTCTGCAAGATAATCCGCCGCATCACCGTCCAAATAAATATACGTATCGTAGAATTTTTTAAATCCCTTTTTTGAATTGCGAGTTTTTACCAAAATACGCTCATTTTTTGTGATGCGAAATTTTTTTAGGTCAGCTACTTTGATTGATTCTTCTATGTTCGAGAGGTCAAGAACACGACAAGCACCCATAAAAATATCCAGAGGGATTTTCTCAACTCCTTTTCCTTTTGCAAATACATGCCTGGGTGCATCAATATGGGTGCCCGTATGGGTCCCAAATTCAAGAATTGAGTGTGTCGAAGTTTTCCCTTCCACTACTTGTATTCTTGGTACAGGGTTCCCCGGATAAACGATCATATCTTCCTTAATAGAAAGAGAAATGTCTATGATTTGTTTTGGCTTCTTCTTAGTCATTCTTCTTTGCAACTTCATGTCCACCAAATTGATTACGGAGTGCAGATACTACTTGCCCAGTATAACTTGGGTTCGACTGTGAGTCTTCTCGAAACTTGAGAGACCCTTCTATAATGGGTACGAGGACACCAAATTCACGTGCCGTTTCTACCGTCCAAAGCCCTTCACCACTATGCTTAACTGATCCTGAGATTGCCTCGAGGTCCTCTCCATACTCCTTGAATGCAGTCTCTAGCCATCCTACGAGGCGAGATTCGATAACACTTTCGTGGTTATATAAGTTTGCGATATTTGAGAGATTAAGCTCGAAAGGTGATTTTTTCATTATTTCGAAACCTTCTCCAATTGCTTGCATCATTCCATATTCTATGCCGTTATGAACCATTTTTACAAAATGTCCCGCGCCTGCTTTCCCGACGTATGCATAACCATTAGCAACAGAGATGTCTTTGAAAAGTTCTTCATAGCGATCAAAGATATCTTTTTCTCCTCCCACCATGGTACATGCTCCTTCGCGTGCCCCATGAGGTCCTCCGCTTGTTCCCGCGTCAAGGAAATGAATTTCTTTTTGCGCAAGCTCTTCTCCGTGACGTATTGAGTTTTTATAGAGAGAGTTTCCCCCGTCGATAATAGTGTCACCCGCAGACAAAAGAGGAACTAGATCAGCAACCACTTCATCTACAGCTTGATGAGGTACCATGAGCCAGATAATTCGTGGTGACTCAAGATTCTCAACAACTTCAGCAAGTGTATAAGAAGGTGTAGCCCCGAATTCAGCAACCTCTTTTGTTGCTTCAGGTGTTCTATTGAAAGCGACAACACTCCAACCCTTTTCAAGAAGGTTGAGGGTCATCCCTTTCCCCATTTTTCCGAGTCCAATATATCCTATTTTTTTATTCATATTTTTTAAAATTATTTTATAATACTATCTCTGGACCAGCACTTCCTTTTTTGTACCGATGAAGAGGTGTATCTCTCCAAAGGTCGAGGATAGGGGTGATAAAATGCCACGTTGCCGAAACCTCTTCAGTGCTCGTAAAAAGCATCTGGTCTCCTAAAATACCATCAAAAAGTACTTTTTCGTAAGCATCTGCCAGTGGTTTTACCTCAGGAGATCCTTTGTACGAAAACGAAAGTTCTCGCGGTTCAATTTCTAATGAAAGTCCCGGTTTTTTTGCCCAAAAGAGCACTGAGGTTCCTTCGTCTGGTTGTATTCTAAAGGTAAGAACATTCTGACGAGGAGACTTTTCTTCAGAAATACACAAGCAAGATTCTGTCTTCTTGAAATAAACTTTTATTTCTGCCTTATTTTCAGTAAGAGCCTTTCCACTTTCGAGATAGAAGGGTACCCCGTTCCATCGTTCATTATCAATAAATGCTTTTATCTTAAAGTATGTTTCTGTCTGAGAGCCAGAGGCGATATTAGGTACTTCAAGATACCCGTCATACTGTCCACGCACCACAGTTTCGCATACTGTTTCTTCGGTTATTGGGCGAAGTGCTTTAAGCACACGGGCACGTTCAGCTCTAACGTGTTGTGCGTCGAGCTCTACTGGATCTTCAGTAGCAACAAATGCGAGCATTTGTAATAAGTGGTTCTGACCCACATCGCGCAAAGCACCCGTTTCGTCAAAAAAAGCGCCACGACCCTCAACACCTCTCGTTTCAAAAAGACTAAGCTCTACCCGCTCAATGAAGTGCTTACTCCACAAAGGTTCAAAAATAAGATTTGAAAAACGAAACATAAGAATATCCTGCAATACTTCTTTTGCGAGGTAGTGATCGATACGAAATACTTGTTCTTCTTTAAAAAGTTTCCCTAAAATCGCATCAAGCTCCTGTGCGGTAGTGATATTATTACCAAAAGGTTTTTCGACAAGTATCCGCGTCCAGCCCGCTTCATTACTACAAGGCTTCATGAGCTCTGATTGTGCTAAGTGCTCAAAAATATTTTTATAATACACAGGAGGGACCGCAAGATAGAAGAGTTTGTTTGTACACTGACCTATTTCATCTTCTTTTATTTTGAGAGTTTCCAACAATTCTAAGTAGCTTTCAATTTTATCGAAGAACCCCTGCGCGTAGGAAATGTGCGAAAGAAATTCAACAAGGTCTTCTTCGGAAAAAGAAGTCTTTTTTGCCATGATTGCTTTCTTCGCATATTCTCGATAGTCCTTATTAGAAATTTCCTGTCGAGAAAACCCAACAATTTTGAATTTTTTGGGAAGATATCTTTTTTGGAAAAGGTCGAAAAGCGACGGCAAGAGCTTTTGGGTGCTGAGATCTCCTGTAGCACCAAAAATAGTAATAATAGTGGGCGGAGTTATCTGCATGTTTTCGAATGATGTCATATCGGATATAAGATAAATTGCATACAAAACGGCTACTCTCCCTCATAAAGTGGGTTGCATTTAAGGCATACACCGAGCTCTTCGAGTTTGTCCAGGTATTTTACCACAGTCATGATGTATTCCGAATGACTCCACGTAAGAGGAGTTGCGGAAAGTAATTCTCCTGTATAAGGATGAAGCTGTTCCGAGAAAATCCCCGAGGGGCTTGCGTGTTTTACTGCCCAGGCGAGCCACTGATGTACGGGTGCAAAATCTGCTTCTGTTTTTGCGCGCGCAATATAATACTGAGCGAGCCAAAGGCTGGTGATAATCCAAGGATTGCCCGGCACACCGATGGTGTCCCGGAAGTACACGTCTCCCTCGTAGCGTGCGACCCCACCAACCGCAGTTTTTACGATGATGTGTTCCTCAACCTGCGATACGGCGCGAGTGAGGCGAGGGTCAGAAACATCAAGTACGCCAAAAGCAAAAATTCCATACACGCTCGACATATCGATGGTGCGGTCATAAGAGATAACTCCCTGGTCTGAAACATTAATCATTTTTATAAACGAACCTCGCTCCTCATCATAAAGGTAGTCAAGGATTCCCTGACGAATTTCTTCTGCTGCGGTAGTGTAGATATGTTCACTTTTTTCCTTACCGAGGAGTTTTGCAAATTTTGCAGAAACCATCAGTGCTTGATATACCGAGGACGCGGTGAAGGTGTGTATACCGAACTTTTCTTCCCAGAGGTCGTAGGAAGCTTTCGGGAGCTTTGTCTTGGTATCACGATACCCAACCATAAAATCCGCGGCTCGTTTGATAAGCGTATTGTAAACTTTTTCAATAAACTCAAGATCACGTGATTGGGTGTAGTGGTGCCAGAGAGCAACAATTACTAGTGCTGTTTCGTCCTCCTGAATGGGGAGCTCTACTTTTCCATTCCGCATCCAAGGGTGCCACGAACTCCCGAGGGATTCGTCGGGACGATATTTATGCATGAGGTACCCATCATTAGTAATGACATGTTCGCAAAAATCAAAGAACCTCTCTGTTACATTGAAGTTTCCCGCCATATCAAAAGCAATAGCAGAAAATGCACCATCACGAGGCCACATGTAGCTGTAAGTATCGCGACCATTTTGGAGCATATCGGAATCTGCGGAAGCGATGATCGCACCCCTGTTGTCTGCATGTGTACGTATAACGAGAAGTGACCGCTTAAAAAGTGCAATCTCATCCTGGGTAAGGCCATAAAAACTAAAGTTATATTTGTTCACCCACGCATACCAATAGTCACGCGTTGTCCGCACAAGGTGTCCTGGTTTTTTCTCGAGCGTATAAGCATTGAGTTCAAGCGCTTCCTTGATTGATTCTGCTACCGCAATCCAGTAGTAAATAGTTTTCGTTTCTTGAGGGGCAAGATCAATATAAAATCCAACAACTGAGTCAGAAGGACCATGTTCGATGAGATTTTTTGACAACATACCATCTTCTGCGTCCTTAAAACTTCCTTCTTTCCCCTCTATCTTAAATATGCCCGCAGTATAATCGTCAAAACTACCCCTATCTGATAAGCCATTCACCAAAAAAACGCGCTTGCCGTTGTAGTGAACGACAACATGGTTTATGGGGTCAAAATATGAGGTATCACCACGATGTGACTCATAAATCTCAAACTCATGACCAAAAAAAAGTTTAACCGTCCTTTGTCGGTCGGTGTCATTGGTAACCTTTACCTCACGTAAAAAAATATTTTTTTCGTTATAAACTGTATCAGAAAATTTGAGCGTAACACCGAGAGTATTATTTATGGCTATTGTTTCTCCTACGAGTGATTGATCAGCGGAATGCATCTGAATATCCCAGTTGGAATGTTCAAACCAATTGAGCTGATAGTCTACATATACCCCTACGCGATGGGTGTAGTGCCCCCCCACGTGATTTTCAAGACCAACATAAGGAAAGTACAGGTCCCGTACCTGTGCGCGCTTGTCTTCGCAAACGAGCATTGTTCCATTTCCGAGAGAAAGCGCTTTTGACATGCATATAGTATACAAGTAATGCGTTCCAAAAACAAATTTTGGGAAATAATTTTCTAATTACCTAAGGCAACTTTTTCACCGCAACTTTTTTTACATAGTTTGGGTGCCCCACCACGCGTAAACGTAAGTCTTGAAGTGCATTCATGTAGGCAATAAATGCTTCATAGGGCGTATTGTAAGGATTGAAATATTTGTGTACATCGCCATCGTTAAACCATTTGGTGCACATATAATAGAAGTGATCGGAAGTTTGCAGTTTACGCCAATCGCTGATAATTTTTTCGTCTTTTGTTGCAAGAACATCCTCTTCAAGCTTATAGATACTCTGTATTGCATCATGTTGCATAGGATTGGAGAGCCACGCCGAAAGGTCACGCTCCACATCTGCCCACGACATAAAGTTGTGCACATCGAGCTCTGCTACTGGTTCATAGCGCGCAATGGCTTCACTGGGCGTTATAAAATCGTTGTTAGGGTTTTTGTATATTTCTTCAGGGAGATGACGCAGGAAATTAAAAATACCAGTATCTTCCCATTGGTGCTCTCCGAAGGTTTCGTAGTCCATAAAGAGATTAATCACGTGTCCATTGCCGTTGACCTCGTTTGCCCATTTTGCAAATTTGGGAGCAGTCAAAGGAAAGTCCACCCACTCCTTTGATGAAAATCGAAAAGCGATATCATCAGAGAGGCGGTAATTTTTGAGCATAAGTTTTATGTTCTCTGTCCCCTGCGGGCGATACAAAAAATTTGGACTTTTCCAACCAAGGACATGGTCGGCACCCTCAGCGATGATACCCTTGTACCCCATCCTCTCGACCTCGTGCGCAAGTGCGTTATTGTAAATGAGCTCGGTATTACGAAATACGGTCGGCGTAACCCCAAAAAGTTCTTGGATTTTTTCGCGATGCATTGTGACCTGACGACGAAATTCCTCAGGTGAGTAAAGAAACGAGAGCGAATGATAGTACGTTTCTTCCAAGACTTCTACACGCCCCGTTGCAATAAGCTCCTGAAAAGAGGCAAGTGTTTCGGGGCTAAATTCCTCGAGTTGGTCGAGGAATACTCCTGAAAAAGAAAAGCTGATTTTAAATTCGGGATGTTTCTTGAGAAGCTCAAGTAAAACAGCGTTCGCAGGCAAATAGCACTTCCCTGCTACTTTACGGAGAATTTTTTTATTATTGATCGAGCGCTCTGAATCATCATTAAAATATTCGTTATCATTCCCCACGTCAAAAACCCGATAATCTTTCACGCGGTAGGGTTGGTGAACTTGAAAATAAAAGCAGAGGGAGGCCATGGAATAGTTAATAGTTCTTATTTAATAAAAAATACTTCCTCTATTGTAACAGATATATTTTTTTAGCAAAAGAAAAAGCGCACCGCGAAGTAATAGATACACCAACCACTCTTGTAAATCAACCAAAAATGCTACCATTTTGGATTCCTTCATTTCTTTCAAGAAAAATGGCAGGCACACTACTCTTAAAAAGAGTAGTGTGCCTGTTTATCTTTGTCGATGTTTAGATTCAAAGAAACTAGATGTAGCGAGTATCCGATGTTGCTCCACAGTCACAAATAATTTTTTCGTAATAACTCACACACTTCTCGCTTGCCACGTCCCAATTTACTTTTTTTATTTCCTGCCGACTGTTCCCCCGCAGTGTTTCCGAGAGTGACCGATGTGCTACCGCCCCGAGAATTTTATTTGCCATATCCTCAGTGTCCCAAAAATCTGTTTTGAGTGCGTGAGTAATCACCTCTGATACTCCTGATTGTTTTGAGATCAAGACTGGCGTACCCGCAATAATCGATTCAAGAGGGGTGATACCAAATGGCTCTGAAACAGACGGCATTACAAAAAGGTCTGCTGCTTTATATGCTGCATTCAAGTCATCTCCCCGAAGGAAACCCATGAACATCACGTGGTCTGAGATCCCCAAAGAGGCTGTTTCAAGCATCATTTGACGCTCCATATCCCCTGAACCTGCTACAAGAAAAAGAACATTGGGGTTTACCTCAAGAACTCTCTTTGCTGCTCGAATAAAATATTCGGGACCTTTTTGGATAGTGATACGCCCTGCAAAAAGAACAATCTTTTGTCCCGCCTTCTTAAGATCAGCAAGCTTGTCAGGAATACTTGTATAGTCACACTCATCAATACCATTGTGCACGACTTGGATCTTATCTGCAGGTATTCCATAGTGCTCTACAATTTTCTGCTTGGTAAAATTACTTACCGCAATAATACCATCAGCGTACTGCATTGCTTCCCGCTCTATCTTATAGACTTCTTCGTTTGCTCCTTGACCCCCTGTGCGGTCAAATTCAGTAGCATGCATATGGAGGATAAGGGGTTTACCCGAAACTTTTTTTGCAGCAACTCCTGCAAGGAAAGAGAGCCAATCATGTGCATGGATAACATCGAAGTGTTCTTTTTTGGCTATTTCGCGAGCGCGAAGAGCGTAGCGTTTTACTTCTTGCATAAGGGTATTTCCATATATATCAGAAACCACCTTATCCCGCTCCCGTATATACCCTTCTGAGGTAACGTAAGGTTTTAGCGTTGTTTCAATCTCAAGAAATTTAACTCGACGCTCATCTCCAAACAAAATATCCATAAACGATGCTGTCACGCTAACTTTTTTTGGAAGAACAAAGAGTACTTCAATCTTTTTTACTGCGAGCGCGCGGGTCAAACCAAAACACGCTGTGCCGAGGCCACCGCTATTGTGAGGAGGAAATTCCCATCCGAACATAAGTACGCGCATAAAATAAATATAAAATGTAAAAGACTCAAGTTCATTGTACCACATGATTACAAATTTATTTTTAACAAAAAACAAAAAAGTTGTGTATAACTCTAAATTATTAGTTTTATTTTCTCGTGCTAGAATATATTTAAGGTCAGTGCACGACCCCTAATATAAATAAAACATGCTCAACAATCATACTTACAATTTATTACTCCAAGCAACACAAGAGCACAAAAGTCTTTGGCGCATAAAAAATACGTACAAAAAAGATACTGACGAGTGTGCAGAATGTGTTGCTTTTTGGGAAAAAATGGAAAAAGATAAGGAGGGTCACGTTGCTGAACTTGAAGCACTCATTAAAAAACATATCTAAAAAAAGTAACAATAGAAGGAAAACGCCTTACGGGTAATTACTCGGGGGCGTTTTCCTCTTGTCAAATCACTATTTTTAGTGTAGAGTATGGAAATTACATACAACCAACGTGCTCCGAGGCCCCTTATTTCAGCTCTACTTATGAAAAACCCATCAAAAAATACACCTCGGAAACAAGCTCGGCCAAGCGTTAAAAAAACAATCTCTTCTGATGCAGAGTCCCTCACCTTCCCTATTCGTCTTAACCGCTACCTTGCACACAAGGGATTTTCAACTCGTCGTGGAGCAGATGAACTTATTACAAAAGGTTTAGTGAAGATAAATGATAAAGTCGCCGTACTCGGTGATCAAGTAACATCAGGAGATGATGTCATCGAGGTTTCCCCTAGTGTCCTTACCAAAATAGAAGGATCCTATCGTTATGTTGCGTACTACAAACCTCGCGGAATTTCAACTGATACACAAAAAGAAGGAGAGAGCATCAAGATGGCACTCCCTGCACTCCGAGGACTCTTCCCTCTTGGTCGTCTTGATAAGGACTCGGAAGGATTGATTATTCTTACGAACGATGGTCGCCTTACTGACCGCGTCCTTTCACCTGACCGCGCACATGAAAAAGAATATCTTGTAAAAGTTGATAAAAAAGTCTCTGACACCTTTATTCGTCACCTCGAACGAGGGATCCTCATTGAGGTGTACAAAACCAAACCGGCAAAGGCTCGTCGCACTGGCGAAACTATTTTTCGTATTATCCTTACGGAAGGCAAGAAACACCAAGTTCGTCGCATGTGCGCCGCTGAAGGGTACCAAGTACTCGATCTTACTCGCGTACGTATTATGAATGTAACTCTCGGAAACTTAAAAAGTGGTGCCTATCGTGACATTGTCGGGGCAGAACTTACTGAACTGAAAAAAAGTATTGGGCTCTAAAAATATCCTAAAAAATAAAAGGACACCGATAATTCCCACAAAAAAGGCAACCAGAAGTACGAAACCTCCCATCATATCTTTCACTTTTCCAATGAGCGGGTCATGGTTCGGCTCAACCTTATTACATAAATCCTCAACGACCGTATTTACAATCTCCGCAGTAAGTACCGCGCCGATACAAGCAATGAGGATAATCCACTCAAGGGTTATAAATTTGAAATAAATACCAAGAGCTATCACCGCGAGAGATATACCAATTTCAATACGAAAATTGACTTCCTCTTGCCATACGGTACGCAGTCCATGCATTGCCCACCCAAAACTTTTTATAAATTTATTCATGAGATTTTATGATTTATGTTTTGAGAGAAAATCGAGTTTCTTCTCCCTTGTCCACCGCTTTATTTCTGCTTCACGAGCGCGCGCAACAGCAAGATCAAGGACCTCTTCAGAATATTTTAAAAATACCGGGCGGCGAATCTTTGTATAATGCGCCCCTGATTTTAAATGATTATGAGCGTACAACCTCTTTTCAAGATCACTTGTTGAACCTATATAGAGACTACTGTCCGCACATTCTAAAATATATACGGTATAGGCCATCTCGGTAAGACTTATCGTAACCCGTTTTGATGGAAACAATCTACATATTCTCGGTCTTCTCCCAAAATATGCCTTACCCACCATTCCCCAAGAAAATCCATCATCTCAAAAGGGAGCATGACCTCATCTTCATAATAAGCTTTTGAGAACTTACTGATTTTTTCTCGGTAGGCTTCGTGCTCTCGTATGTGCTCTTCTCTTCCCGCATACTCAAATTCATTAAAGTATTTCTCCTCAGTAGCAAAATGCATATCAGCATACCGAATAAGCTCCTGAATTGTCGAACGCAATACTTCTTTGTCTGGTGAAGCCTGGAGAGACCGATAAAGAACATTAATAATCTCAATCATTTTTTTGTGCTGGGTATCGATAACCTCAACCCCAAGATTGTACTTTTCACTCCAAAAAATTAAATCTGCCATAATTCTTATTACTTAAATAATATAACTGAATTATACCATACTTATTAAAAAAGTTTTGAGTATTTATAAAAATTCTGCCATACTGTCATTATGTTTGAACTTTCCAAAGAAGAAACTTCGATTTTGAAAAGCCTCTCAACACCCAATAAAATCCAAGATTTTTTGGATACCCTTGCTTTTAATTACGAGAAAAGTGGTGAAACTTGCATGTCGCCACGGAGGGTATTGCGTGAAGGCAAAGCGCACTGTCTTGAAGGGGCACTTTTTGCAGCCACCGCACTCTGGCTTCACGGAGAGCGACCCCTTCTTCTAAACCTCGAAACCCTCGATGATGATGACGACCATGCACTCGCGCTCTATAAAAAAAATGGGCTCTGGGGTGCACTCAGTAAGACGAACCACAATGTGTTGCGTTTCCGTGACCCCGTATACCATACGGTACACGAGCTCGTACTCTCCTATTTCCATGAATACTTTATGCCCGGCACGGGACAAAAAACATTGCGCGCATATTCACGTCCATTTTCACTCAAACAGTTTGGTACAGCATGGATTATTTCTGAGGAGAATTTATGGACTATCGCGCATGCACTCGATGAAGCACCACACTCCCCTATTGTTCCCAAGGATTATACGCGCCACCTCCGGCCTGCATCATTGGTTGAGCAAACATCAGCAAGTATCGCCGAGTGGGATAAAAAAAATCCCCGAACGTAGTACAGGAGAAAAATGCGGTTCCGCAAGGAACCGCATTTTTCTCCTAAGTTAAGAAGGATAGCCAATCGACTAACGTAGCAATAACGAAGATAAGCTTTTTAAGCTCTACTTCAATAAATACCCGACCAACTTTAGTACCCAAGCATCCTGAGTAAATATCAGCCCGATACCAACAATGATTAGCACGAGGAGAATAATACGTAGCGCTCGAACAATGGGGCTTGTATTATCTTCTATTTTTTTCCATTGAAAAATCACAAGGGAAGTACTATTTTACCTCAATAACCATGTGCTCTTTAGGGTACCGCACTTTCTTATACTGGGCAGTTGGGTCATCAGAAGCGCGGAATCCTGCCGCAGCAATAACTTTTGTTTCAAGACCTTGTTCTTCTAACCCAAGGATTTCATCAAATTTCTTTGGGTCAAATCCTTCCATTGCAGCAACATCAATGCCTTCGATTGCACCTGCCGTGATGAGTACGCCGAGCGCAAGGTATGCTTGCTTTGTTGCCCAATCCTTTCGTTCTTCTTCACTCTTTGGCGCAATAGCCCCTTTGATCATGCCTGCATAGCCAGCAAGATTTTCAAGAGGTATTCCCCGTACATCAGATACTGATTTGATAAACGCATCAACGAGTGCATCGTCAATATGTTTCTCTACGGCAAAAACCACAAGATGTGACGCCTCAGAAATTTTTGGTTGACCATACCCTGCTTCTTGAAGTTTTGTGCGTATTTCAGGATTAGTAACAACAATCATTTTCCATGGCTGTAGTCCATACGATGAAGGCGCAAGAATGGTCGCCTCCAAAAGACTTTCAAGTTGTTCATCGCTCAATTTTTTACTTACCTCAAACTTGTTGGTGGCATAACGCCATTGCATTGCTTCAATAATATTTTTCATATAAATAATCGTGATTATTACTCTTTTTAAATTAACAGGAGTACAGTATACCAGTTTTCTATTCTTTGAGAAATTCCCCGTATAGCCTTATCCACTCCGATACAAAACAAAATAGAATCTAAAAGTATGTCCCTAAAATACAAAAACTCCAACATGTTGGAGTTTTTGTATAACCAATTTAGGTGTACGTAATGTATTACGCAGTTAATGATAATAATAGAATTATAGCATTTTTCCTTTATAAGAATGTACGGCGCGAACATATATTTATGAAACTAAACTTTGCTTAGTAGACATACGTCTATGCATGAGAATCCTCTCTATAATTTCCTAGCAGTACCCACATAAACATTTTTTTGGTATAGTTGTCTCAATTATGAAAGAAAAATTATCGCGATTGTCCATGGCAAATGAATGGTTTATGGGCTTCCTTGTGTTATTCAGTATCTTCATGCTGATTTTTGAAGAAACGCACACGGTCACCCCTTATGAAATTCAAATAATCGATGGTATCGACCTCACGATTGCATTCATATTTATGGCAGAGTTTTTTACCGCTCTTTATTTTGCGCATAATCGCTATTCTTTTTTCAAATCACATTGGTGGGAGCTTCTTGCGACCATTCCTTTTACAAACGCTGCAACACAAGCTCTACGCGTTCTGCGTATTCTGCGTGTCATAAAAGTCTTTCGTGCGGGAGCACATTTTTCTCTTACCGAACAGAATTATAAAAGCGTAAAAAAATAATTCTTACCCAACAAAACCTTCGAGTACGCGGAGAGAGTTTTCGAATTCTTGTAATTTTCTCTTCATCACTGGAGGAAGGTTGAGTTTCTCGAGCATTCCTTTTTGCTCTTTGTCGGATGTCGCAAATGGAAAAGGAGGGTGAGAAGCGAATGCTTGTAGCTTCGCAAGGCCGGAGCGCGACGGCGCGAGGCGGGGTCGCGGAATTTCCCAGCAGGAAAATATCCGTGATCTTGGGGAGGAATTTTCCATTTGCTCATCTTTTTATTTTGGCGGAATTCGGGGCGGACAAAAATGCAAATTCAAAACCTTTTTATATTGTGCCTCTACCATTCTACTATTTTTCGTCCACGATCTAAAGGAGACCATCCTCGGCATTCGCCTCGGACATTTCCGCTAGGGCTACTCGCGCCTAGATGTCTAGGTTTTCTGCTTATCCTCCGCATTCCCGCTCCGCGCGTGCGATTAGTCAGCAGTCGGATTGTTTTGGAAAAAAGTTCGGATTTTGTTCAAGAGACACAGCTCTGCGAAGAAGTTATCGTTTTTAGAAAAATGCGGAGCGTCGCAAAGCGACGCTCCGCATTTTGGCGAAAACGGCGATTCTATTTTTTGGCTGGGAGGCTTGGAATCGAACCAAGATTAACGGCTTCAAAGGCCGCTGTCCTACCATTAGACGATCTCCCAAAGTTATTTAATTCTCTTTACAAGCACTGATGCAGAATACACCAAAAAGGCCTCTTAGGCAACGGGTTGCTTCTGTGCACCTTCGACGAGGCTTAGGAGTGCGAGTTCAAGCGGTAACGTTTGAATTGTTGCGTTACGTAAGTTAGTATACACCCCCAGGAAAACTAGAAGTTCTTTTGAGGACAGAGTCTTAATTGCTTCCTTTGCAAGCTTCTCAAGAAATGCAAAATCTTCATCGGAAGAATTTGCACGGACCTCATTTTTCATTGCAGGAGCGAAACGAAGAAGAAGAACAAAGCGCATTTTACGCACCACAAGGTCAAGGAAAACTTTTATATCACTCGAGGCCATTACTGAGTTCAATACCTGTACTCCTTTTTCAAAATTACGCTCGACAATGGCAGAGATGAAATCATTTACGGCGCGCGCACTCGGCGCGCCGAGCACGGCCTCTACTTCTTCGGGGGTTATCTTTTTATCGGCGGATGAATACAATACTTTTTGTAATGTACCCAACGTATCACGAAACGACCCGTCGCCCAAAAGCGCAATCAAGTCTGAGGAAGCAGGTGCGAGGTCGTACCCCTCCTTTTTTGCTACTGTTTCCACAAACTTCTGCAAGATTACCTGTATAGGTTTTTTGAAATGGAAACTCTGACAGCGAGAAACAACCGTTTCGGGAAGTCTCCCCTCTTCGGTCGTTGCAAGAATAAACACGACATGCCGTGGTGGCTCTTCAAGAGTCTTCAGGAGCGCATTGAAAGCTCCTTTGCTCAACATGTGGACCTCATCAATAATATACACTTTGAACTTTGAGTGCAGGGGCATCGTATGTACCGCATCACGAAGTGCGCGTATATCATCAACGCCACCGTTTGATGCTGCGTCTATCTCGTAGATGTCATCGTCATGCACACCAATTGCACGTCCAAAAATACGTGCGATGGAAGTTTTTCCGGTACCACGGGATCCTGAGAAAAGATACGCGTGTCCGACAGAATCTTCCTTGATAGCACCCTCAAGGTTTTTCACAATTTGCTCCTGCCCCACAACTTCGGCAAAAGTTTGCGGGCGATATTTACGGTAGAGGGCGAGATTTGCAGACATAAAAAGAGTATATCAGAAATGCGCAGTTTGCTCAAAATTTATTTAAAAAAGGCCCCGCGAGCGGGGGCTTTTGAATATCTAAATAACATACCTCAACATTCTTTCATAAAAATCAGGATGAGGGGACTTCCCTTTTCTTTTTAATTCAACAAACTCTGCTTCGTCAGTCAGGTTCAGAACCTTGATTTTTAGTGGCCTTAGTTTTGAGACTTCTTTTTCGCGTTGTTTTTGTAAGCGGACAAGGGCATCAAGAAGTGAGTATTCAACTCTTCTTGCGTCATCATCCAACAACCTCGAGTCAAGAATTTCAATTTGCCACTCAATTTCTTCAAGACGCTTTGATGCTACTTCTTGTTCTACAAAAGCCAGACAATAAAGACACTCCTTGTTATTTGTTTCAGGTTTTAAAACAATCGGTATTATCCTCCAGTCACGATTACTCGCACACATCTCCTCCTCGTAACACCTAGTACAAGTAGGTGGTCTTTGCATAGCACACCTACCTTTCTATAAAATTTATCCTTGTACAGATTAACATACAAGCAAGTAAGAACCAAGACTATCTTGTTTCCAAGAACTCCCGTGCTATTTTCTCGACCTCGTCAGCATTTTTTGCATCCATCATTCTTACCCGCAACTCTTTTGCGCCATCAAAGCCATTCACATAGGCTTTGTAGTGCTTTTTCATAATCGCAAAACTTTTTATATCCCCCAGTTCTTTTTCAAAAAGGTGCGTGTGTTCAATCATTATTTCAAATTTTTCAGCAAGTGTTGGGAGTGTTGTGCGTGTGCGGTCAAAGAACCACGGAGTACCAAAAACTGCGCGACCAACCATAATGCCGTACGCCCCTGTTGTGCGTGCTTTCTCAAGTCCATCAGAAAGACTCTCCACATCACCATTCCCCACAATGAGCGTTCCCGTGCCCTCGGCAAGCTCTATCGCACGCTTCACAAGCTCCCACCGCGCAGGAACAAGTGAGAGGTCTTTGCGTGTGCGTGCGTGTACGGTAATCACTGCTGGTTTTGTTTCAAGTATCGCGCCGATCCATTCATCGAGGTTTTCCTTGTTGTACCCCACGCGCGTTTTCACGGACACAGGCAAGCCCCCCGCCCCCGCCATAACGGCGCGAATCACTGCTTGTGCATGTTGTATATTTTTCATATGCGATGCACCTGCGCCCTGCTTTTCAATACTCTTGTCAGGGCACCCCATATTGATATCAATACCGTCAAAACCGAGCTCACGAATGAGCTCCGCAGTCTTTTGCATATTCTCTAAATTTGAACCAAAAATTTGCGCGACAATAGGATGCTCACCCTTCGTGAAGGAAAGGTCACGTTTCAGTATCTCCCGCCCTTGACTACAGAGACCGTCTGAAGAAACGAACTCCGTCCAAAAGACATCAGGTCCACCACCCTTTTCCCCGTGCCGACTATATTTCGCAATCATCTGCCGAAATGCAGCGTCCGTCACATCCGCCATTGGGGCAAGCGCAAAAAATGGCTGAGGAAGTTTTCCCCAGAAACCCATAACTGGTTTTTGTACTGATGATTTAGTTTCGCTTTTCATATTTACACCAAGCACTCTATCACAACTTACGAGTTTTCAAACCCAAAGAAAATTTTATTCCCAAAACGCATATCAATATAGAGAAGCTTTTTTCTGAGCGCGACATTTTCAGGAAACTGCGCCGCAATCGCCGCACGAAGATTTTTAACGAGCGTTACTAAATCATTTTCATCTTTGCACCGTATTATTACTCCCGAGAGAAAAGGGTACGCAGTGCTTAATCGCATGGTAATTTCAAATTGTTTATCTTCTTTTATCTCCACCCGGAGAGGTTCTCCCACTTCAGAACGTAACATTTGAGAAAGGGTATCGGTATAAGAAAAAAGGTCAGCAGGAAGCATGCCACGCAAGGGGGTCTGTTCATCTTTTTGCGCGAGCTTCCCGTACACTTCTTGATACACACCACTTGAAAAAGTCGGGGCGCGGTCAAAGACAAATCCTGTTGTATCAAGGAACCAACAATTATCAAGGATAGCCTTATCGTTTTTAAATTCATTTCCACACCAGATATCGTGAGGTTTTCGCTCCGACACATTAACGGTAACCGTGTGGGCATCAATACGAAATGTTTCTACGCTCACAAGACGAGGAAAAGTATCGAGAAGCACTTCTTGTATTTCCTTACGGGGATAGAGGTTGCTATTCTTGCGTGCATATACAAAAAAATAGTTACCCTGGAGTTTCTCTACTACTTTTTCACGAATTGCATCTTCTGAGACCGCATTCGCTCCCTTGACACGGACAGTCTCGATTTCCCAACGATGATTTTGCGAGATACCACCACCTGCAATAAAGAAGATAAAAAGAAGAATGATAATTGCAATCACATACAGAGACCACTCACCAAACTGTGCTCGCGTACGCTCAACAATCGTGGTAAATCGTTCCATGAGAAAATAACGCTATCCTATTTTATCTTTGCCCATGTAGGGACGGAGTACTTCGGGAATAACAATACTGCCATCTTCCTGTTGGAAATTTTCAACAAGCATAATAAGCGGGCGACCAGAGAGTGCCGTGTTGTTGACTGAATGCACAAACTTCAATTTGCCATCATCACGATAACGAATATTTAATCTGCGTGTTTGAAAATCATGGAAGTAACTTGCTGATCCTGTTTCGCGATACGTGTTCTCGGAAGGAAGCCATGCTTCAATGTCATACTTCTTTACTTGTCCGAGTCCGAGGTCTCCCCCACAGTTCACTACGACATGGTACGGAATACCGAGTGCCTGCATAATTCCTTCGGTGTTTGCTTGCACCTCCTCATGGTACTTTACGGATTCAGTATGCGAAGCTTCACACAAAACGACTTGCTCTATTTTATAAAATTCATGTACGCGCAAAATACCCTTGGTGTCTTTGCCGTGGCTCCCCGCTTCGCGACGGAATGAATCTGCAAAGGAAAGGAGCTTGATGGGTAAATCTTTTTTCTCTAAAACTTCATCCATGTAGTACCCCATCGTGGCAACCTCAGCCGTCCCTGCAAGGTAGTCTCCATCTTGTGTTTTATAGAGATCTTCTTCTCCTTGAGGCAAGTACCCTGTACCAAAAAGCAGTTCGCGTTTTATAAGGGACGGCACAATCATTGGGGTGTAGCCCTCTTTTTTTAAAAAGTAATCTTGTACAAAATGCCAGAGGGCAAACTGTAGACGTGCACCGTCCCCTTTTAATACGTAGCCACGGAACCCTGCAACTTTCGTGCCACGCTCAAGGTCGAGCATTCCCAAATTTTGCATAAGCTCAATATGATCCTTGGGGGTAAAATTGAACTGAGGAATAGCACCCCACGTGCGTAACTCTACATTATCAGAATCTTCTTTACCCTCAGGCACCGACATATCGGGAACATTTGGCACTTGTACCATGAGCCCTTGCCACTGCTTCATTACTTCATTGAGTTCAGATTCTTTTTGCTGGAGTAATTCTTTTGCCGATTTTGATTCCGCAATAAGTCGCTCACGTTCTTCGGGGTTCTGCGCGCGCGGTACCGCGTTCGCAATTTCATTTTGTTTACTGCGCATTGTCTCTACTTCAGTGAGGATGGCACGACGGCTATCATCGACCGTTATCAGTTCTGCCACATCAAAGGTGATGTTCTTTTTGCGCGCCGCCTCTTTCACTAAATCTGCATTTTCCCGAATGAATTTAATATCTAACATAATAAATAGTATAGCAGAAAAAGATAACAGTGTACAAAAATTTGTTTACGCAACCAACTTTCTGACTATCTACTTATAGAGTATAATAGTACTCTATAAGTAGATAGTCAGAGTTTAGAAATACTATTCTAAACTCAGGTTTTTGGAGAGTTATCCACTATTAAAATACCTAGACACTCGTGTTACACTTATTTATAAGAACACAATGTCTCCTACTCCCTATAAAATCAAAAAACTTACGCAAGAAGAATTTCCAAAATCACTTCTCGAAATTCCCCAAGTGCCTGAAAAACTTTTTGTTGCAGGCGAGCTCCCCGACCCTACTCAATTTTACTACCTCGCAGTCGTTGGCTCCCGCAAGTACACAAACTACGGTCGCGAAGCATGTGAACGAATCATCACAGGACTTGCGGGGTACCCCATCGTTATTGTTTCGGGGCTCGCTATGGGTATCGACGGTATCGCACACCGCTCTGCGCTCGATGCAGGACTTCTTACAATTGCCATCCCCGGATCAGGGCTCGAACCTGCTGTGATCTATCCACGCACAAATTTTAATCTTGCACAAGAAATTCTTGAGAACGGAGGAGCCCTTCTTTCTGAGTTTGAGCCGGACCTCCATGCAGCGCCGTGGACCTTTCCGCAACGTAACCACATCATGGCAGGCATCACGCAAGGTACCCTTGTCATTGAAGCCGAAGAAAAGTCAGGTACGCTCATCACGGCGCGCATGGCACTCGACTACAATAGAAATGTGTTCACGGTCCCGGGACCAATTTTCTCAGCAACCTCAAAAGGTACGAACGGGCTCCTTCGCCAAGGTGCAACCCCGATCACCTGCGCAAAAGACCTCCTTGAAGAAATTGGCTTTATTGAACAAACTTTTGGTGACCCTGAACAACAAGGAAACAAACTCGACCTCACTCTTTTTAGCCCCGAAGAACAAGTGGTGCTCCTACTGTTAGATGAGCCACGTGAGCGTGAAGAAATTATTTCATCACTCGACACACCGCTAACAGAAATACTTTCAATTCTCATGATTCTCGAAATCAAAGGAATCATTCGCGAGAGAATGGGGAAAATTGAGCGAGTAAAATAGTAAAAATTATCCACAGAAAAACTTGGCGATGAAAAGATAGTAGTGCTACTCTTGGGTGGTGTTGTAGTGCACTAGTGCTCTACAAATTTTATGTAGTTTCTTTTTGAGCGATCTGAGTATAAAAAAGTAAGCAGGCACTTAAAAGTCTCATTGATCGTCTTGAGAGGAATCCACCTTGTCGATATCGGCATGATGGACTAGCTGGACTTTTTGTGCATGAAGGAATTCATGCACAAAGTATGCGACGCAACCCTGAAAGAACTGTTCATTGGGAGCATTGCGTTTGCAGTACTTGCCTATCGGCGGAAACTCAGCAGGACTCTTTGTCATCATGCATCAAGCATCTGGAAACATTCCTGATATTTACCTCGCCGGCATCACTAATTTTAATGGACCTCGGTTCATTTCAGTCTCCAAATTCGGTGGCTGTTTTATTTTTCATTTGCAAAATAAATCACTCTATAGTACTAATGTATTTTAATGTCTACAAAATCATACAAACTCCTCATCGTTGAGTCACCATCAAAAGCAAAAACAATTGGCAAGTATTTGGGTGATGAATATATTGTACGCGCAAGCGTAGGTCACGTGCGTGATCTTCCTAAAAGTAACAAGCAAGCAATTGATATCCCCGCTGGTTTTGTACCACACTATGAAATCTCAAAAGGCAAAGCAGAGATTGTACATGAACTAGATTCACTCGCAAAAAAGGCCAGCGAAGTCCTGCTCGCTACCGACCCCGACCGTGAAGGTGAGGCTATCGCGTGGCACATCGCACAAGCGTGCGGACTCAAAAACCCAAAGCGGGTGACCTATCACGAGATT
Source organism: Candidatus Nomurabacteria bacterium CG1_02_43_90 (assembly GCA_001871765.1). Taxonomy (GTDB): domain Bacteria; phylum Patescibacteriota; class Minisyncoccia; order Phycocordibacterales; family UBA1550; genus UBA1550. Next base: position 112,565 of record MNVN01000015.1, read on the forward strand.
ACAAAGAGCGCAATCGAAGAGGCGATCAAGCACCCTCGCGTGATTGATGAAAATCTTCGCAGGGCCCAGGAAGCACGTCGCGTACTCGATAGACTTGTGGGCTACGACCTCTCAGGTCTCATTTGGAAAAAAGTACGCTATGGTCTCTCGGCAGGGCGCGTACAGTCGCCTGCCCTTCGTATTCTTGTCGAACGTGAACGGGAAATCAAAGCGTTCACCCCTGAGGCATATTGGGCACTGACCGCAAAGGTAAAGACGCAAGGAGGAGCAGAGCTCGAGCTTTCCTGTACCGAAGAACCACGCGACGAAGAAGTCGTAAAAAATATTTTAAAAATTGGACGCGCTAATCAGTGGATGGTGCGTGAAGTCAAAGAAAGTGAAGTCCGGCGTGCACCAAAGGCACCCTTCATTACCTCCACCCTTCAACAAGCAGCGAGCTCACGCCTCGGCTTTGCGCCGTCGCGCACGATGGGCGTTGCGCAGAAACTTTACGAGAAAGGCTTCATCACCTATATGCGTACAGACAGCACCACGCTTTCGAACGATGCACAAAAAGCTATCCTTGTTGAAATAGTAAAACGCTATGGTGCAGGCGCCGGTGAGGCACGCGTATTCAAAACAAAAAGCAAAAACGCACAGGAGGCACATGAAGCAATTCGCCCTACTGATTTTAGTAAAAACTCCCTCGGTACTACTCCTGAAGAAAAGAAGCTCTACGAGCTTATTTGGGCGCGCACCGTGGCTTCTCAAATGATAGAGGCGCGACTTGCGCGCACCACGATACTCGCGAACGTCCGTAATGGAAGTGATCCAAGATCCGAATCTACTGATTCGCCGAATTTTTCCATTACCGGCTCTCGTGTCATTGTCCCTGGATGGCTTTCTGCTGACCCCGACGCGCGCGGTGAAGACGTGCAACTTCCTAAAGTAGCACAGGGCGAGATGCTTATCCTTCTTAGCCTCAGCGATGAAGCAAAGTTTACTGAACCGCCTGCACGCTACTCTGAAGCAGGGCTTGTGAAAGAACTGGAGAAACGTGGTATTGGTCGCCCTTCAACCTATGCTTCTATTATTAAAACTATTTGTGACCGTGGCTATGTGATAAAAGAAGGCAAAGCTCTTCGCCCTACGGATACGGGTGAAGTCGTAAGCACGTTCCTCGAACAAAATTTTTCGAACTACATTAGTGATGTCTTCACGGCAGAAATGGAAGACAAACTCGATGATATCGCAAACGGAACCCGTGAGTATGTACCCACGCTCAAAGAATTTTATGACCCTTTCTCAAAAGAGGTAAAAGAAAAGGATAAACTTGAAAAAATCACCAACCTTGGCGAAGCAGACGCACAGTTCAAGTGCCCAAAATGTAACAGCTCAATGATTATTAAACTTGCCCGTACGGGGAAGTTTCTTTCCTGCAAAGAATATCCCGAATGTGATGGCGCGCGTATGATTGATGGGTCTGAACTTGCAGGACCACGCGACACGGGTGAACTTTGTCCAAAGTGTGAAAAATCAAACCTCTTTGAACGCGATGGGCGCTTTGGGAGATTTATCGCTTGTGGAAATTATCCAAAGTGTAAATTTATTAAAAAAGATGACACGGCTGCCCTCCTCAATCATACTGGTGTCCCCTGCCCCATGTGTAAAAAAGGTTTTATGACGGAACGCAAAGGGCGCTTTGGTATTTTCTATAGCTGTACTGGTTATCCCGATTGTAAAAATGCCATCAAAGCGCGCCCCACCGGAAACTTCTGCACCTATAAAAAAGCAGAGGGAACCCTCTGTGCATCACTCATGATGGATGGCACAAAAACAATCCCCGAACGATGTAGTAACAAAACCTGCCCCAACCATAATCCGCATAAACTCAACAAGATGGAATAATTGACAATTATTTTTTTAAAGGATAACCTCTCAAAAGAGAAATTCTTTAACCTGAAAGGAATCAAAAATGTTCGATAAAATTTGGCCAGTTCTGCATATCCTCATCCCCCTTCTTCTCATTCTTATTTCCATTACTGCTATTTACTTACTTTATAAAATTTGGACGATTGACCACAATGAACTCAAGGAGTATCAAGATCTTGTACAAATTGTTAAAGATACAAATAAAGGAGGCTTTGATGCTTGCCGCCGATGCGAACATGACCCACGCGTTAAAAAGGAAATACTTTTTACAAAGGACAACAGTCTAAAAAGTTGCTATTCAGTTCATTCATATGTCCTTTTCAATCTTTTTGGTTTTTACTAGTACTCTCCCCTGCCTACGAAATTCGTGCGCGGGGGATTCGTTTGCCAAAAATACAAAGTATGTTATTCTGCACAGCAGTAAATTGGTCTGCCTTTGTGCAGGTTTTGTAATTTGTAAAAAAGGAAAATTAGATGAGAAAAATTTGTACCCCCCCCTCCGCCCTTCAACAATCCAGATTTTGTGCTTTTGAAAAGTACCACCATTGAGGTCCCGCTATCCCCAGGAAACGAAACGGCCGTAAGAAGAATTAAAGTTGGCATTGTCGCAACCTGGAAACACCTCTTGCCAGCAGAATGTATCGAGGTGCTCAAGCAAGATGGCGCATTGCTCCTCGGAAAACTGGGGGCGGAATTAGTCATTGAGCATGCCCCCTCAGATTTTGTCCTTCAGCACCCATGGTGGATCGCATCGTTTAGCGAGCATCATGAAGTCGAGATTAATGGCGTCACGGACCCCCTTTCAAAAAGTGTTCTAAAAAGAACCACGAGAAATCGGGACCGTATGAACCTGCATGGTGTTGGTTATTTCTTTTGGTTCAACGATGTAGACGAATAACACTTCGTCCCTTCCCTGGCTCTTGCAGTTTTTCTGCAAGAGCCATTTTACTTTTTATTTACGGGGAATTATGGCACAATAGCCGTATGTTTTCACCAAAAAAAGATGGCTCGTGTCCTACCGCACTAGAGATTATCAGGATGCTCAAAAATTCTAGCGCTGAGGATATTGCTCTTATAAAAAAAGCGTACCTCTTCGCTCAAGATGCACACAAAGAGCAAAAAAGGAACTCGGGTGAACCGTATTTTTTCCACGTTGCACATGTTGCCGCAAACCTCGCCATTATTAATGTTGATGCTTCTACGGTGGCCGCAGGTCTTCTTCATGACACTATCGAGGATGCTGGAGTTCTTCCAAAAACAATAGAGCGAGAATTTAGTAAAGAAATTCTCGCTCTCGTGGAAGGAGTAACGAAACTTGGAAAAATCAAATATCGTGGTATTGAACGCCACGTAGAAAGTCTGCGCAAATTTTTCATTGCAATGTCACGAGATATTCGTGTACTCCTTATTAAGCTTGCCGACCGCCTGCACAATATTCAAACACTCGAACATATCCCTGAAGCAAAAAGAAAACGTATTGCACTCGAGACCCTCGAGATTCACGCCCGCCTTGCTGACCGTTTTGGTATGGGAAAATGGAAAGCAATTTTTGAAGATGCTGCATTCCCTTATGCGTTTCCCGAAGAATATGAGAGAGTTGCAGCCATCATCAAAACAAAACGTATTGCAGATGAAAAATACGCCCAAAAAATCTATCGCTCCATTCAAAAAGAGTTGGTTGCAAATGGCATCATCGATGCACGGGTAAACTATCGAGTAAAAAATCTTTATAGTCTCTGGAAAAAACTTGCACGCAAAGAAATGGACTCCAACAAAGTGTACGACATCCTTGCCGTACGAGTTATCGTGAAGACTGTTGAGGACTGCTATCGAGCACTCGGCATTATCCATAAACACTGGCGCCCTGTTCCAGGACGAATCAAGGACTATATCGCCCTCCCTAAAGCAAATGGCTATCGATCTCTTCATACCACTATTTTTCATGGAGATGGCGGGGTTATCGAAATCCAAATCCGCACCGAAGAAATGCACGGCGAGGCACAGTACGGTATTGCTTCCCATCTTGCCTACAAAGAAAATGGCCTTGAAAAGAATAATCTTGAAAAGAATATTACTTGGATCAAAGAGCTCACTAAATGGCAAAAAGATGTTGCAAAATCAGATGAGTTCCTCGAGCATCTCAAAATGGACTTCTTTAAAAATCGGGTGTTTGTGTTTACCCCAAAAGGTGACGTTATCGATCTTCCTGAAGATTCAAGTACTATTGATTTTGCTTATGCTATTCACTCCCGGATCGGCGACCATCTCTCAGGCGCAAAGATAAACGGCAAGCTCGCTTCACTTGAGACAAAACTCAAAAATGGCGACATTGTAGAAATTGAGACGAAAGATAGTTCATCCCCAAAACGTAAATGGCTCGACTACACAAAGACGACCATGGCAAAACGACACATTCGTGGTTATCTCGAAAAGACAAGCCCAATAGAGATCATTGCGCAGAAATTCTTCCGAAGGAAGTAGCAACAATAAAAAAAACCTGCAAGTACTACGCGCAGGTTTTTTTTATTTCTTAGATAGCTACAGAGAGAAATTCCTCACATTATATAAATCCTCTGATTCCTCCATCGCCTTTTCCTCGTCGGGTTCTGCAAGCTCACCAATACCTGCTGGTGCACCCGCCTCCACAGCAGTCTCTCCAAGAGGTACTGACACTTCCCCTGTGGGAACCGTCTGCATTTCTTCTTGAAGTCGTTTCAAAAAATTACGCACATCGTCGTTCGAGAAGAAATCAATCACAATCTTCCCTCCTATTTCGCGTTTTTCAATCTGTACACGTGTCCCTAGTCGCTCGGTGAGCGCAGCCTCAAACTCCATCATCTCAGGGTCAAAGTCTGTCCCCTTCTTACGTACACGATCAACGGCAATACGACGTGCAATACGCTCTGCTTCACGTACGTTAAGTTTCTTGAAAATAATCTCTTTAAAAAGCGTCATCTGCTCTTCTTTGCGATCCGTGAGCATGAGAAGTGGTCGTGAGTGACCTTCATTAATGCGTCGTTCTGCGAGAGCCAGGAGCATTTCCTCAGGGAGCGCAAGGATGCGCAACGTATTGGAAACATACTCACGACTCTTCCCTACTTTTGCGGCAATCTGCACATGCTTAAACCCGAAATCATCCGCAAGACGCTGAAATGCTTTTGCTCGATCAACGGGGTTCAAATCTTCACGTTGCAAGTTTTCAATAATCGCAAGTTCGAGTTTCATACGGTCCTCTTCCTCTTTTGACTCCTCGCCAATACGAATAAGCACCGGCACCTGAGTAAGCCCTGCGAGTTTCGAAGCGCGGAGGCGACGCTCTCCTGCAATGAGCTCGTATTCTACAGCAAGTCCACCTTCTACTTTTTCTATCTCACGACGCGTTACGACAAGTGGCTGCAAAATGCCGTATTGTTTTATCGAATCTGCAAGGTCACGAAGTTTGTACTCATCAAATTCTTTACGGGGCTGAAATGGATTTGGTTTTATTTTTTCAACTTCAATCCAAAAGATTGCGTTTTGATACATTTGATTTGCTTGTGACATATTTTTTGTTGAGAATTAAATTCTATGCGTTTATCTTAACATAAAATTTTATAAGGCAAAATTTTAAAATACATATTGACTATTTTTATAAAAAAATGGTAACCTAAAATACAGTTAACCTATTCAGGGAGTACAAATTATGAACATGCAAAGTCTTGAACAAATGGGTATCGATTCAGATGCCCAACAAGAAGAAACCCTCAGGCGTTTAAAAGAAAAGGGTAGCCCTGTCGCTGAAGCCCTTGGCCGCCTTCTTGACAAAGTACGCGCAGAAAAAGAAAATGTTCCCAAGGCAGAACCTTTTGTTATCACCCCACAAATGCGTGCCGAAGCAGTTGGGCGACAACGTATGCTGGATGCACAACTTGGTGAAGACAAATAAAAACGCGAGCACACCTCGCGTTTTTATTTGCACAACTCTATACCAAGTGGTACACTAATCTATATGCAAATGACAATATTTTTAGGTCAGGGGCTTGTGTGGTGGACAGGGATGATTGGTGGTTTCTTTTTCTTGCTTCTTATTATCACCGGGCTTGTTAAACAGTATAACTATAATATTTTTGTAAGGTGGCAAGTCCCCCTTACCCCGCTTCATCACTGGTTTGGATGGATTTCTCTCGGGTTCCTTTTTGTTCATTTCCTCCTCGCGCTCTTCAGTTCAATGTGGAGTGTATTCTTCTAACTCAACTTATCTATGTCCCTCTTTAGTACTATCCGCCACTGGTTCACCGAAGCCCCTCATTTTAATGGGACGATTATCGCAACGGAGCGTATTGGCTCACGTATTCAAAAAGTAACAGTCGGGCTTCCCAACACCGTTTCGGGTCCATTCAATCTCGGCTCGTATGTTGTACCCTATACATGGGGTTGTGTCCCTCGTGCATATTCAGTAGCAAAGACTGATGCGCGATCCTTCACTCTTTTAGTAAGTTTCTCGGGTGGTGGCACTGGAGCACGTTTTTTTCGCGACGCTCCTGTTGGCACGGCAACAAAGTTCTATGGTCCTTTTGACGATTTTCCTTACCGTTATGGTACGGGCCGACCAAAAGTATTTTTTGCTACGTCTACAGGTGTTGCACCATTCCGTATGATGGTTGATGAGGCAGTAAAAGAGGGGCTCCCCGCAACACTCTACCTCGGCTCCCCAAAAGAAGGAGACATTTCTCTTCGTGATGAATTCGAAAGAATTTCTCAAGATTATCCATTATTTACCTTTGTGCCCGTACTCTCAAAAGCTGATCCATCATGGTCGGGAGCAACTGGATACGTAACAGACTTTATTACCAAAAACCCAACGACGATGCGTAAGAGCGACATCTATATCTGTGGTGTCCCTCCTATGACCATGGGTGTTCTTGGTGCTCTCGAAAAAGTACAAGTTCCCAAAAAACAAATATTTGTACAAAAATTCGGATAAATGGTATAATCAAAAATATGGATAATTCAAAAACTACTATGGAAAAAAATGAAATTTTAGTCGATCGAGGAATGGGACAAGTACGCAAATACGGAATCGCAGTACTCCTTGCTCTTCTTGCGTTAAATGGCGTAGCTCTTGGTGCTCTACACCTAATAGAGTCCAATGACACCCGCAACGAGCTTATTAAATATGCCAAAACAATCCCTGCTCCCGACGTAACCAAGGCAGAGCAGACCATACATCTTCCCGAGGATATTATTGCGTTACGCTCTGACAACATCGACCGCGCTGGTTTTTACGAGACATCCATTGGTGAACAAGACTATCTTGTTTATGGTGATGTTAATAAACACTACATGCTCATAAAGTCTGAGGCAACCATCCAAAAAGAGATTTTTAGTTTTGGAATGGCCCTAAGCGCACTCTATGTGGGCGAAGTCATTATCCTCCTTGGATGGTGGTTATTTGTCCGCACAAAAGTTCGTGAAGTATTCGAAATGATTTAAAAATTAGCACTATGTCTTTATTTACAAAAAATCTAGAGAAATTCCTTATTTTCTTTTTCACTGGGGTTTCTGTCGTACTCATTGTCATGGGCGTTGCGCGTGCAAAAAAACCAACCTCTCTTGCTGCAGCCCCCGCACCTACTCCAACTCCCGCCCCACAGACAAGCACACTAGGAGCAACAACCATTACAGGGTCCGCCTACCAGACACCATGGGGAAGTGCTTCTGCTTCTATCACCGTAAAAGGTGGCCAAGTGGTTGCCGTAAGTATGCCTTCTGTACCCAACTCACCCCCTTCTATTTATGCAGAGCCATACCTTATTGATCAGGCACTGAAAGCTGGTTCTGCAAATATCCAAGGAGTCTCGGGGGCAACCTACACGAGCATCGCGTTCAAGTCTTCTCTTCAGAGCGCACTCGCACAAGCAACAACGCAAGGGCAGTCGGTCAGCCCAAGTACTAACACAGCCGTAGTCACCCCTACTGCAAAACCTACTGTTCCCCAGCGTTATCGCGATGATGATGATGATGATTAGTAGTTCTTTCTGTAAGATTTGTTGTCTTGTTCCGCCTCCACCTTTAATGAGCGCAGAAAGCTTATTATTAGCTTAACCCTTATATAATCATGTCATCTTTTCAAAAAAACTTAGAGAAATTTTTTGTGTATTTTTTCGCCAGCGTTTCTATGCTTGTGGTTATTCTGGGTATTGGGCGAATAAAGCAACCGGGCACACTCGGGACTACTCCTGCACCAAGCGACAGTGGAGCAACGGGAGTAGCAACAACAGCAAAAGCTACCGCGACTATGGTTGCGGGTGCTCAAGTTGTCAATGCGAGCGGAAAAACGTTCCAAACTCCTTGGGGAAATCTCGCCACGACTATACAAGTTAAAGATGGTAAAGTCGTTGCGGTTAATATCCCTACACTCCCCGATTCACCTCCTTCAGTATACGCAAAACAATATCTTATCGACCAAGCACTCCGAAGTGGGTCTTCAAATATTCAGGGTGTTTCGGGGGCAACAATCACCAGCAACGCGTTCAAGGCATCTCTTGAGAGTGCCCTCGCACAAGCAGCAACACAAGGTATTACCGTAACGGGTGGTCTTTCTTCAAATACGAGTACGGGTGCCAATACAACAACGCAAACGCCCCCACCAGCAGCACCAGCTCCTACGCCAAAAATTACTGCACCGACGATAGCTAAAACAACATCAAATACAGCGAGCGCGCCAGCGAGTGTTTCGGGTACATTCACAGGATCTGCATATCAGACACCGTGGGGAAATGCCGTTGCTTCGGTAACCTTTACCAATGGCAAGATTACGAATGTAACTATGCCACAAGTTCCTAACTCTCCTCCTTCTCAACAAGCAGAGCCGTACCTTATACAACAAGCTATGGCAGCAGGGAGTGCAAATATTCAAGGAGTCTCAGGGGCAACCTACGCAAGTATCGCCTTCAAGTCATCCCTTGAAAGTGCTATTGCAAAAGCAAGCGCACAAGGCACAGTAGCCGCAAGTGTAACCAGTACTTCTGGGGCATCAGCAACAAAAACTACAACAGCACAGCCAACCGTTTCGCGAACATACAAGACACATAGTGAAAAGAACGAGGATTTTGACGATTAATTTATGACTGAGCATCGCATATTTCATTCAATGGGGATTCCCGTCCATATCACTATGGTCGGGTTTTCTTCGTCGGAGGCTGACGCCGCTCTTGCACGCGCAGAAGATATTTTTACCGAATACGATCTTCGCTTTAGTCGTTTCAAGTCGGAGAGCGAACTCATGAGGCTAAATACAAGTAACGGTTCATGGCACAAAGTAAGTATCGAACTTTTTCAAGTTATCAAAAAATGCGTTGCACTTTCTGCAGAGACCGATGGCAGTTTCGATCCATCAGTAGGAGGTGTACTTGCTTCTTATGGATACGGATTGCCATTAAATTTTGAATTACCTGAGGTGCTCCCCACCTACCGAGACCTTGCCTTCAATGACCGCGAACTTTTGATACGCCTCGCACCAAAACAAATCCTTGAGCCTGCTTGTATTGTAAAAGGTATGGCTATTGATATGGCAGGAAAAGCTATTGTCGAAAAAATGGATACTTCTCGACAAGGGTTTATCATAAACGCAGGAGGTGATATTTTTACTCAGGGTTCATTTGAGGACGGAAAGCAGTGGAACGTTGCTATTCAAGACCCACGTAGCGCAGACGCGATTATAACGGCTGCGGGGATACAAAATGCAGGCATGGCGACCTCCGGGACCTATCAAACAGGAGGAGAACACCATGGTAAAAAATGGCACCATTTAGTAAATATGCAGACAGCGGAATCAGCTCCTGGAATAGTCAGCGCGACCGTTATAGCCCGCACTTGTGAAGAAGCTGACACGGAAGCATCCCTCGTAATACTCCTCCCTCTTGAAAAAGCAGTCGCCAGACTTGAAGCGCGCCAGCTTCCCTATTTCATTATTTCTGAGAATGGCACCGTCACAAAAAATAACACATTTGCGCAACTAGAAATACCTATCGCAACACTTGTTGCATAAAAAAGAGCCAGTCTGCATGCATGCAAACTGGCTTCTTGCTTCCTGAGATTTAATTTCGCAAAATCTTTTTTGCATACTCAACATCAAAAATTCCGCGGAATCCAGAAGTAGTAGCTTCGATAACATCCCCGCCGTAACCATAAACGAGGAAAATATATTCCCGCCAAATTTTTACCAATATACCTTTCATGATATACTCCTCAAAAAACTTACTGTCACAACTATAAGCATGGCACACAAAATAAAGGATTGCAAGTTTTGGTCCTTCCTCTTACGAACCTGTAGCATAACCTAATTACCGTAGTCCCTCTTTATTTTTTTATTAAGTTCGTACACAACATCCTTACGTTCAACAATAACCTCCCACCCTTTTTCTTTTGCATGTTCCCAGAGTTTTCTGTTGGGATTAAAACAAATAGGCCGACCAACAAGTTCAAGAAATGAGATATCTCCTTCAGTATCCCCTACCCCTACGGAGCCTTCAAGTGTGAGCCCTTCTTTTTCGACAGCGCGCTGAAGAACTGTAGCCTTATCTGCAATAAAATGCTCGTCGATAACCTTCCCCGTAAAACATCCACCATCATCTGTTTCATAAAATGACCCGTATGTCTTATCAAATCCAATATCTTTACAGAAAAAATCGAGCGTGCCTTTTGGTGAGCGCGAGATAGCCAAAAGGAAATACCCCTCTTTTTTTAAATCAGCAATAAGCGTCTCGGTGAAATTGTAGGTACGATGGCGATAGCGCATGACTACAAGTTCTGAAGCTTCCAGGAATTTAGCATATGGTACCCCTTTTATATTTTTCATAAAAACGCCGACGACAGCCATGATATAGGCTTCGTAATCTCCTTTGCGGTCAAGCCACTGGACCTTTTCTTTTTCATAGTCGGTACGAACCGACACAGGAAACACCCCTTTTTCGATAAATACTTCTACCAGTTCAATGAGAAGCGACGACCGAAAAATCGTTCCATCAATATCAAAAATTGCTACTTTGCGGAGGGGTTTTTCTTTGTTCATATAACTTATAGTAACGGAAAATCCGCAGTACAACAATACAGCCCCGTCTGTGTATCAAGCCATACTTTGTCTTTTTTAGTAAAAGCTACTCCAATAATAAATTTAACGTGGGGATACTTCGCAAATATTCGGGGGAGGGAGCATACAGACCAAATGATTTTGAATAGTGTTCTTTCTCTTTTTGTCGCCCAGCCAAAGAGAACAACGTCGGGGTGATACGCTTCAATATATTTTTTAATATGATGCGGATATGGGGCGATAATCCCAAGTTTCACTTTGCCGCGATTTTCCCAGGGGAATTTTTCTGCAACAGAGTGAAACGCAAATAAGGTTGTTCTCTCTTCAAGATTATACTTTCGGAGTATTTCTCCTACCTTCACATAAAGATCAGGGGTATATTCTTTGAACTCAATGAGGAGCTCAAGATGAGTTACCGACAGAAACAGTAGTGCCTCCTCTAGTTCCAGCACATGCATACTCGTTGCGGGATCATGAGAGACTACAACACTCTGTCCGTCCGTACTATAGCGAATATCAAATTCTATACCTTCCAAATCAGCATTAGCTGAGTTTTTGAAGGCAAGAAGAGTGTTCTCATTTTCTCCTGCCGACCATCCGCGATGTGCAAATATTTTCATAGTATTAATGTTCTCACGCTAAGAATAGACTATTCCTCGACATCTCAAACTTTATCCAAACCCCTCTTACTTAAAGACCATGACCCCACTATCAAATTTTAAGTCAAAAATGAGTTCTCCTCGTGAGGTGAAAGGTAGCTCGATACTTCGCAAAGCATCTTTGTAAAGTCAGATTCTTGTGAACCATCACAGTACATCATCGTTGTAATCATTTTCTCGAACGAAATTTTGCTACCGTTCATGACATATTCCCCTCCTCCCCTATTACAGTCAGTTCCTAAAGAAAAAGTGCTGTCCTTTTTAAAAAGGAGGGTGAACTTTTTTAAAGAGTGTGGTCGTATCTGCGTACCGTCCCCATAGGTTGTATTTATCCAGTCCCACGTCTTCATTTCCAACGTCATCTGTGCAGGGTCCGCCTCTCCCTCAAAGTTTTGTGCAACCTCACCAAATTGCATCGTTTTAGTGTCAAGAAGGAGCCATCGACTCTTCCCCACGGACGGTTGCACCGAAAAACTTTCTCCTTTGGCACGTTCTGCATAATTCACCACAACAATATTACCTTTCCCCATCTCGGTAGTTTGTGGGGAAATACGATCCCCTAAAAATACTCCTTCCGAGCCAATATATCCATGGACGGTGTTCAACCGAGCTACAATATAATAAAAGATACCACTTCCTCCTGTTTCTTGAGTAACAAGGAAAGCACTGTCTTCCCTGCCATCACCATCAAAGTCATGTTTTACTTCATTGCCAAAATATCGGGTAATAATCTTTGAACCAGAGCCTGGTGCTACCTCTGTAACCGAGAGACCATTTTTCAAAAGAACGTTTTGTCCATTAATTTTATACGTTGCGTTATCAAGAGAGGCAGGTGTTCCAGCATTAAAAGACACGTCATCATTTGCAACATTAAACTTATAGACACCAAGATAGAGCACCCCTAAGAAAATGATGCCGAGGATTAGGGATACCCTTATTATTATTTTTCTCATACGATTAAATATACCACCCTTTGGTTAAAATAAAAACTAGGAGAGGGATGTCTACATTCCTGCTCTTTCTCATAACCTGGTTAGGTAACAAAAAAAATCCTTCGGGGGCTTTTTTACGAGATGGCTTTAAAAATTTCTACCATCGCCATCGTATCAAGCGCACAATACTTGAGTAAATTTTCTTTTGTTTTTTGAATTTCAAAATCACTCATACCGCCTCGTATCATATTTTCCCACTCACTGAGTGCCATTGTACCGTTCTGAATATCGAGACTCTTGTATGATAGCTCAGGAAGGAGCACGGGAAGGACTTTTTTAATAGATGCACTCCCATAAAAGTCAGGGTGTTGGTAGTCATCTTTAAAAATTTTCATAAGGTCAAAAATTCTCTTATTGATATCTTCAAGAAATTCTCGATATTCGGGATGGAGTTCTGCGAGCTCCATGTTCCTCCCTTTTTCAAAGCTCTCATACCATACGAGAATACTTCCCACTGGCCCCACACAAGTTTTGAGCATCTCAAGCAATCCCTTGGTAGCACCTTGTAGCTCGCCCGCAAGATACTCGAAATGTTCTAACGTCCCATCTTTTTGAAGTTTGTGTACCGATACTTGAAAAACAATCTGCTGGTTCGTTTTATAGCCATCAAGGAGTGGTATCGGTGTTCCGTAGGTTTCGTAGTCAAGGAAATAAATAGGGAAAACAAGACGGGAAAGTGTCTCACTGATTGCATCGGTGTTGATCATCGCGCGCCCTGTTTTTTGAAGATGCACCTTGTCTCGCTGAATATCTGTCAAATCGAAATCTTCGGGAATATCTGCTATCTCTAAAATATCTTGATCAAGAAGGAGACGAAGTTTGTTGCCTTGCACAATATGGTGCACCGAATATTCAGGTACCTGCGGGTTAAATTTAAAGAAACAGTCACATCGCTGACCATGACTCTTGTAGAGGCAACTACACTCACTAAGTGAAATATTTTCTTCCTTGAGAAGCGCCAGTGCGTTCACTATCTCATTTTTTACTTCTTCTTTTTCTTCCTGTAATCGCTCCGTAACGTCTTCAACGATAAAAAGCTCATCGATATCAACTTCTCCTGACCTGCGGTACTCTTTGTTGATATAAATAAGATAACTCTGGCCGACGTTTACCCCTGCACGCTCTGCAACAATAGTCTGGAACCCTACGTCCTTTATGTGATTGTGTTTGAGGTCAGTTTTTATCTCGGAGCTCGCTTTTACTTCGTAGAGATCCCATTTCCCTGTTTCTATATTAAAATTTAAAATATCTATTTTTGCGAAAAGACCTTCGGAGGTTTCAAAAGTTGCTTGAAAAATTGGTTTTGTATCCTGCAATAATTCTTTTGTGCGACTCATAAGGGTTTCTTTATTACCAGAAACAAAAACGCCTCCAGGGAAAAGTTTTTGTACATACTCTTCCACTTCATATCCATCTTTGATAAGTTTTTGCAAAAACAAAGAAAACTCACCCGCGGTGTATTCCTCGGGGCGTTTCTTTTTGAGCCACAAGCATTTACTACACAAAAGGTATTCTTTAAAATCTGTTTTAGTAAGTGTCATATACGTAAATCCCTACTGCGAATAAAGTCAAAAACGCCCAAAGGGGCGCTTTTTGTGAAAATTATGAAGCAGGATCGCTGTTGTGAGGAAGCCAGTCGATAAGTTTCTTGCGATGCTGATCAAGGGACCAGAGATCACCGTGGGTAAAAAGTGGCATATGTACCTCTTTGAACTTTTCAAGAAGTGCGGAGGTGACGTGAGGAAAGCCCTTGGGCATATTCTTATTGTACGATTCCAAAAATTCAGCCTCAGAAATAAGAACTGGGGCATCTTTCATATTTTTCTTTTTGCCTATCATCCTTTGAGAGTACCATAAAATAGACTGAAAATCAAGGCTTCCTGGATTCGCACCACCCTAAACTACTCATGTCAAAAACGATAAAATGTATAAAAAAGACCGAGGTTATCCCCCGGTCTTGTGTATCTACAAATGCTACGCTCCCTCGATTTCCTCCAGGAGGCTTCTGTTCCGTGGAAAAGAACTCATGTTGACATGGTTGGTTCCCTTGTCAAACCAAAAAGTAACTCCTTCGATTAGGCCAAGGTCTTTCACAGAGACAAGCTTCAAAATAGCACCTCCATCTGACCCCCGTATCAATACCGACGTTGAGTTTTTAAGAGTACACCCCTCAACCACCACAACAGCATCGCCAAGAGAAACTCCCACCACCGAACCAGTCTCCAGGCGACAATTCCTCCCCATAGACAAAGGGGTATCGTCAATACCTTGAAGTATCGTTCCATAGACTTCAGTCCCTCTACCAAGGAAGGTACCTAAAGGAACACCCCTCCCAACAACAACGCTCATTCCAAGTGAGTCGATACGGTCAATGTAGCACGGGCGACAGCCAACATAGCTTGGTGAAAAAGAAACCCCTTGACGAAAGGCCAAAAGATAAATGCTCTTTGTAACATCTTCTCTGCTGTGGGGAATGTCACCATCCCAGACAGCACGAGGAAGAACTTGCGAAAGCCCCGTTAGGTTGACCTCGCCGACTTTGAAGATACCTAAGCTCAGCGCGTAGAGTTTTAGGCGTCACACTTCCTACATCAAGCGGTGCGTGGTCATCAAAAATAAAGGTAATGACAGGAAAATCTTTCGTCTTCACCTCAAAAGTCAACAAGTCCTTGAGTAAACTTTGCGCACCTTTCAATGCCTTGATATTTGCGTGGTTTTTTCCATCTCCTTCGAATGGCGCAAAATACTTCAATGCTTCAAGTATCCTTCTTGCCGTGAGTTGGACATGCTGCACTCCGTGCATCGGAACATCCAGTGCATGCATCAGAACCGTCGCAGACCCCCTGTTCTCATTGATGCCAGACACTACAGGATAACGTACCGTTGCAAGATTGCCATCACCTGTATGCATCGCTCTACCGATACCCCAGAGTATCGGAGCCTGCCAGCCTTCTCTTTCCTGCAAGCGAGCGACAAAAGCATTGAAATCGGCAACCGTTTTTATGACATCAGTATCATCAAACATTTTTCCCATTGCTATCCCCTTCGTAGAAACGATTAAATAACAAAAAGCAACCCTCGCTATTTATAGCATAACGAAGACTACCTGTATAGAGGTGAGAACTAGGGGTGTTTTAATATGACCATATTTTATAAAAAAAATTTGCATACCTATAAAAATGTGCTATATTCCTATGCGTAAGGCCCTATCGTCTATCGGCTAGGACATATCCTTCTCAAGGATAGAAGCGCGGTTCGACTCCGCGTAGGGTCACAAAAACGGAAGCATATTTTTCTAGTAAGAAAAATACTGAGTCCGGGGCTGGAAAATTTGTTTTCGACGGAAAACAAATTATTCTGGCTCACATAGTTCTTGCACGCGGAGTGTTCGATATCTCCCTTGAGACAAAAATTGTGAGCCTGGTCGTCTACAGCTGTCCATCACTACCGATGGACAGCGGCGAGCACTTACGTATTTTATGAGTGGAGCGAAGTAAGAGATGAAAATCGTGGTAAAAACTATGTAAAATATTTTTCTCCTTCTTCTCATCTGATGCCCTATATAAAAAAGTGAGCCCCCTACTTTGCCTTCCACCCTTCCTCTTGTCGCACCAAAAGCTCTCTAGCATGTTCTGGTTCTGCCATAATTTCCTCGACCGTACGCTCCATACGAATTCCCTGTGACCCTTTTATAAGGATGATATCACCTTGGTCGATAATACTCTCGAGGTACTTACCCGCCGAGTGCGCATCATCAAACTCAATAACATTTTTTTCGCTCATATCACCCTCAATTGCTCCTTCAACAATATATTTTGCGCGTGGACCAACCGCGATAAGAACATCTACAAATAAGCCTGCTTGTGCCCCAAGTTTTTTATGTTCATCAATAGTAAATTTACCAAGCTCAAGCATATCTCCAAGTACTGCAATCTTTTTCCCTTTTGTTTCAATACTTTTGAGGGTGTTGACGGCAGCTTCTGCTGCGATAGGAGACGAGTTGTAGGTATCATCAATAATAGTGGTCCCTTTGATCCCCAGGATAACCCGCATGCGCCCTGCAGGACTTATATATTTTGAGAGTCTTTCTATCATGTCCACAATGTTAAATTTCAAATAAACTCCCAGAGTAAGCGCTGCAAGAGCACTATATACAGACTGTGCCCCTAAAAATCCCCGCATTGTTACCGGAAAAACATTATCGTCATATTCAAACTTGAAAGTTGTACCAATGGGAACTCCCTGCTCGTAGGCTATCTGAACATTTGACCCGCGAAACATCACCTCAGTGCCCATGCCATAGGTTAGAGATTTCGCTTTTGTTTTTTCACGAAGAGTCAGCACGCGCTCATCGTCAGCATTAAGAATAAGCATTCCTCCTGGACGAAGCGCTTTTACTAAATTTGCCTTTTCTTCAAAAAGTTCTTCGGGTGATTTAAAAAATTCTACATGGACCGGTACTTCTCCAAAACGAGTAATCACCGCGATATCGGGAACAACCCATGAGGTAACTCGTTTTATGTCCCCTGGCTTATCGGCACCAATTTCAAGGACCAACCACTTTGGATAATGCACGCGTGTGAGAATAGCCAGCGCACCTTTGAGGATATTTTTTGTCCAAAGCGAAGCACTTGACCAGCCATTTTCACAATCAAGAATCGTGAGCGGGATTCCAATTTCACTATTAAAACTCTTCATGCTCTTACGCGCAACGAGTGTTTCTCCTACGACGGCAAAAATTGCATCCTTGGTAGAAGTCTTTCCTACGCTGCCCGTTACGGCAATAATTTTGGGGTGATACTTACGAAGTACGAGTTTTGCCTCGGCTTCAATAATCATCGTAATAATAGTTCGTATAAGTGTTTTCATAAAGGAATTAGCGGTCAGGGGGAATTTCATAATAGTTTATCAAAAATTTAGCGATTTGCATAAAAGGCAAAGAAAGCGTGTGCGATGCATATTCTTCTCCCTGTGGGCTTTTCACCGAGAGGAATATAATGAAACGCGGATCGTGGGCGGGGAAATAACCAAAAAAGGTATGCAGATAATCGGTCTTTGAATAGCCCCCGTCTTCAACAAGCTGAGCAGTTCCTGTTTTTGCGGCAATACTATAATGCTCCATTTTGAGAGTTCCCCCTATCAGTGCCTTATCCACCACCACCGTAAGCATACGGGTAATTTCTTCTGAAGTCTCTTTCTTTAATACACGTGGTTCGCTCCCTGGAACATAATCACGTGAGGGCCCAAGAGAATATTGCGTGCTCTTTACGATATGAGGGGTGACAAGAACTCCACCATTAGCAAGGACCGCGAGCGCGCGAACAGTCTCAATCGGTGTCATGGATATTCCTTGTCCGAATGATGCCGTAGCATATTCAACATCGCGTGGACTTTCAAGATTGTGGATATCCCCCACTCCTTCATTCGGAAGGTCAATACCTGTTTCCTTCCCAAGCCCATATGCTTTAAAATAATCACGAAAACGATCCTTCCCGAGCCGACTCATGACAAAAGCAGCTCCCACATTGAGTGATTGATTCAAAATTTCTTGTACGGGAACGACTCCACGCGCTCGACCATCATAATTTGAAATACGGCTTTTGTTGAGGATGATGAATCCTGTATCGTCATAAGTAGTACTTGCGGTCACCACTCCCGCATCAATGCCTGCTGCAACCGTAAGAGGTTTTACGATAGACCCCACTTCATACACTCCTTCCACCATTGGATTTACAAAAACTGCTTGTTTTTTTTCTTTTGCAAAATTATTGGGGTCAAAAGTAGGAATACCAGCCATTGCATAGATTTCACCAGTTTTTGGATCCATAATTATTCCGCCCGCTCCTACTGCGTGATATTTCTCGAGGACATCCTTCTCGAGGACTCGCTCAAGAAATCCTTCTACGGTAGGCTCTATCGTCGTAACAATATCCCCCTCTCGGGCACGATCAGAAAGAATAACTGCTCCTGGTTTTAAGAAAAGATCAGCAAAAAAAGACGAATTACTACTGCTCGTACGCGCTAGGGTCTCTTGATAATAACGCTCAAGTCCATACCTCCCTGTAACTGTAGCACCATTTGAACCTACAAACCCAAGGACTTGTGCAGCAATCTCACCTCCTGGATAAAATCGTTTTTTATCTTTTTTAAGAATAATGGCTTTATCGTTAAGCATTTTTATTCCAGTAATTTCCTTTTCAGAAAGATGTTTTGCAACCTCTTCATATTGGTCCCCTGTTCGGCCAGCACGTGCAATAAAGTCTGCACGATCAAAGGAAATATAGGTGAGGAGTTTGTCAGCAAGAGCTTCCTTGTTCGTAATTTTTGTAGGGTCAACGGCAAGCGTATAGTCAGGAACTACCGTCGCGGCAGAAATAGTCCGTCCTGTCTTCTCGGAGAAAAAAATAGTCCCTCGATCAAAGGTGTCGGGGGAAATGGTATATTGCGCTTCTGCTTTGTCGCGGTAATATTCCCCGCGCGTAATTTGTAGGTAACCAAGTTTTGTAGTTAAAAGTATTGCCACACAAAGCACCCCAATATTAATAAACCAAATGTTGTAGAGGTGGCTATCTTTCATCTTATCGAATTGGTAATAATATTTTTCTTTTTAGGTTTAACGTGCCATTGAAATCTTCATAGGTTCCGAAGCTGTCGCTGAAATGGGTGAGCTCGTAAACTTTGCGCTTACTTCATGAAAGCCAAGTGCCTCTGCGCGTGCAAGGGTCACTGAATTTGACTGAGTTAAATATTCTGATTCAAGATCTCCTATCTTCATAGAAAGGTCATGCGCACTGCGTGAAAAATGATCACGATCAACCCCAGCAATCGTGAGTGATAATACTGAGTAGAGATAGAAACTTACTACAAGAGTGATCCCCGCAACCAGTCCCCAGAATATTTTTCGTTCTATGTCATTTAAATCGAGTGTTTTTGTGGTCATGAAAGTTTTTGTTTTTAGTTAATAATTTATTGTATTAAAATCAGTTTTTCTTCAGAATCCTTAGTTTTGCACTTCGGGAACGAGGATTTTCTTGTAGTTCTTCGGGAGAAGCCGTGAGGGGCTTTTTTGTCATTATCGTTGCAAGTCCTTCTTGCGCCTGTGCCCTAAAAAATTCTTTAACGATGCGGTCTTCAAGACTGTGGAAAGATATCACTGCTATTCGCCCCTTTGGCGCAAGATATTCAAAACCTTTTACAAGACCCTCACGAAGTGCACCAAGTTCATCATTGACTGTAATACGAAGTGCTTGAAATGTTTTTGTTGCAGGGTGGATTCTTCCAAAACGTGCGGGGAACGGCACACTTTCTTTTATAATCTCGGCTAATGCTCCTGATGTTTCTATTGGTTTTAATTTTCGATGCTCGATAATCCCCCGTGCGATGCGTCGCGCAAATCTTTCTTCCCCGTATCCATAGATAATGTCCGCGATACTTTCTTCTGCCCAATCATTTACAATCTCATGGGCCGTAATACCCTCTCCTTCTGAGCAAAAAGTCATAAGGAGTGGTTCGTCGCGAAGAAAGGAAAACCCGCGGGGAACGACATCGAGCTGTCTGCTTGAAAGCCCAACGTCGAGAAGAATTGCATTAACCTTTTCAACTCCTGCTTGTTTGAGGACGTGATCAATATTGCGAAAGTTATCGCAAGCAAAAAACTTTTTACACTGAGCACTTTTTAAACGCTCTTCAGCGAGGACCAACGAATCAGCATCAGCATCAGTTCCAATCAAAAATCCTGAGCCTCCTATTTTTTCGCAAAGAACTTCGCTGTGCCCCCCTAGTCCCACCGTCCCCTCAAAAACAACATCACCAACCTGGAGCTCGAGTCCATCTATTGTTTGCGATAGGAGAACAGGTATATGCATATATTTTCTAAATCACTCCAATTTCACCAAGTTTTTCGGCAAGAGCGTCTGCACCCTTCTGAATGCGCGCTTTGTATCCTTGCCATACTTTTTCGTCCCATAGTTCAACGCGCGTAGATACACCAACTACAGCTACTTGTGTCTTGAGGTCAGCAAACTCCTTTAAAAAATCAGGAACGA
Organism: Candidatus Nomurabacteria bacterium CG1_02_43_90; assembly: GCA_001871765.1. Classification (GTDB taxonomy): domain Bacteria; phylum Patescibacteriota; class Minisyncoccia; order Phycocordibacterales; family UBA1550; genus UBA1550. The sequence goes on from MNVN01000015.1 coordinate 133,242, forward strand.
GAATACGGCCGATACTATCAACGTCTGTCTCAACTGCACCCGCAAGCATAAAGCGTCCAAAGCCACGGGTATCTGCTTGTCCCATAGGAAGCCCTGCAAGCTTTTCTGCAACCTTACTCCACTCTTTCATCGGATACACAAAAAGACAGTTATCAAGACCGTGCGTGATCACCACTTTTTTACCAAGCTCCTTCCGAAACTTTGCGGGCAGTGCGAGGCGTTTTTTTGGATCAAGGGTATGAATGTATTCGCCGATGAGCATGGATGTTTTTGTGAGATTTTTGTGATTTTATGATTCGCCACTTCATCCCACTTGATTACATTATATTACACTTTGCGCCACAGTACAACACTTTATTATACGAGTTATCCACAAGTAAGCGAGCGGAAGTAAAATTACAATTTTACGTTCCGAGCGCACGAAGCTGATATTGTGCCCAGTTATATCCACAAGTAACGATTTTCCCTTTTGCCCGACAAAAGAGCAAAAATCGCGCCAACGGTGAATACCGTTTTGACGTAGTCGTACAAACAAAAAAGCCCAAATTTTTTGAGCTTTTTTGCGAAAACTAAAAAACTTTAGTTTTCCTTCGGGCGCATTGTTGGAAACAAAACAACTTCGCGAATATTGCGCGTATTGGTAAGGAGCATAACGACACGGTCGATGCCAATACCTACTCCGCCCGCAGGTGGCAGTCCATATTCTATTGCTTCAAGATAGTCTTCATCAGAAGGTGATATGTCCCCTTCCCCTCCTTTTTTCTTTTTGTCCTGCTCTTCATAACGTGCACGTTGATCGAGCGGATCATTCAACTCTGAAAAAGCATTCACCATTTCAATACCGCCTACAACAAGCTGGAAACGGTCAATAAGAGTTGGGTCTTTCTCTTGTTTTTTTGCAAAAGGTGAAAATCCTGCAGGATAGTCAATAATAAATGTTGGCTGAATCATTTTTGGACGTGCAACTTTTTTGTACACATTGTCCATAATCTTTTCGATAGAGTCGTGCTTTTCAATGCGAACACCAAGACGCTCTGCCGTAAGCACCCATTCATCGCGCGACATTCCTTTAGGGTTCTCAATGGATGCATAACGTTTAAAAAGATCAAGGAATGGAACAACTGCGAATTTCTTCCCCATATCGATTGCATCTTCTCCTAGATGAACGGTACTACTTTTGAGAACTTTCTTAACCAGTGTCTTTATGAGTTTCTCTACAAAAGCCATCTGCGAGGCCGCCGTCTCGTAGGTTGCATAGAATTCAAGCATCGTAAACTCAGGATTGTGTGTCATGTCGATACCCTCATTCCTGAAGTTTCTTCCCAGTTCATAGACTCGGGGGAAACCACCCACCAGAAGCTTTTTGAGATACAGCTCAGGAGCTATACGCAAGTTGAGATCAATGTCGAGTGCATTGTGGTGTGTAAGAAAAGGTTCCGCAAGAGCTCCTCCCGCAAGCGACTGCAAAAGAGGTGTCTCAACTTCAAGATATCCCGCATCATTCAAGAACGTACGAATCTCCGTAATAATGCGTGAGCGAAGAATAAAACGCGAGCGTACATCAGGTGACATAAGCATATCCAAATAACGTTTGCGAAAACGTTCTTCTACATCTTGTAGTCCATGCCATTTATCAGGGAGTGGGCGCAGACTTTTAGAGAGTATTCTCCATCCTTTCACGAGAATTGTTTTTTCTTCGCGTTTCGTGACAAAAAGAGTGCCCGAAACTTCAACGAAATCACCAATATCAATTGTATCTTGGAAAAGAGTAAAGAGTTCGTCTTTTATTTCGTCACGTTTTAAAAATCCCTGTATGGTTACTTCGCCATCTCGCAGGTTAAAAAAAAGAAGTGCCCCTTGTCCGCGAATCGCAGTAACGCGTCCCGCAAGGGTCACTTTTTTCTTTGCCTCCTCAAATTTCGCAAAGGAAGCGAGCGCTTCACTCACTGAAATTGAACGGTTTGTATCAATCGGATACGCAAGCATACCCTTCTCCTTAAGAATTTCGAGTTTTTTTATTCTCTCGGTTCGGATTTCTTCGATGGAGGCCATGATGTAAATTGAAAGTTTGTAAACTCTCTAAAATCAAAAGTAAATATATTTACTTTATAAACGTTAGGGAATTTTAACTTTATAAGTGGTTTTTATTCTACGTTAACAACCCCGCAAGAAACAATCCCAATAGGAGTCTCGTAAGATACCTTTTCGTCTTTGCTCTTTCCCATAAGGGCTTCACCGAGGGGTGATTTGTTTGAGATTTTGCCTTCTTTGGTGTTTGCTTCTTCTGAACCAACAATCTGATATCGTCGTGAGTCCTTATCTCCGTCGCGTAAAATCGTAACGGTTGAACCAATGCCAATAATACCACCTTTGTGTTTTTCCGTAATAACCACATTCTTGATCATCTGCTCGAGCTTTGCAACACGCTCCTCTGTCTCCGCTTGGTTCTGACGCGCTTCGTGGTACTCAGCATTCTCTGAGAGATCCCCTAGCCCTTTTGCAAACTCAAGTTGCTCTGCAATCTCCTTGCGACGTACACTCTTTAAATGCTCCAACTCCTTTGATAATTCCTCAAATTTCTCCTTACTTAAATATTCTTTTTCTTCTGACATATGGGTGCATTCTATCGGTTTCAGTGCCAAAAGTCAAACAAACAAAAACACACAAGATTTCTCCAGCGCATTATCTTAAGGAACAGAACTCCACAAAACTACTCCGCTCTCAAATACTCCGGCGTATTCTGATGCATCCAATCAAACATTTGACGCATGACAAATACCCCACCAATCGTGTTGGCGTGCGGCCCGCGTTCCATCACTACTGCAAAAGCGTAGCGTGGTTTTTCATAAGGGAAGAACCCCATAGCCCACGAGTTGATATACTTTTTCCCTGCATCAATTTCTGCGGTACCTGTTTTACCCGCAACACTTACATAGGGAACATTGAGTCCTGTCTCAGTACCATTATCTACTGCATCCCGCATCCCCTCACGCACAACCTGGAGGTATTCCTCAGGGATTTGTATTTGAGTTTTTGGAAAGTCTTTTGCAGGTTCTCTCAAAAAATGAGGGGTCACGAGTGCTCCCCCGTTTGCCAGACTTGCCGCACTTCGAAGTGCCTGAAGTAAGGTAACTTGAAAACCATATTGACCGATAACAGTGTGGTACGTATCCCCCAAACGCCAAGGTTCTCCTTTGAACATTTTTGCTTTCCACTCAGGATTTGGTATGGTACCAATTTTTTCATCCGTAATATCTACACCGGTCAAAGAACCGAAACCAAACATGCGGGCATATTTCTCGATATTTGCAATACCAATACCTCTTTGTTCTTCAAAACCACCGCCGATTTCGTAAAAATACACGTCAGAAGAAATAGCAATAGCACGTCGCATATCAACCCACCCATGGGCTTTCCAGTCATTAAAAACTGATTTTATACTTGGGTAATAGGGGTTCTGAATTGAAATAGATCCTGTACTGAGAATTTTCTTTTCAGGAGTTATGACCCCTTCGTTCAACGCACCGATTGCCATAAATGGCTTTACAATAGAACCTGGTGTATAGAGACCCGAAACAGCGCGGTCAAGAAACACTGCTCGTTTATCGAGCTGGTATCCTTGAATAATTGTTTTATCTTTTGACTCAGAAAGTACTTCACTTTCGTACTCAGGATAGCTCGTTAATGCGAGAAGCTCGCCGGTCTGGACATCCATAATAGCCCCTGCCCCTGCCATATAGCCACGATCATGTGCAAGATCACGAATAGTTGCATAAAGTTTTTCCTGTACGCGCGCATCAATCCCCAACGTGAGCGCAGGACCATTTTGTGGTGGATCGATAATATTTCCGGATTGAGTATTCCCTAAAGCGTCCGTTTCTACTATTTGTAACCCATTCTTCCCTGATAAAAGTTCATTGTAAGACTGCTCAATACCATCCTTCCCTACAAACACTTCTTGGTAATAAAAACCTTTCGTATCACGTTTTGGATAACTCACGTACCCAAGTGCGTGACCAAACCCTTCTGCTTTAATATACGAACGATGGGGGAAAGGCATCGCTACTGTCGTGGTTGACTCCGAAGCAATAAGCGCAGTTTTTGCAATATTGTCATCAAACGAATTCCATGCGAGGGGAACGTTCTTGCGGTCATAAATCACTCCGCGCATAGCAAAGAGTGGCGTATGGTTAAGACGATTATTTTCACTTTTTTTAAAAAATTCTTCACCGTGATAAATTTGTAAGTCTGCGACCTTCCCCAGGAATACAATAATGATGAGCAAGAAGACTCCCAGAACACCGAAGAGTGAACCTTTCCCAATAGGCTGTTCTATTCGCCCCTCAAATTGGTCTTTATCAAACGAGGGAAGGTTCTTTGAATCAAGAAAAATCTCATCGGGATCAATGTCTTGTGAAAGTTGTTTGAGGTAATGTTTTGAGATTCTCTTTGACATATGCAAGTATGGATGAACGCAGTAATTCCCTTCTTTCTTAGTTCCTAACTGCTTTTTTAATACGGAGGACGAGAAGGAAAATTCCCAGAGAGGAGACTAGTCCAATAATACCGAACCCATAAAGAATATTCGTTCCATAGAGAAGATCAAGGAGAAGACCAAATACAACAGCCTCCCCATAAAAAGGAAAAAGGTAGACCCCCACTGCAATAAATAAAAGTAAGCACCACCAAGGAAGGTAGAAAAGTGTAGCAAGGAGGACTAAGTCAAATAAAACTCGTTTCATTATCATATTTTTATTTTTTAATTATGACTTCGACTTCATGAATATCTGCAATGTTAAAAGGTGTCCTAAAAAAAACGTTGACAAAAGGAAGTGCGGGTTCCTCTTCGACAAGGCCCACTGTTCCCAAAATAAGATTTCCCTTAGGAAGTACTACGATATCTCCTTTTTCTACTACAGAACCCTTAGGAAGCTTCGCTTCGAAGTTCCCCATGCCACGTCCATGCGCAGAGGAAGGGGTAGATTTCGGGCCAATAAAAACAATATTTTCCTCCCCGGGAGAGGAGTAAAGTTTCACTTTTGCCGAAGTTGGATACACCTCAGCAACCACACCAATAACGCCCGCATTCGCATAAACAACAAGGTCCCCCAGAGCGATGCCGTGGTCGGACCCCGCATCAATACCTAGAATGTCATAGGGTGACCACCGAGGACTCGACAATACTTCTGCAGAAACCCGGTTATCACTCCCCGCACGCCCAAGAGCGTCCTCTAGTTTCAAAACTTTTTCAGAGAGGAGATTCCTATCGAGCACCTGTACTTGCATACGCGCAACTTCCTCCCGAAGAATAATATTCTCATAGACGAGTGATCTTTTAATTTTAAAATTTGTCAAAAAAGTGTCCCCACTCTCCAATGCGACTGCGCGTGTTTTCCAAATACTTGGAGCAACGATATAGAGCACTTGAGACAATGCGGTTCGAACAGGATTGTAGGAAAGAGCAAAAATGCTTATCGCAACAAAAATAATAAGCGCGAGATTCTTCCCTCTTAATAAAGAGTTATCGCGGAGGCGCATCATTTTCATGTTCAATAAGAACCTCCCGGAATCCATCCATTTCTTCCAAGATAATCCCCGTTCCCCGGGCAACTGCTGTTAGGGGGTCATTTGCAACATACACGGGAACATGCAAGGTTTGGGAGAGAAGGTCGTCCAGACCACGGAGAAGCGCCCCCCCACCAACGAGGATAATGCCACGACTCATTACATCAGAAAGTACCTCGGGTGGTGTTGTTTCAATTACTTCCTTAACCGCATCGACCAAGCCAACGATAGAAACACTCATTGCTTCTCGAATATCTGTATCAGTTACGACAACTTCGCGAGGAAGCCCGGTGACGAGATCACGCCCACGAATAACTGCTTCCATGGGGCTTACTCCTTTTTTAACAGAACCGATCGCAATCTTAACACTTTCAGCAGTACGCTCACCAATCAAGACTCGGAATTCATCGCGAACATAGTTAATAATATCGTTATTCAAACGATCCCCCGCAATATGTAAATTTTTTGAGCGTACAATTCCCCCTAGTGAAATAACGGCAATATCGGTAGTACCACCCCCAATATCGATGATCATGTTTCCTACTGGGTCCTTTACGGGAAGCTTGATCCCAATTGCTGCCGCCATCGGTTCTTCAACAATGTGCACCTCACGTGCGCCAGCATTTTTTGCAGCATCATACACCGCCCGAATCTCAACACTCGTGATACCCGAAGGTACTCCTACGACTACCCGCGGACGCACGGTCTTTTTACTAATTTTGTTTGCCTTATTGATTAGATACGAAAGCATTTCTTCTGTTACTTCAAAGTTTGAAATAACTCCATCAACAAGGGGGCGAATAGCAACTACGTGGCCTGGTGTACGTCCGATCATTTGCTTTGCTTGTGACCCAAGTGCAACTACCGTACCAGTCTTTTGGTTTACAGCAACCACCGATGGTTCATTGATAACGATTCCATGATCCCGTAAGTAGACAAGGGTATTCGCCGTACCGAGGTCGATACCGATGTCGTTAGAAAAGAGTTGGTAAAATTTATCAAACATAGTATTAATTTTTTAACATAGAAGAAAGCTCGGCGCGGGACACCATAGAAACTTCTCCTGTTGCGCGATCCTTCACTTCAAAAGTTCCGCTTGCTAATGTTTTTGAGGATACAACAATACGGGTAGGAATACCGATCAGGTCACTGTCGGCAAACTTCTCCCCTGCGCGAAGATCGCGGTCATCCCAGAGTACTTCGATGCCTTCTGTCAAAAGTTCGTCATACAACTTTTGTGCCTCAGCACGAACCGTCGTATCTTCTACACTCCCCAACTCTACAAGATGTACGGCAAACGGCGCAACCGCGCGAGACCACACAAGCCCTTTATCGTCAGAAAAAATTTCAGCGATAACCCCCATAAGTCGCGTAACACCGATACCATACGAGCCAAGGAACACAGGCTTTTTGTTCCCCTCTTTATCAGTAAAGAAAAAGTCCATCTGTTCACATTTCCCCGTACCAAACGTAAAAATATTTCCTACTTCTGCAGCTTTCTTTGCCTCAAAATCTTCCTTTTTCTTACCAAGATTTTGCAACGTTTCCTCATTAAAAATCTCTTCGTTGATTGCAACCGTACCATCTTTGTGTACATAAATGATGTCCTCCCCCGCTTCACAAATTGTTTGAAACTCGTGACTAAATTTATCCGTAAAAACACCGCCCGAAGCAGACGTGACATACGTAAGGTCACCTAACCCAACCTTTCGATATATATTCAAATATGCTTCGATCGCCTTATTATAAAAATCCATATGCTCTGCCTCATCGATGCAATATGAATACATATCCTTCATAATAAATTCCCGACAACGCATGATGCCACTCTTTGCACGGGTTTCATTTCTCAGCTTGTTCTGAAACTGATGTACATAGCGAGGAAGATCATGATAACTTGCAATGTGTGCACGCATCATGTTTGTAATAGGCTCTTCATGCGACCACCCGAACCCTACGTCCGTACCATTTTTTAATTTCGACTTAAACCAAATATCTGCTTTTTCATCATCCCATCGATCAGTCATTTCCCAGACCTCTTTATTCTGAAGTGTGGACATAATAATTTCTTGAGAACCCAACCTCTCCATCTCTTCAGCAACAATATTTTTGATATTATTGAGGACACGTAAACCCAAAGGGAGCATCGAGTATACTCCCGCAAATTCTTTACTAATAAAACCAGCGCGTATAAGGAGCTGTGCATTCTTTGCAGATTCGTCTGCAGGCACTTCCTTGCGTGTTTTGGTGAAAAGTTGTGACTGCTTCATATCTATGTATATTACCTTAAAATTTACGGGAGACCAAATGAGTTGACTCAATCAAGAAAAAATGTTAAAGTTGTACAAGTCTTAAAAGGTGGGCACGTGCCCGAATTATTTGTTTTTTACAAAGGGGAATGAAATGTATTACGCATATCTTTTTATCGCATTTTTTGTATTCGTGGCAATTGTTGGGATATCGGTCTTTTCTATGAACAAGGAAGTGGAGGAATCGGGAGAAGGAAAATTTTTGACCGATGAAGAAGTGGCCGACGCAAAAATGCTGAAGGATGCCGAGGAAGCTGAAAGCCTCGAGGACGCTGTCCGGGTGTACCACCACGCGAGACACGGGGAAGCAAGGCGGAGCAGGTTGCAGAGAGGAAATGCCACTGTGAGGAATTCTGGTGCGAATCACTGTTGGCCGTTTTGCGCGCAAAAACAATCTCTGAACTTCGTGGTGCAGAAAAGATGGCTCGACTTTGCGGGAATAATCTCGCCCTGAGCTTTGTTCCTCATGCGCATGAATATATTTCAAAGATGGCAGTTGAGTATGCCAAGGGAAACCCTGAAAAAATGATCCTCGCAGCAGAAGAGGCTCCCTCAGGAGGCGAAGCGAACCTCATCGCGTTTCTCGACCTCAAAAGTCTGGATTCAGGAAGGGTTGCGTTTCATCGTCCAGTCAAATAAAGAAGTTCCTTATTTAGCCATACGAAAGTGTGGCTATTTTTTTAGAACTTACCCCTGCATCAACTTCACCACATCATGGAACGTTACAAAGACCATCAGTGTAATGAGGAATAAAAACCCAATACCGTTCACCGCGTTCGCAATCTCAGGTTTAATGCGTGAGCGCGTGATTGTTTCGATAATAATGAACAAGAGTCTTCCTCCGTCGAGTGCGGGGAAAGGCAGAATATTAATAACCGCAAGATTGATTGAGATCAATGCCGTCAAAGAGATGAGGTGCATGAAACCAAGGGCCGAAGCACCTCCCACAATACTTACAATTCCTACCGGTCCTGAAATCTGAGACAAATTTGCTTGCCCGATAAATATATTTTTGAAGAAACTAACCATACTCCGAGCGGTCTCTTCCGTAATGGAAATCGTAGTGGTAACTCCCGCGGCGAATGCGTGATAGGGCGAAAGTTTTAAGATACCGATCATATCGAGGGATACCCCAATGGCATGCTTTTCGTTAACAATACCGTCTCGGGGACGGACGATCGTCGTTTCTGTCTTTCCGTCACGAAGATATGTCAACAAAAGTTCATCATGCGTAGCAATAAATTTTTGAGCTGGTGCGACAAGCGGAGTAAAAAGATGTTCCTCTCCCGCAGAGAGGCCGATAATATTGTCCCCTGCTTTTAAACCAGCAGTCTGTGCGGGAGACTGCGGAAGCACCTGGGTAATCGTAAGGGCTACCCCTTGAACTTTTTTACCATATATTGAATCATCAAGAGAATAGGGCATTCCTACCATAAACCCAATACTGATAAGAACCCATGCAAAAAGAAGATTAAAGATAATTCCAGCACTGATAACCCACGCTTGTATAGCTTTTGATTTATTAAATAAACTTCGTGATGAGTCTTTTCCTCCGATAGAGTCTGTATCGGGGGTTTCCCCGAATATTTTTACAAACCCGCCAACAGGTAACAGGTTCAGGGAGTAAATAGTTTCTCCAATCTTTTTTGAAAAAAGGCGTGGAGGGAATCCAATACCAAATTCATCTACGCGTACCCCCGAACGCTTCGCGGCAATAAAATGTCCTAGCTCATGCGTCAAAACAAGGATTGCGAGAATAATAATAAAAATAATAACGCTCATAGAAATTTAGAAACAAAAAAATTACGATTACCCTAAAATTTCTTGCTCTTTCTTGTTCCCCAATGATTCAAAATTGGCATTTGTTTCGTCGACGATCTTTTGTAAATCTTCGAGGGCGCGCGTTTTCTCATCTTCGCTCATATCGCCATCACGCTCACTTGCAATAATCTCATTCTTTGCTTTTTCGCGCTCCCCCTTGAGTGCGACGCGCGCATCCTCTACTTTGTCGCGTGCGATTTTCGTGTAGGCAATACGACGCTCAGTCGTAAGCGGTGGGAAGAACATACGAAGTCCGTCACTGTCAGCAGAAATAGACACACCAAGGTTCGCTGCATTAATTGCCTTTTCGATTTCTTTACCATTTGATTTCTCCCACGGTACGATACGAATCGTGCGTGCATCCTCGTTCGCGATAGTTGCTACATGCTGTACGGCAAGCTGTGCTCCATACGACTCAATAAACACGCCATCCAGTATCGCACTCGATGCGCGACCCGTATGAATAGATGAAAGCTCCTTCCCCAAATACTCTGTTACCCCTGCTACTTTACTTTTAAATTCTGAAAAATCGTATGTCATATGAGAGATATAGTAGCAGAAATTACAAGGATAACAAAGTAGTTAAGAATAAAATAATTAAGGATATTATTCCCTATTCTGCCTTTTTATTCGGAGTGTACTTAAGGGAAAATCCGAGCTTCTTTGCTGTTGTTTCGTAGAATTCAATATCTTCTTTATTTTTTTGTTCGTTGGTTGCACCCGCCGTATGAAGGTAGTTCCCTTCTAAATACTGCCCAAAGACTTTATTTGAAGCTTGCTCGTCTTTGCTTGCCGTATCAAATACTCTTGAGAGTGTACCATTAAAGGCACCATAAAATTTATCCCATGCAGACTTAGCAACACCTCCACTACCTGCGCGCGCCTCCATCTCCCTCGCAAAAATCCGCTGATCAGGAAATTCTTTCTGTAAATTGACAATGTATTCTTTTTCTTCTGGTGATACCTCTTTTTTTAGATCCTCTGCTTTAAGTTGAGAGAGGGAAAGAATTTTACTCATTAATTTAATAAATGGTGAATCTTGATCAGCAATTTCAAATGACCATTCTCCTGTTGGCTCAACAACTTTATAATGAATCCGCGCGCCATTTACTCGAGCTAAAATATTTTTTTGAATAACAGCAATAAAATCACCGTCCCCTGAAGGAGGCATCACACGTGCGATACCATTTCCTTCGCGCACTTTTACGATTTCTTCAGGGCTCAATAAGCCCGAAAAAGTAGACACCTCTAGCGGGTGGGTATGCACTTCCTCGATTTCTTCCCCTTTTTCACGCGCGTCAGTCTCCTCTTCAGAAGAAGCTATCGAGGTCTTATTCCCCTCTATTAAAGCGACAGGTTTCCATACTCCATCTTCCTCCTTTACTGAAATTAACATTTTCTCATTTGTATCAGTCATCACCGATTCATGCAGTTTTTTCATCGCTTGGTCATACGTAGGGAGAGCTTCTTTTTTTTCTACCTGAGCCACATGCCCAAACTCATTCACTGTTTGATCAGACGAGGATGGTTCAACAACTTGTTCTTCCGCAAAGGAGTACGCTGGCGACGTAGCACCAAGCACGAGCGCCGTTGTTGTCACGGCCCCAATCTTACGCGCACGTTCAAGAAAGTCCCCATAGACCTTACGCGCTTTTTCATTGAGTGCACTGAGACGTTCTGCAAAGCCACCATCTTCTAAAACACCTTTCACCTCTTCCTGTGTTAAATCAAGTTCTACTCCACGCTCTTCAAGAAGAGAGGGGTTTGCAGATTGTTCGCCATTTTTGAGGAGTGCCTCCCCCGCATCAATACTTTCTTGCATCTCATCAAAAAATTGTTCAGGGCGACTACTCTTCTCTGGGGTTACGAGAGGGCTCAGTTCCTGCCTGATTTGTGGTTCAACGTTATTTTCCATTATGTTGTATATCTTCGCGGAGCTTTGCTATTGCATACACTTCAAGCGCATGATGAGCTTCTCGCAAAACCACTTCACGCTCTTTTTCAATCTCAGATAGTCCTTGCTTAAATTGCTTTTTATTCTCTGCGAGGTCGTCCGTCGCATCAGCAAAAATTTGTTGAACTTGTTTTTGATTAGTGATAGACATGATTATTTTTTATTATCCATGATAATAGCTAAATGCTCAAGTAACATTTTTGGAGACGATCCGCGATCAGCGAGATATGTTTTTGCTTGAAAAAGCTCACGAAAAATACGCGAGGTTGTCTCATCGGTCTTGCCGACCCTCTGTGTATATAAAGTACGTTCAAGAGTATCTAGTACGCGACGCACCAATTCTCGATCGATAGGCTCACCTGATTTCTTTTCGGTAAGTTTTTTGATCATGGCAAAGCGATCTTCGAGAGATGCCGTGATAAATTTTCCAGCAAAAATTTTTGATTCATCGGTTGAACTCGTACTCAACGAAGTAACGAGTACACGGGAACGAAGTGTCGGTAAAAGCATTTCAGCACGGGGAAGGATTATGAAAAAATGAGTATCTGGAGTTGGTTCCTCAAATGTTTTTAAAAGTGCATTCTGCGCCTCATGGGTAAAAGATTTTGCACCGATGATAAAGATTTTGCGTTTACCAGCAAAGGCGACCCGGGTTTGAGCATCCTTGAATCCCCGAGCTTCATCAACACCAAGCATCTCGTAGTATTCCACGACCACATCGGGGTTCCCTTTTACTTCAACACCAAGATTACAAGCAATCGCAGAAGTAAGGATCGGGAAAATATCATCATACATACCCGCAAGTACGTGCGCGTGATGTAGGTATCCTGTTTTTTTGTAGTGTTCAAAAAGATGATCCATGGTTTTCATCATACACTATCTCGTATATTTGTAGTACTTGACAATAAGTATACTAAGTATGCTATACTAGAGAGAGTCAACTAAGAAGGGAGTGCATCATGAAAGCATTACTTCTGATTTTCACTGGGGCCCTCGCGTCGGGGACAGTATTGCAAATAGCGGTGCTATGGGAAATAGGCACCATTTTTAAAACAGGGCATGATTGGATTCCTGGCTTCGTCCTTTCGTGGGAATTTGTCCGATTCGGAATCCCCTTCGGAGTAGTAGGAGGGGCAACTGTCGCCATAATTGTTCTCATCGAAATCCTGGTAGAAAAAATAACCCAGGATGAGCTCAAGAGGCGAAAAAATACAGCCCAACAATAAGGCGCTATCGAACCATCGATGGCGCTCTTTTTATTTTTTCGCGAGAATACTTTTCTTGTAGGTTTCTAGGTGCTCAAGGGCAATCCCTGTGCCTTTTACGACACAGTACAATGCATCTTCGGCAAGCACTGCTTTTACCCCCGTGCGACGTTCAACGAGCTCAGGAAGGTTGCGTAACTGTGACGATCCACCTGTCATAATGATCCCCTGATCGATAATATCCGCAGCCAGCTCAGGGGGAGTATCTTGGAGAACTTCCTTAATGGCGCGCACAATTTCGCGCAATTCCTTTTCGATTGCTTTTACAATTTCGTTGGTCGTTACCTGTGCCGTACGAGGAAGTCCTGTAATATAATCACGTCCCTTAATCGTCAGGAGAAGCTCGTCTTCTATAGGTATCGCTGAGCCAATACGAATCTTTATTGCCTCAGCTGTATGATCACCAATAGCGAGGTTAAATGTTTTTTTAATATGATCCGCGATAGCGTGATCGATTTTGTTGCCTGCATATTTTACCGAAGTCGAAGCAACAATACCTCCCAGAGAAATTACTGCCACATCCGTTGTGCCTCCTCCAATATCCACGATCATGTGTCCACAGGCCTCATAGATGGGGATTCCTGCGCCAATTGCCGCGAGAATAGGCTCCTTCACTACATAGGCGCTCTTCGCGCCAGCTTTAATCGTGGCTTCAATAACCGCCCGGCGCTCCGTCGAAGAAACCCCTGCAGGAACAGAAACCATTACTTCTGGTTTCAAAATGTTCCACTTACCTAGTGCTTTATTAATATAATAGCGAATCATCGCCTCGGTAACACGGTAGTCAGCAATGACACCGTCTTTCATAGGGCGGTACGCGATGATGTTGTCGGGCGTACGACCAATCATTTGTTTCGCCTCGAGACCAACTGCCATAATGCGGTTGTCTTGCTGGTTCACCGCAACCACCGAAGGCTCGTTGAGAACAATCCCCTTACCAGGAATATATACAAGGGTATTTGCGGTGCCGAGATCAATACCGATTTTTCTTACAAAAAATGACATGTTAGTTAATAGGGTTTTCTGAAATTATTTCAGCGCGTTTAATGTCTACTCCAATCGCGCGTAAACGACTATCGATATTTTCATATCCCCGATCAATCGTAGTGTCTACATTATGGATGACCGACTCCCCTTTTGCAATGATTGCCGCGATAACGAAGGCGAGTCCCGCACGCAAGTCAGGGCTCATGAGTTTGCGCCCGCGAAGCGAAGATTTTCCCCGAACGAGTGCTCGGTGTGGATCCATCATTGTAATCTGTGCCCCCATAGAAGCAAGCGCTTCGGTGTAGTTGAGGCGTCCTTCAAAAATAGTTTCAAATACTTTACTTTCTCCTTCTGCCTGCGTAAGGAAGACCGTCATGGGTGCCTGGAGGTCAGTGGGAAATCCTGGATATTCATGCGTCTTGATGTCAACCGCCATTAACCGTGACGGCGCACGGACAATTATTTCGGTTTTCTTTACTTCAATACCTACTCCTGCACTTCGTAAAATCTCAATAGGTGATTCCAAATGTGCGGGGTTACAATTGGTTATATGGAGTTCGCGAGCAGCGAGTGCACCAAGAACAAGGAAACTTCCCGCCTCAATACGATCAGGCATTGTTTTGTAGGTATGACCTTTCCCCGAAAGAAGCTTACCGCCCTTAATGGTGATCGTTGGGGTTCCTACTCCTACAATTTTGGCCCCGCAGGTATTCAGAAAAGCAGCAAGGTCTGCAATCTCCGGTTCCATTGCAGCATTCTTGATAACTGTTGTACCCTTTGCGAGCACGCCCGCCATCATAAATGTTTCCGTAACGGTAACGCTCTTATTTTTGAGAAAAAATTCAGCACCCTTGAGTCCGCCCTTTGCTTCGACAAAGTATCGATCTTCTTTCATTGTTACGATTGCTCCCATCTTTTCAAAACCATCCACAAAAAGGTCGAGCGGGCGAGCACCGATAACACAGCCACCAGGATGAGGGAATGAAACTTTCCCAAACCGCGCAAGCACGGGGCCGGTTGCCACGACTGATGCACGCATACGTTTTGCAATCGAGGGAGTAAGGTCACTTGAAAATTTCTGGGGAATAAATACCGTGTAGGTGCCTTTCTTTGGGTTTGAGACTTCTGCACCCATATCTTTTAAAAGTTCGAACATGCGCTCTGTATCGTTGATGAGCGGAATGTTGGTCAAAGTAACCGTATCACGAAAAAGAACCGTGGCCGCGATTGCTTTCAAAGCAGCATTTTTTGCACCCGTAACTGCGACGCTTCCGTGCAAGGCACGCTCTCCCTCCAACCCTTTAATAACAAATGTGTTACTCATATCGGTACATCTTACACCACGAGAAGCATTTTGACCAAACGAAAGTGCTGTGCGGTAATATACCAGCAGACACTATTCCCTCTTTTTATTTTTATGGCTTTTCCGCTACTATAGAAGTATGCAGATTATCACCGTTGCCCCTATTGTACGTGGCGTACCCAAGGAATACCTCACCTATTTTTCGAAGGAACCTCTCTCGGTTGGCATGGTCATACTTGTTCCTATCCGTACGCGAGAAATTCCTGCGATTGTTATCGAAACAAAAATGGCCCAGAACGAAAAAAGTACTCTCAAAAACTCTGAATATATCGTACGCAAAGTATCCAAAACAAAACCGCAACATATCTGGACCCCTGCATTCCTTAGTGCCATTGAGCACACTGCAAATTTCTCTGCACAAAAAATTGGGGAGACACTCCTTGCCCTTACGCCAAAGATAATTCTCGAAGCGTATATGTCAGGGAACCTTGTCGCAGAGGAAAAGGTACTCTCGGGTTCTTCCTCTGAGGTATCCGCAATCCAGGGAAACACGCACCAACGAATTGAATCCTACCGACAACTCATCCGTGAATCATTTGTACGCCATGAATCTGTTTTTATTTGCTTGCCTACAGAAGACGATGTGGAGCGGATTGCAAAAGAGCTTGGGCGTGGCATTGAAGACTACACGTTTTTATTTCATGGCAGTGTCTCTTCAAAGAGGGTCCTCGAGAGGTGGCAGAAAGCGAGTAAGGAAAAGCATGCGGTCCTCGTTGTGGGGACAACGCAATACCTTGGTATTCCGCGTTTTTTTAATACGATTATTCTAGACGAAGAACACGCACGAACATGGAAGACGATGGTGTGCCCCCTTGTTGACCTTCGCATTTTCGCCGAAGCCTATGCACGTGCAAACAAAAGCACCATCATCTTGGGTGCGCCAATCCTCCGACCAGAAACAATCGAACGCGTCAGAACTAAAGAAATCACTGAGTTTGGGCGCATATCAGCACACACCGAAGCACCTACTGAATCAGCAAACATCATTGATCCACGAAAAGAAGAAAAAGAAATCCGCGAAAATACCGGGCGTCGGGAATTTATACTATTCAGTACTCCCGTACGAGAACTTCTCGAAAAAGGAGACCATACGCACGGACATATTTTCCTTCTTGCCTCTCGCAAAGGACTAGCACCAGTAACTTCCTGCGGGGATTGTGGCACCCTCGTACGTTGCCCAGAGTGTGCAGCTCCCCTTGTTATTCACAAAAAAACGCTCGATAAAAAAGAATCCCAAATTTTCATCTGTCATGCGTGTGGATTGATGCGTACCCCCGAAGACAACGTACACGAAACCTGTCCTCAATGTGGCGGATGGAAACTCCAAGGAGTAGGTATTGGTATTGACCGTATCGAGGCCGAGGTTGCCACACTCTTTCCCCGCCTCCCCTGTTTTGTACTCGACGGTGACCGTGCAAAAACACGAACCCAGGCAAAAAAAATAATCGCAGAATTTGAAAAATCACCACGAGGTATCCTCATTGCAACACCCATGGCGATACCGCTCCTTGATGAAGTCGAGAACACCGTGGTTGTCTCTCTTGATTCCCTTTTTGCTATTCCCGATATTCGTATGTCAGAACGTATCTTTGCACTCATCCTTGCCCTCCGTGAAAAAACAAAAAGTTCTCTCCTTGTACAAACGCGCGCTGACGACACTAGCCTTTTTGAACAAGCACTTCGGGGTGACCTTACCGCTTTTACCGAAAATGAGCTTGCACTCAGAAAAGCATTCTTTTACCCACCCTACGGCACGATTATAAAAATCACTCTTCGTGCACCACAGGAAGGAATCGCTTCAGAAATGGAACACCTGAAAACATTCCTCGCTCCGTATGCACCTATCGTAACAGGTACGATTGGATGTGAACCATTGCGCAGTGGCAACAATTCAAAAAAACTTTTTCGCATGCATTTGATTTTAAAACTCGCTGAAGGAATGTGGGTCGATGCGACCCTTCTCGCAAAACTCCGGGCCCTCCCTGCACAGTTCACCACTGAAGTGAATCCTGACCATTTACTGTGAGATTGTGCTAGTTTCAACACAATCATCAACTCCTTTAAAAAAACAGCCGAGTACGCTATACTAAAAAAATTATGGTAACGATTGTTCAAAAGGATGCGCCAGTGTTGCGTGGTAAGGCAGAACCGGTAAATCCAAAAGACTTTGATTCCCCCGGACTCAAAAAAATTCTCAATGATATGGCGGTCGCCATGGAAAAGGAAGAAGACGGTGTCGCTATTGCAGCGCCACAAATCGGTGTACCACTCCGTATTTTTCTCGTGTCACATCGTGCATTTGAGATTGATGAGGAGCACAACGGCCAAGAAGAGGACGGGGAAGAACTTCCTAAAGAAAAAGAACCGCATACTAAATCCAAATACTCAAACATGATATTCATCAATCCCGTTATCACCAAGCTCTCGCGCAAAAAAATATGGACCCCTGAGGGATGTCTCTCTGTTCGTTGGCTCTACGGAGAAGTAGCACGTGCCGACAAAGCAACTATTCGCGCGTATAACGAACACGGCAAGGCATTCACGCGAGGAGGCAGTGGTCTTATTGCACAAATTTTCCAACATGAAACTGACCACCTGGACGGCACTCTCTTTATCGACAAAGCCCGCAACGTAGAAGTCATCACCAAAGAAGAACAAGATCGGCAACGACAAGAATATGAACAAGGAAACCAATAATATTCGCATTGCTTTTTGGGGAACGTCGCGTATTTCAGTTATTGTACTTGAGGAAATGGCGCATGCGGGAATTTTGCCAACCCTTATCATTACTGCTCCTGCAAAACCAAAAGGGCGCAAGCTCGTCTTAACCTCCAGCGAGGTAAAAGTATGGGCGGACGCACACCATATTCCTACCCTTGAACCAATAGAACTTAAATCAGAAGAATTTGTAAAGACACTCGGGGCGGATTGGGATCTTTTCATTATCACCTCCTACGGGAAAATAGTTCCACGCACCATTCTCGATTTACCAAAACAGGGCACGCTCAATGTACACCCCTCACTCCTCCCACAGCTCCGCGGAGCATCCCCTATCCAAAGCGGTATTCTTGCTGACGTTGAGCCGGGCACTACGCATGAAACAGGAGTTACCATCATACAGATTGACGAAGAAGTGGACCATGGCCCTATTGTAGTGCAAGAAAAAATTTCAATACCTCATTGGCCACCGAAAGCAAGCAAGCTAGAAGAAACGCTCGGAGTCCTTGGGGGTAAGCTCCTTGCACAAACAATCCCCTTTTGGGTTTCAGGGTCCATTACACCAAAAGAGCAGTGTCACGACCAAGCAACATATACAAAAAAAATGACCAAGGGGAGCGGGCAAATATACCTCGATGATGACCCTGTGCGTATGTACCGCAAAATCCGCGCATTCGACGTGTGGCCCCGCGCATTTTTTATTACGCTACAAAAACGAAGTCTACGTCCAGGACGCGAATCTGTTGATTCGGAGATACGAATCATTGTCACCGAAGCACATCTCGAAAAAGATTTAGTGGGTATTCAAAAACTCGTTCTCGATCGCGTAATCCCCGAAGGAAAAAAAGAAATGGCGTACAAGGACTTTTTGAGGGGGCAGAGAAATAGCGAATAATCAAGAGTGAATAGAAAAAACGGCGTGAGAGTATCACGCCGTTTAGTTTTACTAAAAATCTTATTCTTTACTTTTTCTTATCACGATCAAGCTTATCAAAAAGATCAATGAACTCTCTAAACAAGGCTGTGCTCACGAACTCATTCGCTTCTGAATAAGGTATGTCCAGCTCTTTTGCAATATCTTCTATGTCCCTTTGTATATCCTCAAAGCTCAAAGGAAATACTCTTTCTTTTATTTCTCTCATTCTCTTATCCAGAAGATGGAGCGCTATCTCCTCCATGCGTTCTCTAGTAATACCCTCCTTACGATGATTCACAATGAAACCTCTCTTAAAGTTTGACGTTAGTCATTAAGTTTTAGAAAAAACTAAAGCGTCGGTTCGATTTTTTCATCCTCAAAACAAATACTGCCATCAGTAGTTTTTCTACTAAAATAGACACGCCAGGTAAGTTTTTCTCCTCCAAAAATTTTTGGGAGAAAAAGTCTGTCTGCGGGCATCATTTCGTCATACGGAATTTCGGTAGGAGAAAAGAATACCGGCTTCCCCATCTCACTTCCCTCTTTTGGTACACCGTCAAAAGTAGCAAGCATGAAGAAATAAACAATCATATCGGGTTCACGACCTTCGTTTCCTGGCCAAAAAAACTTATCCGAGCCACAAGGTCAAGGTCTTCTTGTTTACCGACAACACCCGACTCATCTTTAAGTTCACGGATAGCGGTCTCAAGAATTGTTTCTCCTTGATTTTGCTTCCCGCCATATCCATTCCATTTTTTTGTGTCCTTAAGTTCAGCGCCTTCTTTGTGAACGTTCTGTTTCTTGGGCGCAAGACAAAATCGCCCTTTCTTATCTTGCAAAAAAACTACCGTTGCTAATACTGTTTTGTTCATGATAATACTCCTTTCCTTACCTCTTTCAGAGTATACTCACTTTCGCTATTTAGTAAACTAGGGGCAAATGAAAACCACCCGACATTTCTGTCGGGTGGCGTACCTACTCAGCAGGAATTTGCTGGGGAGGACTTGTGCGAGGGAGCGAAACAAACTCGTTCTCCTTGTTTAACACCAGTTGAGCCTCCCGTACCTTGCACCAATCAAGTGCTTCACGCGCTTCTTCTTTTTTATTTTGCAAAAGCAAAGTGTGAGCATCTTGGAAAAAAATCTTGAAGAAGTCCTTCACATTCATAGAAAATTGGTGGTGTGTCTTTGGTGACCGAGCAAAAATCCCAAGCTCAGCAAACTTTTCCACAAGTACTGCTGTGGAATGCTTGTCTTGTTTAGAAAAAAAAGATACTCCCGACTCCTCCAAAAAGTTCATCCCAACTGAGTACACACTAGGATTTCGCGCCCATGCATTAACCAATGTACGGTCCCATTTTTTCAACATCGATAATTGCACATCTTCCATACATACCCCCCAATATTTCAAATTTAAAAACAAAACTCCTAACTAGACTTATCACAAAATAACTACTCTTGTCAAGGTAATGAAAAACAAGCCTTAGAATAAGGCTTGTTTTTCATTACGGTATTTTATGATTGATTACTTTACCTCTATTTTCTCAATAATCATGTCCTCTACGGGGCGGTCGTTCTGCGCCGTCTTTGTGCTCTCTATTACAGTCACCACATCCATCCCCACAGTAACGCGACCAAACACTACATGCTTGGTATCGAGGAAGTTGTTATTTGCGGTATTAATAAAAAACTGACTGCCATTTGTATTAGGTCCAGAGTTTGCCATTGCAATCGTACCAATCACATTACTGTTGGCACTATTAGTGCCTCCGAGCTCGTCCGCAAAGCTGTATCCAGGACCGCCTGTTCCCCACATACTTTGTTTTGCAGTATCTTTTGAAAGGGGATCGCCTCCCTGAATCATAAATCCTTTGATTACGCGATGGAAGCGGGTGCCATTGTAAAACCCTTCGCTTGCGAGCTTCACGAAATTCTCTACGGTCTTTGGTGTCTTGTCTCCAAAAAGTTCAAGGGTGATTGCTCCCTTATTTGTTGTCATTATTACAGTGGTCATAGATTTTGTTGCATTAGTTTCCAAAGGCACTTGATTATTTGTTTCTGAAATGATTTTTTCTGCATCATTTGTGGGCAGAGTTTGTGGAGCTTTACTTATTGCTCCAATCCACACAATGCCTATCACAAAGATGGCAGCAATAGTTGTTAAAATAATATTCTGTGTACTCATATTTGTTTCTATTTACTTCCAAAACGAAGCATCTTTTTAAGAATTCCTCCTCCGCGACGTACGATGGTTCGCGCTTTATCCTTATGTGAAGTTATTTCACGCACCAGTTCATTGCGCATATCATCGATTGCCGCATAAAGATCACTCTTCTCTGAGGTTGCGCGAAAACTTTTCCCGCGTACACGCAAATTTACTTCAGCACGAAACACGTCACCTGACTGATGATGGTTATTTATTTTTCCAATTTCTACCTCTGCTACCACGTCCTCACTTTCATGCGGTAAGGTAAACTTTTCAACACTCTGAAGCTTCTCTTCAACATAACTCGAAAGAGCAGCAGTCCCCTCCATATTTGTTGTTTTTATATTGATTTTCATACTTCTAGTATACCACTTGGTGGATTGTTATGCCAAGCAAATAGAATAAAAACGAGGGTTATGCCGACACGTCAGGAATAGTAAGGATTTTACTGGGAGAATGGTGGCCAGAAATAATCCTTATTTGTTTAGGATTTATTCCAAAATGAAGAGCTACGAGCTCAAGAACGCGTGTGTTCGCACGGTTCTGTTCTGCTGGTTCTTTGACCGATACTAAGAAAGTATCCTCCGCACTTTGTACGAATGATTCTTTTTTAACCTCAGCAGCAACACGAACACGAATATACATACTATTCATACTATTCGTTTTTTGTCTGAATAGCCAGAGAAGGGGGTGGTTGCCTACGGCAACCACCCCCTTCTCTTTTTTCTCTAATATTTCTACGTTCCTAGATAATCTCTACTAAAACCATATTTGTTCCGCCGACATGACCGAAAGGAATACCTGCACCCACCACTACCTTGTCTCCCTTTTTTGCAATTTTATTCTTCAAAACATACTCACGTACATTTTTCATAACCTCATCGATGGTCGTGAACTTTTCAATACGCACAGGGAAGCAACCAAAGATAAGTCCGAGTTGGCGAATGATGTAACCATTAGGACTCATCGCGATCACTGGTTGTTCAGGGCGATAGCGTGAGATCATACGCGCCGTAAGTCCCGATTCTGAAAGTGCAATAATCACCTTAGCTCCCACCGTTGAAGCCGTACTCACGACAGAAAACGTAACGGCATCAACAACCTCGCGAGAATGCGCGCTCGTATGACTTTCTGAAGTAAGAACATCGCCATAAAGTGCTTCATGGTGAGGGTAATTTTTTTCTGCAATTTCTGCAATATTACTCATCATGGTTACCGTTTCAACAGGGTACTCACCAAGTGCGCTTTCCTCAGAAAGCATGACGGCATCTGCACCGTCAAGGATAGAGTTTGCAACATCCGACACCTCTGCACGAGTTGGTACCGGGCTCTTGATCATTGATTCCATCATTTGCGTTGCAACAATAACTGGCTTTCCTGCAACATTACATTTTCGAATAATCATCTTTTGGAGAATCGGCACTTCTTGAGCAAGAACCTCCACGGCAAGGTCTCCACGGGCGATCATGATACCATCCGTCTCGGCGAGGATTGCATCGAAGTTCTGAATTGCTTCTTCTGTTTCAATCTTTGCAATAATCTTTGCGTTTGATTTTGCTTTGGTGAGGACAGCGCGAAGCTCACGAATATCTGAAGGACGACGCACAAACGAAAGTGCGACATAGTCAACCTTATTTTCGATACCAAAGATAACATCTTTCTTGTCCTTAGGGGTAAGACAGCTAATTTTCAAAGACACACCGGGAAGGTTCACTCCGCGACGACCTTTAGTCTCTCCTCCCACAATAATGCGACATTTAATTTCTGTTCCCTCAATAGAAATAACCTGAAGACGCTTCTTCCCATCATCCAAAAGGACAAATTCTCCTTTTTTGATTTCCTTGGGGAGCGCTGCATAGTTCACGAAAGCTTTCGTTTCATCACCAACACATGCTTTTGTGGTGAGTGTAAAGAGACCACCTTTTTTGAGCATGACACGTTCTTGGTAAAAATCTCCAATACGAATCTTTGGCCCAGACAAATCTTGCAAGATTGCCGTAGGAGTGCCAAGGCGCTCGGCAACCGCACGAATATTTTTCACCTGCGCCAATGCGCCCTCATGTGTACCGTGTGAAAAGTTCAAACGACACATATTCATTCCTGCTTTTATTAAACTCGTGAGCATTGCTTCGCTCTCTGATGCTGGCCCAATGGTTGCTACAATTTTTGTCTTCTTCATATAAAATTCTTTTTCACAATTTTCTTACATAATAATTCAACCATCATACCAGAAAAGGTCTTCTCTACAAAAATTTTACAAATCCTCACGGTTTTGTTATTATACTTTTTGTAATTCCGCGGTAGCTCAGTGGTAGAGCAAGCGACTGTTAATCGCTTGGTCGTAGGTTCGATCCCTACCCGCGGAGCCAGTTAGGACTATCAGCTAGTTCTAGTACTAAATTAAACGGAGAAGCTATTGCAAAATATAGCTCTTTTCCGTTTACAGTCGGGTTCTGAAGTATGTAATTCAAAAATGCTCTTTTCTCAGCAGGTTCAGAACTGTTTTCAAAAATGGTCTTTGCCCTGCGTGCCACTGAAATGACCGTAGCAACGGTTGTTTGGTAATCATAGTCCGCTTTTCTATGTTCAGAAAGTTCAATTTCTAGCTCTTGCATCTTGTCCTGATACTCTTGATGCTTTTTGTCATAGATGTCCTTAGTAATACTCTGGTCTAGGTAAGCTTCAAGAAGACGATTATCTTTTGATTTGTAATTTTCATAATCAGTCCTTATTCGGTTCATCTGTGCCTTATGGAATACAACTTCGGCTTCAGTGTTCTTTCGTAGCTCATCAACAAGACCATTCTGTGTTTCCTCAGTGATGCTTTCAAATCGCTCCAAGACCTCATAAATGGGCTTCAGAAGCTCTAGTTCGTTCACATAGACCCTTTCACATATCTTCTTGGAATTAGTGCAAGAACCGATTACATATTCCTTACCGCTTGGCTTAATTTTATGCTCAAATGAGATGGCACAACCGCAGTTATGGCACTTCAAAAGCCCTTTGAATATAAAGTCCTTAGAATGTGCCTTAGAGGGCATTTTAGTGCGTTTTGAGCGTACTTCTTGGCACTTATCAAAGAGTTCTCTTGAAATAAGTCTTGGATATTTGTGAGCATAAGCACCGTACTTTTTTGATATAGCAATACCACAATAAAAACTATCCTTTAACATATTTTCTACACAGCTTTTGGATAGCTTAAAACCCTTGAGACTACGAAGTCCAAGTTTTGTCATTTCTATTCGTATGGTTTCAAGAGAGTGATTTCCAGTTGCATAAAGCTCAAACATCTTTGCAACAAGATGACCTCGTTCGGGGTCAATGATTATATCCTTACGCAGTCTCTTTTCTACATCCAAAGCAACATTCAAATAACCTAACCGAACAGCTCCTGTCCATTCGCCATTTCTTCGCTTCTGCTCAAATGCTCTTTTTACATTGTCGCCAATCGCATCAGAATAGTATTTAGCTAGACCCAAGCTCATACCAAACTGGAACTTTTCTACGGCTGACATCTGGCTGTTTATTACCTGACCCTCTGACACAAAATGAAGCTCAATTTTGTCAGCTACAGCAAGTTCATATAGTCGTGCAACTCGTTTATCAAATACACTTCTTGAAAGACGGTCTACTTTATCAAAGCAGACAGCAATTTTTTCTTTCTTAATTATGTTCTCAACAAACTCAAGTAACTTATCAAACTCGTCTCGTTTTTCTTTGTAAGCACTCTCGTCAAAGCTATACGACTTTACGACATCAAAAGATTTCTTGTTGCAGTAACTTCTAATACGCTCAATTTGAGCAGGTAAAGAGTTACCAGCTTCTTTTTGTTCTTCAGTTGATACTCTTGAGACATTTATTGCTTTCATAAAATTATTCTTCGTCGGTTACATACTTAACAACATCTACTTTATCAAGTGCCTTTCTAAGAAATTGTGCCATTTCCGCATCTTTCATTTTAAGAATTGGATGTTCATAGCCAACATCCTTTTTTAATAATTCAGCAATAGTTCTTGGCCAGTAAGCTAAACTCATTTGAATAATTGACCCTCCAACTGCTTTAGCTAATTCTTCAATAGAACTTTTTTCTCCTATTCTATCTACAACAATATAGGTACCCATATAATGTGTCTGTCTTCCAAAAGTCATTTCTCGTTCAAATCTTGTAACTTTATCTAATGATATTTCTGGATTGCCTCTACCAATAAAACCAATATCAAACCTAATCCCTTGTCCTGGTTTTATGATTATTGTAGCGTCACTCTCTCTTTTTTCAGTTGAACTAAGCCAGAAAACTTTTTCCAGCTTGTCAGGTGGGTTATTATGGTCAATAAGTGTAAAACCAAGAATTTCTAATAGCGAACCGAGCACTAATCTTTCAAACATTTTCCCATAAGTTGATTTTTCTGAACCTCTAATAGTTAGCGTTTGTGCACCAATAGCCAAAAAAACTTTCATAATTAATGTCCAGCTAACTTGCGTATCTTTACCTTCAAACTTAAAGTTTCCCTCTAGTGCTCCACAATTCTTTTCAAAATCAGTAACAGCATCTATTAGTGTCTCATCAAGTTTTTTCCTGTAATTATCAAGCTCATCAGGGTTGTCTCGTAGTATATTTTGAACGGCCTTATCTGTTAGACCCAGCAACCATTCAAGTATCCATTTCTCGTCCTTCTTTTTAGTAACCTTAAGTTCTTCAACTGCTTTTTCAGAAAGGTTTTGCAAGAAATCCTTATCTTGGTTACAACCTCTAAGAAACATAGCAAGTAATGCACCGTTAGATATTGCTAATCTTCTTCGTGTAATAAACTCAGTAGAATTTCTAACATTTTCACCGCTCAAAACAGAAAACACAGCTTCTCTTACGGCTTCGTTACCAATTTTTTTTATTACTTCTGGTCCTTTACTTACGAGAAGTTCTTTTTCTTTTTTAGGATAATTACTTACTATTTTCATAAAAGTTTTTTATTAACTGATTTAATTGGTGGACAGTTAATGCAAACTATATTTTCTGCTTCATTTGCTAATAACTTTTCCATTCTTTGTCTAATAATATTCACATAGCCCTTATCATTATCCAATAAGACAAAGCGTCTACCTGTATTGATAGATGCCTCTCCAACTGTTCCAAGTCCTGCGAAAGGGTCCATTACAACATCACCTTTGAACGAATAGTAATTTATAACCTTCTCAGCTAATTTTAATGGAAAAATTGCTGGGTGGTCCTTAGAATGACTAGGTGATATCTTCCAAATATTTGTTACATCGTACCCATCAGGAATTTTTGACTCCCTTACTAGTTTTTGTGAGGGATGGTTTCTAATAAACCAATCAATCAACTTATCACTTTTTTTTCTATAGACTAATACATATTCAGTAACTGGTACTGGCTTATACTGAAGAGGGTTTCTATCTGCCGAGAACCTTCTTCCTCTGCCTGTTGCCCAACCAGCCCCTTCAGGTTTCTGCCATATAATATCATCAACAAACTCAAATCCTTCCTCAATAAATAGACGATGAAAATCAAAAGGGACAGCCAGTCTCTTGGATGCTTTACTTCTATTTTCTCGTCTTATCAAAATAGGTGATATATTAAGTACGAAAAATCTTCCTTCTACCAATACTCTTTCACAAGCACGGATAATTTTTCTCATTTTATTAAGATAATCTTCATAGTCCACATATTCTGAATACTCAGGCCTTGCGTTATAGTATGGCGGAGAGGTAAATATTAACTCTACAGAGTTTTTGGATAATTCAGAGAGTAATTTTTCACTATCTCCTTGTGCTATTGTGTTACGCATTTGAGATTGAATGTAAGTATCTCTTTTAGTCTTTATTTTTTGCTCAGAAGTATCTCTTTTAAGTAATCTCTGTTCAAGAAATTCTTTTTTTGTACTTCTTTTTTCATCAACTAACGATGTCTTGGCATCTATAACAATTTCTCCAATTCTGGATTTATCAGATTTATTTATTAGAGCTATTCTCCATATATGACTTCTGTCATCTACCTCGGGTAGCCCGAAAGTAATTGCCTTATCTAGTTCATATTCTTTCATTAAACTTAAGGCGATTTCACGAGCAGAAATAGCATCTTTAATTAAATATTTCCGTCTGTCTGCAACTGTAATTTTTGTTTTCTCTTTTTTCATATATTTATTTCGTACTCACTTTTTTGAGAAAAGCTTGAAACTCATCCTTATCAATCCGATACTCACGCCCGATTTTGTATGCTTTAATTTTCTTAGCATTTATATAACGGTAAATTGTCATTATATTTACCTGCAACGCCCCTGCTAATTCTTCGGCTCTGTAAAACTCTTTTTCTTTAGTCATAGTCATAGTTTTTTACCTTATAATTATACTTTACTCCACTTTACATAGCAAACTGCTAGCACATCGTTCCAGATAGTAGTTCGGCAAAAGCTCGTTTCTTTTCGGGTAGTGTCCACCTGGGATTGTTTTCACAGCTCAATTTGTAGCAACAAGCAATACTTTCCCAAATAGCAAGCTCCCTCTCAGGGTTCAAATCCCTTTGAAAATTACTAATTGTTTCTTCAATGGAGCTAGTTTCAACTTCCCTGAGTATCACTTTGAACTTAATCACTCGGTCAATAAAGCCCTCTGGCAGAACTTCGTATCTAATTCCGCTTGGCTTTATCTCGGATATATCAATGAGTTTCTTTTTCATATTTTTTAGTTTTATAAGGTTTGTAATCTGCTAATTTTTTGTCTAATTGAGTAACCCAATCCCTAAGCTTGTTCTTGGTAATCAGCTCACTTGCTTGTTGCATATCCTTTGCTATGCGATACCAAGTTCTATCGTGGGAACGCTTTGAGATAATTGTTCTGAGTTGTCGCATTCCGTTTTCATCTCTTGCGAGTTGGAACAAACCAAGAAGATAAATTGCTTGTTTTGGCTTAAGCTTTTTATCAGCCATAAACAATATTCGGAGTATGTCTTTTACGCTTATAGCGATTGAAAACAGTCCAAGATTTCGCTCCTTGATAAGCTTCTGCCAATAGCTATTAACAACTTTCTTACTTAGCTCAGTGCTGAACACTTCTTTGAAAGTTGGGTTTTTCGCATATCCCAATTCTTCAATTACCTTGTTCATTTTCTGCTTGTGGTTCAGTCGTATCTCAAACCGTATAACCTCATTAAGTTCTGGGTCTTTATTCAACTCTGCAAACAAGCTTCTCTGATAAGGATTTTGGTCTTTGTCTATTGCTCGCTTTTTGTCCTTACCCAAGTCAGCAATTTTGTCGTAAATAACTAGCTGATGAGCTGTGGTATGAGCATATAAACTCTGACCGTCATTCATAAAGCGTGTTTTTGCGAAATCAAAACTCTTTCGTAGGTTCACTTTGTTCATCTCAGAAATCAGATGAGTAACCGTATATCCGTCTTCTACCTGAATGTTTTTTGAGAAGTGAACAGAGCTTACTGATGCCTTTTCAAGGATTGATTTTTTTGCAACTATTCCCATTGTTTTTAATCGGTCTTGAAGCATTTCAATGACCTGAGAGAAATCTTTATCTTCAAGTTCATCTAGGTTGTTGAGGTAAAGCAATTTAGGTACGGAAAACTCAATGCGAACATTGGCATCCTGACCATAGTTTTTACGCCTATAACCTGTCAGACGAGGAAAATACAGACCACTATCCAAATCTCTCTTTGAGGGATTTTTTACAAACTTGTCATACTGGTCTGTCTTGGAATGCAAGTTCCAAGTGGGCACACCGTAAGATGATAAATCTAGGACTGTGAGCTTGTCTTTCGGTATCAATAGGCACACAGTATCAATCATTTTTTTCTTTCTTAATCTGATAAAGAGCAGGATTTTGTTTCTTATCTTCTTTGATAAGCCACGCAAAAGCACCGACCAATTTGTTCTTGTCTTCAAGCGATAAATCGTTTATGTTGAAGCCAACTTTCGGCTCTTGTGGTTTAGTAGTACCCTGCATAAAAACACAATCTTACGATTGTGTTTTTAGAATATAATATCGTTCACTTAAGTTTGCTTAACTTACACTGATATATTTAGGGTCCAACCGAGCAGAATGTTTGGTTAGTTCAAATAGATTTTCAACTTGCGGAATAGTAAGTTTAACTTTTTTGTTGAACTGGTAAATTGCATTTTTTACCGCAATTTCATTTACATCATTACCGCCAAGAGTTTCGCTTATATCGTATAAACTC
>MNVN01000010.1 GCA_001871765.1 Candidatus Nomurabacteria bacterium CG1_02_43_90
CCTACACGATCGATGGATACCTCTCCGGTATGCTCAAGCTCATTATTGCACTCGGGGGGGCACTCTCTATCCTTATGGCTATTGTAGGAGGTACACAGTATGTAGCATCAGGAGTTTCTCCTGATGCTAAGAATGGTGCAAAGGAACGCATTCAGAATGCTCTTACGGGACTTGCACTCATTCTTACTTCATACCTTATTCTCAACTCTATCAATCCTCAGTTGGTGCAGTTTAACTTTATGTTACCGCCGGTGGGGGTGGTTGGCCCTACGACCTCCGGTAGCGTGGCAGGAACAAACAATGTTGTTCCTGGTGGAGCAACTTCATCTGCGGGGAATGGAAACATTCTTTCTTCTCTCTATAAAAATTCAAACACCGCGGTTTTGCCTTCTACTGCAAGAACACAAAATCCCGTGATTAACTCGCTCACTTCTTCTGGGGGTGCAGGGGGTACAAGCGCGGGGGTGGGTACAAACACCGTTGCACCTAGGAATGTTTCCGGTCTTACTACGAATACAGAAATGGTAGCTCAGCCTCAGGTACAAGCACAAGCCGCGATCAATGCGCGCATTGATCGGACAAATGATTATTCTATTATTTCACATTGTGTAGGGAACACTACGTATGACTTATGTCCAAAAACAGATTTGAATGGTGATGGAAAAACAGACGTTGCCGACCTCACTATTTTTATGACGAAAGGGAATACTCTTGATGTAAACCAAAACAAAACAATAGAGATTGCCGACGCTGTTCCCTTTTCTGCAAAATCTTGTTTTTTCAAGAAGACGACGACCGCAAATATTCAAAACATGCTTCCTCAGAAAAAGATGGTGGGCAAGAGACTAACCACCGTTTGTCAGGGGTCAACTGTTGGGTTAGGAGTTCTTGGCACAACCTTGGCCCCCACTGTTCTCTGTAACGGATCTACGTGGTTGAAGTTCGTGACCGTTGGCGGAAGTTGTGCTGCGGATAATGGACTCCTCTCCCTCCCTTTTGGATTTGTTTATATGGCGAATGGTACTTCCCCGGGAGCAGGAGGGAGCGATGGTCAGTATAGTAATTTTAAAATATGGATACAGGGCGCCATTTCGGGAAGCGGGGTAAATCTCACCACCCTTTTTGTAGAAACATTTTTAAGCAACCCTCGATCAGTTTGTTATGGTAAGTATTGTGCTTCATATAATCCCTATCTCGAAAGTACCCTTGGTAAAATAGCCTATGCCACAATCGCGCAGTATGATTTAAATAATGATGGGACGGCAGACTTTAGCCTTGGTGGTGCAGACATTGCCGTTTTTAATGGCTGTAGAGGGACTTCTCTTTCGGGTGTGTGTGTACAAGCAGACTTCAATAATGATAGTGTAGTAGATGACCGTGATTTTGGATTTGTGACCTTTATGCAAAGGGATATTCTTGGGAATTCGGGCTTCATTCCCCTCGGATGGAAGCTTGAATGGCTTGAATCTATGATGTTTGACCCCACGGGATATAGCGACAAACAAATTATTAACTATTGTATGGGGCATACGGCTTTTGAAAAGTGTGGTTTTGCAGATATAAATGGTGACAATATCGTGAACGCAACTGACCTCACTGAGTTTAACACCAGCGCCCGCCTCCTTGATTTTAATAGTGACGGAAAGGTTGACTTACCGTAAAAAGAGGTCCTCCGTGCGAAAATTTTTAGCATAAAAATTTTCGCACGGAGGACCTAAAGCATGCTATACTTTTCTCATGAAATCAAAAATATTTTTTTGGACTGTTTTAATGGTAGTGCCGATTTCTCTTATTGCATCATCCGAAAGTTTCCCTCGAAATTTATCACTTGGAATGCGCGGAGGTGATGTTCTTGCCTTGCAGCAATTTTTAAATACTGATACTGATACGCGAGTATCAGAAACGGGAGCAGGTTCTCGGGGGAACGAAACTGATTATTTTGGTCCCGCTACAAAACGCGCCATCATTAAATTCCAAGACAAATATCGTGCGGAAGTTTTAACTCCTGTCGGACTTGTTTCGGGGAATGGTTTTTTCGGGGCAAAGACACGCGCACAAGTAGTGGCACTTCGTGATAAAGTTTCTTCCCCTACCATTACCACTTCGAGTACAGTGTCGTCAATAGATACGCAAGGTGAAGTTATTGTAATGTTCCCTTCTCAGTATTCAGGTATCGTGGGGACAATGGTAACAATTTCTGGCGCAGGATTCACCGCTAAAGACAACACCATCTATTTTGGCGAACACTACGCGGTCGAAAAAGCCTCCTCATGGAATGGACAGTCTCTTGCCTTCAACATCCCCTCAATACCAAAAGGAAACTATCCTTTGTATGTTAAAAATTCGCGCGGGGAGAGTAACAAAGATTCCTTTTTTGTCGTTACGGACGGTGTGACACCTGAGCCAAAGATTGAGAGCATAAGTCCTTCTCAGACGGTACGGGGAGCGCTCATGAGTGTTACCGGTTCAGGGTTTACTACCACGGGAAATATGATTCGTACGGGAGTAGCTATTGTTGAAAATATGCCATCAGTAAATGGAACAGCTCTATCTTTCGTTGTCCCTGAATCTATGACAGCAACGAGTACGGTGCCTGACTCTTCTAAAAAAGCATCCTTCCCTATTTGGGTGTATGTGGTCAATGAGAACGGGGTAAGTAATGGAAAAAGTTTTGATCTAGGGCTCTAAGGTATTGCACAGGAGTCATTAATGTGAAACAATAAAGTATATGAAGTTTCTCAATTTTATAAAAAAGCATGCTATTATCACGAGTTCCCTTTTTGTTCTCTTGTTCATCATCACCTCTTTTGGGTTAAAAATTAAATCAACCAATGCAATCATGCCCTTTGGGGGAAAAATTCAGAAGGTGACCTACTGCACCTGTAGTTTGAATCTTGCAATTTTGGTTGGGCCCCCAGGACCAGGGGTCTTTACCTATGAACCTGGAGCATCTTCTATTAAGGCTTTTTATCAAATCTTCCGCCCAGGCCCTTGGGTACTCGGTTCGTACACTCCAGGAGGTGTCTGTACTTCATGGTATATCTGCGGGACGTCTCCTTGTTGCCTGCCGGACATGACTACTCCCCCACCCATCGGGACTATCTCAGATGCAGGGACTTCAATGTAAGAGCAATCCATTGCTCGAGCGATACATTTTCTGCGCGGGCGTTTTCGAGAATTCCTACTTCTTTTAATATTTGTATTGTTTTGCTTTCAAAAATTTCTTTTAAATTTCCCGTCAGCATTTTACGTTTGTGAGCGAATCCTGTGTGGAGTATTTCAAAAAAATGTTTTTCTGTTGCAGGATTTGGAAAATTTGTATTTGAGATATTTTCAATCGCAAGAATTGCAGAATCTACTTTGGGTGCCGGGGTAAAATAGCGCGCAGGAACTTTTTTAATAAGTTTTGGGGTGCCGTATGCTTTTACCGCAATAGAAAGAATGCTTTCTTTTCTTTCGCCTGCCCGGGCGACACGTGTCGACGGGCGTGCCACAATACGTGTTGCAACCTCTTTTTGTACCATGAGGATCATTTTTTGAGGCTTTTCTCCTGCTTCCAGAAACATCCGGATGATTTGACCGGTGAGATAGTACGGGATATTTGCTACGAGCTTGTAGGAAGGAGGAAGTCCGAGAGTATTTTTCTCTAGATTTTCTAAAATGTCCCCATGGATAAGGATAAATCTCTTATTCGCGATTTCTTCAGCAAATTTTTCTGCAAGGATTGGAATCATACGATCGTCTTTTTCAACGGCAATAACGTGAACACCTGAAGCAAGAAGTTCTTTAGTAAGGAATCCTTTCCCTGGTCCTATTTCAAGAACGGTATCCGTAGGCAAAAGCTCCCCTGCACGCACAATATCCCGCGCAACACTCTTTGAATTCAAAAAATTCTGCCCTAATGATTTTTTTGCATGCACCATATCTTTTAGTATATGCTACTTTGTTCCTCGCTACCACGAAATACTGAGTACGGGCTCATCGTTGGTATTTCCGCTCTCGCGCTCCAGATATATGTCGTCGATATCGGTAAGGAATTCCGAAGGCGCGTTTACTTGGCGCTGTCCATAAATGGTTCGTACTGAAGCATAAGAGAGAAATAGTTTTTTCTTGGCGCGCGTAATAGCCACATAGAAGAGTCGACGCTCTTCCTCGCTGTCTTCTTTTGAAACAGCACCTGCGCTCATACGTCGGTGAGGAAACAGGTCTTGTTCAAGCCCAGTCACAAAAACATAAGGGAATTCAAGTCCCTTTGCTGCGTGGACAGTCATCATCTTTACCGCTTTTTCATTTTTTATTAAGGAATCCTGGTCACTTGCGAGCGTCGCGTCTTCCAAGAGTTTTTCAACTGCTTCTTCAGGGGGAAGGATATCGTACTTTGTCGCAAGGGTTACCATTTCATGGATATTCTCGAGGCGGTCATTGTCTTCATCTGTCCCCGTCTTGAGTGAATTTTCAATTCCGGTGGCCTCAGAAACAAACTTAATAAGTTTTGAGGTTTTTTCAACGAGTGCGTACTCACGAATTTTTGCAAGAAGGTCCCAGAATTCTTGCGCACGCTTTTGTGCCGCGGGAGTCAGGGATACCTCATCTTTTGCAAACATTTTTGCGAGCGTTGCCTTGCCAATACCTCGGGGAGGTGCGTCGATGATGCGTTTGACATCAGAAAGACTCTCAGGGTTGAGTGCGGCACGAATAAACGACAAAATATCCTTGACTTCTTTTCGTTCAAAAAAGCGTACCCCTAAGACCTGATACGGAACTTCCATAAGGAGGAATGCTTCTTCAAGGGCACGTGACTGAAAGTTTGCGCGATAGAGCACTGCAATACTTTCGGGGTCGGTACCACTTTCGATGAGTCCTTTGATCCGTTCCCCTATGGCGCGCGCTTCCCCACCTTCGTCGTAGTTTTCAATAAGAGAAATTTTATCTCCTTCAATATTTTTTGTGTAGAGGTTTTTTTCTTTACGAACGGTATTTTTTTTGATTACCGCATTTGCTACCGCAAGGATAGTTTGTGTTGAGCGGTAGTTTTCCTCGAGGAGAATCGTACGCGCACCGGCGTAGTCTTTTTCAAAATTTAAAATATTCTGTACATTTGCCCCACGCCAGCTGTAAATATTTTGGTCGCCATCGCCAACCGCACAAATATTCATATTCTCCCCCGCAAGGAGGCGCGCAAGCTCGTATTGTACTCCGTTGGTATCTTGATACTCGTCGATGTGTATGTAGTGCCAGCGCCCTTGGTAGGCACGACGTATTTCCGGGTTGGTGCGGAGGAGAATAACTGTTTTTAAAATGAGGTCATCAAAATCAAGCGCTTTTTCTCGGGCAAGAAATCGTTCATAGCGCTCCCATACGGAAGAGACAATCATGGGGAAATATGCGTTACCAACGTCACGACGGTACTCTTCAAGGGTTACCATGCTTCCTTTTTGACGGGAAATAACGCTCGCAATACGCTCGGGAGAAAATTGTTTTGAATCAAGACCTTGTTCTTTTACGGCCTCTTTCATGAGTGCGCTGGCCGAATTTTTATCAAGAATTGCAAAATGTTTTGTGAGTCCAAATACGTGTGCATGTGTGCGTAAAATATATACACCAAGTGAGTGGAACGTGCCGATAAAGGGGCGCGCATCTCCGTAGCGCATACCCACCGAGAACCCATGTTTTTCAAGGAGTGCATCAACACGCTCAAGCATTTCTTTTGCAGCTTTGTTCGTAAAGGTGATCGCGAGGATTTCATTGGGAGGTACGCCTTCTTTTACGAGGTTGAGGATACGATGCGTCAGAGTGCTTGTTTTTCCTGTTCCTGCACCTGCGATAATGAGAAGAGGTCCTTCTTTGTGAAGTGCAGCTTCCCTCTGCATATCATTTAAATGTTTGAGATGTTCCATTGCTTCATTACTGTATCACACAATGATGGAAACAAGGAAAAAGACGGTTTGCGCTCTGCGTAAACCGTCTTTTTCTTAACCTTCACTTGTTTTTACTCTTGTTCCTTAAAATCTTGAAGTGTTTTCTTTACTTCTTCTGCCATAAGAGCCGGCAGATCGGGAACATGTTGTGCTAAAAACTTTTGCACAAGTTCATAGTCACCCTCAGCACTCACCTCTTCAAACTCAGCGCGCGCCTCTTCGGGGAGTTTTTCAAAAATGGTCACGGTAAGCGACTTCAAAATAATCTCACCAAGCTTGCCGATGATTTCATTCTGTGCATCCTCGGGAAGACCCGCGATGCCAATTTCTTTGATAATAAGTTCACGAATTTCTTGGTTGTCCATAATTATTTTGTCTTACTATTAATTGCCATTGCCGTCGCACGCTTGAAGTAATTTTCTAGAGTCTCTCCTTCGAGAGGCTGAACTCTTGAGTTTATAAAAGTTTCATCAATATATTTACGTATCGCGATAACAGCATCTTTGTTCTCTGTCCCAATACTTCCTGCGACCTTCTGCATCTTCTCTGGTTCCATTTGTACAATCTCCGTCACTGTTTTGTTTGCAAAACCATGAGCCGCATCTTTCCAGTTTGGTGTACTCATACCATCTACGGCACCAAAACCAAAGAATCCGTTTGTTCCAAAGAGATTATTGATATGGCCATGTACCTGCTGGCTAGCTTGTTCAAGGATTTGACTGTTTGGAACAACAACTCTTTCAAATGGTACAGAAATAGTGTTCACACTATTTATTGCGGTACCACCCAATTTATCAACCTGGTGGATAAATTCATTATCAAAACTTACTTCACCAAGTTTATTTGTCTCGCTGAGCATTTGTATAAACTCTTGATGGGTTAACCCTAGCTGGTTTTCTAGTGCAAGAATTCTTGCAGGATTTTGTTCTTGTATTGCGTCCCCCATCTCTCTTCCTATTCTGAGTCCCTCGGCATTTTCTGTTCCCCCTGAAGAGATACGCTGAGCAACTTCCTTTATATGATCACTCGGCCCAGATACAACCTCATGAGTTGGTGTTGCAGTTTCTGTGTGAGCTACACTGGGTACTGTGCTGTGTTGTGTCACTTCTGCTAAGGGGGCACTTTTGGGTGCTGAGTAATTCTCTATCCCCGTTATTTCCCCAGGAGTTAGGTGGTGCGCTTTATCAATCGTTTCACCCATGAATTGCTGGTTCGAAAAAATATCTTTGAAATCAAGATGGTCTCCTACCGCGAGAACATCTGCATTACCACTGGTAATTCCAAAATGCTGTGGATTTTCTGCAATCTTATCCTTGATAGCATCAATGAGGTGTACGCGCTGTCCTTCGGGTAATTCGTTAAAATCGTGAAGGTTTTGTTGTAATTGATGTTCAGCAATTTTCCACATAGAATCTCCTCCTCGGACATCAGTAAGATAAGAATGATTTATTACATCAAGATTTTCTTTTCCGAGAGCAATTTCTTTATTCAAATCTGTTTGAAGAGAGGAAGCCTCTCCTGTTGATAATATCCCCGCCTGACCTTTTGGTATCGATACCTCATGCACAGGGAAAAATTCATGAAATACATTTTGTAGTGCATGACCCATTACACCCCCACCGACAAGAACACCAAGAATGAGTGCTTCTGCGGTGTGGCGATTTCTCTCGCCTTCTTCCCGTATCCTTCCGTTTCTTTCGGCACTTACCGTCAAGAGTCCTTCAGCAGTAGCTGCCATTGCGAATCCTCCCAAAATCCTTTGTATTGCAGATCCTGTAAAAGCAGCCGTAGCGATTGCGGATCCCGCTGCCCCCCCTATGACCGCTAAAGATGAAGCCGTTAAAAAGAGTACTCCGGAAATAAGCAGTTTGTGCTTGAGTGGCCATTTTTGATAAGCTCTCCCTATTGCAAAAATAGTTTCTGTCGCGCCAACTTTTTCGGCGCGCACCTCAACCCTTTTTCCCATCTGTGCAAGGCTCTCACGCATTTGTTCGCGGGTCTTATCTGCACGTTCGCTAAGTCCAAGCACTGCTTCTTCTTTGAGTGATATATTTTCCTCAAGTACAGTAGTTGTATTTTCTTGAGTAATAAGAATATCTTTGAGTTCATCATCACCTTCTTTTCTGGGTAACTCCTCAGTGTTATTTATTTCCTTAAGTTTCCAATCTTTGTTTCTTTGTACGTCGTTTTCTTTATTGAGGCGCTCCATGGCAATATCATAAGGAGACTGAAGTGGGTTAACCTTTTTTATTTCTTGCCGTCTTTTTTGGATTGAAGCATACTCCTTTTCAAGCTCTGCCCGCTCTTCTTTTGACGCAGTATCATCTTTTCCTTCAAGCTCTGCTTGGCGTGCGACAACTTCTTGTGCACGTTCTTCTACTCGGTTAGGTTGTTCCACTTTTATTTTTTCCGCCCCCTCACTTATATTCTTGTGTAATTCTGCCAGCTCCTTTTCTAGGCGTTCCTTTTCTCTCACCGAGTCCTCGTCAGCTTTTCCCTCAAGCTCTAGTATACGTGCTTGTATCGCTTCCCCTAATTCCTCACCACTAATAAGATGCCCCACCTCTACTTTGTGATCTTTTTCCTCTGGTAATGGTTGTTCTATGTTCATATTATTTTGTGCTTTGCTGTTTGGTTGTTCGTTGAGTGTGTCCATTTCTTTTTGCATCTCTTCATTCTCTTTTGTGTGTCCAAAAATTCCGGGTGATACTCTCTCTGGTTCTTCTAAGAGTGTTTCTTCTTGCTTCTTTTTCTCCCATTCATCGAGAATTCTTTGTATGTGCCGGTTGTCTTCAAGAGGGTCTGTGTTGGGTATCGCACTGTTTATTTCACCAAGTTTTCTTTGAGCATCAACAATGGAACCCCTAATGTGTTCCCGGGTTGTCTCAGAAAAGTCTCCTTGCTCAACCTGCCTTTGTTGGGCCCGCAAGTCTGCAAGAAGAAGAAGAAGCTCCCCTTTCTTATTCTTTATTGCATCGAGGTTTTGTTTTGCGGGTGATACTGATTCCCGTGCCCTCTTTACTGCTTCGTTAATTGCCGTAGGGTTCCCCGGCGTTCCTTTCCGTATGCCGTCTATATTTTTAATAGTTTGAGCTACTACTTCACCATAAGTAGCTGCTCTTTTTTGAAAATTCGCGGATTTTTTATTGCCCCCCTGCTTTTTTACAGGAGTTCCTACTGTGCTGTTAATGAGGCGGATATCCTGTCCTTTTGCCTTCAATTGTTCACCTAGTGTTCCCAGTTTTTCTTCTGGCTTACAAACTTTTATGTCAGGATGAGATTGTTTTGTGAACTCCATAATGATAGTATTTATTATCGCATGTCCTTGGCGTTTCATGCAACCTTTTCTTTCAGAGAATTATTTTTTATACATATAAATTATACAAACTTTCTGTCATAAAGTCAACTTTTTACTCTTTTACGTTATCCACAGTTTTTTTACTGAAACATCCCTATTTGGGTCATTCTGTGCTACCCTTTAGGTAGTTATGGGGATTGGCCCCAAACTTGCCGAATAGACGATATTTTTCCACCCTCCCCTCTTTTGTTTCTTACGAAGGAGGGAATCCCGCCTGACTGATCGACCTCTAAAAATTAGACTTATTTCTACCCAATCACAGGACCCCGCACAACAGCATGTAGATGCAGTTCGGGCGAAATACCGTTATTTTTCAAGGCTCGCAAGCATTGGGTTTCTTTTTGTGTGTATGGGGGTTGGTCTTACTGTTCCGCTCTCCTCTGTTGAGGCTCGGGATTTTTCATTTTTAAATACAAGGATCGGACGTATATTTAACGGGAATACAAAGGCTCTCCCTCAGAATTCCCAAACTATCGTCTTTTTGGAAGCGGCGGTAAACGTTGATCCAAACCCTGCAAAGGGCGGTGGTGACATTACGGTAGTTGACGACAGCGCTCTCCTTCCAGAAGTCGGACCATCCGGAACGATTGCGGATATTGAGTCAAAGGGGCATCAGGGAAACATAAGTATATACACCGTACATAAAGGTGACACCTTACCACAGCTTGCAAAGATGTTTGGGGTGAGTGTGAACACTATTCTATGGGCAAATGATTTGAGTCGTGATGCTTCTCTTAAGGAAGGACAAAGTATCATCATTCTCCCTGTTGATGGAATTCAGTATGTTGTTAAAAGGGGTGATACGGTTGAAGGTATTGCAAGGAAATACCAAGCTGATGCGACAGAAATTTTTGAATTCAACAATATTGAATCCGATAAGAATATTTTTATTGGCGACACAATCTTAATTCCAAATGGGAAAGAGGTCTCCGTTGAAGCTCCAAAAGTGAAAGCACCAACAAACTCTCGGGCAAGTATTATCGCAAAGTATCCTTCCTATGATGGATACTACACCCACCCTGTTCCTGCGGGGCACAAGACACAAGGGATTCATGGGTACAATGCAGTTGACTACGGTGCTCCTATTGGCACCCCTGTATACGCGGCTGCAGAAGGTACTGTAATCGTAAGTCATTTCCGCCCCCTTTCGGACCCTTGGTTTGGTGGATACGGTAATTATATTGTTATCCAGCATCCTAATGGTACGCAGACCTTATATGGCCACTTGAGTGCGGTCTATGTAACAGAGGGGGCACACGTAGAACAACGACAGCCAATCGGCGAAGTTGGTAGCACCGGACATTCTACGGGCCCTCATTTACACTTTGAAGTACGTGGTGCACGAAACCCCTTTTAGTAGTTGAAGAGTAGGATCGTCAATAGCAACAAAAAACCCCAAGTGTTTGCTTTGGGTTTTTTGTTTACCGCAACTCTGTTGGTCGGTAGGCGAGCGCTTCGAGTAAATGTTTTTCTGCGATATCGTCTGATTGGTCAAGGTCAGCAATCGTACGAGCTACCTTGAGGGTTTTGTGGTAGGCGCGCGGGGAAAGTTTTAAGCGTTCTGCCGAGGTATTAAAAAGCGAACGAAGTTTTGGAGTCAGCACAATGAACTGCTCCACTTCATTGGCGCGCATCTCGTTATTGGTAGTAATCTCGCGAGGATGATTTTGGAAACGTATTTGCTGTCGTTCTCGCGCGAGAATGATGCGCGTGCGTACACTCGCAGTACTCTCCCCTGCTTTTACTTCCGATAATTTATCATGATTCATTTTTGAAACCTTAACCCAGAGGTCAATGCGGTCAACAATAGGTCCAGAAAGTTTTCGTTGATATGAAGCGAGGGTACCCGGCATACACACACATTGTTCTTCGCTTCCATATTTCCCGCAGGGGCACGGGTTCATCGCCGCAAGAAGAATAAACCGCGCAGGAAAAACATCGCTTCCTTTTGCTCGTGCAATTCGCACGTGCCCTTCCTCGAGGGGCTCACGGAGAGACTCAATAACGCGTCGGTCAAACTCAGGGAATTCATCAAGGAAAAGTACTCCACGATGTGCGAGGGTTATCTCGCCTGGCTTTGGGGTCGCTCCACCGCCAATCACGGCAGGATAGGACGCGGTGTGGTGTGGTGCGCGGAGCGGTGGTTTGGTGATAATCTCTCGCGAAAGAAGACCTGCAACAGAGTGAATACTGGTAACCTCAAGGGACTCATTTTCAGAAAGCTCAGGGAGCAAATGCGAAAATGCTTGTGCAAGCATTGTCTTACCCGTTCCTGGTGGTCCCCACATTGCGAGGTTGTGTTTTCCTGCGGCTGATATTTCAAGTGCACGTTTTGCAAATTCTTGACCTTTTATATGTGCGAGGTCAACCATGTTTTCATCAACCTGATCCATTCCTTGTTCGGCGAGATCTCTCGTATGCGCGATAATATTTTGATTATTTTTTGGGTCAAAATGTTTAATCAGGTCCGCAAGGGTATGTACTCCGTACACCGTAATCCCAGAAACAAGCACTGCTTCCTGTTCATTTTCTTTGGGTACGAAGATTTCTGTAAACCCCTGTTCGCGTGCTGCCTGTGTAAGTAGAAGCACGCCGCGAATAGGGCGAATTACTCCATCAAGAGAAAGTTCTCCGAGGAAGAGTTTTTGTGCAGGGTTGAAGCTCACTTCCCCGGAGGCTTTGAGGTAGGCAACGGCGATAGCAAGGTCATAATGGGATCCTTCTTTTTTAAGCTCCGCGGGGGCAAGGGATATTACAATTTTTTGATTTTTTTGTTTAGGGGAAACAAAACCAGAGTTTTTTATTGCGGCACTTACACGGTCGCGGGATTCATCAACGGAAGTGCTGGGAAGTCCCACTAAAGAAAAAGCGTGGAGCCCCTTTGAGAGATCCACTTCAACGTCGACAATATGAGCGATAAGACCGACTATTTGAGCTGAAAATAGTTTTGAAAATTGCATAGCAATGAGCGAAGACTTTTATTCCTCGCGATGTGCAATACAGGTTGATGCTGCGGGGTTTGCATGGAGGCGAGCGTCCTCAATTACTTCTCCGCAAATACGGCAGACACCATAGACCTCTGCCTCGATACGTACGAGCGCTGCATCGATTTCCATCATACGCGCCTCGAGCTCAACCTCGATTGCCACACTTCCTTCAAAAGCTTCAATACTATCAGCTACTTCGTTTGGGTCGGTGGTTGTGTTGTTGAGGTCAGGAGCCGATGGATCCCAGTCCCCTGCAAGGTCAGGACTTTTGTGCCCTACCCCCGTGAGTTCTTTTTCGAGTCTACTTTTTTCCTCAAGAAGCATTGTTTTTAATTCAGAAATGTTTGTCATATAAAGATAGTGTATCGCGTTTATTTTTTTACTGCAAGAGGGAGGAGTGTTTCAAGCGCAGATTTACTTTCGGCAATAACAAGCGTGGTAGGATTTGCAAACGCGTACGCTATTGTTATGGTGGGTGTCACTTCGGAATAACGTGCATCTTTTCCGCTAATGACCACGTCGTAAAATTTTGTGGTAGCAAGAAGCCCGGTATTAACGGTGGATCCAAAAATAACATCAAACATATGTGGGATTGCGGACTCCCATTCAAGCATGGCCGCGAGAGCAACTTCATTATCTGAAAACTTCATCATGATGAATGGCGTCGCTCTCCCCCCTTGTTCTCCAATGAGGCCAACCATAAAAGGTTTTTCGAGCGATCGAGTAATAGTTTCTGGTGCGGTAATTCCGACAAAGCGGAGAAATCGGTTTATGGATATTCCAAGAGAATCAGCCTCGCTATCCTCAGTGAAATAAAAGTTTTTTATTGAGGTTACCGAGAGTTCTTTTTGTCGCTCATTCATGATGGCCGAGAGTACGGTTGCGCTAGATTCCTTACTGATATCGAAACGCTTTTCACCCTGTGCGGGGATAATTGATGGTGCAATCGGCAGAACAAGAGGAGTACTCGAGGCCGTTGT
This sequence comes from Candidatus Nomurabacteria bacterium CG1_02_43_90, assembly GCA_001871765.1. Lineage (GTDB taxonomy): Bacteria > Patescibacteriota > Minisyncoccia > Phycocordibacterales > UBA1550 > UBA1550. The sequence goes on from MNVN01000010.1 coordinate 13,244, forward strand.
CGTTTCTGAAGGTTTACCAAACGTAGGAAGAGAGAGAGCGGGGAGAGAATTATTTTTGAGTTTTGGTGCTATAAAAATATAGGTAGAAATAAGCGCAATAATTATTGCAAGAATGACGATACGCCCAATTCGTTTTGGGGCGGGCGGAGTTGCTTCACTTGTAGTGGGATCATCTTTTCCCAGGGAGTTGATTTTTTGGGATTTCTTCTTTTCTTCAGCCATGGCAATAGACACGGTCGTTTCATTTTGTTTCTTGATTGCGTCTGCTTCATCACTCTTCATAGTGCGAATGAGTCGTGGTGCAGGTACATTTTTTGAATCAGCAGCTTCGGGGGTTCCTTGAAATACGCCAGGTTCAAGAGGGGTTGGGGTAGTGTTCTCACTCATCAGTCTAGTATATCGTGTATTTGTATTTCACGCACGGATTTTTGTGTGGATAAATGATCTTTAAGCGAGAAAGAGTTTATAAGTAGTAACCTAAACGTGATACGGGGGGCATTTGCCGGGGGTCCATGCCCCCGCTGTCACCATCCTTGCTTTTATTTTTAAAGTATGGTAGTATAAAAACTGGTTCAGCGGAGCAATCTGCTGATTTTTTTAGTTCTACAAAGGGAGAGAAGCAATGTGTACAACAGACGATGCAAAAAATAGCACTGAGGACGGGAGAGGTGGACGTTTGAATCCCTCTCCACAGGAACACTCGGAGCATGTGCCGGAACAAAAAGCACAAGGCGATGGAGGCCGTAACCCTCAGACGCAGCGCTTCCTTGAGACAGGGATTGGAGGGCAAGACTGCTCACGCCCGGCGATTTTCTGATAAATAAACCAAAAAGCCCGGCATGCCGGGCTTTTTTACTGCTTATTTTTATTCAGTAGATCCTCTACTCCTCTTTTGGGCTAGGGATTTCTTTGCGACGACTTGGTGTTTGTTTGCGAGGACGGCGTGCACCACTTCCCCCACTGTTACCTCCCCGAAACCCGAGGAGGTATTTTCTTTGGTTGTCACACATGTCAATGAAATCATCGCATGCTTCACGAAGCTTGCCAGAAGCAGAACGCCCAAAGGTGATTACCTCTACTTGTGTGCCCATGAACTTCAAGTATTCAACGAGAGGTACAAAATCGCCATCGCCAGAAGCGAGTACTACGGCGTCAACCTTTGAAGCAAGACGAATAGCGTCTACTGCAAGCCCTACATCCCAGTCCCCTTTCTTTGCCCCGCCAAAAAATATTTGTAAATCTTTCGTCTTTGTTTCGATGCCGAGGTTGTTCAAAGCCTCAAAAAATCCTTTTTCTTCTTCACCTTCTGTTGCAATGACGTAGGCCACGGCACGAATAAGGTGTCTTCCTCCGAGCGCTTCTTTGAGCACGGCGCCGAAGTTTACTTTTGCCCCATAAAGATTGCGGGCGCTATGATAGAGGTTTTGTGCGTCAATGAACATTGCAACACGTTGCTCTTTTTGTTTGATAATTGCCATATAAAATTGTTGAGTGCTCGTTTGTGTTTAAAGGGCGATTTTTCCGCCCCTACCGTACGTAAATTACGCACTCGTTGTTATTTAATTTATTAAAAAATGATTACTGTGGTTATACCATCCCCAATTAACCTCTTCGTATTTTGTCAAAAATATCAACTGAGCCTTTGTAAAAATCCTTCAAAATATCTCGATATTCTTTAGTATTTTTCGTTCGGCTCGCTTGATATTTTTGACAAAATTACACGAAGGACTTAATTGAGTATGGTATTAGTATCTCACAAGTGAGGATAAACAAAAAGCCCCGAATCAGTTGACTCGGGGATTTTTGTAGCCTGTCCATCATCTTGCTTTTTTGACCAAAATTTGGGGAATTTTAGTCGAAATGAAGATATTGGATAGGCTCAAATCCTTTATTTCAAACCGATTTTCTTTACCAATACATCGTAGCGTTCCTTGTTTTTGCGCTTGAGATAGCTTAGATGGGTACGACGATCTGCAACCATTTGGAGAAGTCCACGGCGAGAGTGGTTATCTTTGTGGTTTTTCTTCAAATGAAGAGCGAGTTCATCGATACTTTTGGAGAGAATAGCAACCTGAGCCTCGGGAGAACCCGTGTCAGTAGCGTGCATCTGCACCTTTTTGATAATATTTTGTTTCTGCTTTGTCGTAATCATTGGAGTAACTCTAGCATATCTTGCCTATAAATGCAAGCCCTTGGCCAGAGAGGCTGTTTTTCTGCTATTTATAAGTCTCCCTACTCCTCGTCAGGCTCTTTTAGGGGGATAATTTCAATACCGCTCATATCGTTAAAATCCTTAGAAAGAGCAGGGGGGACATCTGCTGTCTTTGGAGAAGTTTCGTCAAGAAAAATACCCTGTTCTGCGAGTACTCGTCGAGAAACACCCTCTTCCTCTTTTTGGAAAGATTGTCTCGCTCCTTCATCATCACCAAGATTTCGTGAATCAGTGAATATAATGCCATCGTCAGAAGTCATGTTTCAAATTGTAACGTAATGCAGAATAAAAGTCTATAAAACGTACCCTGTGTAAAATTATTTTTTTATATTCTGATATACTTAATAGTGTCGCACAATATGATTTTTATCATTTTTCTCTTAGGATATGTCACTCTCTCTTTTTAAACGTCAATACCTCGAACACCTTGAAATAGAAAAAGGGCGTAGTTTGAAGACGATTGAAAATTATGAACGCTACTTGAATCGTTTTTTTGATTTTGCAAAAGTTGATGAGCCTCTAGCAATCACGGATGATTTAATTAGAGAGTTTCGTTTGTGGTTAAATAGGCAACCTTCAGGTAGTAAAAAGGGCGGAAGCACAGAAACACTCAAAAAGAAAACACAAAACTACTACCTCATTGCTCTCCGTAGTTTTTTGAAATATCTACGCAAGCGCGGAGTGGACTCACTGTCCCCTGAACGTATTGACCTTGCCAAGACCGCCGAGCGTGACCTCGACCTCATCTCGACCGCTGACCTCGAGCGACTACTGCAAGCACCCGATAGAAGTAGCGTTGCGGGCTTGCGTGACAAGGCTATTTTGGAACTCTTTTTCTCCACAGGGCTTCGTCTGTCTGAACTCTGTTCCCTTTCGCGCGACCTTGATCTCAATAAAGACGAGTTTTCTGTGCGTGGAAAAGGGGAAAAGGTGCGCGTCGTTTTCCTCTCTGATGCTGCGAAAATGGCACTGCGTGCATACCTTGGGAAGCGCAAGGATATGGATGACGCATTATTCGTCCGCCAAGTAGCAGATTCTCAAAAAGAAAAATCCTCAACAAAAGAATCCCTTCGCCTCACCCCCCGCTCTATTGAACGCATGGTGAAACACTATGCCCTCAAGGCAGGTATCTCAAAAAAAGTAACCCCTCATGTTATTCGCCACTCCTTCGCTACTGACCTTTTAAGTAATGGTGCCGATATTCGCTCGGTGCAAATGATGCTCGGGCACGCAAACATCGCCACGACGCAAATTTATACCCATGTAACCGATGCACAACTCCGTGATGTGCATAAGAAGTTTCATAGTAAGTAAAAGTAGCCTTTGCTATACTATCCCCATGCACATTATCTCCTGGAATGTAAATGGATTGCGCGCAATTCATAAAAAAGGAAACTTTGCCGATATTCTTAAAAAAGATGCGGATATTTTGTGTTTTCAGGAAACAAAAGCCGAAGCCGAGCAACTTGCCGAAGAAGTCCTTAATCCACAAGGCTATTTTTCCTACTTCGCACATTCAAAAACACGCAAGGGGTACAGCGGAGTTGCGGTCTATTCAAAAATAAAGGCAGAAAAAGTTGAAGAAGGTATGGGTGTCCCCGAAATGGATCAAGAAGGGCGACTTCTCGTTGTTTATTGTAAAGATTTTGTGCTTTTGAACTGTTATTTCCCTAATGGGGGTGGTGGACCAGAGCGCCTCGCTTTCAAACTTGATTTTTATGATCATTTTCTGGTGTTTATTGAAAAATTACACAAACAGGGAAATAAGATTATTATTTGCGGTGATGTGAATACTGCCCACGAGGCTATTGACCTCGCCCGTCCAAAACAAAATGAAAATAATACAGGGTTTCTCCCTGAAGAGCGTGCCTGGATTGACGAATTGGTAAACCACGGCTATGTCGATATTTTCCGCCACATCAATCCCCTTAAAAAAGATGCATACACCTATTGGGATATAAAGACGGCGGCTCGCGAACGCAATGTTGGTTGGCGCATAGACTATTTCTTCATTTCTTCCGACCTACTCCCTCGCGTGAAACAGGCAACCATACTGAGTGAATTTTTTGGTTCGGACCACTGTCCGATTCTGTTGGAAGTGAAATAGGGCTTGCAAAATATATATGTATATGTTTTTATAGTGTTTGGTTCATTAACGAAAAGGGGTAGTACATGTTGTCATATGTTGGTGTTACGGGTTTTGGTAGTCGTCATCAGGTTAAGTCCGTTCTGCGTTCGGTACCGTTCGGCACAAACAGGAAACTTATGGTAGGTGTTCGTGCGAGCCATAATACAATTGATGGGGGGAAACATCTTTTCCCCTGTCAATATCCGTCAGGGTCACAAATGCGGACCATTTTTGTCAACGACCCTCGTGTTCTCAATCTTGTTCATTTTAATACGAGAGATCCTGATCTTCTCTATGAACAGCTTATGGACATGTGGGGTTTTGCCGGGACTCTTTGTCATGGTTTTCAACTTAACATGATATGGCCTTCGCCGGAAGTAATAAGGAAGGTTAAAGCAAGGTGGAAGGAGTGTATCATTGTCCTTTGGGTTTGCACCCATGCGTTCGAAGTCGTGGAGAATAATCCCAAAACGTTGGCAGATAAAGTTGAGCGAGAATATAAAGGGCTGATTGACTACATTCTCCTTGATGCGAGCGGTGGTTTTGGGAAACCCCTCGACACTGAAGTATTGAGGGGCTACCTGAGAGCAATTACAGCAAAGAACTTGCCTATTGGTCTTGGGGTTGCAGGAGGACTGAGCCCCTCAACGCTCGGCCTTGTGGAACCTCTTATCAAGGAGTTCCCCAGGCTTTCTATCGACGCAGAGGGGTGCCTCATGGACGAGGGTGATCACCTTAATCTCACCCTTGCGCATGACTTTGTGAATAATTCACTGTTACTTTTTGGGGAAATTTAAGAAGATCTCCCTGTCGCGTAGGCGCACAATATTTGTTTGACTCACGAGCACTCACCGGAAGAAATTCCTGTGGGTGCTTTTTTCTTAACTATTCTAACCGATGCCTTTTAACCCTAAAGAACAATGGTGCTTGACATTATCCTATAATTTCATATTGATATTATCATATCAATAATAATATAAATATATGTCTACATTGTCTGTTCCTCTCTCTCCAGAACTAGAAAAGTTCATTGATAACCAAGTAAAAAATGGTAATGCCGCCAATAAAGCTGATGTTGTTCGGCGTGCACTCATTCGTTTTTCTGAAGATGAGGCTGTGCGTGCTGTGCTCGAGGCATCAAGGGGGCCTGTGCTTAAGGGTGACCTGCGTGAGTTAATGAAGCAAATTAACTAACAAGATGAATATAAATGTCTACTACAAACCAGCTTTCGTTCGGAGCCTTAACAAGTCCCCAAAAGGTCTGCAGGAAGAAATTATCGAAAAGATAGATCTATTTAAAGATACAGAAAATCACGGTATATTAAAAGTTCATAAGTTGAAGGGATCATTAAAAAAGTTCTATAGTTTTTTAGTTGATTATAAAAATAGGGTTGTTTTTGAATACCTATCGGATGACGAAGTTGGACTTTTGGCTATTGGCGATCACGAAGTTTATAAATTATTTTTGTAGTTAAAAACTACTCAATAACCTTGCTCTTGTCGTACTCATTCCCCAGCCGTTAGCAAAGCATTTCAAAGATTTGACGCATTGCCTTTGCGATCGGTAGCTTTTGAACAGGAGTATATTCTCCTGTTTTTCTTTTTTACAAATTCCCCCTCAGCGCCTTCAAAATCTCCGCAAGGGTTTCCTCGGAAACCCTGTTTTTCATGGTTGCGGTTAGGTAGTTGTTGTCGCCGAAATTTGGATCGTGAAACACCTGATTCCTAACCACTACATCTTTCTCGTAGCGGGGACGCACATGGAAATGGACTTCTGGGCTATAGGGTTTTTCTCTGTAGGCGTGATTCATAAGGCATGCCCAGTTAAAAAGTGTGGCACCAAAGGTCTTTTTGAGAAGTTCCTCATATTTTTTCATTACTAGATGCAAATCAGAAAACTCTTCATCGGTGAGTTCTGAAAGTGATTCCCTTTTTGTTTTGCAAATAGCGTATGCACGCCCTAAATAAAGCTGGTCTCCCGAGAGTTCAACTTTCCAGTACGGTGTTTCAAAAATAAGGTTTTTCATGAAACTACTTCACCCCGTGCCTCTTGCGGATGACCGAGAGTTCGGCTTCTTCTGCTTCGTCTTTCTTCTCTTTTCCCTCCTCTCCAAGTTTCTTTAATTCTTCTATCGGGAGTTTTGCGAGTTCAAGGGTACGTTTCACGAGAAACTCTTCACTGTTGCGCTCCGTGTCATCGAGGACTTCCTCAAGGAGTGCATGGAGGATAAATCCAAGCTTTGGACCGGGTGTTTCACGAGTAACCTCCATAATCTTTTGCCCGTCAATTTTAAGCATTCCTACGGATACAGGCGCGCGCATCGCTTCTTCTATCATTGACTCATATTTGCGGAGGCGGTAGGGCGCTTCTTTGGGTCTACCCATCCCTATGCGGTCGCAGGCGCGTACCTTCATTAGATCCCAGACGTTCTCAGGTCCAACGTTTCGCACAATACGGCGAACGGCGGAGAGGGTTATTTTTTCAATATCAGAAAAGAATAAGTGATAGCGTACCAGCATAGAAACAACGTCGACAATCTTTTTGGAATACTTTAAGCGCTCAAGTGTTTTACGTGAAACACGACCGCCAACCACATCGTGCCCGTAAAACGTCCAGTTATTCTTCTCGTTTGACCAGCGACGGGTTTCTGGCTTGGAAACATCATGGAAAAGTGCAGCAAGGCGGACATGAAGGGGCCATTCTCTGTCTGCAGAGTGTTGTAATGCACGGAGGTTGTGTTCCCATACAGTGTAAATATGATCCCCGTTTTGTTCAACGCCGATACCATTTTCAATTTCAGGAGCAATATACTTCAGTAGTCCAAGCTTTTGGCACATTATGACGCCAACCATAGGGTTCTTGGTCATTATCATTTTACTGAACTCGTCACGGATACGTTCCATGGAAATATGTTTTAAGGTCGGTGCTTTTTCTATTACTGCATTTTGAGTCTCAGTTTCAATAGTGAAACTTAAATCAGTAGCAAGGCGTACTGCACGCAAAATACGGAGAGCATCCTCGTCAAAGCGTTCTTGGGCATTTCCTACTGTCCTTAAGACTTTGTCCTTAATGTCCTTTAGACCATCAAACAGGTCTGTTAAATGTCCTTTAGACTCATCATAGGCTATGGCGTTTATGGTAAAGTCTCGGCGCTTCAGGTCATCTTCGAGTTTCGCGTGAAACGATACTGAATCAGGGCGACGCTTGTCAGTATAGGCTCCTTCTGTGCGATAGGGTGTAACCTCAATGACTTTTAATGTTTCATCTTCTGTTTCAGTCACAATCCCCACCGTACCATAATCATTTTCGTAGAATGTTTCTTCAAAAAGTGCCTGAATTTCTTCCGGTTTCGCATTGGTAGTAATATCCCAATCCTTGGGATTGATTTCCTGAAGTATGTCGCGCACGCACCCTCCTACGAGATATGCTTCAAAGCCTGCCTTTCGTAGGGTTTCTGTTACTCGTGAAACTTCTTGAGGTATTGGATGAGAGATTTTTACTGTTTCTGTGCTGGTCGCCATATACGCTATAGTCTAGTGTATTTTTGGTTTTTTTGCCAATTTGCGGTATGCTCTCTGTACGTTTCATGGGAAACAATGCTCTTGTGGTGAAATGGATATCATATCGGTCTTCGAAACCGGCGTTCCAGGTTCGAATCCTGGCAGGGGCACAAAGCGTGAGTCCAAAAATACCGACAGGTGTTTTTACTTTGTGCTCGGGGGAGCCATATTTTTTGAGCACAAAAAATGGCGAGCCAGGGTCGTGAAATTTTTCCTGTGGCGACAAGAAAAATATTCCTGACCACACTACCACACTAAATACAGAGCTTTGCTCATCGATATTGTTTTTTGCAACGTGATCTAATTAAGAAGACTTAGTAACTCGTGACCACAAGATAGGTAAAAGACGGCACCTTCATTGACCACCTCTTCCAAAAATTTTAAAAATCTGTATAGTAGAGAGGTAGAAAGTTTTGAAATTGCGGGTATGGTTTAGTGGTAGAATGCGTCCTTGCCAAGGACGAGACGGGAGTTCGATTCTCCCTACCCGCACCTCATAGACACACAAAAGAAAGCCTCTGATATTCAGGAGCTTTCTTTTGTATAAAGATGGAGCAGTTTATAAAGGACAGTACCTTTGCCTTTTCCATAAGAACACAAGCTGTCAATACCGAGAAACCGAAAAATATAGGGGAAAAAGTCAAAAACTGTGGATAACTATGTGTACAGTGTTGATAAAGGACATAAAAGCATTGTTTGGATGCTAGCGTTTAAGGCATTTCTTTTAAAAGACAACCTAGGAAACCCTTGATTAATATAGCCTTTTTGGTAAAACTCGTATTTTCCGGTGATTTTTAGAAGAAATAGCCGTAAATGTTACTTAGTAACACCTATCTGATGTTATTCATGAAACAAAAACATAAAATAGGGGATAATTATTTGTTTGTGGTGGAAATACGATATTATTATGTAGATAAAGCCATAAAATAAAGACTTCTTGAACATTTAGGGAATGTGGGTACGAGGGAAGATTCTTCTAGGGATAATTCCGTCATGGGTTCTTGATTGCTTTGATTCATTTAAAAACGATTATGTATATATTTGCTGTACTTTAAACACTATAAGGTAGGGTATGTCTAGCATGTGGCGATTGTATAAGCATTCTCATGGTATACTCTTAAAATAAATGGCAGAACCTACAGAAAAACAGAAGATTGGGCGACTTGGCGAAGATATAGCAGCTAAGTTCTTAGAAAATAAGGGTTTTACGGTTATTCAGTGTAATTATCTTAAAAAATACGGAGAAATCGATATTATTGCAAAAAAGGGTGAAATACTCCATTTTATTGAGGTAAAAACCGTTTCACATGAAAACTTTACTAGCTTTTTGCCAAATCCAATGAGCGTTTCTCATGAAACAGACGATTATCGAGCAGAAGATAATCTGCACCCCCAGAAACTAAAAAGACTTGCCCGGACGATTCAGGTGTATTTAGTAGAGAATTCGCACAAGGAAGAGGTTGAATGGCAGTTTCATGCAGTCACCGTTAGAATAGATCAGGAAACAAGGCGCGCAAGGGTAAAATTCTTAGAGAATATAATTCTCTAAGAAACTATTCACGACTTGACGGCGAGTAGTAACAATACAAAATGCACTGTTTCTTGTCCGCCAAAATTATAAAGTTTACAGTTTCACATAAGATAGTGGATAGGTTTTAAAAATTTCTCAAAAATGTTTCTTTATGGTAGTATTTAACAATCGTTTCTTTAGAGACGGCTTCATTCGGGGTGTAGTATATCGGTAGTACGTCTGCTTTGGGAGCAGATAGGCCGAGTTCGATTCTCGGCACCCCGACAAAGATTTTAAGTAAGCCGAGTTCGATTCTGAATCAAGTAGATTCATGTCTTGGGCCGGCACTTCAACAAGGACAAAGATTTTAATAAGAGGGAAGGCCCTTCTTGTAAAAAAGGTTTCATGAGTAACATCGGGGAAAATAAAAAAGACTCAGGGTTTCATTGGATGGCTCCGGGGTTTGTTTCCGTTATGGCTGCCTTTGTGGGGAATTTTGTCATTATGCTTCTTAAGGCATTGGGCTTTGCGGTGTCAGGATCAAGCTCTCTCTTTTCTGAAACAGTTCACAGCTTTGCAGACACGGCGAATCAGGCGCTTCTCATGGTGGGGATTATTAAAAGTCGCAGAGCACCTGATGAGAATTCTTCCTACGGATACGGAATGGAGCGGTTTTTTTGGGCGCTTATTTCCGCATGCGGAGTGTTCTTTATTGGTGCGGGTATAACGGTATATCATGGAGTTTCGGCTTTGGCACACCCTCATGAGGTTTTTTTTGAACCAATTATTTTTGTAATTCTTGGCGTTTCTTTTGTAGTAGAGCTCGTAACCTTTTCTCTTGCGTTTCATGAGATTTGGCGTGAAAGAAAGGACCGTGCAACCATACGTGAGATGTTGCGTGACGGCGACCCCACGGTGCTTGCGGTTGTGTATGAAGATGGGGTTGCGGTGTTTGGTGTCTTTGTTGCAGTTCTGGGAATCTTTCTTTCTTATATAACCGGGGATTTGTTCTGGGATGCAATAGGGTCGATTGTTATTGGTATCCTTTTGGCATGGGTTGCCGTCGTTTTAATCTTGAAGAATAAGCGTTTTTTGGTAGAGAAGTCTATTCCCGAAGAGGTGCGCAGTCGAATTATTGAAATACTTGAAAGTGATCCGATGGTTGAGCGTGTGCATGATTTTAAGTCATCAGTGGTAGAATTTGGAAAGTATCGTGCGAAGTGCGAAGTGGAGGTTAATGGCTCGATCCTTTTTTACGAACTTTCAAATGGTGATATGTTGAAAGATGATTATGAAACCGTAAAAGAGGATTATCAAGAGTTTGTACGGTTTTGTGTGGAGTTTTCTGATCGCGTGCCTCGCGTTATTGGAACGCGTATTGATGAACTTGAGGCACGTATCAAAAAGGAGATTCCCTCGGTGCGCCATATTGATATTGAGATAAATTAGGTAAAAAATGCGCCCGTAGTACAACGGATAGAACACAGCCCTCCGAAGGCTGAGATCGAGGTTCAATTCCTCGCGGGCGCACAATCAGAGACTTGGTCGGAAAATTCCCTCCCCCACCCGCCGAAGAAAAGAAGAAAGGTAAGGAAAATTTTTGGGTTTTGCTCCCGCGACCGAAGGGAGCGGACGAGGCGCGCAGATTAGTCCGTTTGCTGTTTAAAATAGGTTCGAGCAAAGCAGAGTAATACAGCACAGGCGTTAAGAAAATTAGTCTCTGCATACTAATTTTTAACTGTGCGAGGCGCAAGCCTTATCGAGTGAAGCGAGATAGCGCGCCGGGGTCGAGGATACTTAGTCCTCGCAATGTGTACTCACCTGAGAAGACTTAGTAATCCGTGATCACGCTAGCTAAGCGAGAATCCAAAAACACCGAGTAGGTGTTTTTCTCTTTTTGCGAGAATCAGTTTTTTAAAAGTTTTCCATGTTGCTGGACTAATTATCCCTCGATTTATATTTCTTTGCCTGCTATAATGGAATGAAATGAAACTTGGTAAAAAAATTAACCTTGTGCTTGTTTCTGTTGTTGTGGTCGTGCTCACGGTAGCTTTTTGGATAATTGTTAATATAGAAGGGAATAACCTTAAGAGTCAGGTTACCCATGATGCAGATACGGTAACAGGAATTTTTCGCACAGAGATTGAGCGCATGTTTAAGCAGATCCACAACCAAGAAGTCTATCTACAAAGCGCTATTGATCAAATGAGTAAGGCCCAGGGGGTGAGGTATATTAATGTTAATGGTCTAGATGGTAAATATATTGCAGCAACAGACAACACTCTCGTGGGTCAAAAGGTAAAAGATGCCAAGACTGCTCTCCTTGTTGGTCGTACAAAGCAAGAGCGTACCTTTGTTGAAATTAAAACAGATGAAGGTACTTTTTATGAGATGGAGCGTTTTATCCCGATCTTCCTTGATGCAAACGACCCACAATCAAAAGTAATTAATGTCATTGAAGTTGAAGTTGTAACGCGTACAAAAAGTGCGACTGATGTTTCTGACGCGGAGAAACTTCTCCAGGTTATCGCTGCGGGGGTTGAGCAAAATGCACGAGCGATTATTCTGACATACACTGAAGACGTTGAAGCGCTCCAGCAAATAACCAGTAGTGTTGAGAACTTCAACTTTTTTAATGATTTTGTGGTGTTTGACAGCAAGATTGATATTATTGCGAACACGGGGAATGAGGTAACAGAATTTAGCGACGACCCTATTGAATACAAACAGTTGCGTGAAGATGTTCTCGCAGGCAAAGTGCCTATTGGGGAAGTTGAAAGAATTCATGAAGGAAAGGAGGTCATTATGAGAGTCATGCCAATCTCAACTCGAGATGAAAAAACCGGAGTAGTCTCGAATATAGGGCTCCTTGAGGTACATATTCTCAAAAATGCTTATCTTTCTACAGTAAATGAGCTTAAAATACGAATGCTCGGCGTGGGCGCTCTCGTAACTGCCGTACTCGTTGCTGTTCTTGCAGTTATTCTTGAAAGAGAGGTGGTGGGACCTATCCGACGCTACTCAGTTATTGCACGCAAGGTTGCTGATGGTGATCTCACGCAAAAAGTAGAAAGTACTTCTCAAGATGAAATTGGACAATTTGGAGAAGTATTTAATTCTATGGTAGCCAATCTTCGGGAGCTAGACCGCCTTAAGTCAGATTTCATCTCTGTTGCTGCGCATCAGCTACGCACACCTCTCTCGGGGGTAAAATGGGTACTCAAACTCCTCCTTGACGGAGATTTGGGAGCAATCAATGACGACCAAAATGGCATGTTGAAGCGTGGATATGAAACGAATGAGAAGATGATTCAGTTGGTGAATGACCTCTTGAATGTTTCGCGTATTGAGAATGATAAATTTGGCTATAAGTTTGAGAAAAATGACTTTATGAAGCTTCTTGAGACGCTTCGAGAGAATATAGAGCTTCCTTCTCGTGAGCATAATATCGATGTGCGGTTTGAAAATCATGCAGGGGATCTTCCTGAATTTTTCTTTGATCCAGAAAAACTTTTGATTGCTCTGCAAAATTTGGTTGATAATGCGATTAAGTACACGCTCCCTGGAGGTAGTGTCACACTTGTCGTAAGTCATCGTGGTGGATCTGTTGAGCTAAAAGTGAGTGACACGGGGGTAGGTATTCCTTCCGCAGACCTACCAAAATTGTTTTCAAAGTTTTTCCGTGCCGCAAACGTGATTCATCTCCAGACAGATGGCTCCGGGCTCGGGCTCTTTATTGTGAAGAATATTATTATCCGTCATGGAGGCCAAATTTGGGTTGACTCAAAAGAAGCGGAAGGGACTACATTTACCGTAGTGATACCCATACTTACAGAACTTCCTGAAGAGAAGGCCGAGACTATCAGGGGAAAAGAAGAGAATCCAAGAGAAAACATGCAAGAAGTACAGGGTAATTTCTAGGTTAAATAGTAATTTTATAATATAATTAAAAGAACCAATATGGCTGAACAAAAAAGAATTCTCATTGTTGAAGATGACAACGTTCTGCGCGATGTCCTCGGGGAAAAACTCGAGAAGAATGGATATCTTGTAGAGAAGGCACAAGACGGCCTCGTTGCGATGGAAAAAATTCATGCGAATAAACCTGACGCGGTTCTTCTGGATATTCTGATGCCTCATATGAATGGAATCGAGGTTCTCGAGGAACTTCATAAGGACCCACTTTTCCAGGGTATTCCTGTTGTTATTATTTCTAATTCTGGTCAGCCTGTTGAAATAGAGAGGGCTCGAAAACTCGGGGCACGCGAGTTTCTCATTAAAGCAGTGTTTGACCCTAACGAAGTACTTGAAAAAGTAAGGAAGGTGATGGAGGATGACGGCACGGCTCCGCAAGGTGAATGGGGTGTACGTACGCAGAATATCACGGGTGCGGGGGCTATTGCGAACGCGGAAGCCCTCTCTCCAGAAAAAGAAGATAATCCGAAGAAAGAAGTCTTTGTCCTTGTAGTGGAGGATGACAAGTTTCTACGTGAGCTTCTCGTGCGTAAGCTTGCAAGTGCAGGATTCGATGTTCAAAACGCCATTGAGGGCACGGCTGCGTTCGCTATTTTGGAAAAAAGGAAACCAAGCATTATTCTCCTCGACCTCATTCTTCCTGAAATGGATGGCTTTGAAATTTTGACGAGAATAAAAGCCGATCCAAAGAATGCCGATGTTCCCGTAATCATTCTTAGTAACCTTGGTCAAAAAGAAGATACTGACAAAGCACTAAAACTGGGAGCTATCGACTTCATGGTAAAGGCAAACTTTACGCTTGATGAAATTGTGACCAAAGTACGGACGGTATTGAACCTAGACTAACCCCTTCCGAAAGCGCGCCGGTTGCTAAATTTGTTAGTTTTTGCTATTCTCTAGCTCAGGTTAATTGCGGGATTAGTTAAATGGTATAACTTCAGTTTTCCAAACTGAAATCGGGAGTTCGATTCCCCCATCCCGCACTATAGAAAAAACACCTTCATTTGAAGGTGTTTTTTCTATAACTTAATTCGTTTAGTTATTTAACTGCGTCTTTGAGCGCCTTTGCTGCGCGGAACTTTGGAACCTTGGTTGCAGGAACCTGAATTGCCTCACCAGTCTTTGGGTTGCGCGCGGTGCGTGCTGCACGTGGCTTTACTGAAAAGATACCAAGACCTGCGATTGAAACTTCTTCACCTTTCTTGAGTGTTGAAACCATTGCTTCGAGGATTGCATCAAGTGTTTGTTCTGCTGATACTTTTGTTCCACCCATCTTCTCGTGGATAACCTCAACGATAGCTGCTTTGTTCATAATATTATTTTGATTAACTTTTAATATAAAACTTTTTTGCTCGCGACACTTCTCACCATATCATGCATCTTTTGTGCGATGATATGAGCAAGATTGGAGTTGCCCCCTCGACGCGAGCAATACCTCCTTGTCTGATAGTATACTCTTCTCTCCATTTTAACGCAATAGGCACAAGGGTCATGGGTATAATCTGCGATATTTTTGAAAATATGACTACCTTGCGTACTCGATAGCTCGTGATTCGCGGATGACTGCCACTTTTATTTCTCCTGGGTATTTAAGCTCCTTCTCTATACGCAAAGCAATCTCTCGTGCAAGATTTTTGCTCTCAAGATCGCTGATCTCCTCAGACTTCACAAAAATACGTAATTCTCTACCAGCTTGTATGGCATAGGTCTTTTCGACAGCAGGGAAGGATTTTGCGATACTTTCGAGGTCTTCGAGGCGTTTAAGGTAGTTTTCTGTGGAGTCACGGCGCGCCCCTGGACGTCCTCCTGAAACAGAGTCAGCAGTCTGTACGATGATAGATTCTAGTGTTTCATAGGGGTATTCTTCATGGTGCGACTGCATTGCTTGGATGATTCGGGGATCAGTGTCAAATTTTTGAAGAATACGCCGACCTATTTCTACGTGCGTTCCCTGTACTTCGTGGTCCACTGCCTTTCCAAGGTCGTGGAGGAGTGCTCCGGCTTTTGCAACGGCAACATTTCCCCCTATTTCCTCTGCGATCATTCCGGAAATATGCGCCATTTCAATAGAATGCTGAAGCACGTTTTGTCCATAACTTGTGCGAAAATGGAGACGTCCAAGAATTGCGATGACGTGGGGATCAAGATTAAACACGCCACACTCGTATGCCGCCTGCTCTCCTTTTTCTTTTGTGATCTTGGTAATCTCGTCTTGTGCCTTTGCGACTGCTTCCTCGATCTTTGCTGGCTGGATACGTCCATCAGCAATCAGGTTTTCGAGTGCAACACGTGCAATTTGCCGACGGATGGGGTCAAACGAAGAGATGAGAATTGAACCAGGGGTATCGTCAATCACCACTTCAACTCCTGCAGCACGCTCAAATGCACGAATGTTACGGCCTTCCTTTCCGATAATCTTTCCTTTGATTTCGTCTGAAGGGATAGGAACCGATGTCGCCATAATTTCTGAAGCTGTTGAACTGGCAAGGCGTTGAATTGAAGTAGCAAGAATATCGCGTGCTTTTGCAAGCAAACGTTCCTCCCCATTTTGTTCAATTTTTTTCATACGCGCCAGAATGTCTTCCTCGGAACGTTTCTCTACTCGTTCAAGAAGTTCTTCTTTTGCTTCGGTGCTTTCAAGGTGTGCGATTCGCTCAAGTTCGTGTTCCGCAAGTTCGTTTTTCTTGGTTACTTTTTCGCGAATTATTTCTATTTCTTCGCTTTTTTCTTTTATCCCTGCAACTTCGTTATCAATATCACTTTGTCGTTTGTCGAGGAATTCCTCTCTTTTAATGAGTCGTTCCTCTGTTTTTTTGAACCGTTCTTCATGCTCATGCTCTTTTTTGTGGAATTCTCGTTCGTAGATTTCGGCTTTCCGGTCGGCTTCCTCGAGGATCTTCTGTGCTTCCTCTTTTGCAGAAAGGAGTACTTGTTTCACTTCAAGTTCGATAGATCCTTTTTTTGAAACGCTGATAAACCAGCGTAAAAGGTACCCAAGTGCCGCACCGACCAGAATTGCCATCACGCCACCAAGCGTGAGTGCAATGTTAATGTCCATATGTTTTGATAGTCCGCGAAACCTAGAAAATCGTTTATTTCCCTAGGTTATTTGGGTGATTATGTTGGTAATAAGTGTCAATTTAAATTTAAAGTAAGAACACTTTTATACTACCTTGAAAATGGGAGAATGTCCATTTTGTTGTTTTTGTGGATACCAGCGCAATCGTTTGAGTTATATACAAAAAACAGCTGAGCCATTTTTGAAAATGGCTCAGCTGTTTTTTGTATGCCCTCTGTTTATCCGCGGGGATTCTTCGGTTTGTAGATTTCATCAACAATGCCGTATTTCTTTGCATCGTCTGCGTACATATAGAAATTACGGTCCGCGTCTTTCTCTACCTGTGCAAGAGGCTTGCCGGTATTCTTTGCTAAAATTTTGTTGAGATTTTCTTTGGTCCTCAAAATATGTTTTGCAGAAATGGCAATATCAGATGCTTGCCCTTCGGTACCACCGAGTGGTTGGTGAATCATCACTTCGGCATTAGGGAGAATGAAACGTTTACCCTTTGCACCTGCAGAAAGAAGTACTGCCCCCATGGATGCTGCCATTCCTACGCAAATAGTCGCAACATCAGGTTTCACGTGTTGCATGGTATCGTAGAGTGCCATACCCGCAGTAACTGAACCACCTGGTGAGTTGATGTAAAGGTAGATGTCCTTCTTCGCATCTTCTGATTCGAGGAAGAGGAGTTGCGCAATGGCGATGTTTGCAGAATCATCATCGATGACCCCCGTGAGAAAAATGATGCGCTCTTTGAGAAGTCGTGAATAAATATCATAGGCGCGTTCGCCTTGTTGTGATTTTTCAATAACTGTTGGTATTAAGTAAGACATAAGAGGATAATACCACATGATGAAACGAGTGCAATCATTGACAAATAATAATAAATATGCCGCCTTATTGTCAGTGGCGCTTGGCTGGCAGATTAACCAGAAATACCTGTGAGTAGCGGGTATCATGTTCTATTACAAAAGGAGAAATGTCATGAGTAATGACAACGAAGTACTTGCCCGCATTTTAAAACTGCTTGCATCGATCCTCAAGATGGTTGTGGATGGAAAGCGTGACGCAGAAATGGTTGCAGACTGTTTGCAAAGGATTGTTAATGAGGGAGAGATTGGTGCTGTCATCATCGTCGACCGCAATGTGCGCCCGACCTATCCTGGCTGGATAAAAAGCGTGTTGTATCCAGAAATAGAAAACACGGGCCCGAGCGAGTTCGAGGCAAGTAAGCTTGACCAGTGGTTTCACAACAACCAAAAGACGGGAGTTGTGACAGGCAATGTCATTCACGAGCATATCAAGAGCAACAATATGCTCGAAGGGTGTCTCGGACTGCGTGACCTCGAAGAAATATAAAAAAGACATTTTCTTTTTTATGGACACTTCAAAGGTAAGGCAGTATTCGGTTGGAAGTCGATCGTACGGCGCGCCGGTAGCAGCCTTCACGCGCCGTGTCTCCTTGAGCGCGGTGGTGAGGTTGTGCTCTGTTGGTACTGGCTTGACGACGACTGGAGCTCCTACCACTCGGCTCTCCGCTTCGCAACTCACTTCATTTCAAAACTCCCCACTTTTACTTGAGGTTTTGTTTTTTGTACTGAGCTGTTAGACAGTATTTTTACTGTAGTGACAATGTATTGATAGAAAATTTTAGGAGGTATATACTTTTCATATGAACACAACGCTACAAATTCTGCTGGATCAGAAGATGAAAAGTGAGGCGAGTAAAATCTTTAAGTCTATTGGAATCACGCTCTCTAGCGGTCTTAAGTTATATTTGGCGTACGTAGTAAATACGGCGAGGATACCCTTTGATATATCTGCAACAGATAATATTTCCGAGTCTAAAAAGAAAAAAGTTAAATAATTATGCGATTGCACCGATTTTTTACAGAGGAGAAGATTCCTACGAGCGGAGAGTTTTCTGTTACGAATGAAACTCTGCTCAATCAATGGCGGAATGTTTTGCGTATGGAAGTGGGGAAGAGCCTCATACTTTTTGATGGGACGGGAGATGAAGTGTTGTGTGAAGTTGTTTCACTTACAAAAAAAAGTGCAACGTTGAAAATACAGGAACGGGAACAAGGAGTTGCCCCCACTCGAAAGGTTACGCTCTATATGACGCTCATCAAGAAAGATAATTTTGAAATGATCCTCGAGAAGGCGACGGAACTTGGTGTGTCGCGTATTGTACCTATAGAAACAAGTCGCACGGAAAAGAAAGGCGTGAACTATGAGCGCGCTCGAAAGATTGTTCGTGAAGCATCGGAGCAGTCGGGGCGAGCAACGGTGCCGACGGTCTGTGAAATCGTTCATATTTCGGACCTCTCAGGAAGGCCCGGCCTTCCTGAGAGTGAGGGGTTGGTGGTATTTGATCCCCGCGGTGAAAAAAGCGCCCGCGCTTTTTTCACCGCGGGCGACACTACCCCCGTCGCACTCCTTATTGGTCCCGAAGGTGGTTTCACTGATGAAGAGATGGCACGGTTTTACTCACGTAACGTACATGTGGTTAGCATGGGTACACAAATTCTCCGTGCAGAGACCGCGGCTGTGGTGGCGTTGGCGATGGTCCTTGTTTAAATATATACAAAAAAGACCGACGTGATGTCGGTCTTTTTTGTATATAGTATCTTTACTTCTGCCCCTCCAAGAACTGGAAGACTTTTTCGTTGCCGAGCATCATTTCGAGGCGGAGGCGGACGCGGCCTTCGTCGGCGTCTTTGTATTGTTCGGTAAAAAATTTCACTTCGCGATCGAGGTCTTCTTTGAGGACTTCAAGCTTCTCTTCTTCTGCGATACGGGTAAGGGCGATTTGAACTTTTGCACGTTTCTCTGCGTCAGGAACCCATTCTTTGCGCATGTCCTCCTCGGTCTTTTTGATGGTGGTGAGGTATTCTTCAAACTTCATCCCCATCTGCTCTACATCATGACGGAACTGCCCCATCATGCGAGTAAGCTCACCGTCGATGAATACTTTCGGAAGTTTCACCGTCATACCGTCTGTTATCTTTTCCATCGTTTGCATGCGCTTCTTTTCACGGGTGCGGTTTGTCTTTTCATGAGTGATGGATTCGCGAACTTTTGATTTGAATTCATCTACGGTTGCGAATGGTCCAAACTTTTGTGCGAGCTCGTCGGTGACTTCAGGAAGTATTTCCTTCCCGTCGGCGTCCTTGGTGGCAAACTGCTTGCGGAGTTCATTTACTGCTTGCTCGACTTCTTCATCGGTTGCCTCAGGTGCTTCGTCCTTCGTGATCATTACTTCTTTGGCCAGCGCTTTGTATTCGGGAAGGGTAATCTCAGGCATGACTTGAAAGGTGAGAGTGAACTCAAAAGGATTACCCTTTGCGAGTTTGGTTACGGCGACGCTTGGCATACCTACTGCATGGATTTTGTGACGTTTTAAAATTTCTGGATATGCATGGTCAATAGCGAGATTTGCCATTTCTTCGTTGATAAGTGCTTCACCAAACTTTTGCGTAATCATTGTTTCGGGAACATGTCCTTTCCGGAATCCGGGGAGTGAAATTTCCTCACCTACTTTTTTGAGTGCAACGGCGCGTTCTTTTTCAAAGATGTCGGCAGGAATCTCGCACGTAATCATGACTTCGCTTTCGGGAAGATCTTTTATGGTTGTTTTTATTTCATTCATAGGTTCATAATATAGCGTCTTTGGGGGCGTTTTGCAATCCACTACACAAAGGGGCGCGACCTTCGGTCGCGCCCCTTTGTGTAGTGGGAGGATTACCTAATTTTGTGTTTAAAACGTAATGTCCTTTAGTCCTGCTGTGATGTTAGAGAGATCAGTTGTATTGAGGTCTTTTTTGATATCCGTGATGCTTGTGGAGGTTCCTTGTGCTGATAGTTTTGAAACGACCGCATCGTTCTCTGCGCCAGTTTCTGGAGTAAAAGCTTGATTCATTTCTTCTGCTACAGAAGGAACTTTTTTAAGTGAATAAAAAGCGCCAACACCAAGAAGGCCTACGATGATGATGATACTAATGATAACACCAAAAGGAGTCTTCTCTTCCTGTGTCCCTGGTAATATCGTATTTGTTTCTTGTTCCATGATAATGATGAAGTTATGAGGTTATTTTATTATTGAGATTGCTTGAGCAATTTCGTTTTGTGCATCCTGAATGTTTTGCACGGCTTCTTTTATGAGGGGTTCTGTTGCAAGAAGGCCTTCTTTTGGTGCTTGGCTTGCAAGTGCGCTCGTTATCTCAAATTTCACCGTGATTGTTTTTGCGCGCGCTTCGTCAAGATTTGTTTTTGCACTGGCGAGATGCGAACGAGAGACGGATACGTCACTCCCTTTTGCTTCAAGTGTATCAAGGGCTAGGGAGACACGGTCAGAGATTTTTTGTATGCGGTCTGTTGCGGTATTAAGACGAATGCCGACGAGATGTGCTTGCTGGTTCGCGAGTTCAATACGCTTTTTCTGTGCAACGTCTTTGATTGAGTTGGTGCGATTCTGAATTTCTTTGCGCATTTCGGTGGTTGAGGCCTGGAGCATTCTTTCTCGATCTTGTATCTCCTTGCGTGCTTCAGTTGTCGATGCTTGGAATACTCGTATTTTACCTCGAACATCTTTTTGTATTTCCGTGGTTGAGGCACGAAGCATTCGTTCGCGGGCCTGCATTTTTTGAGCTTTTGCATTCATTTCGACCCTAATGTTATTTCGCATTTGGGTTGTCGATGCTACAAAATCTTTACGTACGGTGTTTGCTTCTTGTCGAAGGTCGCGGAGCTCTGGGCGCACTCCTATCGGAGGAACGGGTGGCATCATAATTCCAGGACGCGCATTCATCGTCGCCTCTCCTGATACCGTTGTCTCAATACTCTGCGCGCTCGCAATCATTGCTCCTCCTGCTAAAAGAGCGAGAGCAATAGCACTAATGTTTTTCTTCATGTGGTATATCATTAAAAATTCTCTGCCTATTAAAACAACCTTTTACACACATCTAGTATACAAGAACAGAAAAAACTCCACAATGTTATATGCCTGGCATGAGCATGTCTTTTGCATCGGTTGAGTAAGGTTCGTTCGCGAGGATAGAAGTTTTCCTTCCCACAAAAAAACACCGGCTAGTCGGTGTTTTTTTGTGGAATAACAGAACACTCCCTGCGATTACTTTCCCTGATCTTTTTTGTACAATTCAATACTCTTCAATACTGCTTGGTGGGCGGCGTCCTTGCCTTCGAAACCAGAAACTTCTACGATTTTGTTTTGAATTTTTTTGTAAGTGGTAAAGAAGTGCTCCATTTCTTTGAGTGTGTGTTTGTTGATGTCGCCGAGATCCTGTACTTCTGACCAGCGTGGATCATCAAGCGGTACGGCAATCACCTTGTCGTCGCCCTCGCCAGAATCGGTCATATGCATAATAGCAACAGGGCGGACGGCTACGAGAATACCAGGGAAAAGTGGATACGTGGTGAGGATGACTACGTCGAGTGCATCACCGTCATCCCAGAGTGTCTGAGGTGCAAAGCCATAATCAAACGGATAATCTTGAGAGGTGTGCATTGCGCGGTCGAGGGCAATCAGTCCTGTTTCTTTATCAATCTCGTATTTATTTTTTGAACCTTTTGGAATTTCAACGATGACGTTGATTTCTTCAGGAACATTTTTACCAAGGGAAACATCGTGCCATAAGTTCATGATAGTTAATAGTTAATAGTCATTAGGAAGTGTGCGAGCTTTATTCCGTAGCAGTGGGGGTCTCTTCGACAATAATAGGGGTCTCTATTGCTACTTCTGTTTTTTCAACAGAAGGTTCTTCTGCTGATTCAGCTGTTGCCACTACTTCACCAGGGAGTCCAACAATATCGAGCTTCCATCCGGTAAGCTTTGCGGCAAGGCGTACATTTTGTCCTCCGCGACCAATAGCAAGTGATTGCTGATCGGCAGAAACGGTAACGGTAGCCTGGTGGTTTTCTTCATTGATTTCAACAGACTGAACGTGTGCAGGAGAGAGTGCATCCTCGATGAACTTCTTTGCATCTTCTGACCATACGATGAGGTCGATTTTTTCTCCGCCGAGTTCGCTCATGACGGTTGATACACGCACGCCACGTTGTCCTACACAGGATCCGATAGGATCAATGTGTTCATCACTTGAGGTCACCGCAATCTTTGCGCGGGAACCTGCTTCGCGGGCGATTGATTTGATTTGCACCGTACCTGCTGCTACTTCGGGCGCTTCTTGTGCAAAGAGCTTCTCGATCATCTTTGGGTGGGAGCGAGAAAGGCGTACGTCAATACCACGAGGAGTCTCTTCTACTTTGTAGAGGTAGGCATGAATGCGCTCACCTTGCTTGTAGTGTTCGCCAGGAATCTGATCTTCGTAGGCGAGGAGTCCTGTTGTTTTGCCAAGGTCGACAAAAATGTTGCCCCGCTCCATGCGCTGTACTGTACCCTGCACAATGTCCCCTTGCTTACTTCCGTATTCACCGATGATAGAAACTTTCTCTGCTTCGCGGATACGTTGAATAATCACCTGTTTTGCCGTCTGTGCAGCAATGCGACCGTAGTCGTCATGTGCTTCGAGGGGGAAGATGATTTCGTCGCCAGAAACAGCATCACGTTTGATACGGCGTGCATCCTCGATAATAATGTCATGTTCGAGACTAAAGCGACGGAGAGAGATTTCTTCGCCTTCTGCCAACCCTTCATTGAGTTTCGCTTCTTTTGCAGCAGCTTCCTCGTCAGTTTCTTCGGGCATACGTACGGCGGTTTCATCAACCACGATTTTTACTTGTACGAATTCTGTTTTTCCTGAGTTTATGTCAAAAACGGCGCGTACAATCTGCCCTTTTTTCCCAAAGTCTTTTTTGTATGCGGCCGCGAGCGCTTGCTCTATTGCTTCAATAATCTTTTCGCGCGGGATGCCACGCTCTTGCTCGAGTTGCTCAAGTGCTAACCCCAATTGTTTTAAGTCTAACATGGTTGATTTCCGGAAATTTTTAATAAAAATTGCCCGTTTTCGAGACGGACATTAACTTTTTTATTATAGCAAATGGTCAATAGTGAGTCAATGTCTGTTTTTTGGGATAAAATTTTTCTCTACCCCCGCGCATGATTGCACTCAATCATGCGCGGGGGTATACTAGAGGTATCTTATGGTCGTTAATAATGAAAAGTTAAAAGAGTTTATTGCTGACTCCGGCTTGGTCCCGCGCGCGGAACTTGATGACGCAGAAAAACGCTCGCTCGAAAAGAAAATATACTTAGGAGAAACACTTGTTTCGGAAGGAAAGCTTTCTGAAGACGACCTCCGCCGTACCGAGGCATATATTCTCGGTATTCCTTTTGTAAATTTGAAAGGACAAAAAATTGATATTGCCGTATTGTCACTCATTCCTGAACCGATTGCGCGGAAGCACAATCTTGTAGCGTTCAAAAAAACTCCCACGGTGCTTGAGGTCGCCATGCTCGACACGAATGACCTTACGGCTATTGAATTTGTAAAAAAGAAAGTAGGACTCAAAATTTTACCGCGTCTTACCGACAAGGACTCCATCAAGGGAACGTTGTTGCAATACCAAAAAAGTCTCAAGGCAGAGTTTGGCGATATTATTGAAAAAGAGGCGAACTCCCTTAAGGCTATTACCGAAGGAGAAGGGGAGGAAGGGCAGAGCGAAGAAGATCTTAAAAAGCTCGCAGAAGATTTGCCGGTGGTAAAGATTGTGGACACC
Organism: Candidatus Nomurabacteria bacterium CG1_02_43_90; assembly: GCA_001871765.1. Lineage (GTDB taxonomy): Bacteria > Patescibacteriota > Minisyncoccia > Phycocordibacterales > UBA1550 > UBA1550. The sequence goes on from MNVN01000010.1 coordinate 37,389, forward strand.
CTTTTGAGCCACGCTATCATTCAAGGCGCATCAGATATTCATATTGAGCCGATGGATACCCAAGTGGTCATTCGTTACCGCATCGACGGTATGCTTCATGACGCGATGATCTTGCCCAAAACAGCAGCACCAGGAATTGTTGCACGTATCAAAGTTCTCTCCAACTTAAAGCTGGATGAAAAACGTTTACCGCAAGACGGTCGTTTCAAGATTGAGTCAGCAGGAGAAAAGGTTGCTTTCCGCGTCTCCACTCTCCCCGTGTATTACGGTGAAAAAACCGTTATGCGTCTTTTGCGTGAGTCGGTCTCGGGCTTCACGCTTGAAGGTCTCGGGTTTCATGGTGTCGGACTTGAGCGTATTTATGAAGCTACGAAACAGCGTGTGGGTATGATTTTGACCACAGGACCAACAGGGTCAGGTAAGTCAACAACACTCTATACTATTTTGGATATTTTGAATGAGCCGGATGTAAATATTTCAACGATTGAAGATCCTATCGAGTACCAAATGACCCGCGTGAATCAAACACAAGTAAAAACAGAGATTGGTCTGACCTTTGCTTCAGGTCTGCGCTCTCTCGTGCGTCAAGATCCTGACATTATCATGGTGGGGGAAATTCGTGATAATGAAACTGCATCGCTTGCGGTAAACGCAGCACTCACGGGACACCTCGTGCTTTCGACGCTCCACACTAACTCTGCCGCCGCGACAATGCCTCGTCTTCTCGATATGGATATCGAGCCATTTCTCATTGTTTCGACAATCAACGTCATTATTGCTCAGCGCTTGGTTCGCCGTCTCTGCAATGTAAAAGAAAAATATGTTCTTACTCCTGCGGAAATTACCGCCCTTAAAAAATCAGTAGACATTGACCGTGTCATGAAAGTATTGAAAGAGGAAAATGTTGTGTCGCCGAATGTAACATGGGCAGATGTGCCATTTTATCGTTCCAAAAAATCAGAGGAATGCGAAGACGGGTACAAGGGTCGTGTGGGAATTCACGAAATTTTAAAAATGTCACCAACTATTCGTGATCTCATTATGAAAGGAGCAACTCCCGTCGAGATAGAAGAGCAAGCAAAAAAAGAAGGCATGACCACGATGCTTGAGGATGGTATTGTGAAAGCGGTACAAGGGGTGACTACGATTGAGGAAGTATTGCGCGTGGTGTCGGAATAACCCGTCATATGCAATACATCCCCAACGGCTCAAATGGGCGGAAATGAGCCGTTGGAGTTTGGTAAAAAACTTGGTGTCGAGGTATACTATATGAAATCGCATGCCAAAATTTATTTATAAAATACGGGAGAGTTCGGGAGAAGAAGTTTCGGGAGAACAAGAAGGTGCAGACCGTTTTGTGGTCGCTACTGAATTGCGCGGGGAGGGCAAGACCGTGATTTCCGTGGAGGAAGTTAAAAGCGGTTTTTCTTTTGATATGGAAGCAATTAACGTAATGCTTTCTCATGTAAAAACACAGGAGCTTATTGTTTTTTCTCACAACCTGAGCACGATGATGAGGGCGGGTATTTCACTCTCTCGCGGACTTGTCATTCTTGAGCGTCAAACAAAGAACGCTTCATTCAAAGTAACCCTCAAAACTCTTGCCGAGGAGATTAGTCGCGGTTCGACGCTCTCGGCAGGGATGGCAAAATTCCCTAAAGTTTTTTCGCCAGTGTTTGTGTCGATGGTGCGTGCGGGAGAAGAGTCAGGTGGCCTCTCCGATGCATTATTGGTCCTTGGTGACCAACTTGAAAAAAGTTATTTGCTCAAAAAGAAAATCAAGGGGGCAATGATGTACCCTTCGATTGTGGTGACCACGCTTTTGGTGATTGGGGTACTTATGTTTATGTTTGTTGTCCCTACCCTTGCGGTAACTTTTAAGGAACTAAACACAGAACTTCCTGCCAGCACCAAGGCAATTATTTGGATTAGTGATTTTCTCACCAATCACTTAATTTTAGGTATTTTTGCGGTACTGGGAGTTGGTGCTTCCTTTGTGGTGATCCTTCGAACAAAGGGCGGGCATCGGGCCTTTGAAACGGTACTTTTCCGCCTACCTATTGTGGGCGAATTGGTGCGACAGTCAAATGCGGCAATGACCACACGCACGATGTCCTCGCTCCTTTCTTCGGGAGTTGATATGGTCGAGGCTATTAGTATTACCAAAGATGTTTTGCAAAATTCATACTATAAAGACTTAATGGCTCTTGCGAGCGACCACATACAAAAAGGTATACCGCTCTCATCTGTTTTTTCGGGAACAAATATTTACCCTATCTTGGTCGGAGACATGATTGAGGTGGGAGAAGAAACTGGCAAACTCTCGGAGATGCTTCTCAACGTGGCGCATTTTTATGAAGCTGAAGTGGATGATGCCACAAAAAATATGTCGACGATTATTGAGCCATTGCTCATGGTGTTCATCGGTGCTTCGGTCGGCTTCTTTGCAGTGTCGATGATTTCTCCGATGTACTCGGTAATGAGTAATATATAGCGAAGTACTTCTTGGCGAAGAATCTAAGAAAAGAGTAACACCCATGCACCACCAAGGAAAAAAAATAAAAAATACCGCCCTCTCTTTTTCCTCGCGAGGATTTTCTGCTCTCGAGATTCTTGTGGTCATGGGAATACTTGCGGTCCTGCTCTCATCTATCATCCCTTCTTTTTTAAATTTTCGGCGTAATACTATCCTTAACACCGAAACACAAGAATTAATGACGATCATCAATCGCGCACGACTCCTTTCAGTATCTTCAAAAAATGATCAGCCGTTTGGTGTTCATCTCGAATCGGGGAAGGCGGTTCTTTTCGAGGGTGTTACCTATTCTGCTGTTTCTGCGACGAACGACGCACACGTGTTTGACCCCAGCCTCACCCTTGTGTTTGCCGTGGGTGGCGGAGGTGCGGAGGTGCTTTTTCAAAAGGTTACCGGGGCAACAAATCAAGATGCGACAACCACGCTCTTGGTTACCGGAACCACCGGAAGTACGACAATTCACGTATTTCCTACCGGCATTGCTTCGATCCAGTAACGTATCGATAAAAAAGTAAAAAAATGAATACTACTCAATTATCAATTTTTCCCCCCCACACGTTCTCCTCCCGCGGATTTGGTATGGTGGAAATGCTCGTTGGTGCGGCGGTGCTGTCGGTTTCACTACTCGGCATTTCTTATTTTTTTCAAACAACGTTACGTGCGAGCGGTGTTACTCAGTCGGCGATTCAAGGGGATTACCTTCTTGAAGAGGGAGTAGAGGCAACAAAAATATTTCGTGATATGAGTTACACAAATAATTTTATGAAAATGTCTACCACGACAACGTACTATTTTGCATGGAATGGTACAAACTGGGCAACAACCACGACGAACACGCTCATTGACGGGAAGTTTGAAAGAAAATTTACCCTTACCGATGTGAAACGAGATTTGAATAACGATATTGCCACGACCGGAACCTATGACCCCGATATAAAGCTTGTGACCGTATCCGTTGCCTGGAGTGGCTCTCTTGGAACAACGACTCGCACAATACAGACCTATGTCACTAATATCTTTAATAATTAAGTATGATATTTTTTAATAAAAAAATGGAGGGCGCAGGGCACGGGAAAATTTCTTTTTCAAAGAAATTTTCCCGTGGATTCACCTTAGTAGAAATGGTTATCTACATCGCTTTTTTTGCACTGCTCTCGACCTTGGCAATAGAGGCAACCATTGTAGTCATGCGTTCTTTTTATACACTTCGTCTCACGCAGAGCGTAGATCAGTCCGCAACGGTTGCACTCGAGCGGTTGAGCCATGAAATACGAAATGCTTATGACTTCGATCCTACACAGAGTGTCCTCGGTACTAATCCTGGAAGGTTGACGTTGAATACGAAGGACGCGACGGGGTCAAATACAACGGTTGAATTTTATGTGGATGCAGCGCAACAACTTCATCTGCGTGAAGGGGGAGTAGAGGTAGGAGTCTTGGTAAATAAGAGTGTTTCACTCCCTAACCTCATCTTCCGCTTGGTCGCTACCCCCAATTCAAAGGCAATAAAAGTTGAGATAACTATTAAGGATTCTCGGACGAACATAAGCCAAATGGTAAAATTTTATGATACAATAGTATTGCGAGGCTCGGTACATTAATTAGTAATTAAAGATCTAAGGGAATGAGTTATCAAAAAAAAAGTATTTCTCGGAATCGCGGTGCTGCAATTATCACCGCCGTCTTGTTTTTTGTTGTTATTAGTATCACGATGGCCATCGGCCTTTCTTCCCCCGTCGTGCGGGAATACGTGACTTCTCGTGATTTCGCAAAATCAAAAGGAGCTTACTATCTCTCTGAAGCAGGAAACGAAGATGCGCTCTATCGCATAAAGAACAATAAATCAATCGGCGCACAAGAAGTCATTTTCCTGAATGGGAATTATGCGACGACGACGATTACCAATACGAGCGCCACACAAAAGGACATTGGTTCTCTGGGTGATATTGTGTTCAATACACGACGCGTGAAGTCAACGCTCACTACTTCGAGTGGCGCTTCTTTTAGCTACGGAGTGCAAGCAGGGGACGGAGGAGTTCTTTTGCAAAATAGCGCAACGATTACGGGTAGTATTTTTTCCTCAGGTCCCATTATCGGAGCAAATAATTTAATTACCGATACGGTAATTTCAGGAGGGACGACGGGCCTCAACGGATCTATTCAGGGAATTCAAAACCAAGGAGGAAGCTCTATGTACGCAGGAACGATTCGGGGCTCCACCATTTCAGGGAGTGCTTACTGCAATACAATATCAGGGTCAAATAAAGCATCTTGTCAGCCACTCGCTGCACAGACTGCACAACCATTCCCCATTGGCGCACAAGAAATTGCAAACTATGAAGCTACTGCTCTTGCGGGAGGTACGGCTGTTTGCTCGAGCGGCAAGTACACTATCTCAAGTTCCGTAAACCTTGGCCCTAAAAAAATTCCTTGTGACTTGTTTATCAACGGTACGGCGACAGGAGGTGGACCAGTGATTACCTTGGGAGGACATGTCTGGGTTGCCGGGAATATCAATATCAAAAATCACGCGACACTACGGATTGACCCAACTCTTACGGGTCAATCCGTAGTGATGGTCGCTGATAATCCGTCAGGGAATTTGAATAGTAGCACGATAGGTATCGAAGGAAGTGGACTCAACTTCGTAGGTGCTCCGGGGGGAAATTCTTGGATTACCCTTATTTCCGAAAACATAGGTGCTTCACAGGGTAACCCCAATGAAGCAATTGAGCTTGAAAATGGTGCGCAAGGAGACATTATTCTGTATGCGCGATTGGGAGACATTAAGCTCAAGAATAATGCATCTGTACAGGAGGTAACGGGGTATAAGATTACTCTTCAGAACAGTGCCAATGTTACCTATGCGACAGGGCTCCGTAATGTGCTCTTTACATCAAGCGTAGGTGGGTCCTGGACGATTCAGGACTGGAAGGAGGGGCAATAAGATGCACGTGCAGAATGTTGAGGAAAAGAAGAAGCGTGAAAAATGCAGAGCTATGCTCTGCATTTTTCACGCCCAAAACTCTGTGATACAATATCACTATGAAATCAAAAAAACTTATCATCGGCAATTGGAAAATGTACCCCGTAAACATGAAGGACGCGAAAGCGACATTCAGTGCTATCAAAAAAGTAGCGAGCACTCTGCGTAACGTGCAGACGGTAATTTGCCCTCCGTTTATTTATGTAAGCGAACTCAAGAAACTCGTAACAGGACACCGTGTCGTCATTGGCGCACAAAACGTATGGACTGAAAATGAGGGCGCTTACACAGGAGAAATATCTCCCACCATGCTTACCTCACTTGGTGCTACTTATGTAATCCTTGGACATTCAGAACGTCGCGCGATGGGGGAGGCAGATGAATTGATAAATAAAAAAGTACTCGCCGCCTTCAAAGCAGGTCTTACTGTAGTACTTTGTGTGGGAGAGAGTATGCGTGATCCCGACGGTCTATATATGAAATTTATCGCAACCCAAATGCAAACAGCCCTCCACGGTGTTCAGAAAAAAGATTTGTCACAGATGGTCATTGCCTACGAACCCATTTGGGCAATAGGGAAGCACGCCACACGCCCTGCACTCCCCGAAGATGTACTTGAGATTTCCATTCTCATCAAGAAAACGCTCGCTGATTTGTACGCAAAAGATGGTGCCACCGTACCCATACTCTATGGAGGTTCTGTCGATGCAAAAAATGCATGGGAGTTCCTTTTGAAATCTCAAGTCGATGGACTTCTCGTCGGTCGCGCAAGTTTAGATGCAAAAGTGTTTGGCGAAATACTCTTGAGTGCTGACAAGGTGAAGTAGAGCTCCCTTTCTAAAAAGCTCGAAGTTGATTACGGTAAACTATTGACAAATCCTCAATTTAGGGTATACAGTACATAGTTATCTGAGCGTAGTCATAGCCAAAAGATGCTGATTTTTATAAGAGAAAAATCTTTTGAGGGGAGATTGGCATTTCCTGGCTATGACTACTTATCAGTTTTAGCTCCTTATCTCACGGACAGCGAGAAACTATGAGCGAAGAGCTCTTTATGAGGAGGTCATATGAACACCAGAGAATTAACGTCTGATGAAGCTAACGCAATCAATGTCCTTACTGGTGGAGAAGGACCAAAAGTGTTCATCCATACCGGTTTTGAATTGAGACAAATAAAACAAAACCCCCCACTCCGACTACTATCATCTTCTGAAACCATTGTTATTCCTGCTTGCAACGGTACACAAACCTTGGCACAAGCCAAGCAAGCGTTCCCGTCGGGTATTGACGCCGACTTCAAAAACTGGGGGCTCGACACAAGAGGGTCGGCGACAGAAGAAACCGCAGTTTCGGTTTATGAATTATGTGAGGGAGCCACTTCCACAAGGATCTTCGGAACTCTCGGAACCGATTTGAATGACGTGTGTCTCACTCAGCACCAGATTATAAAATTCTGCGAAGAAAATCGAAAATGGCTCCGTCTTGCGCATACTATCTTCTTGTTCAGGGCCGAAGGTAACTTCTTTGTTGCTCACGCGGGCGACAATGGCTTACGTATCCACGTTCGTCGACTCGGGCATATTGACGTTTGGAACATCGCCCGCGCTCATCGCGTTGTAGTTCCGCTACTTTAACAAAAAGATTAACACCTCTTTAGCCCCTGTTTCGAATTAATTCGGAATAGGGGCTTTTTACTACAGCATTTTAAAAGTTGTGATATTATAAAGGCATGAAACAAATAATAATACCGAACATAAAAGATGTTAAAAATTTAAAAGGGAAGCGTGTGGTACTCCGCCTCGATTTCAATGTACCGATTAAGAATGGCAAAATAGTAGAAACCATGCGTATCGACCGTGCGATGCCAACGGTGGAGTTTTTGATAAAGAAAAAGGCGCGCGTAATTATTCTCTCACATATTGGCAAGGATGCTTCGCAGTCACTTCAGCCCGTAGTCCGCTATTTGGCAAAAAAGATAAAGGTGGGATTTGTTCCTGATTTTCGCACGGCGCAAGCACGCACGGTTGTGGATGGGTTGTCTGAAGGTGGGGTCGTCGTATTCGAGAACCTTCGCCTTGATGACCGAGAGACAGAGAATGATGCCGATTTTGCAAAGTACCTTGCATCCTTTGGTGACCTGTATGTGAACGATGCCTTTGCAGTATCACATCGTGCACACGCTTCGGTGGTGGGGATCACACACTACTTGCCAAGCTACGTCGGATTCCTTATTGCTAGTGAGATCAAGCACCTCTCTCTTGCCCTCAGCCCCAAGCACCCATTCCTATTTATCCTTGGTGGTGCAAAGTTTGAAACCAAGATGCCACTGATGAAAAAGTTTATGAAGATTGCCGATCAGGTTTTTGTGGGCGGTATCCTCGCGAACGATTTTTTCCACGATGTCGGACTCGAAGTAGGGAAGTCCTTTGTCGATAAATATGATTTTAAGCTCACGCCACTTTTGAAGAAAGGGAAAATTATTTTGCCGCATGATGTGGTGGTGAAAAATGCGGAAACAAAAAAAGTTTCTACAAAACAAATTGATGAGTTGTCGACAGGAGAAAGTATCGTTGACGTAGGACCCGAGACGATCAAGAACCTCATTCCGCTCATTAAGAAAACAAAACTCATTGTGTGGAACGGACCACTTGGTTTTTACGAAGAAGGATTTGATAAAGGGACAATTGCTCTCCTCAAGGTGATTGCAGATGCACGTGCAACATCAATCATAGGGGGTGGAGACACTGCCGTCATTGTCGATAAGTTAGGTATTGGTAAAAAGCTTACGTTCGTTTCAACAGGCGGTGGTGCCACACTCGACTATCTCGAGAACGGCAAGCTTGTAGGATTGGATGCAATTATAAAGTGTAAGAAGCGGAAGTAAAAAGTAAATAAAAACAACACGTAGCTCTTCGGAGCTACGTGTTGTTTTTATTTACTGGAGTGCTTCGAGTATTTTTTGTGCATTCTCCTCAAACGCCTTTTTGTCACCGAATGCTTTTTCAGGGTTGGGGAAAATCCAAATGTGTGCGTGCTCTACTTCTTCGCCGATAATTTTTGCATATACCTCATCTGTCCCCGATACTTTTTGTAGTGTGCGTGCAATCTTTTGTACTACCAAAAAGTATTGGTCGATTGCTTCGACATCCCAAACCCATCGATAATGTTTTTTAGGGATGACAAGTGTGTGTCCCGGGGAGAGGGGGCGAATATCAAGGAACGCAAGAAAGTCTTCATCCTCGTATACTTTTGTGCAGGGGATTTCACTAGCGATGATTTTGCAGAAGAGGCAGTTGTCCATAGGTAAATAGTATACACCAAAGGGTGGGCATTTTTAAGGCGCCCAAAGGCGCCTTAAAAATGCCCACCCTTTGGTGTGCTACAATGCAGGAATGTCTTCTTTTTTATCAAATTACCCCGACCTTACTCAAACACTCCTGAAAAAACGTGGCATCATGACCGTGGCAGACGCGGAGTACTTTCTGCACCCCGATTTTGAACGCGACGTCCGCGATCCCTTTGGCATTTTGAATATGGAAAAATCGGTCGAGCGTATTTTGCGCGCGATTGACGGGGGGGAGAGGATTGCTGTCTATGCCGATTATGATTGTGACGGTATTCCTGGCGCGACCCTTTTCAATGATTTTTTGAAAAAAATAAAATATGAAAATTTCGAAGTATACATACCGCATCGAAATACCGAAGGATATGGTTTGAACAACAAAGCACTTGACCTTCTTGCTTCGCGTGGAGCAACACTCATCATTACGATTGATTGTGGTATTGCCGACGTAGAAGAAGCTTCACACGCGCTCACTCTTGGTATTGACCTCATTATTACGGACCATCATCTTCCACAAGATATCCTGCCAAAGGCATTTACAATCATCAATTCAAAACAGGGGGATGACACGTATCATGACAATATGCTCTGTGGTGCGGGTGTCGCATGGAAGCTTGTTTCCGCGTTACTTGCACGCCGAGGTGAAACATGGGGCGTGCCTGCTGGTTGGGAGAAATGGCTTCTCGATATGGCGGGGCTTTCAACGATTGCCGACATGGTACCTTTGCAACATGAGAATCGTGCCCTCGCGCAGTATGGTTTACGTGTTCTTCGCAAGTCGCGTCGCCCTGGTCTCCTCGCGCTTCTCGCAAAGATGGACATGCAACAAGCAAATATTGTGGAAGATGATATTGGTTTTATGATTGGTCCACGTATCAACGCGGCAAGCCGTATGGGGGAGCCTATGGATGCATTTCGACTTCTCTCCGCAGATACACGCGCAGAAGCAGACATGTATGCAGATAAGCTTATCCATCTCAACGACGCGCGTAAGGGGCTCGTGGCAAGTATGGTTAAAGAAGCGCGCAAGCATTTAGAGGTGCGTGAACTCCGCGAAATTATCGTTATCGGTAACCCTCTCTGGAAGCCGGGACTCGTCGGACTTGTTGCTTCAAACCTGGTAGAGGCATACTCGCGAACGGTCTTTGTATGGGGGCGTACCGAGGATGGGGTGATTAAGGGATCATGTCGTTCTGACGGTACGGTCAATGTCGTACACCTCATGTCGAGTGTACGCGCAGGTGTCTTTGACGGAGTGGGAGGACATGAGGAAGCAGGAGGTTTTTCTGTTTCGAATGACTTCATCCACACTCTTGAAGACGAGTTAGTTTTTACCTATCAAACGGTACGCAAAGAAAAAGAAGAGGCCGAGCTTGCCGTCGACGCAACGCTCACTCTCACTGAAGTGAATTGGACGAACTGGAGACAAATCGAAATGTTTGCGCCCTTTGGTATGGGTAACCCGAAGCCGACGTTTCTTTTTGAAAACGTGAAACCTACAAATGTACGATACTTTGGAAAAGAGAAAACACACCTCGAACTTTCCTTTGAGGGTTCGTCTGTGAAAGCAATTTTATTTTTTGCAAAAACAAAAAATGAAGAGAACGCAAAGTACGATTTTCTTACTCCGGGAATAACTGTTGACCTTATTGCAAGGATGGAACTAAATACGTTTCGTAATAGTCGCGAGTTGCGGTTGAGAATTGTGGAAGTAATAAAAAGAGCGTAAACTAAATTATTATGGCAACAAAAAAAGGAGAAGTTATTATCTATACAGACGGTTCATCACGAAGGAACCCGGGGCCGGGTGGATGGGGAAGTATTGTTGCGTACGACGATGGCGGAGAAAAAGTTGTCGAGCTTGGTGGTGGTGAAAACCACACGACAAACAATCGCATGGAGCTCATGGCTGCAATCGAAGCACTTGCCTTCGTTCGTAACCTCAGTGGTGTGCATGCTGTTGATGTGCGCGCTGACTCGAGCTACGTGATCAATGGTATTACCAAGTGGGTTGCGGGGTGGGCTCGTAACGGGTGGATGAATAGCAAAAAAGAAGAAGTACTCAATCGTGATTTGTGGGAGGCACTCGCTCTCGTTGTTGCTGATTTGAAAACGAGCGGATCAAAAATCTCCTGGCGGTACACGGCGGGGCACAGTGGTATTCCTGGGAACGAACGTGTCGATACTATCGCGACGATGTATGCAGACAAAGAGAAGCCAAAACTTTTCCAGGGAAGACGAGAGGCATACGAGGTTGATCTTGATAATCTTGAAGTTCGCGCAGGAAGTGCGAAACAAAAAAAGTCCCCTGAAGAAAAAGCACGACAAAAAATGAAAGCCTATTCATATGTGAGTTTGGTTGAAGGGAAAATTGTGAAACATGCTACCTGGGCAGAGTGCGAGAAGCGGGTGAAAGGAGTAAGGGCAACAAAATTTAAAAAAGCGGTAAGCGCGGAGGACGAACAATCAATCGTGCGAGAATGGTTGGGGTAGGTCGCGCAGGTTTTTCAAAAAAACGTCCAGATGAATTCCACGTTTTTTAGCATAACAAAAGGCGCAAATAAATTATTTGCGCCTTTTACGTCGGACGGTATTTCTTTACAAAAAGAACGGGGAGTTTTTTGCTGAGAAGTTTTTGTCGCGATTTTGCAAAAAGATTGTAGACGTACTCCCCCCAAGTTTTTCTTTGGTATGCAATTATAAATCCCCATTCATGAAAATCATCATCACGGTATATTGTCCCCATGATCCCGATTTGAGATATTTTGCATCCCTTAATGTACTGATATGCTCCAAAGTGGACCAATGATGCAACTTGCCACCCCTCCTCTTTTCCCTTGGTGATCATCGAGGCGACGGTGTCGGTTTCTCCTGGGGTTGCGATTGCGATAATGACCGCCTCGGCAGAAGTATTTGTTGAAAGAAAAAGATATTGTGGGTCTGCTCTTGTTGATTCATCAAAAGAAAGAAACTCTTCCGAACAGTCGTCCCCCGGGAGAAGAATTTCTAGGTGACCCCATAGTTCTTCGCCTTTTTCACTCATAACAATAATTGCATGTTGACCGATATCCATAGAGAGCTCCTAAAAGAAATGTCTTTTATAATGGTAGCAGGTAGGCAATCTTTTTCAAAATACGATATTATAGATTACAATGCGCCCAGAATATTTTTTTGGTTTCATGATAAGTTTTATTCTTGGTGTCGGCCTTGAAAGTATTTTTAACTTTGGACCTAGCCTAGGGGTACTTTGTGTATTTCTCTCACCTCTCCTCTTCCTTTTGTTTCAAAAAGGTACCGGGGGAGTTTCTCGTTTTCTTGTTTCATTATTGTTTCTTGGGTGTGCGGTGGGGATTTTTCGTGTTGATGTTTCGCACTTAACACAAAATGAAAATACGCTTGCTTCCTTTGTGGGTAATACCGTAACCGTACAAGGAATTGTTACTGAGGAACCAGATGTCCGAGAGACGTATACCAATATTGTCCTTAAAGCGCAAACTGTCCTTTATGAAAAAAAAGAATATGTCCTTGACTCTCCGCTACCTATTTTAGTGAGGGTGCCTGCCTACCCAGAATTTTATTATGGCGACCATGTTCAGTTTGTGGGCAAGGTTGCTGTTCCAGAAAATTTTGCACCATCGCTCGTGAACAGAGAGAAGGTACCCTCCTTTGACTATAAAACATATCTTGCAAAAGACGGGATTTACTATCAAATGTTTTTCCCTAAAGCGGAGCTCATTGCGCAAGGGGATGGAAAAAGTATTTTAGAAAGATTATTTAGTATAAAGCGATGGCTGATGGAGAACATCACGAGTATGGTTCCCGAACCCGAGTCGTCTCTCGCAGGCGGTATCACCCTTGGCACGAAACAGTCTCTTGGGGATGACTTGTTGCAAAAGTTTCGTGAAACGGGAGTTGCGCATATCGTAGTACTGTCGGGGTACAACATTGCAGTTGTCGCGGGGATTATTTCACGTATGATGATTTTTTTACACTCGACACTTCGCCTTGGATTGAGTGCTGTTGGCGTTATACTTTTTGCGATGATGGTAGGGGGTGGTGCGACCGTCGTACGTGCGACGATTATGGCACTTATTATTATTCTTGCACGTGTGCTCGGGCGTGAAGGTGATGCGTTGCGCGCACTTGTTCTTGCGGGAGCGATTATGATTTTCATGAACCCTATGATCCTCCTCTTCGATGTTTCTTTTCAACTTTCATTTTCTGCTACCCTTGCCCTCATCATTTTTGTCCCCGTGATTGAAAAATATTTTTTATTTATCCCCTCGGTTATATTTCGTGAAATACTCGTCACCACAATCGCTACACAAATTTTTGTGCTCCCCCTCATTCTCTACCACATGGGGAGTGTTTCCCTTATCGGACTCGTCGCGAATATTTTTATTCTTCCGGTGATACCTCTTGCGATGTTGCTCGTCAGCCTCGTTGCTCTTTTTGCAGGGATTCCCTTTGTGGGAGGTGCACTCGCTTTTATGGCATATGGTATTCTTGCGTATGTAATTTCTGCAGTGTTATTTTTTGCGAGTGTTCCCTTTGCTTCACTTTCTGGAATTTCGTTTCCCCCCTCCGCTCTTCTTTCTATGTATATTATTTTTAGTTTTTTAATTCTTCGCCATTTTCACAAAACACAACAAGAGGAAAAATCAGCACATGAGTTTTAACTAATTTTCAACCTCGCGAATAATTTCTTCACTATTGAGATAGCGATAAAAAAGAAAAACAACAATGAGTGCGACGAGGACGAGGACGACGGCGTAGTGCCCAAAGAGATCAGAAGACTTCCCAAAAAAATATCCCATTGCAATAAACACGAGTGACCAGATTGCGGAGGCGATAACCATAAGTGTTGCAAAAAGTGGACGAGACATTTTTCCCAGCCCTGCAGAAACAGGAACGAATACTTTTATCGCGGGAAGAAGTTTGCCAATAAAAATAAACCACGCTCCTTTTTTGTGAAAGGCGAGCTCTACTTTTTCAAGTTCACGTAGGGGGAAAATTTTCATGCGTGCAATAAACGTGCGCCCGTATTTTCGGGTAAGTTCGTAGAGGATGATCGTACCAACCGTATTGCCGAGAGTTCCGGCGACAACAACGGGGAGAAGTGCGAGGTCTCCTTGCGCAACAAAGTACCCAGCAATAATATAGAGCACTTGGCTTGAAGGAAATGATACCGCACCATTCGTAATCATGAGAAGGAAAATCCCCGCGTACCCTGCAAAAGAAATAATGGTCTCAATAGAAATGTGATCAATCATAATGGTATGATACCAGAGATGACAGCACAAAACCTAGCCCCGAATTATGTAGTAGTAAAAAAGGCGCGCGCAAAAAAAGCAAAGATTCAAGCGGGAGTACTCGCTATCTTTTTGATCTTAAATATTTTTATCTGGACGACAACGTTTCACACAGACAGACACGGGGAGTTGACCGTCGCATTTCTTGATGTTGGGCAAGGGGACGCAATTTTTATCGAAGCACCAAACGGAAACCAAGTCCTCATCGACGGTGGGCCTTCGGGAAGCGCGACCTTGCGTGCGCTCGGACAGGTTATGCCATTTTGGGATCGTTCACTCGACCTTGTACTCGCCACTCACCCTGACCAAGATCATGTGGGTGGCCTCCCCTCGGTGATTGGCCGTATACAGGTGGGAAACGTTATGACAACAGAAAATACCGCAAGCACCGGTGCCTACGATGCCTTTTCAAAAATTATTACCGAACAACAAATTCGTCATATTCGTGCGCGTACGGGCGAGCGCATTATTTTAGACCAGGGCGTTGTACTTGAAATATTGTTCCCTGACCGCAATACGGCAGGGTGGGAAACCAATACAAGTTCTATCGTCGCACGACTTTCCTATGGCAATGAATCATTCCTTTTTACGGGTGATTTACCACAAGAGGTAGAAAAATATGTGGTAGGAAAAGAGGGGTCAGCTCTCCATTCAAATATTCTTAAGCTAGGACATCATGGTTCTCGTACTTCGAGTTCGCGTATTTTTATTTCTGCCGTCAATCCTGACTATGCAGTTATCTCGGCAGGCAAAGACAATAAGTATGGACACCCCCACCAAGAAGTAATTGATCTGATTTCCGAACTCAAAATCCCCACGGTTAGTACGATAGACCACGGCACCATTATCTTTAAAACAAACGCAGGAGAAATTAAAATTGAATAAAAAAAACGCGTCATCGACGCGTTTTTTATTGAGGATTAAGATATGACCTGAATCTTTGTATGCTTTCCGACTTTCATACACTTGGTGCAGATCTTGATACGGGATCCATCAGAAAGAGGTGCCCATTGGAGGTTAGGGTATTTACGCTTATTTCCCGTAGGATTATATTTGGTTGCGCGAACGCGATTAGAGTAGTGACCTACAATAATAGTACCTTTCCCGCAAGTTGGACATGATTTTGCCATAGTTTTCTTGTTAGTCCTTGTATGCTATCATAGATAAGTATTTTTGCAAGCCCACGCAAGCTATTCCTTATAAGATCTTAGCTTTTTGGTACGCAAATGCAACGGTAAACACTTACTATCTGAAAGTTTAACCCATTTCTCCTTATGCAAATCGAAACATTATTTTTCCTCGTTATCCTTATTTTTTCTGTTATTATTCATGAAATTGCCCATGGTTTTGTTGCTGAAATGATGGGTGATAAAACAGCACGTCTCGCAGGACGCCTTACCTTAAACCCTGCAAAACATATCGACCCTATGGGTTCGATTATTCTCCCGGCGCTCATGCTTATTGGTTCTGGGGGGAAGTTCGTGTTTGGGTGGGCGAAACCAGTTCCCTACAACCCCTATAATTTAAGGAATTTTAAATGGGGGACAGCTCTTGTGGGTATTGCGGGCGCACTTGCAAACCTCCTGGTCGCTATTATCTTTGGGTTAATGCTCCGCTACCATAGCATGCTCGGTATTACGGCGGGCCCGTTCTCTGATATTTTAGGAACAATTGTCTATACCAATATTATTCTTGCTGTCTTTAACCTCATTCCTTTCCCTCCTCTTGATGGGGCAAAAGTACTGTTTGCTTTTTTACCGTATCGTTTTCAACAAATTCATGATTATTTAGAGCAAAACTGGGTGCTCTTTATTGTTTTTGTATTCTTTTTCGCTCAATATATCATCTCGCCGATTTCAGGGTTATTGTTTCGAGTGATTACGGGTTATTCACTATAAGAGGGGCACTAGAATACTGGTAAACAAATGTTTTGGGGCGGGGCTATTTTGTGTGCATAACCTCACATACATATTGCACTCTTTGGGAAGCCAAAGAAATAAGGATATTCAATCAAAACAAAGTACTTGCATTTTTTGACACTCTATAGTAGAGTATCTGCACTCGACCGTACCTTCGGCTAGTTTCAATTTTATTTATATATGCCAACAATTAAACAACTTACCAAGCGCCCTCGCAAGACTCCTATTAAGAAGTCTCGTTCTCAGGCGCTCCTCAAAAGTTTTAATAGTGTTTTGAACAAGCCGGTATACCACAACTCTCCTTTTAAGCGTGGAGTGTGTATGAAGGTTACAACCACGACACCAAAGAAGCCTAACTCTGCGCTTCGTAAAATAGCCCGCGTTCGTTTAACGAACGGCATGGAAGTGACGGCGTATATCCCAGGTATGGGACACAAGCTCCAAGAACACTCCGTGGTTATGATTCGCGGTGGTCGCGTAAAGGATCTCGGCGGTGTGCGGTATCATATTGTGCGTGGTGTCCTCGATGCAACAGCTGTTGAGAAACGTATGAAGGGTCGTAGTCAGTATGGTGCAAAGCGCCCAAAAGCAGGTGCTGCCGCTAAAAAATAGTAAAAATAATTATGCGTAGAAAAGTAAAAAATCGTAATATCCCTGGAGAAGATCTTCTCTATAAATCAGAAAAAGTTGAAAAACTTATCAACTACGTTATGGAACGTGGGAAAAAGAACACCGCACGCACAATTGTGTACGGAGCTTTTGAGATCATGAAAGAAAAAAAGAAGGAAATGGAACCCCTTGAAGTTTTTGAACTTGCGGTGAAGAACGCAGGACCTCTTATGGAGATTCGTTCACGCCGTGTTGGTGGCGCAAACTACCAAGTTCCTCGTGAAGTTCGTCCTGAACGTCGCTTTTCACTTGCGATGCGCTGGATTATTGGTGCCGCAAAGTCAAAGAAGGGTCGCCCTATGCATGAGAAGCTTGCTGATGAACTCCTTGCTGCAAGTAACAATGAGGGTGAGGCAGTGAAGAAACGCGACAATACCCACCGTATGGCCGATGCCAACAAAGCATTTGCACACTTCGCGTGGTAGTGATTTTCTCGTTTCAACACAGAGCACCTCTTGTTTCTTTCACAATAAAAACTAGGTTACGGTAGTGGTTTAATTATTTTTTTAAACATCATTTATATGAATTTTGAACAACCTATTCCTCAGCAAGAACTTCGCAAGAAGTAGTTATTGACCTTTCTCCAGAAGCAAAAGAATTTTTGCCTGAAACGGACGAATTGATTGACTTAAACGACCCATTCCCCCAAGCACCAGAAGAGAAAGAACCAGTTGTATTGTAAAAAGTTTCTAATTATTTAATTTATAAATCTTATCAATCATGGACCGAGACTATCCTTTAGAAAAAGTGCGCAATTTTGGAATCATCGCTCATATCGATGCGGGTAAAACAACAACATCGGAGCGTATTTTGTTTTATACGGGTATGACCCACAAGATTGGTGAGGTTCATGAAGGAGAGACGACCACTGACTGGATGGAGCAGGAGCGTGAACGCGGTATTACGATTACCGCAGCGGCTATTACCTGTTTTTGGAACAAGACAGATGAGGCAAAGGCGAAAGAAAATCTCTCGCGTTTTAATATTATTGACACCCCAGGGCATATCGACTTTACGGTAGAGGTAAAGCGTTCCCTCCGCGTACTCGACGGCGCCGTCGTTGTCTTTGATGGTGTTGCAGGAGTAGAGCCACAGTCAGAAACCAACTGGCGTTACGCAGATGAAGCACAGGTCCCTCGTATTTGTTTCATCAACAAGCTCGACCGCACAGGAGCATCTTTTGAGCGTTCATATGCGTCAATTTTGGACAGACTCAATACAAAAGCAGTTCGCATGCAAATCCCCGTAGGACTAGAAGATGAGTTTGAGGGAGTTATTGATCTTCTCAAGATGAAGATGTACAAGTTTGAAGGTGATATGGGAATCAGTGTTGTCGAAGCAGAAATTCCCGAGAAATATCTCGCTGAAGCAAAGCAATTCCGTGCTGACCTCATTGAACGCATTGTTGAAAATGACGAAGTACTCATGAATGACTACTTGGAAGGGAAGGAAATTCCGATTGATATTTTGAAAGCAACACTCCGTAAGGCAGTGATTAAGAACGAAATATTCCCCGTATATGCAGGTTCTGCACTTAAGAATAAAGGGGTACAACTTGTTCTTGACGCCGTCGTAGACTACCTCCCTTCTCCTATGGACATTCCCGCTATTCACGGTATCGACCCTCGCACTGGCGCGGAAATCGACCGTCATCCTTCAGACAAAGAGCCATTTACTGCTCTCGCATTTAAACTTCAAGCAGATCCTTTTGTGGGACAGCTTACTTTCTTCCGTGTTTACTCAGGTACGGTAGAGGCTGGTTCGTATGTATACAATACTACGACGGGAGAAAAAGAGCGTGTAGGTCGCATGGTGCGCCTACAGGCCGACTCTCGCGAGGAAGTAAAAAAGGTTTTTGCAGGAGAAATTGCCGCAATGGTTGGCCTCAAAAACACCCGCACATCACACACTCTTTGCGATGAAGCGAACCCAATTATTCTTGAGGAAATCAAATTCCCTGAACCAGTTATTTCGCTTCGTATTGAACCAAAGACAAAAGCCGATCAAGAGAAAATGGGTATGGCACTCAAGAAGCTCGCTGATGAAGATCCAACATTCCGTATCTCAACCGACGAAGAAACCATGGAAACCATTATTTCCGGTATGGGAGAACTTCACCTTGAGATTCTTGTTGACCGCATGAAGCGTGAGTTTAACGTAGAAGCAAATGTGGGCAAGCCACAGGTTGCCTACAAAGAAACGATTACCAAATCTGCAGAAGCAGAGTGTAAATACTTGAAACAGACGGGTGGTCGCGGACAGTATGGACACGTAAAGATTCGCATCAAGCCTATCGACAAGTCTATTGCTATTGAGGATCTTCCAAAACAAACCAAGCGTCGTGATGATCACTTCGAGTTCACGAACTCC
This sequence comes from Candidatus Nomurabacteria bacterium CG1_02_43_90, assembly GCA_001871765.1. Taxonomy (GTDB): domain Bacteria; phylum Patescibacteriota; class Minisyncoccia; order Phycocordibacterales; family UBA1550; genus UBA1550. Next base: position 56,524 of record MNVN01000010.1, read on the forward strand.
ATCAAGGGTGGGGTGATTCCTCAGGAATTTATTGCGCCAGTAGAAAAAGGTATTATTGAAGCAATGGACCGCGGGGTACAAGCAGGATACAAAGTAGTAGATATTTCTGCTGAACTTTACGATGGCTCATTCCATGAGGTTGACTCTTCGGAAATCGCCTTCAAGATTGCAGGTTCACAAGCGTTCCAGGAAGCGGTAAAGAAGGCAGGTCCTGTAATCCTTGAGCCTATTATGAAGGTTGAGATCGTTATGCCTGAGCAATTCATGGGTGATGTTGCGGGTAACCTTTCTTCAAAGCGCGCACAGATTGAAGGGATGGGAGAGCGTGGCATGATGAAGGTCCTCACCGCCCTTGTTCCTCTCTCTGAAATGTTTGGCTACACGACATCTCTTCGTTCTCTGACCGAAGGACGCGCTTCCTCAACAATGGAGTTCGACCACTATGATATCGTGCCTGCAAACGTTGCACTCACGATTATCGAGAGTCGCAAGTAGGTTTTTAATTCAACACCAATACAAGAAAAGACCATCCTTTTTAAAATGATGGTCTTTTCTTGTATTGGTGCACTTCTGAGTGTGTCCGTGACCCGAATTCATGCTCCCTGCTGTTCTCACTTAGTGTTATCACACAAGAATAAAAATTCGCCCTTGACTATTCTTTCTGATTTGGTAGTATGGGGTTTGTATCGCGTACGCGGTACTTTTGTTTCTCTTTAATAGTTATTTCATTTAATTTTCTCTTGTAATAAAAGGCTCGTAAGGGTTTCTCGTGTATGAGCCTTTATTTACAAGAACACAAACATTATGGCAACAGAAGCTTTCGATCGTTCCAAGCCACACGTCAACGTTGGTACTATTGGTCACGTTGACCACGGCAAGACTACTCTTACTGCAGCAATTCTTAACATTCTCCATATGGCGGGTAAGGATGTAAAAATGAAGTCAGTTGATGATATTGACTCCGCTCCTGAAGAAAAGGCACGCGGTATTACAATTGCGCTTTCTCACAATGAGTACTCTACTGATGCGCGTCATTACGCACACATCGATGCTCCAGGGCATGCTGACTACATTAAGAACATGATTACTGGTGCCGCACAAATGGACGGTGCTATCTTGGTAGTTGCTGCAACAGATGGTGTGATGCCCCAGACACGAGAGCACATCCTCCTCGCAAAGCAGATTGGTGTTCCAAAGATTATTATCTTCCTCAACAAGTGTGACATGGTTGATGATCCTGAAATGATCGACATGGTGGAAGAAGAAGTTCGTGAGCTCCTTACGAAGTACGACTTCGACGGCAAGAATGCTCCTGTTATCCGTGGATCAGCCCTCAAGGCTCTTGAAGCAAAGTCAATTGAGGACGAATGGGCAAAGAAGATTCTCGACCTCGCTGATGCTCTTGACACCTATATCCCTGTTCCAGAGCGCGATGTTTCAAAAGCATTCCTTATGCCTGTTGAAGACGTGTTCTCTATTGAAGGACGCGGTACTGTAGTTACGGGTCGTATCGAACGTGGAGTTGTTAAGGTTGGAGAAGAAGTAGAAATCGTTGGAATCAAAGATACGGTAAAGACAACTGTTACCGGTATTGAAATGTTCAACAAGTCTCTTCAAGAGGGAATGGCAGGAGACAATGCCGGCATCCTTATCCGTGGTATCAAGAAAGACGATATTACCCGCGGTCAGGTTATCTGCAAACCAGGTTCAGTTACCCCTCATACTGAGTTTGAGACTGAAGTGTACATTCTTACAAAAGAAGAAGGTGGACGTCACACACCATTCTTCAATGGATACAAACCTCAGTTTTACATTCGTACAACTGATGTAACCGGTGATGCAACATTACCTGCTGGTACCGAAATGGTTATGCCAGGAGATACCGTGAAGCTTACGGTAAAACTCATTGTGCCTGTAGCACTTGAGGCAGAACAGCGTTTCGCTATACGTGAAGGTGGACGTACCGTAGGTGCGGGTGTGGTAACAAAGATTATCGCATAGTAAGTTAGTAACGTTTATAAAGTTCATAAAGTACAACATAAAATTTCGTTCTTTATAAACTTTCAACTCAAGCACTATGACAAAAGCAATCACAAAAAAAACTACGGACAAAGAAGTAACCCACAAACTTCGCATTCGTGTACGTGCCTACGAAAACAAGGTTCTCGATAATTCGGTAAAACAAATTATTGATACCGCACTTCGTTACGACGCTGAGGTTATGGGGCCAACACCACTTCCTACAGAGTTTAAGAAATATACCGTTTTGCGTTCGACCTTCATTTATAAAAATGCTCGCGAGCAGTTTGAGATGAGGGTGCATAAACGCTTGATTGATATTTTGAATCCAAGTGCGAAGGTTATTGAAGCACTTACCAACCTCAGTCTTCCTTCAGGTGTGAACATTGACGTGAAAATGATGTAAATTAAGGAGTGTAATCACGACTATAATTTACGAAACCCGTCTTCTGTCTTGAGCTCTTGGAGAATCGAGCGTTCAAGACAGAAGACGGGGGATGTGAACCAAGCTGATTCTGAATTAGCAAATTCACGCCTTGGGCGAAGGCTCGGCCATGAACTTAGAAAATAGCGCCTACGAAGTAGGCACACTAAGAGTTTATTAGCTAAAAAATTCCAACAACCCCTCCTTAGAGAGTATGGTTGCAATGGTTCTTATGAGGAGACAAGAGAAGATTACTCCTGTCTCTCGTAAGATATATATCGTTATGAAATTTATTCTCGGGAAAAAAGAAAGTATGGTGTCTTTCGTCGGCAACGACGGGATTGCAACTGCTGCAACGCTTCTTTCTGTTGGTCCAGTATCTATTACGCAAGTGAAGTCAAAAGCGCAAGATGGGTACGAGGCTATTCAGATGGGGTTTGGCACACGTGCTGCAAAAAACATCTCAAAAGCTGTGCAGGGTCACACAAAAGATATTGGATTGTTTTCAGTAATTCGTGAATTCCGTGTTGACGATACAAGCGCATGGAAAAAGGGAGATGTTATTGATGCCTCAAGCTTTGAGATGGGGGATGAAATCACCATCTCAGGAACTTCAAAGGGGAAAGGTTTTCAAGGTGTGGTAAAGCGCCATGGTTTTCATGGAGGACGCCGTTCTCACGGACAAAAGCACTCTGAGCGTGAACCAGGTTCTATTGGTTCAACAGGTCAGCAAAAGATTTCCAAAGGTCGTCGTATGGCAGGGCGTATGGGCGGAGACCGTATTACCGTAAAAGGGTTACGTGTACTCGGTGTCGATACTACCAATGGGAAGATCCTTGTATCAGGCTGTGTTCCAGGAGTAAAGGGAGCACTTTTAGAGATAAAGGCGCAGAATAAATAATCTTGACTACTATGGAAGCAACTATATACAACTCAAAAGGAAAAGAATCAGGAAAAATAAATTTAAACGAAAAAGTTTGGGGTCTTTCGTGGAACGCCGATCTTGTACATCAGGTTGTTGAATCGATGCGCTCAAACGCACGCATGTCAACAGCTCAGGCAAAGGATCGTAGTGCTGTCTCTGGTGGTGGTAAAAAGCCATGGGCACAAAAAGGTACAGGGCGCTCACGCCACGGTTCCTCACGATCACCAATTTGGCGTCACGGTGGAGTTACGCACGGCCCAATGAATGAGAAGGACTATTCAAAGAAGATTAATAAAAAAGTACGTGCAAAAGCACTCTACACCGTACTTTCTGAAAAATTCCGTAATAATGAAGTTCTTTTTATTGATGAAATTTCAATGAAAGCACCTAAGACGACAGAAGCAAAAGGTATCATTTTGGCACTTTCAGGAGTAAAAGGTTTTGAAAAAATGCTCACAAAGAAACGCAATGCTGCTTATTTTGCAACTGCAGAAAAATCAGAGGTGGTAAGCAAGAGTTTTTCAAATTTTGGGAATATTGATTTCGACGCTGTTGAGAACATGAACCCTATTGATCTTTTAAATCACAAATATGTGGTTATTGTAAGCCCCGAGAAAGCCATCAGTTTTATCGAAGGTAAACTCGCTGTTGCAACTTCTGCTAAATAATCCCTACTATCATGGCTATTTTCAAAAAAACAACAAAAGAAGTTAAGGAACAGAAACCTGCTTCGAAACAAAAGAAGACTGAGATCGGTCTTGGAGAACGCGTGAATGTTCTCGTACGTCCGCACATTACCGAGAAAGCTGCTATTCTTGCAGAAAAGGGTACCTATGTATTTGAGGTTGCGCGTACTACAAATAAGATTGAAATTGCAAAGGCAATAGAAGCTCTTTACAAGGTAGTTCCGGTCAGAGTGAACATTATAAACCTACCTAATACTCGTGTGTTTGTGCGCGGAAAGAATGGTGTAAAGGCAGGTGTCCGTAAGGCGTTGGTCACGCTTAAGTCGGGGGATAAGATCGAAATTGTATAAAAATTATCATGAAAAAGTTTAAACCAACAACACCATCAAATCGTCAGACAGCCATTGTTTCGTATCGTGGTGTATTGACAGCTACTGAGCCACACAAGGCTTTGACAACGGGGTTCAAGCGCGGAACAGGGCGCAATGCTTTTGGCCGTATCACGACACGCCATAAGGGTGGTGGACACAAGCGTTCATATCGCGAAATTGATTTTCGTCTCGAAAAAATAGGCATTCCTGCAAAAATTGAAACGATTGAGTATGACCCAAATCGCTCAGGCTTTATTGGTCTTATTTGCTTTGCCGACGGAGAACGTCGTTACAACCTGCTCCCTCAAGGACTCAAAGTTGGAGATAAAGTTATTACCGCAGAAGATGCTCCTCTTAAGCCAGGCAACCGAACAATCCTTAAGAAAGTTCCTGTAGGTACCTTTGTATTTAATATTGAATTACAGCCAAATGGTGGTGCGCGTATTGCACGCTCAGCAGGGAACTATGCTGAAGTTGTCGCAAACAATGCAGGACAAAGTCACCTCAAGATGCCTTCAGGTGAAATTCGAAAAGTTTCTGAGAACGTATGGGCATCTATTGGTGCGGTTTCTAACGAAGAATACAAGCTTCGTAATATCGGCAAGGCAGGACGTAATCGTTGGCTCGGTATCCGCCCTACGGTACGTGGTAGTGCAATGAACCCTGTTGATCATCCTTACGGTGGAGGTGAAGGACATCAAGGTCGCGGTACAAAGCGCCCAAAGACAAAGTACGGTAAAGTTACCGGTGGTCGCAAGACACGTTCGCCAAAGAAGTACTCAAACAATCTCATTGTTGCTCGTCGCAAGACCAAGCGTTCGAAATAACACTCCATAATAAAAACCCGCAACCAAGGTTGCGGGTTTTTATTATGGAGTGTTATCCACAGTTCTTCTTGTTTTGGTATTCATGCATATGATATACTTTAAATTAGATTATTGAAGTCAAGTTACTTAATTTTTAATTATTTATGGATCAACAACCACGTATTTGTCCCACGCACACCTTTGAGTACATTGGCATGTTTGTTATAGGTGTCCTTATTGGCTCTGGTATTTCTTTTGTATATTTCAATCAGTCTTCCTCAAGAGAAGGAGACAGTGCATACCAAGCAGGATTTGACGCAGCTAAAAAACGTGTTGAAGATAGTAGTTTTGGTGCAATAATGCGTACCCCTGATGAAATCAAAGTTTTGTCGGGTACGGTAACAAAGGTTAATGGAAACAAGGTTGATTTCCATATACAGTCTACGCGTCCTTTTGACGAACCAACACTTGATAATAGAACCATCACTATTGTGGCAGAAACAAAAATCTCAAAGCTCATCCAAAAAGACCAAAAAGTATTTCAATCTGAAATGGAGACATTTATAAAGAGCTCTCAAATAAAGGAAGGGGCAACGCTTGCCACCCCTCCAGAACCATTTTCGTACGCTCCTGCCCTCCTTGCAGATATTACGGTTGGGGACGTGCTTACGGTGATCGCAGAGGAGAATATAAAAACAAAAAAGGAATTTACCGCAACAGATATTCAAATACAGCCGAAGCCCATTAATAATTAATTATCATGAACATGACCAAACAAATTATTTCGGCACTAAAAGTTATTTCTCTCTCACTCATTCTTGCCTTTGGGGTTTCTTACGTATCTGCATGGACAGCCCCAACGGTAACTCCTCCTGGAGGGAACGTGGCACAACCTATTAACGTAAGTAGTGCTCCGCAAACAAAAACAGGGAGTCTTACTACAGGGAGTCTTACTACAGGGAGGCTAACCTTGATAGGAGATGCATATGCTACTTCTAAGGTTTATTTTAAGAGTAGTATTGGTGGGCCAAACGCAGGTGCACTTGTAATGACCACTGGTTTTTCGGGGTTCTCTAATACAGCAGACAACAACTACCGCATGTATGTCACTGACACGACGACGCCGAAGGCTTCGGGGTTCGGTAATGTAGTTGCTAATGATTACTATATTGCGAAGACAGGAGAATGGGCGAGCCAGATGGGTGGTAGTGCAGGTGGCTATGGGTATACTACAAGTGGGTATACTGGACGACTAAGTACGATATGTACATCCCCAAACCCAAAAACAGGCAAATGTAATTGTCCTACCGGTAGCACCTCTATTTCTATGGGAGTAAGGAATATTTTTGTTGTATCTTGGTACAGTTCCATATATTACTCGGTACTGTGCGTTTATTAAAAAATAATTAAACGCATCAATAATATGATTCAAGAATCAGCAAATTTAAACAAAGCAGCATCGGTCGCAGGGGTGTATACTCCTGAGGCTCTTGCAATAAAATTGAAAGCACTCTCTATCGGTGACAAAGCACTCGTAGATGAACTCCTGAACTCTGATGGACAGCCAACTCTTTCAGACATGATGAGCAACGAAGACCATTTGGCATCCCTCGATGAAGAAAAAATAAAACAAGTATCTTCATTAATTGGGGACATGAGAATGTATGCCTATGATAAAGAGAGAAAAGAAATAGCCAAAAAAATAGTTGAACTCCTCTGTCAATAAAGAGAATTAACGTCTTTTTTATGAAAATATTCCCCCTCCATTCTATCCCTAAAATAACTCCACTTCTTTTAGTTTTAATACTTGCGTACATGGCTTATTTTGTGAACCCGAATTATTTCAGGGCGTTACTCGCAGAAGCAGGAACGAGTGAAAATGTTTCAGGATATGCATGGGGGGAGAATCTTGGATGGGTGAGTTTTAACAGTACGAATGATGGGTCGCCTGTTTCCTATGGGGTAAATATCGACCCCACGAATAGAGCAACTGGCGGAACGGGCAATTTTTCCGGATATGCATGGAGTGAAAATATTGGCTGGATAAGTTTCAATCGTGTAGATACGGGAACTCCACCCGCGCCTCCTTTCAATGGTGCTACTGGTCCTATTGCACAAGTAGATTGGTCTACAGGAAAGGTTACCGGCTGGGCACGTGCAATTTCCGGAACATGGGGTGTGGGCTGGGATGGTTGGATTAAGCTTTCTGACGATAGTATTCCCTTATGGAATGGAAGTGGGGTAAAGATCTCGGGTAATAATTTTTCGGGATTTGCATGGGGCGGTGCAGATGGTATTGGAATTGCTGGTGTTGTGGGGTGGATTGATTTTTCTCCAACGGTAAATACGCTCGCTGTTCCTGTACATCTTGTGCAGGTCGCCCTCCCTTGTACTGCACCAAACGTAACCACCTGGAGTTCGTGCAAGTCCTCTGCACTCTGCACCACCCCACCAAGCAACCTCACAGGTCAGAGTGGTTTCCGCACCGGCATCTGCCCAACCCCTACCTACGCGGGTACTGTCATAGAAGCTTGTTCTTCTGCCACCGTCACCTGTACTGCACCACTTACACCTACTCTC
>MNVN01000004.1 GCA_001871765.1 Candidatus Nomurabacteria bacterium CG1_02_43_90
CCACCGAGGTAACCCCTTCACTGTATACCTTTTCTACCACCTCCTTTTGAAATGCGATGCCGTCGAGTGCCTCGAGATTGACGGACGAAATAAATAAAAGATTATAGCGCTCGTTCTGATTAACCTCCTTTTTCAACTCTTGCATCTCCGAATCAACTGATTCGTGGCTTGGCCATAAACTTTTGTCGGAATCATGACGCGCCGTTTCTGTCAAAGCGCGCCCTCCACCGATAAGTATTGCGCGTTCACGTTCGCGAAAACCAAAACGAGGGACCATGACAACACGCCACACTGCAATAAGGATAAACGAGATAACCAAATGGATAGCGAGAACTGTTTTAGGAGTAATACCAAAAAAAGGAAACAAGTAGAAGAATACTACCGCGAGAAGACTGTTGGCAATCTGTGTATTTAAGATAAGTGAGGGAAGTTTCCCTTTAAAAACGAGGGTGTGTTTTTCGTACAGTCCTGCAATAAAGAAGACGAAGGTCCAAAGAGCAAAAAGGAAAGCGAAAGGTGTACTATGAACAAGAACGAGATCGTATGACGGGATTTCTCCATAACGAAAAATGAGAGAAAGCCAGAGCGCCAAAGAAAAAGCGAGCAAATCCCCCACAAAAAGTATTATGGGTTCGCGTCTATTGAGAAGTTCCATGTACTGGATATTCTAGCAAAATATAGGGTATAATTCCACTATAGATTTTCAAGAATACCCAGAACCCTATGAAAACAAAGATTTTATTTATTATCACCAAGTCTAATTTCGGCGGGGCGTCGGCGCAGAAGCGCCTCCTTAGAAACCCAAGGTTTCTAACGCTCGCCCTTGCCCAGCATAGGCAAGGCGCTCACTGTTTTCCTCCACGGGGGAACAGGTGTTCCCCCGACCCCCTTCCCCGCCCCGCCTGTGCTCTATATCACCATTTATGAAAACAAAGATTTTATTTATTATCACAAAGTCTAATTTCGGCGGGGCGCAGAAATATGTATATGATATCGCCACAAACCTCCCTGTTGAAAAATTTGACGTGACTGTTGCGGTTGGTGGTTCAGGAATACTTATCCAAAAACTCACCGATGCACACATACGCACCATCCCCATATCTTCGCTCGTACGTGACATCAAAACAAAAAATGACCTCTCTGCTTTTTTTGAACTCTGGGCACTTTTCCGCAAAGAACGGCCAGATATTGTGCACCTGAACAGCGCAAAGGCGGGTGGTGTTGGCGCCCTCGCTGGTCGCCTTGCAGGCATACCCCAAATCATATTTACTGCGCATGGATGGGCCTTTAATGAAAGCCGACCTTATACACAGCGCACCATGATCAAATTTTTCTCATGGATAACGGTGATTCTTGCTCATACCACCATTGCCGTATCTGATGCTGTAAAAAATAATACCCAGAAATGGCCGTGGGTAAGCAAAAAGATTATCGTGGTTAAAAATGGAGTAAGAGAACCAGATTTCTACTCAAAACAAGAGGCTCATACAAAACTTTTTGCATACACAAATACGATGCTCCCCTCTTCTGCTTTCATCGTCGGCACGATTGCCGAACTCCATAAAAACAAAGGGCTTTCGTATGCAATTGAAGCATTTGCGGAGATTACTCCTCTTGACCCGAACCTTTTTTATTTCATCCTTGGTGGGGGCGAAGAAAAAGAACGCCTCGATGCTTTAGTGAAGCTCCACAAGCTCGAAGGACGCGTTTTTCTGCTTGGTTTTGTGGATGAAGCAGCTCGGTTTTTAAGCGCCTTTCACGCATTCCTTCTCCCTTCTCTCACCGAAGGCCTTCCTCTCGTTGTTCTTGAAGCAGGCCTTGCTCGTTTGCCTATTATTGCAACAAACGTAGGGGGGCTTCCTGAGATAATCAAGCACAATGAAACAGGGCTTCTGGTCCCTTCGTGCGACCCGCGAGCGATAGCAGAATCTCTAAAAAATCTACAAAAAAATACTCTGCTCCGCGAGCAACTCGGGCAAAAGATACGGGCGCGTATAGAGGGTGAATTCCCTTTCAAAAATACCCTTACACAGACAATATCGCTCTATAAAAAGATATAGTTTATACCCCCAAAAATTCATTCCTAAAAGCACTCGGATGTGCGGGGCGTGCATTTTTTTTCATGCTCACTAAAAGCCCCAAAGCGGTAAATTCAATAAGAAGGTGTGATCCCCCAAAACTCATAAAAGGTACTGTAACTCCGGTCACCGGAAGCAGTCCTATCGCCATGCCAATGTTTACAAAAAAGTGGGCAATGATAAAGATAGCAACCCCCGCTCCGTATAACACCTCAAAATTAGTTGCCCCAACCATTGAAACCATGAGTATGCGTACAATGATGACCGTAAACAACAAAAAAAGTATAGTGACCCCAATAAATCCCCACTCCTCAGCAAATGCTGAAAAGATAAAGTCTGTTTGATATTCAGGAAGGAATCGTAAACGGGACTGAGTTCCATACCCCACTCCTTTGCCCAGAATTTCCCCTGAGCCGACGGCAATCGTTGACTGGTAGGCATTGTATCCCGTTCCATGAATATCTGCGAGGGGGTGCAGAAATGTGCGAATACGATCTTTTTGATACGTCTTAAATACACCGAGCCAGAGACCCCCGAAAGATATTGCTCCAATAAGGAAAACGAGGGTGAGGTGTTTTTTTGAAACCCCCGAAACAAGGATCATCCCGAACCAAATAAAAAAGATAATCATTGCCGACCCAAAATCTGGTTGCAAAAGGACAAGAATGAAGGGAATGAATGCATACACTCCCGAGACAATAATATGTCGAAAGTGAGCAATTTCAACATGGCGTCGAGAGAAATACTTCGCCAAAATAATAATAAGAAGAAGCTTCATTGCGTCTGCGGGCTGAAAAGCAAAGAGTCCTACTTTAAACCAGCTTTGTGCCCCTTTTGCGATATGTCCAAGACCAAAGAGGATAATGAGAAGGAAGCTCATCAGGAGAAAAAGGGTTACGAGCACATTTGTCCGTTTGAGAATATCAGTGTCTACTCGTGTAGCAAGAAAAAAGACCGCGAGAGCGACAACAAAAGATATCATTTGTTTATCAAAAAAAAGGTTATTGCCCTCGAAAGCATTCATAGTTATCATTCCAAAAATAACAATGGTTGAAGCCGAAAAAAGAAGTATCCAGTCAATGGAAACTTCTCGAGAAAATATTTCACGAATAAGTCTAGTTCCTTGCATAAAAAGGTGGTGGTAGGTAAACCTGAAAGAGCCTTATACTTACTCCGCAAAAACTGCACGAGGGGTTATAACGATTTCAGTAATAAAGTTTTCTGGCTTACATACCGTCTCTGAGATATTCTTGTAGATAGCCTGCAGTGCCGTAGCATCAGGAGCATTAAAATAGTGTGCGGGGTCAGTAGCAATACGATCCCGAAGAAAGGCCTCGTTAATATCCTTCCCAAGCCCGATTGTATAGATTTGATCTCCTGCTGCCCGTATTTCTTGTGCAATGGTCACCGCATACTCTTCAGCATACGTAGTATTTTTCTTATTTATAGGATCAAGAGGATAATTCGCCACTCCATCGGTAAGCGCCACAATAATCTTCTTTGCATCCTTTGTGTGTCGCGTACTCTGGAGCTCAGTGAGTGCTGACTTGAGAGCATCTCCGAGGTCAGTATTCTGAAGACCATCTTTCCCTATTTCAATACTAGCAACAGCGCTCCTTACTCCCTCATGATCAATAGAGAGTTCGTGGTCAACGGGGTTTGAAGCTGTCGTCGCAAAAGAAACAAGGCCCACCTTGTCAATAATATCTGCGGCATCAACATATGCATCTGCGGCATTTTTTGCCGTACTTAAAGGTTCAGGGGGTTTTTTGTGCCCTACGTCCATGCTCCCTGAGCGGTCAAATACGAGCATCGTATCTACTGGCGTTGTACATATTCCCCCACGAGGATTTTTTGTAAATCGATTTGGCCAGGTGAAAAACACAGGTTGCTCTCCCCCGCGCGAGATACCGTCAGTATATGTTCGAGAAATTGCAACAGGATGACGAAGTGCGTCATAGATAATAGCACCGAGAGAAAGACGGGGAACATCACTCACAAGATCATTATTTATTAAGACGGCATCAAACCGAGGTTTAGTGTCAGTACTCCTCAAATTTTGATTTTTTATCGTAACCGGCAAGACGGTTGCTACTGCCTTTGTCCAATGAGCAAGATCGTTTGGGTCAAAAACAACATCAACGTGATCAGGATTACCAGAAAGCGTAACCCCTGTTTCAAAAAGCAGGAACGGTGATTGTGGAGGAATTTCTACTCCCCCTTGTTTTTCAGCGACGGTTCCCCCATTTGCATCAAGAACACGGAATGTATAGTGTGCGTATTTTATCCCCGCACTCGTATTTATATTTTCGACATAAGCACCGAGATCATAGGTACCCCCTTCGAGAGGAAAAGCTTTTGACCATACGACACGGAGAGGTTTTACGTCAGCAGAACAAACCAACGAACATGGACCCCCACAGTCAACGCCTGTTTCTGTACCATTTTGTTTCTGATCAGAACAGGTAGGTGCCTTATACACAATCCGATAAACAGGGTACGCAGCAAGCAGTATTATCATTATCGCAAAAGCGATTGAATACCATATTTTTCTTTTTTGTGCCCATTTCATATCTCCCTATCATAGCAGAATTAGCAAAGTTTCCAACATAAAAAAGCGACAATCCGAATTTTCTCATTCGAATTGTCGCTTTTTTATTAAGTACCTACCCATTATCTCACCGCAAGTAGCAAGGATACAAAATTCGTTGTGCTTGTCGGCTGAAATTTTACAATTCTGGCTGCAAATCCTAAAAAGTTCTTCAAAATATCCCGATATTACTCCTCACTTCTCAGAATTTTCGCTCAAAATTCTGAAATTTCATCTCGACATGAGATAATGTGTAGGTACTTAGATTAAATACTTGGTTCCGGCGGCAAGCTACTTTCCCCTTACGAGTATCATCGCTGCAGATGTGCTTAACTTCTGAGTTCGGAATGAGATCAGGTGTGACCACAGTGCTAAACCACCAGAACTAAATATTCAATCCTATGGATTGAATATATTTTTGTACACCACCACTTCATTGCTGAAATGGTCGGGGTGGCTGGATTCGAACCAACGACCTCTCGCCTTAAAAGGCAAGTGCTCTACCTCCTGCTCCGGTCGACAACAAAATGTCGCTTCCTGTAAAAGGAAAGGAACAGTTTCTGAGCTACACCCTGATGTGTGTAGATGTACAAAAACAAATTCAATAAAAAGTAAAAACTAAACGAATAACGATTGTGATTTTCAAATTCCCAACAAGAATCGGCGTATTAGTACTCCTCGGCTGAAGCAATTACTTGCCTTACACCTAGAGCCTATCAACGTAATCATCTCTTACGGGCCTCAAACGAATTCTGATCTTGGGGTTGGTTTCCCTCTTAGATGCTTTCAGAGGTTATCCATTCCCGACATAGCTACGCTGCGGTGCCCTTGGCAGGACAGCAGCCACACCAGAGGTCAGTTCACTCCGGTCCTCTCGTACTAGGAGCAAATCCCCTCAAAATTCAACGCCTGCAGAAGATAGGAGACCAACCTGTCTCACGACGGTTTGAACCCAGCTCACGTATCTTTTTAATTGGCGAACAGCCAAACCCTTGGAAGCTTCTCCACCTCCAGGATAAGATGAGCCGACA
>MNVN01000008.1 GCA_001871765.1 Candidatus Nomurabacteria bacterium CG1_02_43_90
ATTGCGAGCCTCGCTATTGGTGGAACAGCGCTCCTCATTGTCGTTTCAGTGGTGATTGATTTGATCAAAAAGATTGACGCACAGATTACCATGCGGGAATATTAGGAACAGTCGTTCGTCAATGATCAATAGTTAGTATTTGAATGACGGACAAAAGACAAAGAGCGGGGTTGTGCGAAGCGCAACCCCGCTCTTTGTCTTTTGAGTATTTCCTTGCTACACTAAACAAATGGAACTACAAACGGTTATCTTTATCGGGCGTTCGGGAGCAGGGAAAGGGGTACAATCAGGATTATTGCAAAAATTTCTTGGTGAATATTCACCTGAAAACCCTATTGTCTATATTGAAACAGGTGATCATTTCCGACGTCATATTAAGGATTCTGGGTACACATGGGATCTTGCAGGAAAGATAAATGAAGAGGGGGGTCGTCAGCCAGATTTTCTTGCCGTTTGGATCTGGTCACATTTGTTTATTGAAAAAATACGCGGGAATGAGCACTTGGTGTTTGATGGTGCACCACGCTCGCTTATTGAGTCAAAAATTCTCGATACAGCGTTTCCTTTTTATCAGCGAAAAAATCCAACCATTATTTTCTTGAATGTATCTGAGGCTTGGGCAACGGATCGTTTGCGCGAGCGCGGGCGGGCTGATGATATGAAAGATGAGGTTATTTGGCGCAGGCTTGCTTATTTTATGAAGGACGTGCTTCCTGCTGTTGAATTCTATCGCACAAATCCTGCATATCATTTTTTTGAAATTAACGGAGAACAAACTCCCGAAAAAGTTTCTCAGGACATCCTGGAATGTCTTAATTTACAAGGGTCAATGAAGGGTAGTCTTTCGGAAGCATAAAAACAATATGACAAAACAAGGATTTATAAAAACAGAAGAAGAGATTGCAATTATTCGCGAAGGAGGAGAACGCCTCGCGCAGATTTTATGTGCCGTGCGAGATGCAACAAAGCCAGGAGTTACGACAGGTGATCTTGATCGGCTTGCAGAAAAAATGATGCGTGAAGGTGGCGATGAACCTGCTTTTTTGCACTATACCCCAGAGGGGATGGATATTCCGTACCCTGGAAGTCTTTGTGTTTCGGTTAATGATGAAATTGTCCACGGTATCGGTAGCGAAAGAGTTCTCCAGGAAGGGGATATCATTGGTATTGATACAGGTATCAAGCATAAAGGTCTTTTTACTGACTCCGCACTTACTGTCCCCGTAGGGAATATTGATGAAGCATCAAAAAAACTTATCGCAGTTACCGAAGGTGCTCTCAGGGCGGGGATTGCTGTTGCACGAAGTGGAAACACGGTAGGCGACATTGGTCACGCTATTGAGAAACATGTAAAAGAGCAAGGGTTTGTCGTCGTCGAAGAGCTTGGTGGGCACGGGGTTGGATACCATCAGCACGAAGACCCTCACGTTGCGAACTACGGTGACCGTGGTCAGGGGATGCGTTTGAAGCCAGGAATGGTCCTTGCTCTCGAGCCTATCGTGAACGCAGGCACGCGCTATATCAAGCTTATGTCTGATGGGTACACATATGTTACCAAAGACCACAAACGCTCTGCGCATTTTGAGCATACCATTCTTATTACCAACGGAGATGCTGAAATAATAACAAAAAGAGCTTCATGAGAACAAAATTATACTTTATACAAGTTGGTGTGCTTTTAGCAGGAACAGTCTTTTCGTGGATGACCGCCCTTGTTGATTTTATGCGGTTTTACGAGAATGAAGGAACTCTTTTAAAGATTAAGGATTGCGTATATCCAAACCCCGTCACCCCTCTTTGTTTCTATGGTGCAATAGCCTTTGCTGTTGCGCTTACTGTTTCAGTAGCGCTTCTTAAAAAAGAGGGAGAAGTACGATTCCATCTCGAAAAACGGCTTGCGATGTTCCTTACCGCGGGTACGATATTCGCTTGGTCAAACTTTGGACTCCTTTTGTATTATTTTTACACCGCGTTACCAGGACAAGGAGTCGGGTGTTCGGGTGTTCCCACTTCTACCCCCTTTGCGACACCGTGTTTCTACGGCTCCATCCTCTTTCTTACTGCTCTCCTTGTTTCCCTTGTTATCCTGAGGACAGAAAAAATAAACTAATTGTATTTTTTATAGTATACTGTAGGAATAATGAACCCAGAATACGGCACACTTGGTAAGCAGTTCCGGTCTCCTGAAGAAGAGGTGACCTATTTGCGGGCGGAAATTGCCAATCGTGAACGTGCCATGGGTATTATCCCTGGGTCCCCTGAACACACACTAGAAAAACGTACACAAATTGCTCGTGAGAAAGTTGCCGAGTATCGTGCGATTCCTGCTGAGACTATTCTTGAAAAAAGTTATCAAATGAAAATTGATGACCTGGAAACCAATGTCGTAAAACTTGGAGCAGAGCACAAAGTAGCTATTGATGAACTTATGCGTATTGTTGAGAAAAATGGTATTAAAAACGCCCTCGCTCTTCTTGGAAAGTTAAACAATCCTCATATTGAAGATGATTTTCATCGCATGCTCGTGCAACTTCTTCTTGAGGCGGGGGATTTTTCAGGGATTTCTCGTGAGAAAGACTTGGCCCGTGCGCTCAAGATGCGCCTTTATGAAGTAACTCTCCCGCCTATTGACCCCAAAGGTGAGAAGCGCGAGTTTGCGAGCCTTGTTTCAGGTATGGAGCGTTTTTATGCGGGCATGCTTTCTATTGAAAATACCACTGTAGGTTTTGGGGATATTAAAAACTATTTTGCGCTTGAGTTAGCTATCTCAAACTTTAGCGAGGAACTTGTTTTCTATGCTGCGGTTCCTCTTGAACACGCAGACCTTTTTGAAAAGCAGGTGCTTGCAATATATCCCGATGCAAAGCTTGAAGAGCACCGTGAGGACTACAACCCCTTCAACGAAGGAGGAGTGACAGTTGCCTCCTCGGCAACACCAGCAGGAAGTGCCGCCTACACCCTTAAAACATATGATGATTTCTCTCAAGACCCCCTTGATGTGATCCTCTCTGCTTTTTCAAAGATAAAACGCGAAGGTGAGGGAGTAGTTGTGCAGTTTGTAGTTCGCCCCTCAGGGAAATCTTTCAACGTCCGCTACCAGGGGATTATGGAACAAATTAAAAAAGGAGTGGAAGCGAAGGATGCGCTCAAGGGTACAAGCGCACAGTTCTCTATGGAGTTTGCTCGAGCAGCGAAATCTCTCGTGTTTGGGACGAAAATGCGAAAAGAAGGCGACCCCGTAGAAGAAGATGCTATTAAGAACATCACTGATAAAATATCCTCTCCTATTGTTGATACAAATATCCGCATTATCGTTTCAGCAGAAACAGTCTCTCGTGCAGAGAGCATACTTAATGAGATAGAAAGCTCTTTCAACCAGTTTGGTAAACCACAAGCAAATACTATCGTCTGGAAGCGCGAAATGAAAGGGTCGGGACTTATGGAGTTGATCTATCAATATACCTTCCGTATGTTTTTTGATAAGGAAAGCTTCCCGCTCAATTTAAAAGAGCTCGCAACCATGTTTCATTTTCCTGTAACTACGGTCTCGTCATCAGAACTCAAGGAAGCAAAGGCAGGGGGAGCTCCAGCGCCAACAAAAATGGCACAACAGGGGATTATCTTAGGGAAAAATAATTATCACAACAAAGAAACCATTGTTCGTATGGGGCGTGAGGACCGCGTCCGTCATATGTATGTAATTGGTCAGACGGGTACCGGAAAGACAAGTATTTTGAAAAATATGATCGTGCAAGATATCCGCAATGGTGACGGTGTTTGCTTTATTGACCCCCACGGAAACGACGTACAAGACATCCTTGCCCTTATCCCCCCTGAGCGCATAGATGACGTGATCTATTTTAACCCTTCCTATGTTGATCGTCCTATGGGTCTCAATATGCTTGAGTACGACCAGAGTAAGCCAGAACAGAAAACATTTGTCGTGAACGAAATGATGAATATCTTTAATCAACTTTTCGACATGAAATCGGGAGGTGGGGCAATGTTTGAGCAGTATTTCAAAAATTCCGCGTTCCTTGTCATGGAAGATACGAGTGAGCAGGCAACACTTCTCGATATTACGCGCGTTCTTTCGGACAAAGCATTTCGTGACGCAAAACTGGCAAAGTGCAAAAATCCAATTATCGCACAATTCTGGGCAAGTGCCGAGAAAACCACGGGTGACCAGGGGCTCGCAAACTTTGTTCCCTATATTTCCAGCAAGTTTGATCCGTTCATTTCGAATGATATTATGCGCCCTGTGGTACTTCAGAAGAACTCCTCATTCAACTTTAGGGAGATTATGGATAACAAAAAGATTCTCCTTGTTAACCTCTCAAAAGGACGTCTCGGGGACATCAATGCAAACTTGATTGGTCTTGTTCTGGTAGGGAAAATTACTATGGCAGCACTTTCTCGGGTAGATATGTTTGGTACGGGACAGAAACCAAATGATTTCTATTTGTATATTGATGAATTCCAAAATGTGACGACGCCATCAATCGCCTCGATTCTTTCTGAGGCACGCAAATATCGTTTGTCTCTTAACATTGCACACCAGTACATCGCACAGCTCCCTGAGGACATAAAAAATGCAGTCTTTGGTAATGTGGGGAACATGGCAGTATACCGTGTGGGGCAAGAAGACGCTGAGTTTTTGGAAAAGAAATTTTTACCAACTTTTGGCGCGCAAGACATCACCCGCCTCGATAACTACAATGCATATATAACCATGCTTGTAGACGGCCAACCAACGAAACCGTTTAATATCACAGCAATGCCACCAGAAGAAGGAAACCCCCTTATCACAGAAAGGCTTAAAAAGCTTTCCTATTTGAAATATGGAAGCCCTCGTGAAGAAGTAGAAGCAGAGATTATGGGGAGGTTTAGGAGAGAGGACTAATGAAGGGCAAGGTTGTTTGGGGTCTAGAATAGTGCTATTGACTTAATCGTATATAATAGTATACATATGCAAAATTTTGAACGAAAGAAAAATGAAGAGAATATACCAAGCCCTGAGTTGAGTGTTAAGAGTGCACGGCAGGAGCAACCTTTTGACGAGCAGGAAGTACTTCTTGCTCAAAAAAAACAAGAGGAAGATAGAGAACTAAGAACTCTTCATGATCAAGCTGAAATAGGGGACCTCCTCGCTCAGATTCAAGCTGAGTACGCTAGAGGGTTGGGTGATGAGAATTCTATCTCTGAGCGTAGAAATACTGAGGCAGCAGGTGCGATCCTTGCAGAACGAGCTCGCATATCGGAATTATCAAAAAGTACAATCCCTGAAGAAGAATCCTCTATTTCTCCAGGACATAACTCCCATGCTGCAGAAGAGATTCTTCACGAACAGGGGAATTTTTAAAATTCTCGCATAGCATGCTAGAATACTTCTGTTATTAACTATTTAATCATTCATTGTTTTATATGGCACACCCAAAAAAGGAGAGAACACTAGTTATCTTGAAACCTGATTCCGTTCAGCGCAGTCTTGTCGGTGAAATATTGTCCCGCTTCGAACGCACAGGGCTTAAATTCGTCGCAATAAAGTTTTTTGTTCCAGAAGCAGAAAAGGCTTGGATTCACTACGGAAAAGATGACGCTTGGTTTTTGAAAAAAGGGGAAAAAATCGTAGAAAACCTTAAAAATAATAATCTCCCTGTGGAAAAGGAGCCTATTGAATATGGTAAGGATATTATACAGGGTTGTGTAAACCTCTTTACGTGTGGCCCTGCTCTCGGTTTGGTTATCGAAGGAAATCAGTCCGTTGCGGTGGTGAAAAAGCTCGTAGGAGGCACAGAACCAACAACTTCTGATGTGGGGACAATTCGTGGAGACTTCACAATTGATTCATATGAAATTGCAAATATCGACAATCGTGCGGTACGTAACTTGGTGCATTGTTCAGATAGTCCTGAAGAAGCAGAACGAGAAATAAAGATTTGGTTTGACGAGGATGAACTTATTAAATATCGCCTCATTCAAGAAGAAATTTTGTACGATGTAAATATCGATGGGATTTTAGAATAGTTTTCAACTCGTTTTTCAAAAATCTTGCATGATGCAAGATTTTTGTTTTATAGCGTAAAAAGTTCTTGCATTTTTTTTGCACAAGTATATACTAAATATAGGGTTATTCGAGATATTGTCTCCTTAAATGATTGACAAGGGATTCCTATATTTTTATGCGCCTTGGCGTATGATTGCGGACACCCACCTGGAATTTTCCAGAGTCAATATCTTTTATAACCCTAGAAAAAAGCTCTATGCCACTGCATGGGGCTTTTCATTTTATGCTCCTATAGTCGTATAACATACTACAGTATATTATACGACTATAGGAGAGAGTGTTTTTTCATGAATTTGGTTCCTTCGATAAGCTGCGGTATACTGCATAGATGCAGTCACGATCATTCCCCCTTATTCTTGTTTTTCTTATTATTGCTATTGCTGCCGTGAATGCATTCGCGGAATCGTACTATTGGTATTGGCGTATGCGATGGTTTGATATGCCCATGCATTTTGCGGGGGGTGTATGGCTCGCAGGGACAGCGGTATGGTGGTGGTATTCTAAAAAAGAGAAATTGCAAAATCATTTTTTCTCCATACTTGCAGTGTGCCTCACCGCTGCTCTTGGGGTTGGTCTCGCATGGGAGCTCTTTGAAGCAGGGTTGGGGCTTGCAACGGTTGGGCATATTAACGAAATAGCAGATACATTGGGCGATCTTTTTTTTGATACACTGGGCGGAACCGCGGTAGCCCTTTTTACTTGGGTGAGAATGAAACAGAATATAATCACGACAACAAATCATGGCAAAAATTAAATTTTACGGTGCGGCAGGGGAGGTAACGGGGTCAAACCATATTCTTGAGGTTGCGGGAGTTACCGTCATGATAGATTGCGGGCTTTTTCAAGGAGTAAAGGTATGTGACGATAAAAACAAAGAACCATTTCCTTATGATCCGTCTACGGTTGATGTGCTTTTTGTCACACATGCACACCTCGACCATGTGGGACGCATTCCAAAACTTTTAAATGAGGGATTTAAAGGCAAAATATATTCTACTGTTCCTACTCGTGATATTGCAAAGCTCATGTTTGATGATACCGTGCGTGTAATCGCACGAGAAGCTAAAGCTGATGGTCACGAACCCCTCTATCATGAAGATGCAGTAGGTAAGGCTATGGACCGTTGGGAAACAGTTCCCTACGACCAAGATGTCGAGGTTGGACATGGTTTGAAGGTGCGTTTTCGTGATGCAGGACATATTCTCGGGTCTGCGATGTTAGAGATGTCGCATGACGGGAAGAAGCTTGTTTTTTCAGGAGATCTTGGTAACTCTCCTTCACCACTTTTGCCTGACACCGCCCATCTTTCTGGGGTTGATTATTTGGTTATGGAGGCAGTATATGGCGACCGCATGCATCAAAACCTTGATGAGCGTGTGCACCTCCTTGAAGAGGTCATCGAAGATACGGTTGCCCGGGGTGGGGTTCTTATGATTCCTGCATTTTCCATAGAGCGTACGCAGGATTTACTTTTTGAGTTGAATGAAATGGTAGAAGGGGAAAGAATCCCCGAAATCCCGGTTTTTGTAGACTCGCCACTTGGCATAAAGGTTACGAAAGTTTTTGAAGAGCAAACATCCTTTCTCAATAAAAATATCCAGAATGAGATCAAAGGAGGGGATGATATCTTTAAGTTTCATCGTCTTCGTTTTACTGAACAGTCGCGGGATTCTATTGCGATCAAGGATGTCCCAAACCCAAAGATTGTTATTGCGGGCTCAGGTATGTCCAACGGTGGGCGTATTATGCACCATGAGTGGAACTATCTCCCTGACCCCAACAGCACACTCCTCCTTGTAGGGTATCAAGCAGTAGGGACAATGGGGCGCGCGCTACAGGAAGGCGCAAAAAGCGTTCGGATTTTCAACGAGAATGTCCCTGTTCGCGCGAAGGTCATCACCATCAATGGGTATTCAGCACACAAAGATCTGAACGCCCTCATTGAATATGTGACGGAAATGCAGGACTCTCTCAAGAAAGTTTTTGTTGTTCATGCAGAACTTGGCGCAGGACTCTTCTTTGCTCAGAGAGTGAGGGACTATTTGGGAATCAATACTCATGTACCAAAATCAGGAGAAGAAGTGGAGATTGATTTTTAAAAGGGATGACGAGACTCGGACACCATGCTGTTTGCAGGACTGAGCCAAAAAGAATATAATTCGCATATTGTTAATAGGTAATCTTAGAAAAGAAAATTATGGGAAATGACAAACATCAGCATTTTAAATTAAAGATATGTGTTTCTGGGGCAGCAGATACCACGTACTGTGGTAACGACGCTCTTGAGCGTGCAAAAGAAATTGGGCGTGAAATAGTGCGTCAAGGAGGTATACTCGTTACCGGAGCAACAACTGGCTTCCCTTTGTGGGCAGCGATGGGCGCAAAGGAGGAAGGGGGTGTTTCTATCGGACTTTCTCCTGCTTCGAGTGAAAAGGAGCATGTGGAAGTATACGGACTTCCTTTGGACTATTTGGATATTATTATTTATACCGGTTTTGGGTACTCAGGGAGAAACCTCTTGCTCACACGTTCCTCAGATGGCGTAATCGTAGGATGTGGCCGTATTGGTACCGTGAATGAGTTTACGATTGCTTTCGAAGACCACAAGCCAATAGGGGTGCTCCGTGGACCATGGGAGATGGATGAGGTTCTTGAAGAAATGCTTGAAAAAAGTCATCGCAAAGAAGAAGGAAAGGTTATTTTTGACGAAAGTCCAAAAGAGCTTGTTGCAAAACTCGTCAACACTATCAAAGGGCAGAAGACCTGCGACCTTGGGGGTAAATGTCCTCAGTATGTGTACGAAAATTACGATGGAGTAGGCGGTCTAGGAAAAGAGGGGGACAGGGTGCTATAGAGAGCGAAGTCCCTGGTCCTTATTTATATTTTATAGAAATACACAAAAGCGCGCCCTTCGGGCGCGCTTTTGCTAATAACTAATAGATTAAGGACTATTAACTATTCCTTATCCCCTGACCTCGTTCACCAAGTTGGTAAACGTTTCTGGGTTGTGTTCTGCGAGGTCTGCCATAATCTTGCGATCGATAATGATGTTCTTCTTTTTGAGTGCATCAATAAATTTGCTGTATGAGTAGCCAAGAGGGCGGAGTGCTGCATTCATCTTGACGGTCCAAAGGCGGCGGAATACATTCTTCTTATCACGGCGGTGGGCAAAAGCGTACGCTCCTGCATGTGCAATAGCATCATTTGCTTGAATCTCTTTTGTACTACGTCCAAAACGGTAGCCTTTTACCTGAGCCAAGACGTTCCGGCGGTGTTTTAATGAAGTTGTTCCTCGTTTTACTCGTGTCATGGTATTGGTTTTATGCTAAAAGTCCTGGTAAAAATCGCGCTTTCTCCTTGTTGGTTATAGGGAAGTCACTCATGCGCTTTCCTGCAAGCTGTTTTGAACGGCTCGCTTTAGCATTAAAGTGGTTTTGACCAGGTTTGCGGGCAAGGATCTTTCCCGTCTTTGTCACCTTGAGGCGTTTTGTAAATGATTTGTTTGTTTTCATGTTATGGTACCTTACTATATTTTCGTATTTTTTACAAGTTATTTCTTAGAAGCCCTTTCGAGAACAATGGTCAATCCCTTGGGACTTTTTAGGGGTTCTCCCGCGACGCGATATTCTTCGGAAATAAGGGTAAGCACTCTGTTAAGGCGCTCTTTCTTGAATTCCATTTCTGCGTATTTTGAACGTCCTACCAAGAACAAGTCAATCTTTACCCGGTGTCCTTCTTTGAGCCACTTGGAAGCATTTTTTGCTTTGAGCTCGAGGTCGTGCTCCGAGGTACCAATCTTTACCTGCATTGATTTTGTCTCGGTAACATGAGCGCGCGACTTTGCTTCTTTTTGTTTCTTGCTTTGTTGGTATTGGAATTTACCATAGTCCATAATCTTCGCAACCGGTGGTTCTGCGTTGGGGGAAATCTCAATGAGGTCCATTTTTAGCTCCTCTGCCTTAGTAAGTGCTTCTGAGAGGGTGAGGACGCCAAAAACTTCGCCAGTATCCGTAATAACACGGAGTTCTTTGGCGCGAATTTGATGATTGATTTTTATTTTTGGATTCAAAGGATTAAAAAGTCGTACAAAGACTAAGAAATTAAATAACACCGCAAATACGAAACAAGGAATTCCTTGAGACAACAGATGCCTCGGAAATCGAGATATACTGCGAAGTCTTCAAGAGTATACAAGAAATAGTGAGGAAAATCAAGGGGTGGGGGATTTTCTTCGAGATTCTTAATTAGATGTTACTGAGTCTTTTTTTGATGTGGAGATGGGGGGAATCGAACCCCCGTGCAGACGATGTTCTGGGAGGAGTCTACTATGCGTAGAAGACTTCTTTGGGATTTAAATAGTGTATATAAAAAGTATTCTAAATTATACAGTATCGATACTCTGTGTTTTTTCACCTCGTAGAGTCATTCAAGATGATGAGCCCTCATTTTATATCACCCGCGACTACCTAGAGGGCGTACGAAGCGCGGATGCTGTTTAGGCTACGAAAGCGTAAGCAGGAGTAAAGGCGTTAGCACCATAGTATGGTGATACGATAGCCTTTGCTTTTGCAAGTGTGTTTTTTGCACGTACTTGGTTGCTCGAGGTTTAACGAGATCTCGAGCATTCTCGGCATAGCACCAACCAGATGAAATCGCCTGTCTAGGCCGATCATCCCCAATTATTTTTTTGTCAAAATTACCGTGTGTTTTTTATGTCGCGCATAACATCACGGTCTGCCTCACGTTTTTTTATCGACTCACGTTTGTCGTACGTTTTTTTACCCCGCACGACAGCAATCTCCACTTTGAGTTTACGTGCTTTATTATACACCGTAACAGGTACTATTGTCAATCCCTTTTTTGATTCTTGTGTTGCAAGGGTTGCAATCTCTTCTTTGGTTAAGAGGAGGCGTCGGTTGCGCGTAGCATCATAGCCTTTGGTGATATTATTGACTTGGTAGGGTTGGATCGTAGCTCCTATAAGGTAGGCTTCGCCACCACGCACCGTCACATGGGAGCCCTCGAGGGATCCGTGCCCTGCACGCAAGGATTTTACCTCAGAACCAAAAAGCTCGATACCTGCTTCGTATTGCTCGAGGATTTCATAATTGAAGTGGATCTTTTTGTTTTGGACCAACGCCATAGGCTTTATGATAGCAGGCGCGAGACTTATTGACAAATAGCTTTCCAGGTGGTACCTTTTAGCTTAGTTGTTATTTAAATTAGAGGGGGGGGTGGAGACATGATGAATGAAGCGAGCTGGATCGTTTTTTATGTGGGGGTGGTGCAAATACTCCTCACACTTATTGTATTTTTCTGTACAAAAAGTACCCTTCGGGCGTACCTTTGGGGGATTACTGCTCCGTTGGTCGTCGCGATGTTCTTCTTTTTGTTGCCAGAAGGTTCTTTTGTTGCCTTTTTTTCTGCGATGGGAGTTTTGGCTCTTGCGGTCGTCGCATTCTGGCTTTTGAATGAATGCTCACCAGGTTTGCATGCCAAGACTATGGCAGAGCAAAAGGCACGGCTGTTGAGAGAAAGGGGAAAATCTCATGAGTGAGGAACAATTTTTTGTGGAGATATACGAGTACCGCTCTATTTTGTGGGCGCTGTTCGTTATCGCTGTGATCTTTTTCGGGGTCTGGAAAAAGTTTCTGAAAACCCGCGAAGAAGACGAAGAAAACGAAGAAGAGTGATCCTCTTCGGAAGATGTTGTGAATTTCAGTGCCTGCAAAGATTGCAGGCACTTTTTATTTGACAGTGTGATCGCATATATGCAAAGATATAGTCTGATAATTTAGTAGATGCTAAAAGGGAGAAGGAATTGAATATATTCATCATGGAAAGTATTGAGGTGGACCCAATGAGTATCACAATAGGGTTCATTGTTCTCGGTTTAATTGCTTTGATGGGGTTAGTCCGTCTTTATATTTTTGTGATGGAGCGAAGCTCCAGAACAAAAAAATAAAACAAAGAAGGGAAGAGTAGGGCGGCCGAGCGAAGCGAGGCCGCCTTTTTATTAGCGAGGTAATGTGAGTGAAATGGAAAAGTACTCTTTTACATTTCTGAGCTGAGGAGCTAAGATAAGGGTTGAAACGACCACCCCTTTGGGGAGGTAAGCGGGTGAACGAAGAGAACATTTTGTCTGGGGATTGTCGCCAGGGTAATTACCGCTTTTATATTGGATAATTTTATGTATACTGGTTTTATCATGGAAATCTTAAAAAATAACAAAAAAGAGAATAACAAAGGGAAGCAGTCCAATCATAAGGAGCAACCACCTGTTTCAAAAATACCAGGCGGAATACCAACGCTTCCTGCAGGGGGAAAGTTCCTTTCAAATATAGTAACGGCAATCCTCATTTTTTTGATTATTGCTACACTGTATTCTACGGTTGTAGGGGGTGCAAACAAGGTTCCTGAAGTTCCTGTTTCGACGATTGCGCAAGACATCACGAATGGTATCGTTAAAAAAGTTTCTGTTTCAGGAGAAGCAGTCAGTGTGGAATATACAGATGGTACAAAAAAGAATTCAAAAAAAGAGATTGAGTCATCTTTTTCTCAGACACTCGTAAACTATGGTGTCTCCGCGGATAAACTTTCAAAAGTTGAGATTGAAGTAAAGGCGGAAAGTGGTTTTGGATATTGGGCGCTAAATATCCTTCCGTTTCTGGTTCCTGTAATGTTGATTGGTTTCGTTTTTTGGATGCTTTCACGTCAGGTAAAAGGAGCAGGGATGCAAGCACTCTCCTTTGGTCAGTCAAAGGCACGCATTATCGACCCTAATGATATTGAACAGAAGGTTACCTTCAAGGATGTGGCAGGTGCAAAAGAAGCGAAAGAGGAACTCGTGGAGATTGTTGATTTTCTCCGTAATCCAAAAAAGTTTCTTGATATTGGTGCACGTATTCCCAAGGGTGTCCTCCTTATGGGTGCTCCTGGTACAGGAAAAACACTTCTTGCGCGTGCTGTTGCGGGAGAAGCGGGTGTGCCGTTCTTTCATCTTTCAGGTTCAGAGTTTGTAGAAATGTTTGTTGGAGTAGGAGCTTCACGAGTGCGCGATCTTTTTAAAATGGCAAAAAAAGCTGCTCCTGCGATTATTTTTGTTGATGAAATTGATGCCGTAGGGCGTGTACGCGGTGGTGGGGTAGGCGGAGGAAATGACGAGCGTGAACAAACCCTCAACCAAATTCTTGTCGAGATGGACGGCTTTGAGCCTTCAGAAAAAGTGATTGTTATGGCAGCGACAAATCGTCCTGATGTTCTTGATCCCGCACTCTTGCGCCCGGGTCGTTTTGATCGTCGGGTTACCTTGGAACTTCCTGATCGTGAAGGTCGTGAAGAGATTTTGCAAATTCATGCACGAAAGAAACCTCTTGCAGAAGATGTAAATTTGAAGGTAATTGCGGAGCGTACACCAGGGTTTTCGGGGGCGGACCTCTATTCACTCATGAATGAGGGAGCAATTCTTGCGGCACGTGAGGAACGAAAAACAGTTGCGCAGTTTGATTTTATACGTGCGATTGAAAAGGTGATGCTCGGACCTGAACGCAAGAGTCACATTCTTTCAAAAGAAGAAAAGAGAGTTACTGCATACCACGAAGCAGGGCATGCACTGGTAGCATCAGTGCTCCCATATGCTGACCCTGTACACAAGGTCTCTATTATCGCGCGTGGTCACGCAGGCGGATATACCTTGAAGCTCCCTCTTGAAGAAACACGTCTGCAGTCGCGTAAAGATTTCTTGGACGATATTGCGATGTCGCTCGGGGGATATGTTGCCGAAGAAATTATTTTTGGGGATGTTACAACTGGTCCATCAAATGATTTACAGGTAGCAACGGCTCTTGCGCGCGACATGGTGACCAAGTATGGTATGTCAGAAAAACTTGGACCCATTGCTCTCGAGGGTTCTGGTGGACGTACTCTTTTTGGCGGTCGTGGCGTGGACAGTCGGGATTACTCCGAAGATGTATCCGCAAAAATTGATGCTGAGGTTTCAAAAATTATGAATGATGGTTTCGCGCGCGCACGCGAGGTCTGCACAACGCACCGCAAAGCACTTGATCATATTGCTAATGAGCTCATCACCCGAGAGTCTCTTGAGCGTGAAGAATTCGAAAAGATTTTGATCGTAAATGGTATTATGCCAAAGAAACTTGATAAGGAGATTGTTGCATAAAAGCTTTGTTCAAAAAGAGAGTGAGAAAACACTAAGCTCTTTTTATTGGTAAATAAGGAAGCTGGCTTATTGTTTTAGTTTTTGTAGTTTTGGTATATTATGAAATTTAGTGAGGGGAGTAAAAATTTCTCGCCTCGAAGGAGATTGGGATAATTAAAGAATTATGTTCTCCTATGGACGAATTAATAAATTCGACTTGTTTCAGTGGATGCTTTGCCCTTAGGCGAATTAGTAAATTCGTGGCTTGGCCATAAACTTCTGGTGAATGAAGCACGGAGCTTATAGTGACGAACGAAGAGCGTATGGAAGAGTACCCTCTTACATAACGTCCGAGTTCTGTCATTATATGTAGTCATATAAAATGGAACGAGTATAAATGAAGAAGTGTGTCCGCCCATAGCTCAGTTGGTTAGAGCACGGAGCTTATATCTCCGCGGTCCCAGGTTCGAGTCCTGGTGGGCGGACACACTTCTGCATTTCATATGAGTGAACATTTTATAGGTACTCATATATCTCCGCGGTCCCAGTTTCCGAATCAGCAGATTCGCGTCTTGGATGCAGGCTCCTGGTGCAGGAAAATGATTTTGGAATATATACAAATTACCCAATTTTTGTTATAGTTTTCTCATGTCTAGCGTTCAATTTGAGATTGAAGATAGTCCTCGTTCATATTCTAAACCAAGAATTTCAAAATTTGTTGGGTGGATAATGAAATACTCAGGAGGGCTGATTAAGAGTGAAACACAAGCAAATTATCTACTGCTGGCCTTTGTTGCAGTAGCATTTCTTTTTTCATTGTTCTTGGTTTTTGGGAAGAAAGAATCATCAAATTTTGTGGTACCACAAGAAATGTTTATTAAAGAACAGTCTTATCAGAACAAATAATATGAAAAAAATTCTCACGGGTTTACGCTCATTGAACTTCTCGTAGTTATTGCAATCATTGGCGTTCTTTCTACTATTGTTCTGGCGTCACTTAATTCAGCACGCTCAAAAGCGAGGGATTCTGCGAGGGCAAGTAACATAAAACAGCTAACCAATGCCTTATTTTTAGTGGATGACAAAAACGGAGGAACTTTTCCTTCTCCTGGAGGAATAAAATGTTTGGGAGTTGATGGGAATTGCTGGAGAGGGGCATTTTCCGGAAGCGTCGCTCTTAATACTGCTATTAAAGAATTTATGAGCTCTATCCCCGTAGACCCATTGAGTGGTAGTCGTGGAAAAGGAGATACGTATCTTTATTCAGATAGTGCTACCACAATAGCACAAGATTGTACTGGATTTAGTTACCCAAGCGGACCTTTTTTATTTTAGGGTTCCTGATGCAACATTATCTCCCGGAGGCAATGATTGTAAGAGCACGGGAGGGTTCATGGGTTGTTGTGGTAATAACTTTCCTTGTGCTAATGGGACGGCTTGTTTTGTAAAGATACAGTAGTTCTTACTCTATTTTTATTACTCCCAATGCATCTCCCTGTGCCTTCCTTCTATCATACTCAAGATAACTGGGTACTGTATGAGCTCGGGATCTTTGGCGATTATTTTTTCTGCTTCTGAACGTGCAGCCTCAACCATTTTTATATTTTTAATTGCCTCCATGCCAAGGTCGGAGATACCCCACTGTTTTCCTCCCGAGAGTTCTCCAGAACCACGAAGCATCAGGTCAAGTTCGGAAAGTTCAAACCCATTCTTTGCCGTTGCAAGTGCTTTGAGACGCTTAAGGGAAGTCTCGTTGGAGCTTTCGGTGAGGAGGTAGCAATATGCTTGATGGTTTCCACGGATGACGCGCCCACGAAGTTGATGGAGTTGAGCAAGTCCGAATCGTTCGGCCCCTTCGATTACAATCATGGTAGCATTGGGGATATTTACACCAACTTCAATGACCGAGGTTGCAACGAGAATGTCAATGTTCCCTTTGGTAAATTCTTGCATCACCCAGTCCTTTTCGGTTGGTTTCATTTTGCCGTGAAGGACACCAACTTCAAATTCAGGAAAAATATTTTCAGCGATACGTTTTGATTCAGCGATTACCGACTTTGCATTAAGGGCGAGAGCTTTGTCAGGATCGGGTTCGTCGATGCGTGGACAGATGACATATGCTTGACGCCCTGCTCGTATCTCGGCACGCATGTGTTCTTCCGTTTTTTTTCTGGTACTTGGCAAGATGAGCTCTGTTTTTACCGGGAGACGTCCCGCAGGCATTTCATCGAGGATCGTGAGGTCAAGGTTGCCGTAAATCGTGAGCGCAAGAGTACGGGGAATAGGAGTTGCCGTCATGGAGAGTAGGTGAGGAATAATCAAATCTTTTTTTATCATTTTCCCTCGCTGTAACGTACCAAAGCGGTGTTGCTCATCAATGATGGTTAGCCCAAGGTTTTTGAACTGCACGCTTTTTTGGATGAGCGCATGGGTACCAATGAGAATAGGGAGTTTTCCCTCAGCGACCCATTTGAGAAGTTGTGCCTTTGAAACTTTAGTTGTGCCACTCGGGTCAAGTTTTGAGGGGAACTTTTTTGCACCACTTCCCGTAAGGAGCCCTACTTCAATGGGCAAACCCTTGAAGTATTCAATGAAGCTTTTGAAATGTTGCTCAGCGAGGATTTCTGTTGGTGCCATATAGGCGACCTGAAGGTTTCCTGATTTGTTATCTTTTGGTGCCGTGGTGGCAACAGCGTAGGCTGCTGTGGCTGCCACAAATGTTTTTCCTGAACCCACGTCTCCTTCGAGAAGACGGGTCATGGGAATCCCTTTTTTGAAATCAGAAAAAATATCCTCAAGGGCATGGTTTTGCGAAGCGGTAGGAGCAAAAGGGAATCGTGTAATAAAACGGGTAAGTGCCTTTCCTTCTGGTTCAACACAAAATCCAGCGTGTTGTTTTGTTCGCGCACGGTCTCTTTGTCGTGCAAGTTGAATGATAAAAACTTCTTCAAACGAAAAGCGTTTGCGGGCCGCTTGTGCATCGCTTTCTTTTTGTGGAGCGTGAATCCAAACAAGCGCTGTTTTCAGCGAGGGTAAATGATAGCGTGCAAGAATGTCTTCAGGGATAGGGTCGGCGATCTGGTCAAGAATACCTTGGCTGAATAATTTTTGAACATGATGATAGAGAAAACGTGAGGTGATGCCTTTTGTTTCTGGGTAAACAGGATAGAAGAAACTCTCGTGGTCTTCTTGAAAGAGGGAACCACCACCGTCAATAGGGAGCTCTTTTGTTTTGACGACTTCGGGGTTGGTGAGGTAGGGGACTCCCTTGCGTTCTTCAACGTGCCCCGAGAGCTTAATGTTCATATCAGGTTCAAGCATTTTTGCAATGTATGCTTGATGAAACCATACGACCTTAATGCGTCCAGTGCTGTCCTCGACGACTGCTTCGGTCATGGGGATTTTTGAACGATAGCCCTTGGCGCTTTTTGCGGAAACAACGCGTCCGTAGATAACAACCGATTCTCCTGCCCGAATGTCACGAATTGATTTAATGTCAGCGATACTACTGTATCGTGCGGGGAAGTAGTGAAGGAGGTCGTTTGCTGTCTTAGCACCAATCTTTTCGAGCCCTGTTTTCTGCAGGGAGGTAAGGTGGAAAATATCAGCGAGAGGAGTTGTGGGGAGAACCATGTCACTTTTTTGCATAGCATAATTGTAACATGAGAAGTTCGCATCGTATATTTTGAAAACTTACTCATCTTTCTATGTAATAAGCATATGAATTCTTTTGAAAAACTAGCTGATTATGAATTAAAAGAAGGAATAAAGAGTCTTTATGAAGGCGAAACGAGTGAGAATGATATGATTTCTGGCTTAATGGTACTTTTGTGAGGCTGAGTGATGCACCTAGCCTTTAGTAATAAGGATATTTTGAGTGATATGGTGAATATGAATAAAAAAACAATTTTGTGCGTGAAATGTGACTCAATTTTAATAAAAAAGAATGGAAAGTTTAGAGGGATACAGAGATACAAGTGCGTAAATTGTGCTACCCAATTTCAGTTGAACAAGAAAAAAGATTTTTCGCGCGCGAGAAAGAAACTGTGGTACGAGTTTTGTTTTCAATACGCAACCGTAGACACCTTAAAAGGTAGGTACAAGAAGTCTGAGAAGTGGGTACGCATTAAACCCACAGCTTCCTACGGGTCTTGAGTTGCTTGCCGTCATTAATATGCTGACCATAAATACTGAGACGGAGTTTACAAAATTGTTTACTGACTGGTGTGAAAAGTGGGGCACATTTTTAAAAGAGAAAAGCTTGAACGAAAAGACGGGAAGACTTACCTACACGCATCGGAAACTGAGGAGTGCTCGGGACAGTATTAAAAGGCACTTGCCATACTTGTTTACATTTGAGAGATATCCAGAACTCAAAATCCCCAACACTACGAACTCTCTTGATGGTTCTTTTAGTAAAGTTAAAAAATCGATTGGCGTTCACGCAGGGCTTTCTCACAATCAAAAGATGAAGATGGTAATGACGTTACTTGGTGGTAAGTTATAGCCTCACAAAAGTACCATTAAGCCCAAAGGGATGAGATGAAGAAGTTACTACTATCGCTTCAAAAAAATGGTTACTATTTCAGTATGATTTTACTCTACCCCTACCTCTTTTAGAAACGCTTCGTTTGATGGCGTACGCCCGAGGAAGCCTTTG
>MNVN01000007.1 GCA_001871765.1 Candidatus Nomurabacteria bacterium CG1_02_43_90
CGGGATTTTCGGTCAACATTAATAACCGACAAAAGAGCGCTTGTTGCAAGGAAAAGAACAATCGTAAACATCCCCAAAGAAACAATCATTTCAATAAGCGTAAATCCTCTATCTTTTAATTTCCTCTGAAAAAAACCGTAGCGATAATCCTTTTTTTCTTTTTGGTAAAAAAATTTCATATTATTGGAGTGAAATCTGTCCTGTTCTACTTATATCAATTATCGTATTCTTGATACCGTCAGAAACGACAACGTGCGCTTCGTCATAGCCTCCTCCTGTCGTACTGTCTGTAATAATCGCATCGGGGTTTGGTCGTTTAAAGGTTACGTTCAGGACATTCCCTATACACCCCGTAATATGGGGAAGGCAATCAATAGCTGAAATAGAAAGTGGGGTTGCAAGAGAAATAGTATCAATAATAATATCTCCCGTATTATACGTTTTGCTATCATCCACATCTACAAAAACAAAAAACTGACGAGGGGAAGCAAGAGAGAAATTAACCCCGAGTCGACAATCAAAGGCTGAGGTTCCACAGACAATAGCATTGCCGTTCGTATCAGTATTCCTTTTTGAGCTCACCCCATAGACTTGTGCTTGGCGAAGTGCAAGGACCATGTCCTCAGAGGCATTCACTAGCTTTGCATTTGTTCCAAAAGTTTTATTGCTTGAGAGAACAATCCCGGTTATTACGCTAAAAATAACAATCGAGACCATTAACTCAATAAGAGTAAATCCTCTTAATTTTGACAGGGTATGCTTCATAAAAAATTTAAAAGATTAAAAGACCCATCAAAAAAATTAATACCCGTAACATAAATGATTACCAAGCCAAGAATAAGGAAGGGGCCAAAAGGTATTTCAGACTGCAAAGAAAGGGTGTGTTTCAAAAGTACCCTATGGGTACCAACTTTTGAAAATACGGAAATTGCCATAATTTTTTGAACGGCCATTATGGTCACGGCATAGAGAGCACCGATCCAAAAGGCAAGCATGATTGCAGAACCTCCTTGTGCTAATCCAAGAAACCATCCGATACCAAACGCAATTTTCCCATCACCAAAGCCAATCCATCTTCCTTTTGAAATATACCAAAGAAACCAAAAAGGAAAGAAGAGAATCGGCCCCGCAAGGAGTGTCCAGTAGTAAGGAGCAGAAAAAGCTTCCCTAAATCCGCCGGGAACCAAATGCAAAAAAAGAAATATTGATGTGAGTGCAAAAACAATAGCAGGTCCATCAGGGATAATCTGATGGCGCATATCGTATACCCCGATAACCAAGAGCGTTGAAAAGATAACGAGGAGGAAGATTGTTTCTATCATTGGCTTCCCGAGAAAAAAGACCGCGACAAAAATAAATCCAGTGAACATCTCGACAAGGGGGTACTGGAATGATATTTTTGATTTACAGGTTCGACACTTCCCTGCCTGAGCAAGAAAACTAAAAAGAGGAATAAGTTCGTACCAAGAAAGATTTTCCCCGCACGTAAAACATTGTGAGCGTCCAGAAAGAAACGAGGTTCCACTATTGTACCGGTAAATTACAACATTGAGAAAACTCCCCATAATGGTGCCAAAAATAAAAATAGGGACAGCAAAAAGGAAAGAATCCATTACTCCTATAATACCACAAAATAAAAACGGGATATACTTTTTTACAAGAGAGTATTTACTTACTTTTAACCTAACCATCGTCACCAAAAGAGTGTTTCGTGAGTATTACATCCCCGACAATTAAATCCCTTACGTATTCCATTAAAAAGAAAACGCTCCGACGGTTTTGACCGGCGGAGCGTTTTCTTAAAATAAACGCTAACTATTTATTAGCAAGCGTATGTTCCCGCAGCAAGGGTACCTGCATTTCTTAGCTCAGAAACTCCTGTTGAGTCTACACACCAGAATTTTGCGTTACTCTTAAGCTGAGCAGTCATTGCCCAAGCTGATGGAGTTGCAGCGGCGTTATCATTACATACAGGAGCAACCCTTCCACCAACAAGACCCGCAGCTTTCTTCATAGGAAGAACACCTGTTGCAGCGGCACAAACACCGTTGTAACTTGCATTGTTGTTATCATAGTAAAGCTCTGCTGCTGCGCGTGCGTTGTTAAGATCTGCTTTTACGGCAGTGTCGTTTGCTTTCGCACGTGCTGAATTAAGGGATGCGAGAACAATCGTAGCAAGAATACCAATGATGGCAATAACTACAAGAAGTTCGATAAGTGTAAAACCTTTTGTTTTCATAATATTTTTAAAACAAGGACCATTAACTTAATAAATTTTTTGAAAGCGAGCGACATGGCCATGAAGTCGCCCTCTTTCCAGCACCCCTTTAGTATACCACTTCTCTTCTTTTAAACGCAAGGATCTTGTGGATAACACAACCATTATTACTTTGAATTACGAAACTCTATTTCTGATCATTGCGAGGAGGTACTCCGACGGGGTAATCTATGGCTCTAGATTGCTTCTGAACCAGTAGATTCAGGTCTTGGACGTAAACACTCGCAAAGACGACATAAAGGGTAGTTTCGTAATTCAAAGATCATTAGGACAGATTTGGCGTATTTTACTATCAGCTCATGACTATCAACTACCCCATTTTTTAAACGTTCCCTGCAATCTGGTAAATAGGCACAAGTACAGAGGCAAGGACCCCACCTACACCAATACCAAGAGCAACGATCATCGCTGGCTCAATCATTGCAATAACAGTATTGATAGCATTCGTAACTTCCCGTTGATAAAACACCGAAAGCTTCTGTAGGATGTTACCGAGTTCTCCGGTCTCTTCTCCTACTTTAATCATTTGAATCATAAGATTCGGTATTTCTGGATGTCCCTGAAGGGTCACCGAGAGAGGAGATCCCGTTTTTACCGCAGTAACAGATTTCTCAAGAATATCATGATAAATATCATTATCGACAACCTTTGCGGTAATCTCAATAGAACGCACCATCGAAATACCATTACTAAGCATTACATGCATGTTATCCGCAATACGAGAAAGGTAAAGTGTCCGGAATAAGTTCCCAATTACCGGAGCCCATAGTTTTGCATTCGCAAAAAAACTTGTTCCCCGAGAATACCTCCAAACAAGAAATGTGATCGCAACAAAAACAATAGCGACAAAGGCGCCGTAGTTTACCAAGAGATAGCTCAAATTGATAACAAAAGTTGTATAAAAAGGGACTGCCTGTCCACTCTGCGCGATAATATCTGCAAGCTTTGGAACAACCAGCGTAAGCATGAGGATCATCACAATAAAAAAAGTTGCGATAACAAAAGCGGGATAGATAAGTGCGCCTCGTGCCTTGGACATAAGTTCATACGAGCGATCAAGATAGTCAGCAAGAGCACTAAAAGTTTCTGCGAGTTTTCCTGACTCTTCTCCTCCGCGAATCATATTAACGTAGAAATCTGAAAAAAGGAGAGGGTGTTTGAAAAGTGCCTCAGAGATAGGCATACCGTTCTGAATATCATCAGAGATTTCGGTGAACTTTTTCAAAACAATTGGATTTTCAGACTCCGAGGCAATAAGGCGGAATGTTTTTAGCGCGGGAACATGAGCCTCGATAAGCGTTGCTATTTGCCGAGAGATAATTGCGATTTCTTTTTGAGAAACACGATTAAAAACATCAAGATCAATCTCAAAAAGACTTTTTTTATCTACGTCTCGAATAGAGACAACAACAAGGCCACTCCTTTGAAGAGAGTTTACGGCGACGTCTTGATTCTGAGCTTCAATATCGCCTGAAGTCTCTCTCCCCTCTTTGGTAACTGCTTTATATGTGAATAACATAATTCATAGTAAGAAGGGCTATAAGTACCTTTCAAGTCCTTTCGGATTAGATGAGTAAAGAAGGGCATTCTCTGCGGTGATCTCGCCTTTTCGCACTAAGTCAGAGAGGCTTCTGTTTAGATCGATCATGCCATCTTTCATACCTGTTTCGATAACGATATCAATTTCATGAGTATGACTTTCACGAATAAGACTTGCTATCGCGGTATTATTGATAAGTACTTCGTATGCGGGGATAAGTCCTCCAGAAATTCGGGGAATGAGGCGCTGAGAAAAAATGCCTACGAGACTGCCTGCAAGTTGTACACGAATTTGCGCCTGTTGCTGACTTGGAAACGAGTCGATAATACGATCAATTGTCTGCGCCGCATTGTTTGTGTGAAGAGTCGAGAAAACAAGGTGCCCCGTTTCCGCAGCAGTAACTGCAGTTGCTATTGTTTCGGTATCCCGCATTTCCCCAATCATAATGACATCAACATCTTGACGAAATACAGCATCGAGTCCTGTTTTGAAACTTTTTGTGTCAAGACCAACTTCTCGTTGATCAATAATTGATTTTTCTGACCTAAATATGTATTCAATAGGGTCTTCAATCGTAACGATATGTTCTGCGCGAACAGAGTTGATGAGTTCTATCATTGAAGCAAGTGTTGTGGATTTACCTTGCCCCACCGGACCAACAACAAGAAAGAATCCTTGCTTTTTCCTTGTAAACATCTCGAGAATAGGAGGGAGGTTAAGATCTTCAAATGACTTCACTTGCAGAGGAATTGCTCGGAGCGTAACGCTCACTGAGCCTTTTTGATAAAAAGCACTTCCACGAAAACGAGACTTTCCATGAAAATCATACGAAAAATCAACTTCTTTTTCTTGAATAAATCGTTCCTTAAATTCAGGGCTTACAATTTCTGTCAAAATACCCATAGTATCTTCAGCGGTCAATACGGCAAGATTCATAAGAGGAACAAGATTCCCTGAAATACGGAAAGTAGGGTAACGCCCTGCAGCAAGATGGACATCTGATGCTCCGTCAGCAAGAGCTCTTATTATCAGACTCTCAACCTGCTCTTTATAGTTAGTATCATTCATAATTTTATTTTACTTCAGTAAAGACGTCCTCTCCCGATAAAACAACAAGAACTTTTTCAACAACCTCCGAGGGGGTTGTTGCTGCTTTTACCACATATCCGTTTGCCCCAAGCTCACGCCCTTTTTCGATGTCAGAGGGTTGTCCCAGATTTGAGAGAATAATAATTTTTGAATCCGGGGCAAGCTTCTCACTTTTAACAAGTGCAAGGAGTTCAAAACCATCCATTGCTGGCATAACAACGTCAAATAGCATAACATCAGGGAGAATTCCATCCTTTAATTTATTGACGGCATCAATGCTCCCGAAAGCTTGCGTAACCTCAAATCCTTTTTCTGTAAATTTAAAGGTGTACATATCGAGGAGAAACTTATCATCATCGACAATAAGAATTTTTTTTCCGTGTTGCTTTTGTTCCATACTTTTTATTATATCACTACGCAAGCAGTAAAGTCCACCACAACCACAGGAGGTATTTTACCTTTACCACAAGACATCTCTAGGCCCTACCTAGAGCATGTTCACTTCCTTGAAAGGCACCATCTTGTCCATACTCTTCATAATGGCATCTTCTCTCATCGAAAGCATCCCCTTTCTTCGTGCTACTTCCCAAAGCTTCAATTCAGTTGGATCCGTTAGAATAATTTTTTCTATTTCTTTATCGACAGAGAAGATTTCTACAACAGGAAGACGTCCGCGCGTACCCGTAGAGCAATCACTAGTACTTTTTGCTTCATAGAGAGGTCTGTCTAATGAAAGAGACTTTTTGAATTCTACAGGAAGATCCTCAAATTGTTTTTCTACCATTATTTTTATTTCCCCCTCATCAACGATCTCACTCTCGGCGCCAGGGCAAATCATTTTTACTAACCGTTGAGAAATCGACAAAATCAATGTCGGCGCAATAAGGTATGGGTCAACCCCCATGTCCACAAGACGAGGGATAGCCCCAATCGCCGTATTTGTATGGAGGGTTGAAAAGACAAGATGCCCCGTAAGGGCTGCTTGTATTGCAAGCTGCGCTGTCTCTGCATCACGAATTTCCCCCACCATAATAATGTCAGGGTCTTGACGAAGAGTCGTGCGTAGTCCTGTTGCAAAGGTGTACCCAATCTCTGGTCGAACTTGCGATTGACTTACCCCCGCCATATTGTATTCAACAGGGTCCTCAAGAGAAATAATGTTTCTCGTTTCTTTATCGAGTTCGTTAATCATCGAGTACAGGGTGGTTGACTTACCAGAGCCCGTTGGTCCCGTGATAAGAATGATCCCATAAGGACGCTTGATTGCCTCCTGAATAACATCAAGGTCCTCTTTACGTAAACCAAGTTCATCAAGTTTTTTAACCCCTTTTTGGCTATCCAAAATACGCATTACTACTTTTTCTCCATAGTAAGCAGGAAATGTCGATACACGGAAATCAATTTTACGCCCATCGATACGTGCAGAGAAACGACCATCTTGTGGTTTTCGTTTTTCGTCAAGTTTTAGACTTGCAAGAATCTTGATACGAGCAACCAATGAACTATGCAAGTTTACTGGAAGAATTAAGCTCGTAAAAAGTTCTCCATCAACACGAAACCGAACACGAACATTTTCCCCGGTATGCTCAATATGTACATCAGAAGCATTCCCTTCTGTTGCGTGACGCAGGATAACTGCCGTAATCTTTGCCACAGGAGCATCTTCCACAACATGAACCTCTTTCTCTTTCTTTTCACCCTCTTTCTGTTCTTCTTCTTTGAGAAGTTCTCCTTTGTCGACATCTTTAAGGTCAACTTCAAGTTCAGAGAGAGCCTTGGTAACCTCTCCCGTAATCCCTCGATAGCTCTTGATTACCGAAGCGAAGTCCTCATCTGAAATAAGGAATATCTTGAAGGGCATTTCAAGCTTTGTTGCAATAAACTGCAGTGCGTCACGTGCTTCAATATTTTCTGGGTCAGTAATCCCAATTTCAAGTACCCCCTTTGCAATACCCATAGGTACAAAATGATAGTAAGT
Organism: Candidatus Nomurabacteria bacterium CG1_02_43_90; assembly: GCA_001871765.1. Classification (GTDB taxonomy): domain Bacteria; phylum Patescibacteriota; class Minisyncoccia; order Phycocordibacterales; family UBA1550; genus UBA1550. Next base: position 6,886 of record MNVN01000007.1, read on the forward strand.
AGCAGAGTCTTCGGGGATATATTTTAATATTTCAAAAGGGACTCCTTTTTGTTTTAGATCACGAATAGGAAGATTATAATATATACCTTTGCCCCGCAAAATATCAGCATTAGAGACTTTTGCCTCAAGGAGAACTGCTTCTACTTTTTTTCCTTCCTTTAAAAGCCGAGAAAAAACAGGAATATCCTCCTTTTTAAGGATTCCGTGAAGTGCGAATGTGTCGAGGATTGCCATAAAAATTACTTGCTAAAAAGAGAGCCTGCTGAATAGCTTTGCGTGCTTCCTCCCTGCTTACGAGAAGCGTCTTGAACAGCTTTTATTTTTAAACTCCAATCAGTAGGAAGAAATGGATTTTTTCTTCCTACTGGCTCAGAAGGAATCGTGGTGGAAAAATCTCGTAAATTTTTGAAAGCAGGTAGGTTAAAAACAGTAACGGAGCTCTCGATAGAATTTTTTAATTCCTGAATATCATTTACCGTATGTTCCATATCTGCACCAATAGTGATAGTCTCTGCGGCACTCCCCGCAAGAGAAGCTTCGTTAGTGGGAGTAGTACCAACAGAAGGTGTGACCGCTTGTTTCCCCCTAAAAACAAAGTACCCTGAAACGACAACTCCAAAAACCATTACTCCTGTTACGATGTTCAGTATATATTTTTTTGTTTGTTCTTGTGACATATATAGTTACTTAAGTGAGTATGTTTCAATAGAAGCACTGAATTCGTATGTTTGCCCTCCCCCTGCTTTAATTTTCTGAGGATCTGTTTCAACATATGGAGTAAACGATAAGGCTGTTACATTAATTAGCCCAAGACTTTTCTCAAGACTATCCAGAAATAAACTAAATTTCTCATAAGTAGCCGTGCAGGTAAAGCTTGCTTTTGTAACTACATATTCTTTTTGTGTGATGGTGGTAGTAGTAGTCGTAGAAACCACAGGGTTTCCGTTTGGAACTACACCTTGGTCCTGTTTTAGGTGACTTTCCAAAAAAACTACTCCTCGGGAAAGCTGTGTTACAACTCCCTCAGAAGAAACCCCTGTACTTTTTTGATCAAGATTTTTCGGTTCAGTAACTTTAATATTTTCCAAAATAACCCCATTCATGGTGCCTAGATATTGGAGATCGTTCGCAAAATGAATAGGGTCAATAACATCAGGAAGGAAAATATCAAATCGGGCTAAATCACTAGCAGCAACACTACTTAAGTTCCTTCCTGTTTCCCGAATTAACGTTTTAACAATTGCGGAAGCATTTAAGGTTTCGATAAGGTTTGCGAAATCAGCGCGACGTTCTTGCATAAGCGTATATTCTGGTTTTACATAGAAAAAACTAAAGACAAGGGAGAGGATTATTACAATGAATGAGAAAAGTTGTTTAGTCATGATGATTTACCAAAATTTAAAGCGCAGCCAAAACAAACTCCACGCTGATTGCTTCAACGGCACGGAAGTGGAGGGCAGTACGAAAGAAGGAGGGGCAACAGACACAGGAGAGGATGTCGCTAGCACTGAGCGAGTCGTTGAAGCAAAAAGAGGAGTAGAGGTACTCTGTTTGGTGACCGGTATCTTTAAAGGAACCACAGGAGTAGAGGATGCTTGGGGTGATGATGTTGCAAAAAGATAAGGTGTTTCAACGCTTGGCGGTAAAGAATACTTCGCTTCCATCGCCTGTATATTCTTTGTATAAGAAAGAAATGCAGGGTTAAAATTCATCGTAATGACGAATGACACTGTACTAAACTTTGTAAGAGTGACGTCCCGAACAGAAAAACCGACGAGTTCTTTTGTCTTTGTACGGAAAACACCTGCTTGATAAGCAAGCGCTGCGTAGCTAGGGGCTTGGCCCGAAAGCTCGAGAGTGATGCCTTTTGAGTCGCTGGAAAAAGCGAACTTATCGTAGAAGATATCTGCGAGCGTATTATCAGAAAGAAAAATAAATATCGGCGACACGAGAATATGTGCATCCAAAATCTCTTGAGCGAGCAGAACACGAGACCGAAAAAATCTTGCCTTTGCGACCTCAGGCGCGCTCGCAAATTCTTTTTGTACATCTCGAATCTCTGTCGTTTTTGTCTCTATTTGTTTTACCAAAGAGGCATCATAATAATAGAGGGCAGAATAGCTGACCACGCTCAAAAAGGCAGCAGTTAGTGCCAAAATACCTATCGCACTTTTTGGGCGAGGTCGTTCAAAAAAATTCTCTTCTCGTATAAGCGAATTTTTTGGAATGAAGGAAACTTTTGGATTATTATTTTCCATAGTACTCTTCGTAAGTATACATTAGAAACAACTATTCTTCTAGCCCTTTAAGCGCAACTCCGAGAGAAACGCTAAAGCTAGAACTTATTTCTTTAAGGGTTGCGTCAAGGAAAGCCGGCGTTTCAACACGAGAAAATGGGTCACCAATGATTACGGATACCTTGGGGAAATTTTGTAGTATTATTTTTTCAATTCCCTTAAGCCGTGCCCCTCCTCCCGCTAAAATAATTTTGGGTATCTTTGTACCATGCTTGTGTTCATAGTTCTCAGAAAAATGTCTAGCTTCATTCATGATTGTAGAGAGGATGAGTTCAGAAACAACAAGAATGTCCCGACCTTCCTCTTCCCCCACTATCCCTATGCGACATTTCATTTCCTCTGCTTTTTCAAAGGAAACTCCCTGAGAACGAGCGAGCGCCATGGTGAGATCTTGTCCTCCCATGGAAATTACATGGGAGCCTCGAACAACTCCCTCTTCAATAATAGCAACCTTTGTACTTCCTGCTCCAATATCAATAACCAAGATAGGCGAGAGGTCTCTCCCTACAACAGCACGCAAGGTACTAAAAAGTTCAATCTCAAAATGAGAAGCTTCTCCGGGGATATGCGCGTCTTTTTTTATCGATTCATATTTTGTAATAACCTCATTGTGTATTGCGGCAATGATAACCTCTATCTTCCCCATTTGTTTTTGGTCTCCTTCTCCATGAGAAGATACTGAGAACACTTGGTTCTCAGTATCTTTACGCTTAGGAAGGACCCACCAATCAAGAGAAACCTCACTCATAGGAATAGGAATATAGCGCCGTGCCTCATTCATAATCATTGGCTCAAGCTCATTTTTCGCTACCTGCGGAAGGTCCACGACAGAAAGCAAGCTCGCACTAAAAGGTATTGCGATAAAAGTATGCTTCGCAATAATCCCCGTTTCTTTTAAAAGGTCGCTGAGTGCTTCAGCAACCTTCTCGGGAGGAAGATTGGTTGCCTGCCCCACCGAAAAACCAGCTCGTGGACCAAGAGAGATCTCTCCATAATTACGGAGAACAGATTTTTCGTTAACTTTTTCAAGAAGGACAATTTTGATAGAGGATGACCCAATGTCAACACCGAGAGTCATGCCCTTGTGTTTACCAGAAAAAATTCCCTTAAATGATGCTAAAAATGATCCCATATATATGCTATGTTAGTAGTATAGCATAAGCAAGAAAAACATGCGCAAAAAGAAGGGGCCATTTATCCACATGCACAGACTTCATTTATTTTTTGTTTTTATTATCGATACTATTTTTCCACAATCATGTATCGGCTGTAGTGTGAATAGATTTCTTTTGTGTCCTCAGTGCGGTAATGCTCTTCCCCTCGCAAATCCTTCCCCTCATCCGAACATCGTATCTGTCTTTGATTACCAAAACAAAATTATTCGTAAGTCAATTTGGAAATTTAAATACAAAAATGCACGAGGGTTTGCAAGCTACTTTGGGAAACGACTATACGAGGAAATTATTGGCAACCTTGGAGAAGAACTCTCTGTTTCAAAAAAAGAACCCTTCCTAATAGTGCCTATACCCCTCCACAAGAAAAGGCTGCGCGAGCGAGGATACAACCAAAGCGAACTCCTTGTTCAAGAAATTATTAAAAATGATAGGGATAACCTCTTTAAGTACTCACCCTACGCGCTTATTCGTACTCGCGAAACAAAACCACAAGCACGAACAGAGAAACGCGCAACACGCCTTGAAAACTTACGGGGAGCATTTGAGGCAAAAGAGGATTTGGTTTATGGGAAAAATATCATTCTTATTGATGATGTTACTACTAGTGGCGCAACACTACAGGAAGCGCGCAAAGCTCTCCGTGTAAAAGGAGCAAAGTCCATTCAATCCTATACAATAGCACATTAAAAAAAACCACACCACTTGAATTTATTTTCGTCAAAGAATAGAATAAACTTATTATCCATATAATACAAATACGATGAGCATGAATCTACATTTTCCTGAGCCAAATTTTGACCGCACACACCTCGACAGACAGGCAGGGTTAATAATATAGCCACAACGAAGCACCTCATCAAATGAACAGGGAGTCTCTCGAAATGCGAAGAGAGGAAGGGGGTATTTTAATTAAACCTTACGAAGTTCCCTATATAAAAAAAATGATTATGGATCGCGTTGAAGCAATCAAACTCAGGGAGAAAGAAATAAATAAAACACCTGGGGAGTACCCTCTTCCTAGCCAGAGGAATCTCGTGGAAGAGCTAGCGTCCCTTACCAAGGAATACAATTACCTCACCCAAAATTTCGCCGAAAAATTCTTTTCAAAAGAAAATAAAGAATAAAAACCTCCAATAAAAACAAGTCCTGGTAAAACTGATTTACAGGGCTTGTTTTTATTGGAAAAACACAAGTGGATAACCTCCTTCTAAAAACTGAAAACTTTCAAAGGATTCTGCTTTCCTTTTGCAATAATTTCACGCATCGCATGACCCTCAGTTTTGAGAGATAATATATTACAAGCAGATTCTGATAAGAGAAGTTCACCTAGTAAAGCCGCCGAGCACATACGTGCCGCAGTGTTGACGGGGTCACCGTTAATCGTAACTAACTTTGATGTTTTAGAACCCATAAAACCTTCAACCACTTCCCCGAAGTGCACACCTATCCCGACGGACAACCCATGACTTTGAAGCTGACTCGTAATCACTAAAAGAAGATTCTGTAGTCGTTCAAGTAGGTTATCAGAGGGTTCAAACCACGTCATAACGTCGTCCCCCGTAAACTTAGGTTTATGTCCACATGCTTGAAGAACATCTTGCTCAGCTGTCTCATAATAAAAATTGAGCATTTCTATTATTTCGTCGAGGGAATGTGCTTCGCTCCACTTCGTAAACCCGCGAATATCCATAAAGAGGATGACTTTGGAAACTCGCTGATTACAAATAAGTGGCTTATCAGAAATTTTTGCCTCCGCAAAAGCATCGTCAAATGACCAACCCGTCAGCTCGTGAAGTTTTTTTGATAGAATTTGTAGGAGCGCAAAGGAGCGGTTGTTCGTCGCCTCACTTATACCAATCAATAACCCGAAGATGATTGAACCAGCGAGAATATACGCGTGCCCCGGAGCACCCCAATAAGCAAGGAACGAGGGTACAGTAAAAACTTGAATACCCTCTGGTGAATTGATTTCTACCGCAAGGTAGAGTGCGGGGAAAAGTAGCGTTCGCAAAATACTCATCAATACTGTTTGTGTGTAGAGGAGGGATGGTTGTACAGAACGCCACAAAATAAGGAGTGCAAGAGAAAGAGAGAATGTCCAGTAGATGATGTGGTACAAAGAGTGCTCAAAGCTAAACCATCCCTCAAAAGCAACGTCAGTCAGGGTATACGCAGCAGGAGTAATTAGTAGAAACAGTGCATTTCTCCACAGCGACACACGCCCCCAGCGCTCAATAATCCAGGTCTGAAAAAAGCACCTCCCAGAAGGACGTAGCTCGCCGGGTCATAAAATACATCTTTTGCTCCATCGGCAATAAAAATGTATGTGAGGAAAAAAATCTGAAATAACCCAGAGTTTAAGAAAAACTCTGGGGCCATTCTCTCTATTTGGGTACCTTCGATGCGCTGACTGATTGATAGATTGTTCATTTTTTATATTAGATAATCCATTCCATTATACAACATCTTCCAAAAAATGGGTACGCTTTTGCAGGATTTTTTTAGTGAGCTTTGTTTTTTTAAATCAACATCCCTCGTCTCTCGCAACATGCAACAACCCCAAAGCTTTCGCTTTGGGGTTGTTGCATGTTGCGGTGTTTTTTGGACGAAGTTCGAATATATTTTGAATTGAATCCTGACGACCAATGATGCCCTCCTCGAACACGCTCGCCTGCCTGTGCGTTGCACGCAGACAGGCGAGCGTGTTCGAGGAGCATTGGTTCGCATCACAACGCAATCAGAGCGTACAAGGCAGTTTCAAGCCACCACGCGCTCCGCGCGTGCGAAGTGGGTTCGCGCAAAGGTTAATACATCACCGCAGAAAGAAACTTCCGAATCCGAAAGGTGGAAAGAAGCCCGCGCCCGATTTTTTCTTCTCTTAATGAAAAGAGTATTTTTTGTGGTGCCCTGCCTTCCAAGTATTCAGGCAGGTGGCAGGACTGGCCTCATTTTGATTTAGCAAGAGAAAGGCGGAATAGAGCCATGGTATTCAGCCTAGATCAGCGATTAAAATTTTACTGTTATAGTAATCATTGGTATGTACGAAATAAAATAGCCTGGAGAAACCAATAACAAACAAGCTGATTTTTTTGGAAAATATTCATTCTTTATTCTAATTATAAATCATTTCCGGAATATGACAGATTGAAACTTTTGTTAATCAACGGAAAATCAGGTATGACATTATCAAATCCTGCATCCCGCAAGACTGCCCAATTAATAAACGAAGGGTCGCGAGGGACAACTCTACTGATACTTCCATTTTCATCCGTGGTGACAAAATAGGCAATCTCCCCCCGCCATCCCTCTACTACGCTCATTGCAAAAGTATTTTTCTTAAAGACAACATTAAGATTTGGTATATTGATATCTTCTTTAGGTAATTTATCCAATGCGTCTTCTATAATCTTCATTGACGCGTGTGCTTCTTTGATGCGGACAAGAAATCGCGCGTAAACATCCCCATCTTGCTCCGTGACAATTTCATCAGGCAAAAGTTTGTCATAAGCCGCGTACGGATAATCAACGCGCGCATCGTTTATTATGCCAACAGCTTTTCCAACAACTCCGATCACGCCATGGTTTTTAGCAATTTCTGCCGAGAGTACGCCCGTACCCTTGAGACGATTTAAAAGCGAGGTGCTATTAAGAGCTACTCCTATAACTTTGCTAAAATCTTTACTTATCGTTTTTAGTTCTAACAATAACTTATTTTTCTCTAGATTATCGATATCTTTTGTTACTCCTCCAATTGTATTTACGCCTCGTAAAAATCGGCTACCGGTAATTCTTTCGTTTATTTGCATAACCATTTCTCGCAACCGAGATCCTTGCGCTCCGCCAAAATTAAATCCTGTATCCATCATAATCGCCCCAATATCGCCAAAATGATTGGCTAGCCGTTCCAGCTCGGCATAAATGACTCGCAAATATAGCGCACGCGTCGGCAACGTGGTATCGCTTAATTTTTCCAATGCCTGACAAAAAGCCAGCGAGTGACTAAATGAACTGTCGCCGGAAATTTTCTCTGACAATTTTATTTTTTCATCAAGTGGCAACACTTCAAATAATTTCTCACTGCCTTTGTGGGTATAGCCAAGCCGTGGTTCCAAAAGCACGATTCGTTCTCCGGCAACGCTAAAACGAAAATGTCCCGGTTCAATAATGCCAGCGTGAATGGGACCAACTGGAATTTCATAAATACCCTCGCCTTTAACTTTTTGGAAATTATAAATGCCACTAGTAGCTATTTGAGGTCTCTTTTGCCAATCAAAATCTTTCCTTAAAGGAAAAACATCTGTTGGCCAATTTTCGTGAAGAATAATTGGTCTTTTGTCTTGGCATCCAATAGGGGTAAGACCAAAAAATGTTTTTATTTTTCTTTCATAGTTTAAGGCTTCATAAATAACCAGGGAGATTGAAGGAAATTCTGTTTTATTTTTTAATAAAATAAAAGGGATGATAAATAAATTTTCTTTTGGCACCCCAAAAACATACCAGATTTTAAAATAACCATTTTCCTCTCTTTCATCAGTCGCTGTAATGAGCTTGAGCGAAAGATTTTTATTGGCGTATAAATCACGAGCGACCTTCTTTATTTCTAAAATAGATACTTCAAAAGTAGCATTGTTGTCGTGAAATTCAACCTGTGCGTCTTTGGGAATAAATTGTTGTATTTTTTTAATCATATTAGTAGTGAGCAACGGCATCATTTATTAATCTATATAAAAATGGTGGAGTATAGAAACTTAAAATGATAATAATTACCAGTAATGTCAGAGGTGGAATAATTAACCAAATATTACCTTCACCAACTGGAATGTTTTCAGGTTTCTGACTGAAAAACATAGATACGATGTGTTTTAAAAATCCAATAAAAACAAGTGTCATAAAGAATAAAGTGATAATGGTCGTGACTGGATGTAGTTGAATACCGGCTGAAAGAATCTGCATCTTCGTTTGAAATATTCCAAACGGAGGAATGCCAGTTACGACCAGAAAACCAGCAATAAACAATATGCTCGTAAATGGGACGACACCTAATGCTCCTTTGATGTTGTTTATTTTATCGGAATTATATTTAAGTAATAAATTGCCGGAAGAAAAAAACATAACTCCTTTTACCAACGAGTGATAAATTAAATGCATGGTAGCCGCAAAAATTGCCAAACCGCCAAAACCAAAACCAAGAGCCATTACCCCGGCATTCTCAATACTGGAGTAAGCTAATAATCTTTTATAATTTCTAGCATTAAACATTATTAGAGCAGCCACAGCAATAGATAAGATGCCAAAAATAATTAATAAATTCTGACTGAATTGTGAGCCGACAACCATATCCGTTATAATTTTAAATCTCAAGATAACTATAAATGCAACTGGCAAAAGGGCGCCTGATAGTAGTGCTCCGATAGGGTTGGGTGCCTTACTATATGCATCTGGCTTCCATGTGTGCATAGGCACCAGCCCAACCTTGGTGCCATAACCAATCAATACAAAAATAAAAGCTATTTTGGCAATCAATGGGTCTAAATGTATGGTGTTGGCTAAAAGTGACTGCCAGCTAACAAATCCATTTTCGCCAAGTGAGCTCATTGAAGTAAAATATAAAAGCGTCCCAAAAAATCCAAGAAGTAAACCAATAGAATTGATAATCAGATACTTCCAGGCCGCTTCAATAGCTGATGGCTTGTCATAAAAACTAATAAGAAAAGCAGTGGAGAGCGTCGTGGCTTCAATGGAAATCCAGGCGAATACCAGACTATTGGCGGTAATAGCTAAAAACATTGCTGCTAGAAAAATATTTAGTAAGGCAAAATATTGTTTTACTCTGGTAAAACCAATAATGCCCTTGGCGGTTTCCTGACGAAGATATGGAACAGAATAAATAGTCGTAATAAATCCGACGCAGGCAACAATGAGCATTACAATCGCTCCGAGTGAATCAACAGAGAAAAAAACAAACGGAGAATAAACACCGGCAGTGGAAACCTTCAGAGCAACAACAATAGATTCAAACAATGCGACAGAAGAAGCGATAATTGAAAAAAATTCAATAACAAATCTCCGCTTAATTAGGATATTTAAGAGTGCTGTGATTATTAAAGTTGTAATGATAAATATTATTTCCATAATTTTAATCTTTTAAATTATTCATTGTAGTTATATCAAGCGACCCAAAATGTTTGTAAATCATAGATATAAATACGCTGGCAATAACAAGCCAAATAAAAATATTAAATATAATACCAAGTTGAAGCATAGGTGATTGTTCTAAACTGGCAAAAATAGTAAAGGCGACAATGCTATTTTCCAAAGAAAGAATGCCAATGATTTGAGATAGAGCTCCTTTACGGTTAATAACTAAAAAAATAGAAAGGAAAATTGAAGCAATGGCCAGTGATAATAAGGCCTGATTGGCGGGGACAATACCTGTTAACGGCACGAATTTTTGGGAATGGGCGACAAAAGTCAAGATTGCAATAATTATTAAAGTTAACGGCATATTAAGATAAGTGCTGACAGAAAATGTTAATTCGTGTTTTTGAATCAATTTAATAAAAAATACTGGTGCAATAATTACCTTAACAATAAAGGTAATTATTGCAATAAAAAGTAAAGGCATACTGCCTGTTTCAAAAAAAGAGCTGAAAATTACTATGGTAATCGCCAATGATTGAAGGCCATACGACAGAGCTGCTCCAAAATTCTTTTTGGTAATGTGTAAAAAGATAATAGTTCCGAAAACTATTTCCAGCAAAAATTGTAAATTTAGAATATTCATATTTAGTAAATAAGGCCGATTGCCACAACATTAAGAATAAAAGAAATTAACAAAAGATCTGGTAACCGAAAAAATCGGAATTTAGCCATACTGGATTCAATCAAGGCGATAACCAAACAAAAAATAAATATTTTTACCATAAAAATGACAATACAAAGAATGATTGCATCTGCATACGCATTTTGTGCCAAGCCTGAAGGGAAAAACAAATTTGCTCCCAGAGCAAAGAAAATAAGCAACTTGTTGGCGGAAGCCCATTCCATCAAGGCCAATCTTTTACCGGAATATTCCAAAATCATTGCTTCATGGATCATCGTTAATTCCAAATGAGTATCTGGATTATCATATGGGAACCTGGCTGTCTCAGCCAGTAGCACAATAAAAAATCCGCTAAAAGCCAACAGCACAGAAAGAAAATGCTGACCCTGTCCAAATATTGAGCTGGAAATGGCAAATAAATTTGTAGTGCCACTAATTAATGCCACTGTCAAGAGAGAGAAAATAAGTCCACCTTCCGCCAAAGCGGAAAGAGTCATTTCTCTGCTGGAACCTAATCCTCCAAAAGCACTGCCCGTATCCATACCAGATAATGCCAAAAAGAAAGTACCGATAGCAAGTGCATAAACGATAATCAGCATATCTCCAGTTAACGTATTATTGAAAAAAGGCTCGAAGATAGGAATACTCGCTCCTACCACAATAGTTACGGAAAAAATAATAAATGGAGCAGAGCTAAAAATCCACGAGGCATCACGGCTTATTACTTCATCTTTGTGCAATAGTTTCCATAAATCTTTATAGGGCTGGAAAATACTAGCCCCCTCTCGATTCTGAAGCCTGGCTTTTATCTTTTTGATTATACCAACACAGAGCGGTGATACTACCGGTATAAAGATAAATTGAATTGTCCAAATAAAAATTGTCATAATTTATAATGTTGCGAATAATACAATTAGAAGCGTAATAAAAATATAGGAAATGTAAGCATTTATATTCCCACCTTGAACCTTCTTTGCGCGCAAAGATAATGTGTGAACTAACATGTAGAGCGGCTGGTAAAAATAAGTC
>MNVN01000003.1 GCA_001871765.1 Candidatus Nomurabacteria bacterium CG1_02_43_90
GGGGGAGGAAGGAGAGGATGACGCCAGGTCAGCATGTCCCTTTGATACCCTGGGCTGCACACTTGATACAATGGTCACTACAACGGGTCGCGACGGGGTAACCCTGAGCCAATCCTAATAAAGGTGGCCCCAGTTCGGATTGAGGGCTGAAACTCGACCTCATGAAGTTGGAATCGCTAGTAATCGCGGGTCAGCTATACCGCGGTGAATACGTTCTCAAGTCTTGTACTCACCGCCCGTCACGTCAGGGGAGCCGAGAGTACCCGAAGTCCCACCTTGCGTGGGCCTAAGGTAAGCTTGGTAACAAGGACGAAGTCGTAACAAGGCACGGCTAGCGGAAGCTGGTCGTGAATCAATTCAAAATATAAAGGTATCATGCACCCTCGTGGTTGTGATACTATGAATTGGTCGGTTTTTTCCGCAAGGAATTAAGATGAAGGTCCTCCCATCTCAAAAAGGGACCCCCTTACTAGAAGGGTTACTAGTACGCAAGCCCTTGCTTAGTTGCCTATTTTTAAAATGGACAGCGAAGCAAGGCCAAGAACGGAACAAAATAAAGAATATTCACTCTCTTGCAGTTCAGTATGGCCATGTTTAAAATATTTCCCTGTCTGCGTTGCAAATTTTCTGCTACGGAGTGCGAGTCGGAATATTTAATGTATCTCGATACACTAAATATTCCGACTCGACTCCTCGCAACGAAAAATCTGTAACTCGACTAGGGAACCCCTATTTTAAACATGACCTAGATTTTACATATAGTAGTTGTTGAGAGCACTAAAAAACCGCCCCATAAGGGCGGTTTTTTAGTGCTTGACTTTTTATACAAAGTATGCTATCATATTAAAAGTCTAATTTAGGAGAGTATCGTGAAAAATAATCTGAGGGTTGTTGCATGTGTTTTTCTTTCAGTGTTTTTCTTTTTCTTGTTTGGCGCCTATCTCGACCGCCCTACCGTTGAGGTGGATGTCGACACGCAACTGTGCGTGAGAGCGTATGGTCCCCATGGAGAGATCTCTTGTTCTGACGCGTTGCGCGTCGCACACGAGAAGGTATTTGTGGACTCTCGCGCACGTCGCGAGATAAAAAGTTAGTTTTTTTGGACAAAAAATCAGCCGGTCACTCAATGAGTGCCGGCTGTTTATTCTATTATTTTTTTCTGCTTTATTTTCTTCGCCCACGGTTCATTCGGAAGTTGATGACACGCCGACGATTCTTCGTGCGACGTATCGTTGGAGCTCCATACAAAGGAAGCTCAAGATAAGGGCATAAAAAGCATACCCATATACGCGCGCCTTACGGAACGCGTATTTTAGCACTTTGTTTATTTCGCGCTTGATGGCGCGAAGATAAGCTCGTGCTCTTTTCCCCTCGAGTACTCCTTGCGGGTGGTTGTGAGCCCGCACTACTTTTTTGGTTTTTCCAACATAATGGGAAGAGGGGAATCCCTTCTTATTTTTGACTGGAGGGAGGGGGGCGACAGTCTGCACCGCGCGCTCTTTTTCGCCGAGAACGTTGTCGCTACTCCCCGAGTCTTCTATTCGACGGAAAGAAGCCATTTGTTTTACCAAGCTTTCATTTGCTAACATTTCCCTCCGTTCCTTCTTCTTATTACGGATCCTTCTTTGTTTGTTCTGTGCTATCTTTATTCGTTTCTTGTGTGCTTCAGGGGTTCTTTCTCCTGAAACCTCTGCGGACCTTTTTGGAGAAGTGTCGCCTTCTCGCCTTGTGGTACGTACAAAATGTACCCGCTTTGATACTTTGGATAGGGGCATAATCTCACCTTTTCTTTTATTAAAAAACTAAAAATCGGGAATTTCCCGAACATCAAAAACTGAAGAAACTATATCACAGTATTCGTATATATGCAAACCGTATTTTACGGGTGAGTATAGGAGGTGTCTACTTAGGGGCACTCTTGGAATGCACAACTGAATACTTGGCCTGTTATTGCATCTGAGCACTTTTTTTGCTATATTCTGTAAGTTCTGCGCGATTAGCTCAGGTGGTTAGAGCGCGTCACTGATAATGACGAGGTCCGAGGTTCGAGTCCTCGATCGCGCACCAATAAGGAACTTAGCGGTTGAGAACCAACTAAGGAATGGGCGTGCCTTCGGCACGCCCATTCCTTAGTTTCGAAGAAACCTCTAAGTACTATTTTGTGTGTCTCTATTTTACCAAGCTCGCACCTATTTTCAAAATCGCTAATGTGCTACGCGCGGAGCGCGTGGTGGCTCTGACCCAAAATCGTACGCTCGTTGCCCCGCCGGCCTCCGCTATCGCTCCGGCGGTGACCTCGCAGAAATTTTCCCTTACAATTTTCCTTTTGCGCGCGCCCCCTGAAAAAAATTAAAAAAAGGAAAGGGAAATTTCTGCTCGGTTCCGCCCTCCAAGTGTTCGGGCGGTGCGGCGGGACTTCGACGCTCGGACGGCTCGGCATTCCTCCTCCTCCCCCAACCCCCTCCTGCCGAGCCGTCCTCGCTTCAAAACAGGATGGGTGCAAAAACATTGACAGTTTAGTACTTCTTATGCTATGATCTATTTGGATTCCGAAACCTACAGAAACCCTAAATACAGGAGGACGAAATGACATCGATATATGATCTAAGTTGGAGCGAGACCTCGTTTCTCGCTAAACTAAAGTTCTTTTGCAAATCACGAAAGCAAGAGAAGGAGAAAATGCAGTCGAACGATCAACAGGTGCGAGCTGGAGGATACTCCGCACTCTCAAGCACGTATTACAGCATCGTCGGCACTGCATTCACTCAGCTCAAGGCAGCGCTTCGTCCGAAGTTGCTCGCTCCAGTTAAAGTCGTGGCGTGGTGCCTCACATGGCTTCCGCTTGCCGCGTACTGCTACTGGCGCATGCTTCCGCTCTCAAACCGCATCGTCGATCTCATCGGCTACGACGGCATGTCAGCCGACCAGTGCGATGTTCGCCAAAGCATTCTGCGCTGCCAAGTCGAGTACGACGAGGCGAAGAAGTGCCTTCGAGCCGCACTCGCCAAGAATCCCAAAAAGGCCCACACGCGAGGTATGCTTCACGTTGGACTTGCCGAGATATACCAGTATGAGGGAAATAGGCAGAGTGCGCGGACTGAAGTGCATGCGGCACTTACCGAAGCTGCGGAAGCGGAGAAGCAAGACCCGCGGCAAGCGGCGCGTATCTACAAGCACTGCGCCGACTTGTTCGGATAGGTAGGGGAAAACGATCGCTACCCCACCGCTGATCTTCGTCTCAAGGCGCAGGAACTCGCGCAAGCAACAGGCGCACGCGATCAGCTTCTCAAGCTGTGATGATGTGGTACATGCGCCACCAACCGCTTCGTGTTCATTCACGGAGCGGTTTCTTTTTGCTAAAATTTACAGATGAAAACATCTCCGCCAATTAAGAAAATCAAAAAATGGCTCGCCAAAGAAAATCCGCTCAATCTTCTTGAGGATAATTTTTCTATAAGAGGATATTGATCCAAAAGCATGGTCTGGTCTTTTTGATTATTTACTTGAAACACCGGAGAAAAAATTTATCTTGCGTTTCAAGGGTCCTGAATGGGGCGAGACAAATGGAGTTATTGATGAATACAAAACACTTAAAAAGATTGAGTAATATGAAGTCGGACCAAAGGTGTATTATATGACAGAAAATTTTTTTGGCGAGCCAATGATTTTTGAAGAATATTTGGAAGGGAAATTACTAGGAGATTTTTCATCGGAGGAGCAGAAAAAATATTTTTCCGAAGTCGCCAAATTCATTTACAAAATAAATTCTATTCCATTTCAAAAAGATGAGTTCCCATTTCAAGAGCCAATAACGAGTTACACCAAAAGTAAGAACGCGTGGAAAACAAGAATAGAATTTATTTTGGACTGTAAGGAAACGAAAACCTGTGGACAAGAATTGTTGGCGTTTCTTCCGGGCGTTGAATCAATTCTAAATAAATTTGAAGACCGCTTGCAAAGAGTTCTCACACAGGTTGGCAATTCTTTTGTTTTTGAAAGCGCACATTTAGGCCATTGCTTGAAAACTTCCGCAGGTTTTCGTTTCTTTAATTAGGAGCAGTCAATGATTCTGTTTCTCACTTTATGTTATGGCCGTATTTAGGTGCAGCACTTTTTGGTCTTTTAATTGCATATATTTTTGAAAAAGAAAAATTTGGAAATATAACTCATTTAGGCAAATACTGGAAAGGTTCCGTTCTCATAGGTTTATTTTCTGTCGCGGGTGGGTACGCAATTTTCAAAGCACTTTCTTTTGGTCCACTTTCGGGAGTTTATGCAATTCATCCCGCATATACTTTTATTGCAGGAATTTTTGGTTTTATTTTCTTCAAAGAAAAATTAACAAAAAAGAAAATCATACTCGCACTTTTAAGTATTGTTGGTATGATACTTTTGAAAATAGGATAGAAAATAACTTTGTTATTTTCTATATCGTTTCTAGGATTTTAAAAAAAATTTCATCGCCTTTTGTTTTATCAACAAACATTTCAGGATGAAATTGTAATCCGTAAATAGGTTTGATTTTATGTTTTATCATTTCA
The DNA here is from genome assembly GCA_001871765.1 of Candidatus Nomurabacteria bacterium CG1_02_43_90. GTDB lineage: Bacteria > Patescibacteriota > Minisyncoccia > Phycocordibacterales > UBA1550 > UBA1550. The sequence goes on from MNVN01000003.1 coordinate 4,542, forward strand.
ACCCCATGATTTGATGTGGCAAGAGCTTCAATTTCATCCGAAACTTTATCAATAACAAACCTGTGGGCTTCGTAAATAGGAATTTCTACATTTTCAAATTTTATATTAGAAATTCCTTTCTCCTTGGCTTCCAGCTCCTTTAGAGTGCAGTTAAAAGCTGTTGCTACTATTTCACAACCCAAGCAAATACCAATAATTTTTTTATCAGTTTCTCTTATGAAATTAATTTCATTTGCATAGTCTTCTTTATGATTTTTAACGGGATTAACACCTGAACCTCCTAAAAAAATTATTAGATCAAATGTATTTGCAAAATTAGGAGAAAATTCTTCTTTTTTACAAATTGAAAAATCAAAATTACGAAGTAATTTTTTAGTCTCCTCAATGTTTTTCGTGTGATTATCAACAAGAAGAATTTTCATATAAACTAGTCAGAAGATTCTAAATTTTTTTTAAGCGCCTTTTCTAGCTCTTGAACCAAATTGTCATTTAAGGTGTCTTTACTATACCAAGTTAGAACCTATTTTCAAAATCGGTTCTAACTTGGTATAGTAGACACACACAGAGCGGAATATAAAAGAATTTTTTCATTTCTCCCTCACTTCCATTTATAATGACGAGGTCCGAGGTTCCGAATCAGTAGATTCTAACCTAGCAAGGTTACATCTTGGATGCAGACGCTTGGCCGAAGACTCTTGGACCCTGTCCTCGATCGTGCACCAAAATAGAAAACCGGGCATTATAATGCTCGGTTTTCTATTTTGGTGTCGTTTCTGTTATGATAGATTTATATGGAAACAAACTACAAAACCTTTTTTAAGGGAAAGAAAATTACCATGCTTGGTCTAGGGCTCTTGGGGCGGGGTGTGAATGTGGCAAAATTCCTTGCGGAGCTTGGGGCAGACCTTACCATTACTGACCTTAAGTCAAAGGATTTACTTGCGCCGTCAGTCAAACAGCTCTCAAAATTTAAGAATATACAATTTGTCCTCGGGGAACATCGGCTCAAAGATTTTCAGAAATGCGACATGGTTATCAAATCTGCGGGGGTACCACTTGATTCACCTTATATTGCAGAAGCAAGGAAAAATGACATTCCCGTCGAAATGGATGCATCGCTCTTTGCAAAATTTACCCCGGCAACGATTGTGGGGGTTACGGGTACGCGGGGTAAATCGACGGTGGCGCACCTCATTTACCACATTCTTGAACATGCTTACTCAAAACATGTTTTTCTAGGAGGAAACGTGCGGGGGATGGCGACACTACCACTTCTCAAGAAAACAAAGATTGGGGATATTATAGTCCTCGAACTCGACTCATGGCAGTTGCAGGGTTTTGGTGACGCAAGGCTCTCTCCCCATGTTGCCGTCTTCACCAATTTTTATCCTGACCACTTAAACTACTATCAAGGGGATATGAAGAAATATTTTAACGATAAGGCAAATATTTTTAAATATCAAAACGAAGGAGAAGTTTCTATTTTTGGCGAACTTGCCGCAAAAGAGATTAAGACCCGTTTTAAGGGTGATACTCAGGGTGATGTTATTGTTGCGCGTAAGGGTGTTGTCCCTGCCTCATGGAAGCTCAAAATTCCTGGCGAGCACAATCGCGCGAACATTGCGTGTGCGATTGCCGTATGCAAAGAGCTTGATGTTTCTGACAAAATTATCAAAGCTGGCGTCGAGAGTTTTGTGGGAGTACCGGGGAGACTTGAGTTTTTGCGTGAAGTACAGGGGGTAAGATATTATAACGATACTACTGCTACCACTCCCGACGGAAACCGCGTGGCTCTTGAAGCCCTCGAAAACAAGAAGAAAAATAGCATTGTGTTAATCGCGGGCGGAGCGGATAAAAATCTTGACTATACGAGCATGGCGCGGTTGTTGCATAAGACAGTGAAAGGCCTCGTGCTTATTGAAGGAGCGGCAACAGAAAAACTTCTTGCGCTTATCCCAAAGAAAACTTCATACCCCGTGTATATAGTATCTAGCATGAAAGATGCAGTGGAAGCGGCACGGGATTTTGCACAAAAAGGCGATACGATACTCCTTTCTCCAGGGGCTGCAAGTTTTGGGGTGTTCAAAAATGAATTTGATAGGGGTGATCAGTTTGTGAAGTTGGTGGAAAAGATAAAGTAATGAACAATGAACGAGGATTTTTTGAAAGATATTCAGAGTGTACATTTTATCGGTATCGGTGGTATCGGAGTCTCGGCGGTTGCGCGCTTAATGCTTACTCGCGGAGTAGAGGTTTCCGGATCTGATCGGGGAGCTTCGCTTATTACTGAAAAGCTTGAAAAGGAGGGCGCAAAAGTTTTTGTTGGTCACGATCATACGCAGGTACCAGAGGAGTGTGATCTCGTGGTTTACTCACCTGCAATTGAAGACACTAACCCAGAACTTATCCTGGCCCATGAACGCGGAATGCAGACGCTCTCTTACCCCCAGGCACTCGGTATGATTTCGCGCGGGATGCGTACGGTCGCAGTTTCTGGGACACACGGCAAGACTACGACTACGGCAATGACCGCCGAGGTGCTTGTTAGTGCGGGCAAAAGTCCGACGGTTATTGTAGGAAGTTTGCTCAAGTCAGGGACTAATTTTGTTGCGGGCACGAGCAATCTCTTTGTGGTCGAAGCATGTGAATACCGACGGTCATTTTTAAATCTTTCACCAGAAATTTTAGTGATTACGAATATTGATAATGATCATCTTGATTATTACGGTACTATTGAAGGGGTGCAAAAGGCATTTGCAGAGATGGTAGAAAAAGTTCCTCGACAGGGGGCTATTGTATGTGATCCAAATGACGCGCGGGTTGCACCCGTGCTCATGAACGCGAAAGCGCGCATTGTTGATTATACGAAAGAAAATCTCGCTGTAGTTCTCGCGGTCTCAGGTGAGCATAATATTAAAAATGCAAAAGCCGTACTTGCCGTCATGCGCGTCCTTGGTGTTGATCAAGGGGAAGCAGAGCACTTTTTAAAACAGTTTCAGGGTACATGGCGCCGTATGGAATACAAAGGAGAAACAAAAGGGGGAACGCCTGTGTATGATGACTATGCACACCATCCCACAGAAGTCCGAGCGACACTTCAGGGTGCGCGAGCAAAATTTCCTGACGCACGTATTCGGGTGGTATTCCAGCCTCATCTGTATTCTCGCACCAAGCTTTTACTGAATGACTTTGCGGTAAGTTTCGATGATGTCGACGAAGTGATTGTTGCCACGATTTATGCCGCACGTGAAGTGATTGATCCGACGATATCTGCTGAAATTCTTGCACAGCATATTAGTGACGCGCAAAAAGTTTCCCACCTCCGCGTGTGGGCAATGCTTGATTTTTTGACGATTGAAAATTATTTGCGCGAAACGGCAAAAGAACATGACGTCATTATTACCATGGGTGCGGGGGATGTTTTTAAAGTAGGGGAGAGTATCTTGGGCTAATATGGATAAGCATCTGAGCTATTTTAAAGAGGCTACAATGGAGGTGCGTAAGGCGCTTTGTCTGCGTTCTCAGTGCGGTACTGTTATTGTGAATAGTGCAGGGGTGATTATTGGAAGAGGATATAACGCACCACCACAGGATGATATTTCTCTACGGAGGTGTCATCGCAAGCATGAACTAGACGCTACTTTTAAATCTGACAAAACATGCTGTGTTCATGCGGAACAACGCGCGATAATGGACGCCCTCAGAAATAATACAGATAACATAAAAGGGTCAACACTATATTTCCTTCGTTTGGATGAACAGGGCGAAATGAAGTCCTCAGGCAATCCGTACTGTACTATCTGTAGCAAAATGGCTCTTGATGTTGGTAGTAAATATTTTGTTTTGTATCACAAAGAGGGAATTGTTGTCTATGACACAAAAGAATATAACGAATTATCCTTTGCCTATAAGGAGTGAAGCGTGTGAGTTCAAAGTGTATACCTCCTATATTGACAGAAAGTAAGAAAGTATTACAATAAGAAATATGGCAAAAATGCTTAATTTTGAGAAGATTCAGCGAGTAACGAGCAAGGGGCAGATTACGCTTCCTGCTTTTTGGCGCAAGGAGTTTGGTACAAACCAGGTGGTCGTGACCACAAAGGGTGGTAAGGTGGAGATTTCTCCCGTACACCTCTCTCGTGAAGGCGAGTATACTGTTTTTGATGCCATACGTGACAATAAGGGAAAAGGGATTAAGGCGAAAGATCTCGTAAAAATGCTCGATAAGATTAATCGGTAGTTATGAATGAAATTGAGAAGCTTTTTCGGAAGATGAACAAAAAAATAGTCTCATTCTTCATGATGAGATAAACTCGCTTCTTCAAAAAAAGTACGAAAGGGGTAATATCAAGAAACTACAAGGGAGCGATTTCTATCGTTTACGAAAGGGAAAGTTTCGAATTATTTTTCATTACGATGGGAAAGAGGAAATTGTTATTGATGCAGTTCGCGTAAAAAGCGACGATACCTATAAAGATTTTATATAATACTATGGCAACCCTCTATATTATTGGTACCCCTATTGGCAACCTCGAGGATATCACTTTGCGTGCGCTTCGTATCCTCAAAGAAGTTGATGTAGTTTTGTGTGAGGACACACGCGTGACCAAGCGACTCCTCTCAAAATATGAAATCACGACGCTAACGATGAGCTATCATGCACAATCGAAACTTGCGAAGGTGGATAAAATTTTGGCGCTTCTCGAGGAAGGCAAGAACCTGGCTCTTGTTTCTGATGCCGGTACCCCTTGTATTTCTGACCCTGGCTCACTCCTTCTTGCTCAGGTGCGCGAGAAATTTGGCGACGAAGTTGCCCTCGTTCCTATTCCTGGCCCATCCGCTATCATTACCGCTCTTTCTTCTGCGGGGATCTCTGTCGCAGAGTTTACGTTTCTTGGGTTCCTCCCTCACAAAAAAGGGCGTGAGACGTTATTTAAGGAAATAGCGCAATCAGAACGCGTGATGGTCTTTTATGAATCAACTCACCGTATTCTTAAGGCACTTGAGTCTCTTGAGAAGTTTTGTGGGCCCGAACGCGAGATCATTGTGGCACGCGAATTAACCAAAATATATGAGGAATTTGCACGAGGTACTGTCGCTGGTGTGCAGGCACACTTCGCAAAAAAAGCCGACCGTGTCCGCGGTGAATTTGTCGTAATTGTGGAGGGTAAGCAGGACCATAAATCCTCAAAGGGCGAATAACTCTTGAACAATACCATCATTTCCTGTATCCTACCCTTATGTCAAAACATACACTAATTATTTTTCTCGGTATCTTCATTGTCGTAGTTGCCCTCGGTGGTTTTCCTTCATGGGCACGCACAACACTTCTTGTGCTAAGCGGAATCGCCGTTATTGTGTTTGCATACCTTTCTTCAGTTGTTTACTGTAGTAACTGTAAAAAGCTTATTGATGAGGCTGACCAAGTACTCCTTGTTTCGCCTGCATCAAGTGAGATAACTTCAAACCCAACACAATGAAGCGGGGATATGCATATTGGGGAATAGGGGCTGGGGTTCTTTTTGTCGGATTGTTTTCCACTTTTTATTTTTTTGCTCCCGCATTTTCTTCGGTGGGATATGGTACGGACCAAGCGCGTATTAAAGGTGATGCGACCGTTGCTATAACCTCTGAAAAAATCGCAACAAGCACAGAAGAACGTTTTGTGGCAACACATGTGAAAACTCCCGAAGCAGTAAAAGCGATTTACATGACAGCATGTGTGGCAACGATGCCAAGTTTCCGCGAGAAGCTCGTGAAGATTGCTGATACTACCGAAGTGAACAGTATCATTATTGACGTGAAAGATTTTAGCGGTACGATTGCATTCAAACCAGAAGACCCTCTTTTGAAAGATAATACGGGAACTGGTTGTCGCACTAAAGATTTGCGTGAGTTTATTGCGGAGCTTCACCAAAAAGGAATTTATACGATTGCCCGCATTACGGTGTTTCAAGATCCTTACTATACCAAAGCGCACCCTGACCTTGCGGTACATAAAAAGAGCGACGGGAGTACGTGGAAAGATCGCAAAGGTTTGAGCTTTGTTGATGTGAGCGCGAAGCCATATTGGGATTATGTGGTAGCGCTTGGTAAAGAGTCGTACGCCCTTGGTTTCGATGAACTTAATTTTGATTATATACGGTTTCCTTCGGATGGTGATATGAAGGACATTGAGTTTACGTGGAGCAAAGGTATGGGCAAAGCAGAGGCTCTCGAGCATTTTTTTGCCTACCTTCATGATGCACTCAAGGACACAGGAGTAAAGACCTCTGCCGATCTTTTTGGTATGACGGCAACAAATACGGATGATTTGAATATTGGGCAAGTCCTCGAGAGGGTGATGCCGTACTTTGACTATGTGTCACCGATGGTATATCCGTCACACTACCCATCTCATTTTAATGGATGGGCAAACCTCAATGATCATGTGTATGATGTGGTGCACTACTCGATGAGCCGGGCGGCACTCCGCGCCGTAGCAACGACGACTCCTGTAGAGCATTTGGGTGGTATGCGTATCGGCACCTCTACTCCAGCTACGTATACTAAAGAATCCTATGATAAAAATAAACTCCGTCCATGGTTGCAAGACTTTAACTATGGTGGCACCTATGGTCCCACAGAAGTCCGCGCGCAGATTCAGGCGACGTATGACTCTGGTTTGAACTCATGGCTCCTTTGGGATCCAAAAAATGTATATACGGCCGCAGCCTTGAAGGGGGAAGGTGGTGGTCAGTAGTTTTTAGGTTTTAGAAAATATGGGAAGGGTAGGTGAAATACACAGGGCGGTTGGCTTCGCCAACCGCCCTGTGTATTTTTATTTTGTTACTGATTGGTGGTATACTTTAACCATTCACTAATCACTATCGACTAGTGGCTACTAACTACCCCATGTACCTCTACGATAAAAATCGCATCACGTATTTTGCAGAGACGGACCGTCGCAATAAACGCATTCCTTTTGGTATCAAAGCAGAAGACCGCACGCGCCACATGTATATCATTGGGAAGACGGGTATGGGGAAGTCTACCTGCATTGAAAACATGGTCGTGCAAGATATTCGGAATGGGGAAGGGTTTGCTTTCATTGACCCGCACGGCAAGTCTGCCGCGCTTCTCCTTGATTATATCCCGGAGGACCGCTTGAAAGATGTGGTGTACTTTGCACCGTTTGATGTTGATAACCCGATCTCTTTTAACGTGATGGAGGATGTGGGTCCTGACAAACGCCACCTCGTTGCAAACGGTCTCATGAGTGCCTTCAAAAAGATTTGGGGGCCGGAAACTTTTTCTGCACGTATGGAGTACATTCTCATGAATGCCCTCCTTGCGCTCCTTGAGTACCCTGAGTCAACACTTCTGGGGGTGAGTCGTATGCTTACGGACAAGGTCTATCGAAAGAAGATTGTTGATAACGTGAAAGACCCCTCGGTACGCGCATACTGGGTTGATGAATTTGCAAAATACAGCGAGAACTATGCAAAGGAAGCCGTTCCTGGTATCCAAAACAAACTCGGTCAATTTACTTCAAACCCTCTCATTCGTAACATTATCGGACAACCAAAATCATCTTTTGATTTACGCAAGATGATGGATGAACGCAAGATTTTGATCGTGAATCTCTCGAAGGGGCAACTCGGGGAAGGGAATGCCGCTCTTTTAGGAGGTATGATTATTACTAAGATTTATCTTGCCGCAATGTCGCGCGCAGATTTGACGGAAGGAGAGCTGAAAAAGCTCCCTAATTTTTATATGTATGTGGACGAATTCCAGTCCTTTGCGAATGAATCTTTTGCTGATATTTTGTCGGAGGCACGTAAGTATAAACTTGCACTTACCGTCGCACACCAATACATCAAACAGATGGATGAAAAAGTTGCGGATGCAGTTTTTGGTAACGTGGGCACCCAAATCATGTTTCGTGTTGGCGCACCTGATGCAGAGGTCTTGGAAAAAGAATATGCACCCGTGTTTACCGCGGAGGACATGGTGAGTCTCGGTTTTACACAGATATACTTGAAGCTCATGATCGACGGTGTTGCCTCGCATCCTTTTTCTGCGGTGACGTTGGGGCCTATCGCTCCTCCTAAAAAATCTTTGCGCGAAGAAGCACTCGCTCTGTCCCGTTCTTCGTATGGTCGCCATCGAGAAGAAGTCGAAAAGGCCATCGCTGATTGGTATATGTCGGGGGGTAGTGAGGGTTCATCTGAGCCCACTCGCGAGCGACCTGACTCACGTGGAGAGCATGCACCACGTCCAAGCACACAGCCTTCACGAGCCCCTATTTCTCCTGTCGATGCTGAGGCTATTCGTGAACGGTACTCTGCGCAACCTCGCCAGAATGTTGCCGTTACTGAAAAACAACATCAGTCACCACAAAGTCCTGCAAAACACCAAGCATCATCGACAAAACCTGGAGAAAAAACTTCGAAAGGGCTACCCGATTCAATAAGTGCTTTGCAAAAACAAGGAATTCCGGTATCTAAAAATATTGAAACAAGTGGACCTTCTTCAGCAAAGATGTCATTTCAGAACGATAAGCTCGAGAAACCCTTTGCTCAGGCATTTAAAGATTTACCTAAAATCGATGAACTTGAAGGTCAGATAAGGGAAAATGAAGAGCCTCAGTCGGTGAGTCTTTCGGCTCTCGCACAACCAGCTTCAGGGAATAAAAATGGAGTGATTGATTTTACAAAAAATAAAAATCCGCGACCAGAGAGCTTGGGAAGTTTGAAGGCAGCACTCGCTGATGTTTTAGTGAAGGAAAAGAAATCAACGATACCACCACTTCCTTCAACCCCCAACAAAACCTTTGTTAACGATGAAGCAAAGCACGACCTTCCCGAAAAGAATAAAGAAGAAGATGTTTCCTCAGAGAAAAAACAAGATATTTTTAGAGAGCCAGTTCCTCCAGAAAAAAAAGAAGAGTCAAAAGTAAAAGAGGTCCCCGAGGATGTCCTTATGGCACTTTTGCGCGGAGATAACTAACATGAGAACGATTGGAGCCACTTTATTTTTTCTTTTTGCATTTGTTGGTCACGTCTCTGCTTCCGTTGTTATTAACGAGATCGCATGGATGGGTACTGCTGTCTCCCCGTCGAATGAATGGATAGAAATTGCGAACACGGGGAATACACCAAGTGATCTTAATGGATGGACACTCTCTCTCGAAGGGAAAAAAGACATTATTCTTTCGGGGAGTATTGCAGGAGGAGGGTATTATTTGATCGAGCGTACTGATGACACTACGGTACCAAATATTCCTGCTGACCTCATTTCATCATTTGGTACCGGGATACCGAATACCGGAGCGGTGCTCTCACTTAAAGATACACAAGGTACCGTAGTTGACCGCGTAGACGGCTCGAATGGTTGGAATATTGGCGGTAATATAGCGGGGGACAATACGACCAAGGAGACAGCACAGCGTGGGGCGAATGGTTGGTACACCAGCGCTCCTACACCGCGAGCACTAAATGGAGGAGCCCAAAATAATATTGTCACGAATAGTCCTTCGGTCACGGACAATACTACGAATACTACGCCCTTCGCATCACCATCTTCAATAAGCGCTTCGTTTCCTGTTGACCCACAAATTTTTGCAGATGCAGGGACGAGAGAGCGCACGATTTCAGCAGGCGCAACCGTCACTTTCCTAGGTCGCGTATTTGGACTCAAAAAAGAACCTATCGAAAATGCACGCATATCATGGTCGTTTGGTGACGGAGGAATGACGGATGGTACAAGTGTCTCTCATATTTTTTATTACCCTGGGGACTATATCGTAGTTTTGGATGCTTCTTCTGGATACTACAGTGCTTCGGATCGTGTATCTGTTCATGTGGTGACACCTGTCCTTTCTTTACGCACGGGCGGTGACGAAGCGCGCTCTTTTATTGCGCTTGAAAATGAAGGAAGCGATGAAGTTGATTTGTCTCTCTGGCAGATTGAAGGTGCAGGAAAAATTTTTATACTTCCGCAACACACGATTGTAGGGGCGCGGAAAACGCTCACGCTTCCTTCTGAGATTACCGGGATCGTATCGCCAAAAGAAAGCATTGTTTTTCTTCGTTTCCCAAATGGTACACGAGTTGAACCTAACCAGTATCTTGCTCCGCCTACTCCCGCACAAAAAATGAAGGTTGAGACCATTCCAACATCTCAAGCCTCCGCTGTTGTTTCGCGTACGGTACTTTCTGATACAGAGAACGCCTCACAAGAAGCTGTTGCAATAGGTGCTTTTGACGACACTACTCCTTCCCTTGAGGGTGCTACCACCGAACGCCTATGGCCATGGTATGTAGGCGCTGCTTTCTTGGCCCTTTTTGCAATCGTCGGCGCACATTTTGCGCGTGAACAAAAAAACGACGAAAAACGACGCCTTACCGCGGATGATTTTGAGATTGAGGAGGATAAAGACCCTTTTTAGTAAACTCTGGTTTTTTTGTCTAATGTGTGGTATTTTTTCGGTAGTTGTTTTTTAGATAATGAAGGGGGTTAAGATGACTGCGAACAAAGAGCCACAACCGCATCTTTCACGGAAGATAAGAGCTTCCTTGGACAAGGTATGGTGTCTGTGGAGAACCATCAATGAAATAAAACGAGATATTGTTTCTTCTTGCCTTGTGTACCGCTTGTATCATTGTTGCATGTTGTCGTTTTTCTTGCAAAGATTCGCGCGCGAAAAACGGGAGCTTTTTAAACTGATCGAAGATGAGAGTCACAACGATTTCCATCTGGTATTTTTTCTGGAGATTGGCGAAGTTCTCTATTCTGTCGGGGAGTTTGAAGAAGCAATCAAATGTTTTGACAAGGTGATTAAGGGTATTGGATATTACAATTTTGATGCCAGCGTGCAAGCAATCATGGGGAAAATTGAGAGTGAGATTGCGCTTCACGAGTGGGACATTTTTAGGAGCTCTAAAGTTTTGTCAGAAATCGCACACCTTTGCGACACGGTTAGGCAGGATCTTCGTGTGGTGAGCGATGAAGTCCGCTTTCTTACTGAGAAGCGCCTTACACATATTGTGTCGCTTATAGAGAACAATTATAGGCTCAGTGTTTGATCATTCAGTTCTTGTACGATCGCCGGACTTATCCAGCGGTTTTTTTGTTGGTTCAGTTTTTCTTAAGTATCATCAAAAAGTTTTCTTCACCACTCGGGCGACGAATCACTTCAATTTTTTCTATTGCGAGACCTGCTTGGCGCGCAAGAGAAGCAAGCTCGCGTTTTGAAAGTGCATGCACGAAACGCGCATTCTGTTCCTTTCCAAACTTAAGAAAGGCGTCACCAAAATCAAGGCGTGACCTTCTCGTTATCTTTTTAAAAACATGCGCTAGTATGATACGAGGCTTCGAATGCCAGACGTTCCATGCCGTGAGAACGATGAGGCTCCCTGGTCTTACCATACGGGCCATTTCACGAAGAAACTGCACGCGATAGGCACGTGAGGGAATATGGTGGAGCACCGCAAAGGAGACGACTGTTTCGAATGAGTTGTCAGAAAAAGGAAGTGCGAGTGCATCGCCGACAAAAAATGTCGTGCTGGGTCGCTTTCGATATCGGTCCCGCGCAATCGCAATGAGCCCTTCAGAAAAATCAATCCCGGCGTAGGTTATTTCTTTGTCATCGAGTGCTCCGAGGAAGCGACCATTACCACATCCGACATCAAGGATGCGAGCTTTTTTGGGGATAAGGTCAACGATAAAAGAAAGTTCATCCCAGAATTTTCCGCGCGTACGCGAGAAGTCATCGGTGATTTTTTCATACCCCGCGCGCGACTGTGCGAGGATTTGATTTGCATATTCTTGTTTCATAGGTAGGATAAGGTAGAATAGTGAAGATTAAATAGTAAATAGTAAAATATTTTAAAAACTTTCAACTTTTTCTTACTCTACCATGCTTTTTGCAGACATAAAAACAGACCGCGATCTTGATCTACTCAAACGTCGCATTGTAGCGGACGATGCTATTTATGCTCGTTTTTTGGAGGTGAGATGTAAACTATATGACCCCGAGGGTAAACTCGCTCCCGAGGGGCATTTTGAGCCTAAAAAAGGTACTTCGGGGCGTCGTTTGCCCACTAATGCGGAAATGCTCGCTTTGTATAAAGATGGTCTTGAAAAAGGGGAGGAAACGGTTAATACCGACGCTGAGCTCGTCATGAAGAAATTCAAGGTTCGTAGCAACTCGGGGGTTGCCGTGGTGTCGCTTTTGACGAAGCCATTTCCTTGCCCAGGTCGCTGTACGTATTGCCCAACTGAGGAGCGTATGCCCAAAAGCTATCTTTCGAAAGAACCCGCAGCGGCGCGCGCACTCGCGAATGATTTTGACCCCTATGCACAGGTGACCAACCGCTTGCGTGCACTCGCTATGAACGGGCATGCAACCGACAAAATTGAAATGATTGTGATCGGAGGAACGTGGAGTTTCTACCACCCCGTGTATCAAGAAGAATTTCTTGCCGAATGTTTTCGTGCGTGCAACAACTTCGGGTTAACGGAAGATATGCAAACAAAAAAAATGGCGAAGTCGCTCCTTGAACTGCAGTCAGATAACGAAACTGCACCAACGCGAATCATCGGACTTTCCATTGAAACACGCCCCGACTATATTACCAATTATGAATTGGAACGCTTACGCGCACTCGGGGTTACCAAAGTCGAGATTGGCGTGCAACACCTCGATGATGAAATTTTGAAAAAAACAAAACGCGACATGAAGATCGTGCAAGTCAAAGAGGCAACGGAGCGTTTGCGGAATGCAGGGTTTAAGGTGGTGTACCACATGATGCCCAACCTACCGGGAAGTAGTATCGAGCAAGATATCAAAATGTTTGGCGACCTTTTTTCAGGCGAGGACTATCACCCCGATATGCTCAAGGTGTACCCGTGTATGGTTCTCGAGGGAAGTGAACTTTTTAATACTTGGCAGGAAGGCCTGCCTGCGTCGCGACCGGGATTTTTTTCTACGTACGTTATACTTTGTGATGACAATAGTTTTTATATAGGTCAAACAGGTGATTTGGAAAAACGTTTCCAAAAACATTTAGCAGGTACTGGAGCAGAGCACACAAAAAAACATCGCCCTCTCAAGGTCATTCATTATGAAGAATACTCAACAAGAGAAGAGGCTGTTAAGCGTGAGAAGTTTTTGAAAACTGGGTTTGGGCGGAAATGGGTAAAGAGAGAATACGTGGCTGGCCGTACGCGACAGGCAGGGGGCTTTGTGCCCTACACCGACGAGGAACTTGTACACGTTCTCGTTGAAGCAAAAAAACAAGTACCGAAGTACGTTCGTATCATCCGCGTGATACGTGACATACCTGCTACCTATATTCAGGCAGGAAGTAAAGTTTCCAACTTGCGACAATGGCTGGAAGTGGATATGCGAAAAAATAATTGGCGTTGTAAATGTATTCGCTGTCGTGAAGTGCGCGGAATGGTTGTGGACCCCAAGGATTTCCCCCTTACCCGTACCGAGTATCGCACCAAAACAGGGAGAGAATTTTTCTTATCATTTGAGGAAGCACACGAGGGGAAGCTTGCTTCATTTCTTCGTTTGCGCCTGCCCGATAATCACGGAAAGGAATTTGAGAAGGGGACACTGGCAGTCTTGAAAGATGCGGCACTCGTGCGTGAGCTCCATACCTACGGGCGCATGGCAACGATAGGAGAGGAGGGGACACAGAGCCAGCACCTCGGCTTTGGGAAACAGCTTCTCATCGAAGCGGAGCGTATTGCGAAAGAAGCAGGCTACAAAAAAGTCGCTATCATTGCGGGTATCGGCGTCCGCGAGTATTACAAAAACCGCGGCTATTCGCTTGAGGGGAGCTATATGGTGAAGTATGTGTAGTTACTTTGGGGGCTGAGCATAGAATTACTAATGATTATTTTCAGATTCTTTAGGTAGCAATTTTAAAGAAAGGATCATCCTCAATTTTTTGTCATAAAAATAAGCTATATAGCTCAACATAATAGCTACTATCATCATAATTCCACCGCGCAATTCAAGTGAGCCGTAAGATTCAAAATATTTAATAAGCGTGTTGCCTACTGTTTGATGTATCAAATATAAGGGGTAAGTTATTCCCCCAATAACCGCACTGATTACTAGCCATCTAGGCGAATGTATTTTAGGAGATAAGTAAACAAGAATTATTGTTGTAATAAAAAATAGGGGATGTAGCCACATCACAAAATTAGTGTCTATTGGATTGGGTGAAAGATATGGAGGTAACGCCCGAGCTGAAATATATGTTGAATAGACTGCGACTATAAAAAGAAATCCGTAGTCATAGCATTTTTGCTTAAGCGAAGAGTAGTCAGTACTTACTATTATGGAAAGCGTTATCCCGAACAAGAAGTATGATGCGTGTCTAACAAGTAAAGTTTTTGCGATAAAATTATTATCAATAGTAAGTAGAAATGCTACAGTACTAACAACTAACCAACCTAGTGTAAACGTGCGAATGTTTTTCCATGAGAAAAAATACACAAATAATCCTATCGCTACATAAAAGATAAGCTCAACAACAAGAGACCAATACGCGGCGTCCACAAGCCTTAGGTACCCAAAAGCATTACTTAACTTTTCCCCAAGCATCGTCATACTAATAAGGTACTCTTGGAATAAAACAGGATTACCATTCGGTATTAGTAACGTGAAAATATAAGTGGCAGTACAGATCATCCAAAACAAAGGGAAAAGCCTAATCCATCTTTTTAGGGCAAATTTCTTGATAGAAGTACGGGAGATGCTTTGAGAGATTACAAAACCACTAATTATAAAAAAAATAGGGACACCAAGGTTGCCATATCTGTACCACGCTAGGTCTGGAGACCACCAGAGGAAATAGTGAAAACTCATCACCCAAAAAGCTGCAAAGAAGCGAAGAATATCTAAAAGAGAATAATGGGTTTTCATGTTTGATATCAACAAATAGCCTAATATCTATACTTTATGATAGTATCATATACATATGAAACAAAAAATAATACAGAGCATAAGAATAATTATGGGGTTTAATATAGTCTCTGTTTTTACGCTTATAACAAGCGGATACCACTCCTTTTTAAAAGCTTGTTACCGGGCTTTTGTTGCAGCTCACATGGTAGACATAACGGAGTTGTCTGCGATACCTCAAATATCCCTTGATCAGATATTGGGAAAGGTTAGACCAACGATACATATGACGATTATGTCTAGTGAAAATGGTAGAGTTCCTTCGGATCAAGCTATCGCGATAATTGCAATTCTGGCAAAAGAGCAGCCTAAAGAGGTTTTAGAGATAGGAACTTTTTTTGGGCATACGACAAGACTTATTGCAGAAAACCTACCAAATGGAATTATCCATACACTAGATCTTCCTCAAGAGTTTAACTCAAAAGGAGACCTAAAAAGTATTCCAAAAGATGATTCCCATCTTATCGAAAGACGTATTGTTGGGCGTGAATTCATAGGGAGTATTTACGAGAAACAAATCAGACAACATTTTGCAGACACGGCTACTTGGGATTTTAGTGAGGAAGGGGAGCCAACCTTCTTCTTTATTGACGGTTCTCATACGTATGAGTATTGTAAAAATGATTCGGAAAAATGTTTTACGCTATGTAAGGGGAGAGGTGTGTTTTTGTGGCATGATTGCGATTTTGGTCATCCTGGTGTTGTAAAATTTATAAATGAATGGAGAACTATGGGGCGTGATATCGTTAGAATTGAAGGAACCCCGATTGCCTACTGGAAAAGTTTTTAATCTTTTAATATGACCAATATCAGTAAAGAGGAAAATAAGAAAGTGGTTCTGTATTTACCTGGGTCTGTTGGGGATAATTTCATAGTGCTATCTTTGGCTCAACAATTAAAAGATAATAATATTAAAGGTATCGTAATTGCAGTTAATAATTCTCTAGACACATATCGCTCAATAAGTAAGGACTTAGCTGTTTCTGATGAAGTTTTTAGTGCTAGGAATATTTTTTTCCTCCTTAAACTGTTCTTTCAATCTTTTTTTAAAGATACGTACTTTATTTTTTTCCTTACGCCAGATTCAAAACTAATTAGCTATACATCGTTCGTCTTTCATTATCTTTCTCGAGTAAAGATGATCTCATTTTTATTTACAGATATACACAAGAAGCCTCATTTTTTTGGAGACAACATTATGTGTAGTGAAAAAAACACAGTACAAGAATTATTCAGTTTTATTTTTGACCGTTTAAACATTAAAAGTGTGGCAAAAAACCCTTATTTAGAGCTACCTGTATTCAACAGAGGTAACTATTCTGTTCTCCATCTATATCCGTCTGCCCCAGATAGAAAAATAGAAAAGGAGGACATTAAAAAGGGGATAGTAGATTACTATAAAGAACATATGAACATGGCCACCACCATGGTTATTACTGGAGCCCCCTCAGATATAGTAAAAGATATAAGTCTAGAAGATTATATCCCTAATGAATTTAATTATTTAGATCTTAGAGGGAGGTTGAGCCTAGTGTCGCTTATGTATGTTATTCATGATGCCGAGAGTTATTTTGGGGTGCATACTGGGCCAACTCATATCGGCGCTATGTTTAACAAGAGAGGGATTGCTTTTTACAAAAAAGAGAGGCCTGTTGTCAGCGTTCGTTATAATAGTAACTATAAAGTAATTTCCCTCGACTAATTTTTATGATTTTTTTTACTAAACTAAAAAAAATACTTGATAAGTCTTTCTTAAAAGAATTATCATGGTACACAATTGGACAAACTACCGTTCAAATTTTTTTTGCTCTTGGTGTTATCATTACTTCTAGATATCTTGGACCAGACAATCTTGGTTTATATAGTTTTGTCCAAAATTACTTGAGCGTGTTTATGCTTGTGGCCGTTGGAATGGATTTTTATTTCACTTGGAGAATTGCAAAAAGTGAAGATAAAATTAAAGACCTTAAAGAGTATTTTGGCCACAAGATATACATCACAAGTTCTTTCTCTATCTTAGGAATCATTCTCGCGTGGAGTATTTTACCATCAGATGTTGCGTTGATGTCAACGATATTATGCGCCCCATTATTCCTGAGCTCATTTACGGCCTTTTTCCAATACGCAATCGTTATCAATAAAGCACGAATAATTGCTCTAACGCAAATATTGTCGTCGTTGACCCTTTTTCTCATGAAAGTATTTCTCGTGAATTTTCATGCCCCTCTCCTTGCTTTTGTAGCTGTTAGTGCAGGCGATACGTTTTTTATGGTAACTTTATTGGCTTTATTTTTTTTGAGTAACCCTGAAATCAGAAAACCTTTTTTTTATGCAAGTTTTCCAAGTATTTTTTCGACAATAAAATTTTTGTACGCTATTCGTTTTATGGTCATTTCATTAGCTCTGTGGCAATTACTATTGCGCGTAGATCAACTAGTTTTAGCGACTTTTTCGAATGCGTATACTCTTGGTATTTACTCGGCAGCGGTAAAAATTACAGAAGTACCCAACTTCTTTGCTGGAGGGATTTATGCCTCTCTTGTCGCCCATATTGCTAGTACTGCACTAAGAAAAGACGATCATTCAAAAAATAGTATTCGTAAAGTTATGTTACTGTACTTTAGTTCGGGTACGGTTATTTCGATTCTTACTATAATTACCGCCCCGTTTATTGTGAGCTTACTTTACGGACCCAAGTTTATTGAAGTAACCCCTATTTTAAGAGTATACGCACTTTCCATCCCAGGTATGTTCCTGGTATATCATTATTTGGCTATTTACGCGGTACAAGGAAAACACTTACAGCAGGCATTTATTTTTAGTTTAGGTATTATTATAAATATAGTATTAATTTATATATTAACACCAATTTTTGGCATTACGGGTACTGCTTTTGCCACCGTTATCTCCTACACATTTATGTCAGGCGTTTTCTACTTACATATGCGTTAAAAGGTTTTTAATGATATACTTTTTTTATGAATCCAATAGCATCTTTTTTTGCAAAAGTTTTTATTTATTTTTGGTATAAAAAAGGCGAATATTTTTTTTGGAGAAGTAAAAAATATGTAACTAATTGGGGTGAAGGTACTTACGGCACTCCGTACCTGATTTCGTATGACAAAAGAAGTACTTTGTCAGTTGGTGCATATTGCTCAATTGCTAGTAGGGTGAGCATACTTTTGGGAGCCAATCATTTATTTGGAAGAATAACGACATATCCATTAAGTCTAATAAATGAAGATATGACCGTTACTGATGCCAGTGAACCAGGGTCTGTTGTTATTGGGAATGATGTCTGGGTTGGTTATGGACCTACTATCATAGGACCTGTTTCTGTCGGAGATGGTGCAATAATCGCTGCGGGGACAGATGAGGTACATGCAAAAATTATAAAATATAGGTTACCTGAAGATCAGATTAATGACATGGTCGCTATTGCTTGGTGGGGGTGGGGTAGAGACAGTATTAAAAAAAGAGAGAAGGATATATACTCTAAAGATTTTAATAAATTTATTAAAAAATATAAAAATGAAGCAGGAGAATAAAAAATGTCCGATATGTGGTGCACCCGCCTCTGTTCTTTTTAATGACTTTAACGGGTACATCGAGGGGAAAACTTTTGACTTATATGAATGCAGTGTTTGCATGGCCTCTTTTGTCGACCCTCTTATCTCTGAAGCTAAGTTGTATAATTATATTTACAATTTAGGGGATAAAGCACCTGGATATGAGAGGTATTTGAGATATGCCCAACTAGTTACTGAATTTAAAAATCCCCTCAACATTTTGGCGAATGCGGAAAGCGTCTATTGGGGGGTTAAAAATGCCTTAGAAAAATATTTTAAAAATAAAGACATATCGATATTAGAAATAGGAACAGGTCTCGGATATCTAACCTATTCTTTGAATAAAGCAGGGTATAGTACTAAAGGACTGGATATCTCAGAAGAAGCGGTGGCCAGGGCAAATAAACGTTATGGTAATTATTATACGGCGGGAGACTTATTTGAGATTGTAAAAAAGAACATCGATAAATATGATTGCGTAATCATGACAGAATTGATTGAACACGTAGAAGACCCCAAGGCTTTTATTGGGGCAGCTTTTTCTTTACTGAAAGAAGGTGGAAAATTAATTTTAACAACACCTAATAAATCCACTGCTCCTCAAGGTACTGTTTGGCAAAGTGATATACCCCCCATTCATTTATGGTGGCTGGCAGAGGATTCTATTTTGTATATAGCAAAATCATTTAATAAAAAATGTGAATTTATAGATTTTACCGCATACACCTCTATGTTTTATGAAGATAAAGCAGTCGTTCCGATGGAATTCTTGCAAGCCAATTTACCAAGAATGGACACAGAAGGTAATTTATTTCCGAAACATGTGAACAATAGTTTAAAGTCTAGATATCTTAGTATTAAGATGAGGTACGCGCTCTCTTATTTAAGGAGAAGGTTTAAAACAAAAAGTCCCTCGAGTAGATCAGCAACAATGTGTGCTGTAATGTATTAATTTTTATGCAATCAACTAACGTAGCCGTCGTCACCGTTACCTATGGCAATAGATGGAATTTTTTATCACAACTTGTTGGTGTGGTTATGAATGATCCTTATGTAACGAAGTTAATTATTGTTGATAATGGGTCAAAGAATAAAAAAGAAATAGAAGAGGGCGTAAAAAAATATGGAGATAAGGTTGTCATTCTACGGCAAGAAAAAAACATAGGGTCAGCCGGTGGTTTTGCTCGCGGGCTTGCTTATGCAAGAGGTGTTGCTTGTGACTACATTTTTATGTTGGATGATGATAATGTGCCCGAAGAAGGAGCGATAGAAAAGTTTCTTGAGTTAAGAAAATTATTTTTAAACGAAAAGGTAGTTTTGGTGGGAAGCAGGCCTCTTTTACTTGGGAATACTGATATCTTTTATAAAAAAATAATAACAGATACTTCTTTGAAGTTTACTTTTTTTGAAGTTTTTAGTTTTGCTAAATTTTTTAATTTCCTGAAACTATTTAGAAGTACTAAAGGTTTAATACGAGGTACATTAATTCCCATTGTGCCCAATGAAAGTTTTATCTATGGGGGAGCTTTTATCCCCATTGAGGCAGTAAGAGAAGCGCCACTTCCTGACGCGAGCCTTGTTCTTTATGGTGACGATATCGAATATTCTTGGGGTATTAAAAAATTAGGGTATGAGTCATATGCTTGCATACGACCAAGGATTAATGATGCCTCTGTTACGTTTAGTGACGGTTCGCATATTTCAGGGTTGTTTGATCCCGGGACCGAAATATTCAAGGTATATTACCGCATAAGAAATATGGTACGAATTTCTATCCGTACTACCACACAGGCACAAACCATTCTCTTTTTGAATATTATTGTGTGGACTTCTGGTTTATGCATTCTTGGTATGTTTAAATACGGAGTTAATCGTAATTATGTAAGGCGGATAAGGATCATTCTACAAGCTGTTTATGGGGGGTATGAGGTAAACTACAGAACTCCCAAAGAAGCAGAGCTCCCTTAACGAGATAGCTACTTTTGCACGCAAAGAATGTTTGTTTGCGCCTTGAACCCCTGATTAAATGATGAAATAAAATCAACATCATCGACAATTTTCTTCCTTTCCTCATCGAGGTCATATATATCATAATTATTATTGCGTAAAAAAGTGATGATTTCTTTTTGGTGGGACGGATTTGTCTTTGCGTAATAAAGAGGGGAATATTCTAAGAGTATTTTTGGGTGGTTCTTTTTGATTGTTTCTTCTGCTCCTTTGAGTACAAAATATTCGTATCCTTCTACGTCTATTTTCATGAAAGAAGGATTTAGAGAGAGGGAATCAAGCGTTACCACCTTGATAGATTCTTTTTTCCCTACTGCTGAGAAATTAACAATAGAGGATCCTGCGGTGTTGCTTTCGCAAATGTGGATGGTTTCCTTAGATTCTTTTTCTCCAAGAGCTAAAGGCATTACTGTTACATTAGCACTTTTGTTTATAGACGTGGATTTCTCAAATTGCTCCCTGAGGAATGAAATTGGTTCAAAGGAGATAACGTTTCCCTTGTCTCCTACAACCTTTGAAATAAACAAAGAATGATGTCCAATATTTGCACCAATATCTAGTACCGTGTCTCCCTTCTTTATGTTATTCATAATTTCCTTCAGAATATGTGTTTCGTAACATTTGTAAACATAGAGCCATTTATCGAGATACCCATTCTTAGGGTTTATGTATAATTTATAAGAAAAGCCAAAGTAGTTTAAATTGATTAACGTTTCCTTTTTAAAATTATAGGCTCGTAATGTGAATACTACAGAAATGCTTTTTGCGATCGTCGCATTATAGATAGCCTTAATGAACGTAAACAAAAAATCTGGCAGATTTCTCTTTATTATAAATTTTATTTTGCTGGTAGTTTTCATTGTTTTTGTTTGATTGTCATTTAGTATAAAATATAACTCAGAAAATCACTAATACTAAAATTAACAAAGAGCCCGTACAAGACGAATAAGTATGTATAGGTTAAAAGAGGGGTAGTTTAGTAATTTCTGGTGGCATCCTTCTCGGAGTAAATTCAAAATTATTTTTTGTTTTTCCTTGTAGTCTTTTTTTCTAAAATTCAATCCAGTGGCTTTGTCATAGCCATCCGTTAGAGTGCTCTTTTGGTCGACATAGTACATTTTTTCGTGCAAGCCGACCTGAAAGAAAAAAAGCCACTCCTCTCCTTGTTTTATTTTTTTTGAAAACTGTATGTTAGAAAGTAGCGATGTTTGTATACATTGAGTAACGTCCCCTTGTATCCTTTTGAGTATTAAATATTCGTATGCATAAGAATAGGCAGTTTTATTTCTAGGAGCTGATGTTAGTGAAGTCCCGTTTTCATAAGCACGGTTTGTAATGAACCATCTTTTATCTGGATAGGTAGAAACGATGGTGGTAAAGGTCTCAAGGGTATCTTTCGAGAACCAATCATCATCATCCAAAAAGATAACCCAGTCAGAATCTTTTGAGAGGGAATCGAGACCGCGGTTTCGAGAATAGTTTACCCCCTCGTTCTCTTTATTTTTTAGATAAACAATACGCGGGTCAGTGAACGTTTTCTCGAGCGAAGAATAACTTGTATCATCAGGGGAATCATTCACAATGACCATTTCCCAATCGGTATGCGTTTGCTGAAGCACAGAGGTAATTGCCCGTGAAAGTTTGTCTGCTCGTTTGTAGGTGGGGGTGATAATACTAAATTTCATAGGCGTGTTGTTTAGGCAAACAAAGAATATCGCACTGCGATTTTTCCTTTGTAAAAGGAGTAAGAAATTCCTCTGTTGAAGTTATTTTTTTCATATAGTCTTCTACATCATACATAGCATAGTCAAGTTCCCGGAGAAGTGAGAGGATTGCCCCCCCATCGGTGCCTCCTTTCTCGGAATATAGTTTCCCAGAGAATTCAAGGACAATAATAGGTTTATGTTTTTTGAGCGTTTTTTTTATCCCCACTAACACTTCATATTCATATCCTTCCACATCAATTTTCACCATATCAATGCGAGAGAGGCTCTCCAGTAGCTCATCCCCTCGTTTTATGGTGATACTAATTTTTTCACCCTCTTTTCCCTTAGAGGAAACGATAGAAGACCCCCCGACGTTATTTTTTTCAACATAAAGAGACTCCTCTTTGTTTTCTTTACCGAGTGCAACGTTGTGTGCGTGAACAATACGTTCAAAATGGTTAATTTTTAGACTGTCCAAAAATTGTTCATAAATGTAAGGGATTGGCTCAAAGGAGTAGACCTTACCTGTGTCACCCACGATACTTCCTGCAAGCATACTATGTTGTCCAATATTTGCCCCAATGTCCACAAACGTACTCCCTTTCTTGAGATAGGTCACGAGGAGGTCAAGAATTTGTGGCTCATAAGTTCCATAAAGGAAAATATGTTTATCGATGAATCCGTTTTTTGGAGAGATAAAAAGTGAAAATTTATGTCCATGATGTGCAGTTTCGATAGTGCGGTAATTATTGAAGCGTTTAAGACGGAGTGCATCGAGGATATCTACAAGCTTCCTAAAAATAGTTTGCCAAAGAGCAAGGATTAAATCAAAAATGCTTTTTGGTAAAAGTTTCTTGAGGGAGTATTTTATTTTGCTTCTATTTATCATACGTATTAAATAAAACCAAAGAGCTTTTTGAGGAGCGTTTTAAGGCCGAGAACCTCAGTC
The DNA here is from genome assembly GCA_001871765.1 of Candidatus Nomurabacteria bacterium CG1_02_43_90. Classification (GTDB taxonomy): domain Bacteria; phylum Patescibacteriota; class Minisyncoccia; order Phycocordibacterales; family UBA1550; genus UBA1550. Next base: position 27,741 of record MNVN01000003.1, read on the forward strand.
ACTTTTTTGCCCCATTGATAGACACCTATTTTTTTAAAAAATATATTGAGCGGATGTCCCCAAGAATAATGCCAGAGATGTACGCCGATGACTTCAGGGCCGAGGTCTTGCCCGTGGAACTCCTTGATGTGTTCGCTGTCGAATGGATAAAATGTTTTGGGAGGGTAGACGGTAAGATTTGCTTTGTTTGGGTAGGTATTAAAGACGAGAGAGAGAACACGGGGAATAGTAATGAGCGAAGCTGTCTCTCTATCATAATGATTTTTACACGCTTCTATAAAAGAATGATGCGCTTCTGCGCCAATCATTCCCGCACTTATTACCCCCGTTGATTCTTCGCCAAGAACACAAAGGTTTTTGGTCAGAGGTTCAAGAGACTGAATGAGTAGCATATCGGTGTCCAAATAGAATCCGCCGTGTTCAAGGAGGATTTTTAAGCGGGCATAGTCAGCAACGAATGCCCACTTTCTCTCTGCGTACATACGTTGCACAAAAGGGGACTGCTCTACAGGGAAGTTTTCCTCGTTCCATTCTTTAACCTCAAAATCTGGACATGTTTGTTTCCAGCTCTCAATACACATGAGAATCTCGGGACTCTTTGGGTTTTTGCCAAACCAGCAGTAGTGAATAATTTTTGGAATCATCGTGTGTGGATTTAGTATAGCACTGTGTTACAATAATTCATTATACTCATGAAAACACCGCTTGAACATAATATTGCAGCTCATGATAAAAGTGCCAAAAAGTATGAGCAAGTACACGGAGAAATTTATAATGATGTTGAACAGACTCGCCTACAGAGTTGCCTTTTAAAAGCTGTTTCGTCTATACAAACGGGAAGTAATCCTGTCATTGCTCTTGATTTTGGGTGTGGTGCAGGGAATTTGACCGAGCATCTTACGGGGTTGGGGTGCGAGGTGATTGCAGGGGATGTTTCGCAAGGTTTTTTGGATTTAGTTGCCAAACGTGTATATGTCATGCCGGTGAGGACGGTGAAATTGAACGGCATAGACTTATCAGGGATTTCTGATAAAAGTGTCGACATGGTCGCAATGTATTCGGTCCTTCATCATATTCCCGAATACCTCTCTCTTATGAAAGAATTTAGCCGTGTTCTCAAGAAAGGCGGGGTAGTTTATATTGACCATGAAGCTTCTTTGGCATTCTGGAATCAACCTGAGTCATATCGAAAGTTTCTTATAGAAATAAAGAGAAAATCTCGAATAAATTTAAAAAAGTTTTTTATAGCAACGAATTATGTTGATTGGATTATGAGGAGGTTTGTTGATTCGCGATATCAAAGAGAGGGCGACATACACGTTTTCCTTAATGATCATGTTGAATGGGATAAGATTCGTGAAGAGTTAAAAAATGTCGGGATAGAAGAGCTTTATGAAGAGACCTATTTGTTGTTTAGGCGTGAGTACAATCAAAGGGTATACCAAAGTTACCAAAAGGAGATAGGAGACATGCACGTGTTTATTGGGATTAAAAAATAAAAAAAATACCTAACCTTTTTTCTTTGTTTTCATGATTTTTATGGTACGATAACCACATTATGAACATACACAAAATATTGGCGAATTGGGTAGTTTTTGCAGGTTTTATCGTGATACCTTGTATCCCTTTTATTGTCATGGGGAAGAGTACTTTTTTCCCGTACATCGTCGGTAAGAACTTCGCGTTTCGTGTCATTGTCGAAGTCATGTTTTCTGCATGGCTCGTCCTCGTATACATTGACCCGGCATATCGTCCAAAGAAAAGTTATTTGCTCGGCGCATTTGGCACACTTCTTTTTGTCGTAACTCTCTCCGCAATCTTTGGAGAAAATCCTACAAAAAGTTTCTGGTCTAACTTTGAACGCATGGAGGGTGTCGTGACGTACTTTCACTTGTTCGCATACTTTGTTGTTGCTTCCACTGTGCTCACGGTGCGCAACCTTTGGCGATCATTTTTGCAATTCAACCTTGGTGTCAGTTTGATCATGGGTATTTATGCCTTGTCACAAATTTCAGGACAAGCTGTTGGTTTTCGTGCCAGCGGAACTTTAGGTAACTCTTCCTATTTGGGAATCTATGCGTTTTTTAATATTTTTTTAGCGGTATTTTTTATAGGAGGAGAAAATATCAATACTTATAAAGGGAAGATACGAGCTATTACTTATGCCTTAATCGCTATTTTACAAACATACGTTCTCTATCATACGGGAACCCGAGGGGCTATTTTAGGACTTATTGTGGCTGTAGGTATAAGCGCGATTCTTGTTGCCATTTTTGAAAAAGAAAAAAAGGCTTTCAGGGTGTGGGCAATAGGAGGTCTTATTACTCTTGTTGCGTTGGTCGGTATTTTTGTCTCAGTACGTAACACCTCTTTTGTAAAAGAGACACCACTCCTCGCTCGATTTTCAGAAATATCAATAAGTACCCTTCCTACAAATGCGCGTTTTATGATTTGGAATATGGCATACCAAGGATTCAGAGAGCACCCTCTGCTTGGGTGGGGGATGGAAAATTTCAACTATGTTTTTAACAAATATTATGACCCTAATATGTGGGGGCAAGAGCAATGGTTTGACCGTGCACACAATGTGTTCTTCGATTGGTTGATTGCCGGAGGTATCTTTGCCCTCCTTGCCTACCTCTCTCTGTTTGGTTTTGCCGTTTATTATATCTGGCGACCGACGACACTTCTCTCTGTTCTCGAAAAGAGTATTCTCACTGGGCTTTTGGGTGGGTACTTTTTCCAGAACCTTTTTGTGTTTGATAATCTCACGAGTTTGATTTATTTTGGCACGATACTCGCTTACGTGGAGAGCCTACGACAGAGAGACCAGGCTCCTGAAAAAAAGTTAGTAAAAAAAGGAAAAAGTAAGGAAGAAGATTTTACGGTGATTGTCTCCGGTGGTGCGATACTCCTTGCTTGCGTACTTGTTTACACCGTGAATTACAACGGCTTCATGCAGAACACAACGCTTATTCGAGCAATGAGCGACCGGTCGGGTGCGGAAAATAATTTGGCGCTCTTTAAACAAGCTATTGCGTATAACTCATTTGGTACGGCGGAAGCACGTGAGCAACTCGGACAAATCTCGACGGACGGTTTCGGTCACTCGGGTACAGTTTCTGATATACAAAAACAATTTATTGTTCTTGCGGCAAATGAGTTAGGGAAACAAGCAGCTGAACTTCCTCGTGATGCGCGCTACCAAATATTTGAGGGGAGCTTCCTTGTCCGTGTTGGTGCTATCGATCAGGGTATTGGTTATATCAATCGAGCAATAGAACTTTCTCCTAAAAAACAATCAATGTATTTTGAGTTGGGGAATGCGTACTACCGCAAGAAAGACCTCGTAAAAGCAGAAGAAGCATTTAAGCACGCGTATGAGCTTGCACCAGCGTACGCTGAGGCAAAGAAGTACTATATAGAGATTTTGACCACAGAAGGGAAGACTGCAGAGGAAAAGAAAGTGAGTGAGGAATAGAAAAAAGGAGAATTATTGACAAAAAGTACCTTGGTCTGTAGAATATCGTCATTGCTAATTTTGGCAAGATTTTTGAGGAGCAGGTCATGAGCCCAGAAGTTCTTTCAAGAAACAATCACGCATTTTTCTATACCCAACTCTCAATGTTTTTGCTGGGCCATCGTTTTGGTTCGATTGTACGGTCACTTGCAGTGAGGGGTGAGGATGATATGCGCAATCCTGCTGATCGTTTTGAAACAATGACCTTCGGCCTCAATAACGGTGAGGTAGGCTACGTGCAAATCAGCAAAGAAAGTGCCGACTTACTCGTAGGCATAGATACTTTTTGGTGCAACAAGATCCCCGGGAATATTGCGGGGAACAGTAATGGTCGGTGTTTCATTGCCGACGTAGAAGGCCTTGACATAACGTTGCAGATAATCGCACATGAAGGCCCGAGAGGTATTGTCTTTGAACAGGCAGTCCTTCAAAGGATCAGTGACGATACACCTCTGGGTTTTTTTGTTGCGGTCTGCGTTACACCGACAGGGAAGCCTGTACATGAAGAAGAATTGGTTTGCCTGTGGGGAGATTAGTTTCCTGTCTAACCGCCAAAAGCAAAAACTGCTTTGGCGGTTTTTGCTTTCCACTATTGAGATACAAAATAGTGCCGTTCAAGCGTGTCTGTTATGGTGAATTTAGGGGAAGTATCCAAAATACTTGACTTTTTTTTGGAATCTGCTATACTTGATTTATGTGAGTGCGAAGGAGGAAACTCTTTTGCGTTTCAACAAACGAATGTCTGCGTAAACCCCCACGAAAGTGGGGTTTTGCGTTTTTATAGTAAATCGTTTAGAATAAGAGAAGTCCCTCCCGATAAATCTACTGATTTGTCCTGAGGACGAGCCTATCGATTCGTGTTTTTTTATGGCTAGCGGTAGCACTCACATATTAGACATTTGTTGGAGTTCGCACCCGCTGGCCTTATGAGTACATGAATTTTAAAAAAATCCCCCAAATTGCCGAATGACAGTTTAGGGGATTTTTCGTTATAATACAGAGTATATGGCATTAGAAATTTTAAGAAATATTCACCTCGCGCCCCTTACGACAATGCGCGTAGGGGGAGATACTCAGTATTTTGCACGCGTACAGAGTATCGAAGAGTTAAAAGAAGCATTACTTTTTTCTCAAAACCAAGGAATTCCATTTTTTATACTTGGAGGTGGGTCGAATGTTGTCGTCTCTGATGCGGGGTACGCGGGGTTGGTGATAAAAAATGAAATAAAAGGAATTTCTTGCGCAGACGATGTGGTAACTGCTGGTGCGGGGGAGGTGTGGGACGAGGTAGTGCGCGAAGCTTCCTTGCGCAACCTTTGGGGTATTGAAAACTTATCCCTTGTACCCGGTACTGTTGGTGGTGCTGCGGTGCAAAATATTGGAGCATACGGAGTAGAGGCGTGCGACACGATTCTCTCTGTCGAGGTCTTTGATGTCGACACGATGAGTGTAAAAAATTTTCTCGGTGAAGAATGTTTATTTGGATATCGTGAAAGTATTTTTAAAAAAAATAAAAATTTTATTGTTACGCATGTTTCTTTTTTGTTGAGTCAAGAAAAAAAAGTACGCATTGACTATGAAGATGTAAAAAACTTTTTTGAAGAACGCGCAAAAAATAAAATGAGAGAGGATCGTTTAGATGATGAACCCTCACTACAAGAGATTCGCGAAGCAATCGTCGCGATACGTACAGCAAAGATGCCAGTGTATCCGATGGGGACAGCGGGATCATTTTTTAAAAACCCTGTCGTCTCTGCAGAGCGCTACGAAATACTCAAAAAAACGTACCCCGAAATAAAGGCCTATATACAAGCCGATACTACGGTAAAGCTTGCTGCTGCATGGCTTTTTGACAAAGTGGGTGGTTGGCGAGGCATACGTCGTGGTGATGCAGGAGTGCATGAAAAACAAGCGCTCATTCTCGTGAATTATGGTAGTGCATCAGCGCAAGAAATATTTTTACTTGCAGAGGAGATGAAGCGGGGGATCAAAGCAAAAACAAATGTCGATATTGAAGAAGAAGTTGTTGTTATAAAATAATTTTTTGTCGATGAAGAAAAATAAAAAATATTTTTTATAAAAATAAAAATAAAAAAGTTATCCACAGTTATTTTTAAAAAAAGTATTGTGTTTGATTTACAGATGCGAGATAATAATGATAGATCACAGTACAACGTGTGAAAGAAATTTTACACAAGCGATGATCCAATAATTGTACGCGAGCGATGATGAGATTTACTCATACACACTCGGGTCGAGTATTATTGTAGAAAATTAATTTGCATATATGTTCGCGCGTAGTTCACACTACTCACGAACACAACAAAAAAAATGGCAGCAAAGAAAAAGGTAGCAAAGAAAGCAGTAAAGAAGGTAGCAAAGAAAGCAGTAAAGAAGGTAGCAAAGAAAGCAGTAAAGAAGGTAGCAAAGAAAGCAGTAAAGAAAACTGCAAAGCGCGCATAAATTCGCGTTAACAAAAATCCCGCTTCGGCGGGATTTTTGTTCGCACAGGCGTTACCCAGAAGGCCCGTCTTCCAAGGAAGGCAATTCCTTCTTTTTCGTTTTTCACTCCGCTCCATTTTTATGCTAAACTACACCCATGTCATTTTTACATACAATATTAGGGCGTGGCGGGGTAGCAGGCAAATATGCTCCCCTGATTAAGAAAATCAATGCTTTTGAGCCTGCGATACAGGTGCTCTCTAACGAGGAACTCCGTGAAAAGACCGTGGAGTTTCGTGGTCGCCTTGCAAAAGGGGAAACTGAGGACGACCTTTTGCCAGAGGCATTTGCTGTGGTACGGGAGGCTTCCCTCCGTACTCTAGGTCAACGACACTACGATGTGCAACTTTTGGGAGGTATCGCGCTTCATCAAGGGAAAATTGCCGAGATGATGACGGGCGAAGGAAAAACTCTTGTTGCGACACTCCCCGCATACTTGAACGCACTTCCTGGGAAAGGAGTACATGTCGTGACGGTCAATGATTATTTGTCACGTCGTGATGCCACATGGATGGGGCAGGTCTATTCATTTCTCGGTCTCTCTGTTGGTGTACTCAATCATACCTCTTCTTATTTATATACGGCAGAGCCAAACAAAGAAGAACTCGCTACGCTTGACGCTGTGCGCGACGAAGTCGGTTCATTTAAGGTTGTGCATGAGTTTATGCGACCATGTTCAAAGCAAGATGCGTATCGTGCTGATATTACCTATGGTACGAACAACGAGTTTGGTTTTGATTATTTACGCGACAATGTTGCGTACGCATCTGCTGATCTGGCACAGCGCGACTATCACTTCGCTATCGTTGATGAAATCGATTCCATTTTGATTGATGAAGCACGCACTCCTCTTATTATCTCTGCTCCCTCTGGTGATGCGGAAAATCTCTACACGGTATTTGCGGGAATTGCTGCAAAATTGAAAGAAGGAGAGCACTACACGGTAGATGAAAAATTGAAAGCAATACAGATTAATGACGCAGGTATTACGCGCGCAGAGGAGATTTTGGGGGTTGAAAATATTTATACTGAACGTGGGGTGAAGTATGTGCATCATTTAGACACTGCAGTGCGTGCGCAGGCGCTCTTTCAGCGTGATAAGGAGTATGTCGTGCAAAATGATGAGGTGATTATTGTTGATGAGTTTACGGGGCGTTTACAGCCGGGCCGTCGTTGGTCAGAGGGACTTCATCAAGCCGTAGAGGCAAAAGAAGGTGTGAAGATACAGCAAGAGTCGCGGACGTTTGCATCTATTACTTTTCAAAATTATTTTCGTCTCTACGGAAAGCTTACGGGTATGACCGGAACCGCAGAGACCTCAAGCGAAGAGTTCTTCAAAGTGTATGGACTTGAGGTGGTGTCTATTCCCACCAACAGAAAAGTTGCACGTATTGACCGCACCGACCTAATCTTTCAAACAGAAAAAGGAAAGTTTCAAGCTATTGCGCGTAAAGTGAAAGAACTGAATGCAAAAGGACAGCCGGTGCTTATTGGTACGGTGTCGATTGAGAAGAATGAGCTTCTCTCTGAGTACCTACGTCGTGAAGGAGTACCTCATGAATTACTGAATGCAAAGAATCATGAACGTGAGGGTGAAATCGTCGCACAGGCAGGACGCAAGGGGAGTGTGGTTATTGCTACGAATATGGCAGGTCGTGGAGTGGATATCAAGCTGGGAGGCAACCCTGGTTCAAAACAAGCATACGAAGAAGTCAAAGAACTCGGTGGTCTCTTTGTTTTGGGTACCGAGCGTCATGAGGCGCGCCGTATCGACAACCAGCTCCGTGGGCGTTCCGGTCGCCAAGGGGATCCGGGGGAGACACAATTCTTTGTCTCCATGGAGGACAGTTTGATGCGCGTCTTTGCTTCTGATGTGGTAAAAAACATGATGGGTAAGCTTGGTATACCTGAAGATGAAGCGATTCAGAACAAAATGATTTCGCGTTCACTTGAAACAGCACAGGAAAAAATTGAGGGATTTCATTTTGATTCCCGTAAACACGTACTCTCCTATGATGATGTGATGACGAAACAGCGTGCTTATGTGTATGGTATGCGTCGTGATATCCTCATGGGGAAAATTGACGTCGTCAAGGAACACCTTTCGGGTATCATTGCAGGAGACACATCAAGTTCTCGTTCAAGACCCGAATCTGTTGATTCGAAACTTGTTGAAGAAAAAGTTGCAACGCTGGGTGAAGCGGAATTTTATAATGCGGTTAAGCGCCTCATTCTTCAGGTTGTCGACATGATGTGGATGGAACATTTGGACGCGATGGAATATTTGAAGTCATCGGTGAATTTGCGGGCATACGGTCAACGTGACCCCCTTGTTGAGTATAAAAAAGAAGGACTGCGTATGTTCCGTGAGATGAAAGAGTCTGTGCAAAATGAAGTACTCCGCGTGCTCCCTGTTATTGGTGTAGGGGCATTTGTGAAGGAGGAAGAGCAGGCGCGGGAGATTGTAAAGCATGCTACTGAGGTTGGAGGAGAGGAGGATGAGGCTTCAACTGCGACACCTATTCATGCAGACAAGACAGGAAGGAACGACCTTTGTCATTGTGGAAGTGGAAAAAAATTCAAAAAGTGTCACGGTGTGTAGTCCAGGTGCTTTCTGGGAACGTTTGCTGTGTCAAGGGAAAACCAAACCAAAAAATGTATTTGACAGTTCGTAAAGCGTATTGTAAAATAACCCTTGATAAATAAGGATATTTATAATAAAATACACAAAAAACAAGCTGAAAAATGGATAAAAACACTTGACTTTTTTGTTTGACTATGATAGCATAAGCATCTCGTCAGTAGAGATTAAGTGCACCTTTAGTTGGGTGCTTTTTTCTTGAAAGAGATTTGTTCTGTGGATACACTAATAATCACTCGTAACATAATCTCGCGAAATGAGGTCTACCTATATCGAGTTTGGCAAAGCATATATTGCCACATCATGGAAAATACAAAACAATTCGTTCGTGGGCTCGTCCTTCTCCCGTTCCTTACGGTAGGATCACCCATCGCAATGTTTCATAATAATGTTGTTGCCTTCAGTCCAGAAGCGCAATCTACGTACGTTTCCCTTTCAGAAGAACACGCGAAAAAGATTGATGCGTATTTTTCTACGCGCTCAATGCCCCTGGAAGGGTATGGTGCAAAAATGGTGAAAGTTGCGGAAGAGAACAACATTGATTGGCGCCTTTTACCCGCTATTGCTATCAAGGAATCCACGGGTGGGAAGTTTGCTTGCCACAACAACCCTTTTGGTTGGGGTTCTTGCCAGATAAAATTTAAGAATTTCGATGAAGCAATCGATACGGTTGCGATGAATCTCGGCGGGAACAATCCTGCAACTGAGCGTTTTTATAAAAATACTGAAACAAAAATAAAGCTCCATCATTACAACGGAACCGTGGTCCCTACCTATACTCATGAAGTTATGAAGTTTATGGACTTGATTGAACAAGGGGCCTAAAGACCGTCCCCTAATACAGAAACAACCGCCATATGGCGGTTGTTTCTGTATTAGGGGAAAAGAGAGAACGGCTACTTCTTCGTACTTGTTGCCGCTGCTTCTGCTGCCGCTTTGTCGCGGGCCTCACGGAACTTTTTAAGGTCAGGGATTATTTTTTCAATATCTTCGGGACTTTTAAAACCGTAATAGGGTTCATCTGATATAACGAGGGCAGGTAGAGTATTGCGTACCCCCTGAATGGACTTCATTGTCTTAACAGCAGAGAGATCGAGGTTGTAGTCAAATGCGTAGATACGGAGCTCGGGATATTCTTCGCGGAGCTTCGTGAGCACATAACCCTCTCGTTTGCAGTCGTCGCAGTCTCCTTTGTTGGAATAGAAGTAAATAACGGTAATGGGTTTTACGCCACACTTCTCGTTTACTTGTGCGACGAGTAGGTAGTCCTTAATTTGGAGTAGCGAATAGTATTTTTTAAGATTGACCACTTCGGCATTCTTTTCACTGAGAGTGTCTTCCATGTAAGCAAGTTTCTGTGCGAGGGAATTGAGCTCTTCAGAAAAGGCGGTGGAATGGTCGATGACTTTGCAAGAAGATTCTTTGAGGAGGGCGAACTGCGTTTCAGAAGAAAGGATATCAAGAGAGATTTTGTTCTCTACAGATTTTACTTCGGCAAGGCGACTTTGCTCAAAACGACCACTAATCATAAGCGCTCCAAAAAAGACTGTTGCGGTAATGACGAAAGCGAGAATATATTTTTTTGTTTCTATTTTTGCGCGCATAGTTTTAATAGGGAATTATGGTTATTGGGTTAGCGCCACTTGCTCTCGCGGGAGAGGGCAACATTGATAAGAGCGCGGATGAACCAGATAGGAGCAACAATACCATAAAGAAAAATGAAATAGAAGATACCTGAACTAGGGCGGAAACGCCCTTCGGCGAGGACCACGCCATTCCAAATAATGAAGATACCCAATCCGAGGAACATATAGGAGAGAATCGCCATAAAGTCCGTGTTGAAGTAGAACGAATTTGCTCTCGGAATAGCACTAATGAACCCGACTGTTACTATCTGGACTATTTTGTCGGCAATACTCCTGACTGCGTGAAAGGCAATGAAACTAAAATTGTAGAGAAAGATGAATACACCAAAAAAGGAAATAGGAAGGGTGATCATGCCGAGAACGCCATATTCGCGACGAAACATCATGAAGCGATAGTCGAGAGTATTTTTCATTGTGCCGTATGCCCAGCGAAGGCGTTGGCGATAGAGCTTGTAGAGTGTTGCGGGGGATGAAGTGTAAACCTGCGCCGTGTGCACATTGCGAATGCGTAGATGGTGGGACTGCATACGAAGTGCGAATTCCATATCCTCCGTATTGTGGGCTTTTTTATAAAGTCCAATTTTTGCAAATACTTCACGACGAAAAATAGAAAATGGCCCGGGGGTAACGTTGATGGCGTCGAGGGGGGAGAGCATGCGTTTCAAAAAAGCACCTGTGTGGTACTCAGTTTCCTGCATTTTTTGGAGAATTGTTTTTGGTTCGTGGACAACGAGCATCGGGGTTACTGCCATGGTGTCACGGTCCTCGTTGAATGCGCGGGCTATTTCGTGGAGCGCGTTCTTATCCACAAAGGAGTCTGCATCAAGACAGCCAATGAGGTCAGCCTTCGAATTTTCGATACCAAAATTAACTGCAGTATGTTTCCCGCCATTTTCTTTATGAAAGAGTTTTATCTGAGGATTGCCGACAAACTTTTGTACTACTTCCCACGTGCGATCAGTGGAACCGTCGTCGATAATGAAAATTTCCAGTTTGTTTTTTGGGTAATGGAGACGGAGGAGAGATTCGATGGTTTTTGAAATAGTTTTTTCCTCATTCCAACAAGGAACAATAATGGTTGTAGAGGGGTAATAGGAAAGTTTTTCATGTAGTTTTTTTGTGCTTAGTTTAAGGCGTTCCTCAAAAAAGGTAATAAGAAAAAATACCTCGAGGTAGAGCGAGAAAAAAAGGAAGACGTAAAGAATGTCGTTAAAGAATGTTTCGACCACGGTGGTGTGTGTTAAAAAATAACCCGTTCCGCGGGTCTTTTTGTATCACGCTTACTATACCAGATATTTTAGAAATGAGCAAAATTTTCTGTAGCCGTATGCTTGTGCTAGAATATCGCTATATGGAACATTCAGTTATCAAAAATGCCGAGGCACTCGGTACAACGCCACTTCGCAAGGATGGCCTCGCTATTCTGGAAGCGGGGTATCGCGCGATTATGACCAAAGAGGTTATGCGCAACCGTATTGATATTGATGAGTTACAAATTACCGTAGACGGACGTTCTTTTCCCTTTGGTGCATACGAGCGTGTGTTCTTCGTGGGGATTGGAAAATGCGCACTTGATGCAGGGCAGGCAATAGAAGAAAAACTTGGGGCATGGCTTACCGACGGAATCATCTTGGATGTACGGGGCGCACCGCTTCGCAAAATGCGTTCATACATCGGCACACATCCTTTTCCTTCTGAGCAGAATGTTGAAGTCGCTACTTCGATTACAAAAATGCTTGAAGGGCTTACGGACCGTGATTTGTTGATTACGGTCGTGTCGGGCGGCGCTTCGTCACTTCTCTGTTTACCTCATGATATTTCGTGCGATACCGTTACTCTTATTACGAAGACCTTGATGGAGGGTGGCGCAACAATTGATGAGCTTAACAAAGTTCGCAAACACACTTCAAAAATTCAGGGTGGGCAATTTGCCAAGATGGCGTTTCCTGCGACGGTTATCTCGCTTATTTTTTCTGATGTGCCAGGGGATGATATTAGTATGGTCGCCTCGGGTCCAACGGTGATGGATACCACCACGATGGCAGATGCGCAGGCTGTATTAGAAAAATATGATATTGAAAAAATCTGCAAGATACCACACTGTGGACTTATTGAAACACCCAAGGAAGAAAAATATTTTGAGCGGGTCCACAATATTCTTTTTGTTACCAACGAGACAGCATTAGTTGCTATGCAAAAGGAAGCAGAAAAGCGAGGATATACGACACGGATTGAAAATACGGGTCTTCAGGGTGAGGCGCGCGAAGTAGGCGCACTTTTGGCGCGCGAGGCGACCAATCCAAAAACCTGCAGACTTTTTGGCGGGGAAACGACAGTGACGATACATAAGCAGGGTAAGGGAGGACGATGCCAAGAGTCCGTACTGGGAGCATTGCCGTTTATCAGAAAGCACGCGTTGTTTGTAGCAGCAACTTCGGATGGTTGGGATAATACCCATTTTGCAGGAGCTATAGGGGATACAGAAGTGTTGGCTCATGCGCAAGAGCTCGGACTTGATCCAAAAACTGCAGGCGAGGAAAACCAAGCATTTGATTTTTTTGAAAAGACGGGGGCGCACATTGATACCGGACGCACGGGGGCAAATGTTTCGGATTGGTATTTTACGATTACCGAATAATTACGAATCTTGCCGGTCGCATGTTATACTATCAAAATGAAAATTGCGTATTTTTACAATGAAGATTGGGAAATAGATTATGTAAAGGAGCGACTCCCTGAGCAAGAGATTCTTTTTTTGAAAGGATCAACGACTGACCATCCCGAGGTGAGAGATCCTGAGGTAGGTATTTTGTCTGTTTTTGTAAATTCACCCGTAGGGAAGGATGAGCTTGATCGCTTTCCAAACCTTAAACACATCGCAACCCGCTCAACAGGGTTTGACCATATCGATTGCGATGAGGCAAAAGCGCGAGGAATTAGTATCTCTTATGTGCCCGCGTATGGAGAGAATACTGTTGCTGAATTTGCGATGGCACTCCTCCTTACGGTATCGCGCAGAATGTATGAATGTATCAAAAAAGTTCAAGATGAAGGATTGTTCTCTCAAGAAGGGCTTCGTGGTTTTGATTTAAAAGGGAAGACAATGGGGATTTTGGGTATTGGGCGTATTGGGGTGCATATGATTCGCATGGCAAAAGGGTTTGATATGAAAGTTGTTGCTTTTGACTTGTACCCAAAGCAGAGCATGGCGCAGGAACTTGGTTTCTCGTACGTAACCCTCGACGAGCTCCTTGCGCAGTCCGATGTCATGAGCCTGCACTTGCCCTACATGAAAGAGACACACCACATTATCAATAAGGAGAGTATTCGAAAAATGAAGAAGGGGAGTGTGCTCATTAATACGGCGCGCGGAGGACTGGTAGAGACCGAAGCGCTTGCAGAAGGGCTTCGTGAAGGAATTCTCCTGGGTGTTGGACTCGATGTTCTTGAGGAAGAAGCTTTTGTGGAAGATGAGGCACGACTACTCTTTGAAGCACACCCAAAAGAAGAAGATTTGAAAACAATTCTTGCGAATCATTATTTAATTGCGCACCCCCGTGCGGTTATTGCCCCTCACAATGCCTTTAACACTGATGAAGCAATTCGTCGTATTCTCGATACCGTTACTCAAAACATGAAGGCATACATGCAGAACCAATCAATAAATTTAATTCCTTAATTAACTCCTTTTTTATTATGCGCCTACTTGCAAAATGGATTATTATCGCTCTCGCATTTTTAATGCTCCCGAACTTTATTCCGGGGATTTTTGTGGCATCATTTCAGACTGCACTCATCGTCGCTTTCTTCTGGGGGATTGCGAATTTGATTATTAAGCCAGTTCTTCTCTTGGTGCTTCTCCCTATTACCCTCCTCACGCTCGGCTTATTTACGTTTGTCGTGAATGCACTGCTCTTTTGGGGGATTGGTAATGTTGTCCAGGGGTTTTCGGTTGGTGGCTTTGTCCCCGCCTTTTTGGGGGCACTCGTCATGACAGCTGTTCACGTTATTGCAAATTTTTTGCTTAAGGAAAACGATTAAAAAATATGGAGAACCTTACTATTGACCATATTATTCCTTTTGTGGAGATGCATCGTCACGTGGGGTACCTCATTTTATTTTTAGTGATGGTCGTTGAGGGAGAAATGTTTGTTATCCTCGCAGGAATCCTTGCACATCTGAAAGTCTTTGATATCGGGGACGTTATTTGGGTAACACTCCTGGGGGTGCTTTTGGGGGATCTTTTGTGGTATCAGCTGGGCGTCTTTGTTTCTGGTCAAGGTAAGTTTCCTGACATTGTGCGTTTTCTGGAGAAGACCGTACTCTCTTTTCTTCCGCGTTTTCGAGAAAAACCATTTAAATCTATCTTTCTTTCTAAATTTATCTATGGGGCAAATCACACCACCCTTATTCTCTCTGGTGTCCTCAATGTGAAATTTAGAATTTTTGCAGAAGCGGAGATTGTTGCGTCAGTTATTTGGGTGCTTATTTTTTCAGCAGTTGGATATTTCTTTGGCTACGCAGCGCTTGCGGTGACACATAAGGTTACGAACTTTATTTTGATAGCCGTGATTTTTATGGTAGGGTTTGTCTTGATTCAGCGCTTCGCTTCGAAACGCTATGGGGAATATGAACAAAATCATGAAAAAGAAAATAGTGACGCATAGTGGAAACTTTCATACGGATGAGGTTTTTGCGTGTGCGGTACTCTCACTCTTGTACGATGGTAATGTGGAAATTGTGCGTAGTCGCGACCCGGAAGTGTGGGCAACGGGGGATTATGTGGTTGATGTCGGTGGTGAATATGATTCCGCGCGCGGACGTTTTGATCATCATCAAATAGGAGGAGCAGGCAAGCGTGAAAATGATATTCCGTACTCTTCGTTTGGATTAGTTTGGAAAGAGTATGGGGAAAAGTTATGTGGAGGTACTTACCAATCCTACTATATTGATGAAAAATTGGTACAACCCGTGGACACGGCAGATAACGGCATCAATACGTTCGATCTAACAGAAAAAAAGATTTTTCCGTATCTTCTTCATCACGTAGTTACTGCTTTTCGCCCAACATGGAGAGAAGAATCTGAGCATGAGATGTCATTTGATGAGGGCTTTGCTCATGCTGTAGGCGTGGCAAAGCAAGTACTTTTGCGCGAAATAGTGATTGCGAAAGATGACTTTGAAGGGGAGGCTGCGGTGGTTGATTTGTATCATAAATCTGCCGATAAGCGTGTTGTTGTTGTTGATGGGCAGTATCCATGGGAGCGTGCACTTTCTCAGTTCCCTGAACCACTCTATGTAGTAAAACCTGACCATGAAAATGGGGGGAAATGGAAAGTGAAAACAGTAAGAGAGAGGATTGACTCGTTCGAATCACGGAAACCCTTTCCTTCTGTATGGGCAGGAAAATCTGGCAAAGAACTTGCGGAAACTACCGGAGTTCCTGATTCAATTTTTTGTCATACAAAACTTTTTATAGCCGTTGCAGGCTCAAAAGAAGGAGCCCTCAAGTTGGCGCACTTAGCAGTGGACGCAGAATGATTTTTGTGATATAATTGCATCCTAACTATTAACTACTGACTAATTTTATGGCATTCATCGACGAAATGAGTATTTATATGAAAGCAGGCGACGGGGGCAACGGCGTGATGCGTATGAAACACGAGAAAGGCAAAGAGTTTGCTGGCCCTTCTGGTGGCGATGGTGGTCGCGGTGGCGATGTCATTATTCGTGGTGTTCGTGACGTGCATATTCTCTCAAAGTATCGTCATCAAAAAGAATTTTTTGCAGAACGCGCAGGCGACGGTGGTAACGATAGTTTACATGGACGAAACGGTGATGACTTTGTTTTTGATTTGCCTGTTGGTTCTATCGTACGTAATACTGAAACGGGAGCAGAGTACCAGCTCCTTAAAGATGAAGAGCAGATTGTGGTGCTGAGAGGTGGTCGTGGTGGCTTTGGGAATGAACACTTCAAAAGTTCAACGAACCGAGCACCAAAAGAACATGTGCCAGGGATGAAAGGACAGGAGGGAAATTTTGAAGTAGAACTTCAGATTGTGGCAGATATTGGATTTGTCGGACTTCCTAACGCAGGTAAGTCGAGTTTGTTGAATACACTTACTCGCGCGAGTGCGAAGACGGCGGATTACGCCTTCACCACTCTTGAACCAAACCTCGGCGAATGTTTCGAGTTCATTATTGCAGACATCCCAGGACTTATTGAAGGGGCAAGCGAGGGAAAAGGGCTTGGGCACAAATTTCTCCGCCATGTGAAGCGTACAAAAATGCTCGCACATTTGGTGTCACTCGAAAACGAAGATCCTCTTGCGGTGTATGACACGGTGCGCAAAGAGCTTGAAGCCTATGACCATGACCTTGCAACAAAGCATGAAATAATTATTCTTACGAAGACTGATACCGTAACACCAGAGCGTGTAAAAGAGGTGGAAAAAGCAATGAAGAAAAAAAACCCAGAATCCGAGATCTTCACGATTTCAATCCTCGATGATGTGGTCATGAAAAATTTTCAGGATGAGTTGTTGAAACTTTTGAAAAAGAGAGGGTAGTTGTGGTACAATCTTTCGTATGACCTACAAACTTACTGTCGGGCTCGAGGTACATGCCGAGCTCAAAACAAAAACAAAGATGTTCTGCAATTCGGCGAATGATCCGTTTAATGCGGAGCCGAATGTAAATATTTGCCCAGTGTGTATGGCGCACCCAGGGACATTGCCCGTGATTAACAAGCAGGCAGTGCACCATGTGCTTCGTGTGGGAACGGCGCTTGGAAGCACGATTGCAGACTTCACTGAATTTGACCGGAAAAATTATTTTTACCCTGATATTCCGAAAGGATACCAGATTAGCCAGTATAAATACCCCCTTGTATCAGGAGGAAACTTGAACGGCGTTCTCATTGAGCGGGTGCACTTGGAGGAAGATACTGCAAGCTCTTCACACGAAGGTTCAGAGGGGAGTCTCGTAGACTACAATCGCGCCGGGGTGCCACTCATGGAGCTCGTAACAAAACCAGTGATCCACACCGCAGAAGATGCAGGTGCTTTTGCACGCGAACTGCAACTCTTGCTCCGCACGCTCGGCGTATCTGATGCAAATATGGAAAAAGGGGAGATGCGTGTAGAAGCAAATATTTCAATATCAAATACCGACAAACTTGGCACAAAAGTGGAGGTGAAAAACCTCAACTCATTCCGCTCAGTAGAACGCGCTATTGCATACGAGGTAGCGCGTATGACGGCAGTCCTCGATGGTGGCCCTGGTGAGATTGTTCAGGAAACACGCGGTTGGGATGAAGGCAAGCAAGCAACATTTTCACAGCGCAAAAAAGAGAGTGCGCATGATTATCGCTATTTCCCTGATCCTGATTTACCAAAACTTAAAATTTCAGAAATTCCTGAATTTTCAAATGAAGCATTGCAAGCAACGATGCCAGAGCTTCCTTGGGAAAAGCGTGAGCGTCTTGTTCGTGAGTATGGTGTGAAGCCAGAGAACGCGGAGGTGTTTATTTCTGAGCCTCTTCTCTGTGGGCTTTTTGAAGAAGCGGTGATTGCCATTGGTGTCGATAGGCCTTCTGTGTCACTTATCGAGAACTATATTACATCTGATCTTGTTGGCCTAATGAAAGCGGGGGGTTCCCTTGGTGGAGTGACGGGGCATACTCTTGCCGATCTAGTCAATATGATCAAAGCAGGAGACCTCTCTTCTCGCGGGGCAAAAGATACACTTGCGATACTCTATGCAGAGGGTGGAGAGCCAAAAGTAATCGCAGAAAAAAATGGCTTCATTCAAAAAAATGACACAGAGGCACTCAAAAAAATCGTTGATGAAATTATTTCTGCGAACCCTGCTGTTGCTCTAGATTACAAATCAGGAAAAGTAGCCCTCTTGCAGTTCTTTGTTGGACAGGGAATGAAAGCAAGCAAGGGTGCGGGGAATCCCGCCCTCCTCAAGACTCTTTTTGAGGAGGGGTTGAAATAAAAAATATGGAATCTGTTTTAATCCCGCTATTGACTGCTCTAATGGGTTTATATGTAGGACATTTGCTCACTAAAAGTAGAAATTCACTGAGCAGATTTTTCGTGAAAGAGTAAAAATATATTCTGAATTTCAACAGATGACAGGACCTGCTTTTTTAGACCCTAAAAACCCTCTTTTGAATTTTAATGATCATAAAAAGTTTTCAATAGGAATGTTACTAAGAGCCGGTAGGGTTTTTAGCAGAAGTCGTCTTTTTTCTAGTTATGGGTTAGAGAAAACGTTAAGGATGTTTTTTGATGTGATAGAAGAAGAATTAGAAACAAGGGAGTCTCGTAAGGAAGGCTCATTAAAAGATCTTGAAATTAAAGCGAGGATAACTTATCTTACGTATAAAATAGAAATGGTGTATGTAGTATTTACGAATATGTGACAAGGGTATTATTTTGGTGGATGTTTATGTTAAAAACAAAATACTTTTTGTTGAGGTTAAGAGAGAAATAATCTATAAGTTTCAATTTTTTTACATTGACATCATATATGACAAAGTATATACTTTGTCATATATGAAAACAGCAGTATTAAATATCAAAATAGACCCCAAGGTGAAGAAGGATGCGCAGAAGGTTGCTGATGAACTCGGCTTCACTTTGTCGGCTATCATAAATGCCTCTCTGAAAAATTTGGCGCGAAGTAAGACTGTCTCCTTTTCTCTTTTGGAGCCAACACCCTTTTTGGCAAAAGCAATTCGTTCTGCAGATGCTGATTATGCAAAAGGGAAAAAAACGGTCGGCCCCTTTCGTGATGCTGAAAGTATGATGAAATCTCTTCGTCAGTAGGCTATGGTTACGTATCATCGAAATTTTAAGAAAATGTTTCAGAAACTTCCCCTTGCGATACAAGAAAAGTTCTCTGAGCGTATGGTTATTTTTATAAAAATTCCCTATCATGGAACACTGGAGAACCACGCGCTCTCGGGAGAATGGAAAATGTGTAGAAGTATTAATATAACAGGGGATATCCGAGCAGTTTATAAAGAACGAGATCGTCGGGTTGTGCAGTTTATTGCCATCGGGAGTCATAGTGAATTGTATTCATGAAAAGTATATTTTTGTGGTGTGGTTTAATGTGGTAAGATTAAGTGATGAATAAAATAATAATCTTAGTATCCTCTATTTTTGCTCTACTTGTTCTTGGTGTTTATTTTAAGAACAACCTACCTATATAGACACCAGTGGCACCTCTGTTGACAGTGAGTCTTTAGCACAATTATCCCATGAGCCATCCTCTAGCTTAATATTTAATTTTACGGGAAAACCAATCTGCATTACTGCTCCAGATTTTTGTAATGAAAAAGAAGCCCCCGTATTTTTAAGTGATAATGGCCCTCATTTTTCTGGCCTGTTTAATTACCCAGAAGAAGCATTAAAAAAACTCAATGGAATGATAGTTGGGATTTTGTTGGTAAAGGAGGATTTTTTTGAAAAGTCTCAAGTCTTTCAATTTAGATACCCTGAGGGGAATAATGTTACAGGAACAACCACGGATGATTATTGGTTAGTGCTTGCTACTATTACAATGCCTAATGAGATTGGTGCTAAAAAACTAAAAAAACAATTACTGTTTTTTTATAAGAATCCTCTCACTGGTGTTTCTGAAGTTTCTCAGGTCCCAACAATGCCAGGTTTAAGAATAGTTGACTCAGTGAGCACCACAAACAAAGAAGGGTTAGAAGTTAAAGCACGCGACAATAGTAATTTATTACAAAATTTCACTTAGTTATTACTGATAAAATAGGAATGGCTGATAATATTGATGATGCTGGGCACCGCTTCTTGTGGGCGACTCATGTTGATGCTGCACCAAGCGACTATTCTGAGATAGAACAGGATTTGTATTATAAATACGGTTGGTTTCGTTTTTAAAATATCCGCACTTAGAAAATATACTTATTAAGTATATTTGGTGTACATGTGTTTGTATAGTAAAATAGATAAATAGTATTAATAATGTTAATTAAAGAAATATCATGGCAAAAATACGAGTAGCGATTAATGGGTTTGGGCGCATTGGACGCACGTTTTATAAATTGGCACGCACACAGCCAGAAATTGAGATTGTAGCAGTGAACGATTTGGGGGATCCTGCAAACATGGCATACCTTTTGAAGTACGACACTGCATACGGTAAGGCAGATTTTAATGTTGAAGTAGTAGGGGGATATGAGCCTGGCTTTATTGTCGATGATGAAAAAGTTGTATTGGTACAAGAAAAAGATGCAACGAAACTTCCTTGGGCAAAATACAACGTGGATGTTGTGGTTGAATCGACAGGGTTTTTCACTAGCTTTGAAAAATCAAAAGCACACCTAGATGCAGGTGCAAAGCGTGTAGTTATTACCGCACCCGTAAAAGGAGAGCAAGTGCCAGGGATTACTGGGGTGACTGTACTCATGGGTATTAATGACGAAAAACTCGCAACGTGCCAGATTTCTTCAAACGCTTCGTGTACTACCAACGCAGCATCACCACTCATCCACATTCTGAATGAGACGATTGGTATCGAGAAAGCACTTTTGAACACGACACATGCATACACCGGGACACAAAAGATTGTTGATGGTCCTGGAGGCAAAGACCTCCGTGGGGGGCGTGCTGCTGCTCAGAATATGATCCCTGGTTCAACAGGAGCAGCTATTGCGGTGACCGAAGCAGTGCCAAGTTTGATCGGTAAATTTGACGGTATTGCTATTCGCGTGCCTGTGATTGCGGGTTCCATTGCGGACATAACCTTCCTTGCAAAACGTAATACTTCGGTGGAAGAGGTAAACCAAATTTTGCGCGATGCAGCAAAAGACCCTCGTTGGGAAGGTATCTTTAGGGTGAGCGAAGAACCTATTGTTTCTTCTGATATTATGGGGGAACGTTATGGCGCTATTGCTGACCTTGAGCTTACTCGTGTTGTTGACGGCAACCTTGTAAAAGTATTGTCATGGTATGACAACGAGATGGGGTATACGAATACGTTAGTGAAGCATGTTGTAGAGGTTGCAAAGCACATATAATTTACAATTAACAACTTACAGCATGGTTTAAAAATTGAGATTTTTTGAATGGCAAGTATGGCGAGATTCAAAAAGTTTATCTGCTAAAGTTTTGGATATTGTAAATAATTTGCCACAGGAATACCTATTTGATCTCGGTGTAAAGATAGTAGATTACGGGTTTCCTATAATGATTAATATCGCGGAAGGAAGTGGAAAATCTATAGACAAAGACTCTAACCCTTACCTTGATGTATTTTTAGGGTAATTGTATGAAATAGTTGCTTCTCTTGATATATTGCGCGATAATAAGATTATTAAAAAAAGAGTTTCAGGGTTTATTTAGTAAAAGTTCCCTCATTCCTAAACAACTCTTTAGTTTCAAAAAGAAACTAAAGAGTTCGTTATAAATTGTTTGTTGTAATTAGTATGTTAAATCTATGAAATTATACATTGGAACCGATCATGCGGGATTTGAACTCAAAGAAGAACTCGTTTCTTTTTTGCGTGTGGAAGGTCATGAAGTAGAGGATATGGGGGCGCACACCTTTGAAGCGCTCGACGACTACCCAGATTTTATTCGTCCTGTTGCGGAGGCTGTCGCCGATGATATTACTTCTCGTGGAATTATCCTCGGTGGTTCAGGACAAGGCGAAGCAATGTGTGCAAATCGTATAAAGGGTGCACGCGCAGCTGTATATTATGGTGGAACCGTAGACATAGCGATACTTTCTCGTGAACATAACGATGCAAATATTTTGTCTCTTGGTGCACGCTTTGTTGAAATGGATGAAGCAAAGGAGGTGGTGCGTGTGTGGCTCGAAACGCCTTTTAGCGGAGAGGGAAAGCACGCACGAAGGATTGCAAAAATAGATAATACACAAAAATAATATGAGAGAAATATATAGGAGTAAAATTTTTATACATTTTCTGGTTTTTATGGGGTTGTTTGCTTTATCTGGATATATTTATGCAGGCATTAAAGTACTAATTCTATTTTCAGTACTTTCATTTGCTGGTGCAGTTTGTGGGGCATTTGATAAGCTAAGTGATCAAATAGAAAAACATGGCTGAAATTATTCCCGCAATTATGCCTCAAGATTACGATGACCTTTTAGAAAAGGTTAATCTTTTTGTAGAGGTCGTGCCGTTTGTTCAACTTGATATTATGGATGGAAAATTTGTTCCTGAGCGCACATGGCCGTACCCTTTGGAGCGCGACCCTCATTTTGGGATGATCGTAGACCAAGAAGAGGGTATGCCTCGTTGGGAGGATATTGATTTTGAAATAGACCTCATGGTGGAAAACCCTGAATTCATGGTACCTAAATGGGTTATGGCAGGGGCGCGCCGGGTCATCGTTCACGTTGAATCAATGAAAGATTTTGAAACAATTCGTAGTGCTGTACCCGACGGGCTTATTGAACTCGGACTCGCTATAAATACAACGACTCCTCTTTCTGTTGTTGAACCCTATGTTGACCGTGTTGATTTTGTGCAGTGTATGGGTATTGCGCGTATCGGGTTTCAAGGGGAAGCATTTGATGAACGAGTGCTCGACAACGTGCGTGCGTTACACGCGCTTCGACCAGACTTGCCTATTAGTATTGATGGTTCAGTGAACTTTGATACGGCGCGTAGTCTTGTGGAGGCGGGAGCAACACGATTGGTTGCAGGGTCAGTAATTTTAGAGAGCGAGAATATTATTTCTACTATTGATGAATTAAAAAATTTGCTATAATAAACTTAAGATAAAATTTGTTTACGAAATATTTTATCAAAATTTCAAATGTTCATTTTTTTTTAAATAAATTTAAAGGTATTAATTTAAAAATTAAAAACTTGGTTTTAAAAAATTTAAGTACTCTTATATGACACATCTCCACGATGACAAAATAAAATTTCTTGAAGAAAAAGCTATCGAAGTTCGTAAGTCGATTATTGAGATGCTCGTTGAGGCAAAGTCAGGACATACGGCGGGACCACTCGGTATGGCGGATATTTTTACCGCGTTTTATTTTCATATTCTTAAACATGATCCCCATAATCCGACATGGGAAGATCGTGACCGCGTGGTGCTTTCTAATGGGCATATCTGCCCTGTACTCTATTCTGCAATGGCACACGCGGGATATTTTCCTGTTGAAGAATTAAAGACACTTCGTAAATTTGGCTCCCGACTACAGGGACACCCTCATCGTGAATGGTTGCCAATGCTCGAGACGAGTTCGGGTCCCCTCGGAGAAGGTCTTTCTCAGGCCGTGGGTATGGCAATGATTGACCGACTTGATCGCGGACAGAATTCAAATAGAACCACTTATTGTTTTTTGGGTGATGGTGAGTTGAACGAAGGGCAGGTGTGGGAGGCCGCTATGCTTGCCGGGAAAGAAAAACTCCACAATCTTGTGGCCGTCGTCGATCGCAATAATATTCAAATCGATGGGTTTACTGAAACAGTGATGCCCCTTGAACCCCTCATGGATAAATGGAGGGCTTTCGGGTGGCATGTTCTTGAGATTGATGGACACAACATGGAGTCAATTGTCGATGCTGTAGATGAGGCGCGTGCAATTTTTGAAAAACCATCCGTCATTATTGCGCATACGATTCCTGGGAAAGATGTCGACATGTTTGAGAATGATTATAAATGGCACGGCAATCCGCCGAACAAAGAGCAAGGAGAAGAGGCTCTTGCGACCTTGCGTACGTTGAGCGGATTGATTATGAGCGAACACGAATAATATGGATATACCACTTAACCCAAAACTTTTGAATCAGCTGATTCATGGCTCGGCCATAGATATTACTGACATAGAGCAAGCTCCAATTCGCTCAGGCTTTGGCGAGGGCCTTTTGATTGCAGGGCGTACTGATTCACGCGTCGTGGCACTTTGTTGCGATCTTACTGAGTCAACTAAGATGGATGCATTTGCAAAAGAGTTTCCAAAACGGTTTTTTGAAATGGGAATCATGGAGCAGTCGTCTGCTTCGGTGGCTTCCGGCATGGCGGCAATGGGCAAGGTTCCGTTCCTCTCTTCTTACGCGATGTTTTCTCCTGGAAGAAATTGGGAACAAATTCGCACGACAATTTGTTATAACGACCGCCCCGTAAAAATTGTGGGTTCACATGCGGGAGTTTCTGTCGGTCCTGACGGTGGTACGCATCAAGCAATCGAAGATATTGCGCTTACGCGTGTGATTCCACGAATGGTGGTGATTGTTCCTTGTGATAGCATCGAAGCGCGCAAAGCAACAATTGCAATGGCGCAAACAAATTCACCGACGTACCTTCGTCTTGCGCGTGGAAAAACCCCAATCATTACTACTGAGGACACTCCCTTTGAAATTGGGAAAGCTCAGATCTTTTATCGCCCTGAACAAGCACCGGTGAAAGTGGGGATTATTGCATGTGGTGCTTTGGTCTATAACGCAATTATTGCAGCACACGAACTCGCAAGCGAGGGTATCGGTGCCGTGGTAATGAATATCGGCACGATAAAACCAATGGACCGTAATGCCGTAATTGCTCTTGC
Source organism: Candidatus Nomurabacteria bacterium CG1_02_43_90 (assembly GCA_001871765.1). GTDB lineage: Bacteria > Patescibacteriota > Minisyncoccia > Phycocordibacterales > UBA1550 > UBA1550. The sequence continues at coordinate 52,624 of MNVN01000003.1, forward strand.
GAAAGAATGCGGAAGGATTGTTACCGTAGAGGAACATCAAGTTGCAGGGGGGATGGGTTCTGTTGTCGCAGAAGTGCTTGCCGTAGAACATCCTACAAAAATGGCGTTCGTGGGCGCCCATGATAAATTTGGACAATCAGGAACTCCTGAAGAATTGATACACTATTATGGTATGGACAAAGAGGGGATCAAGTTTGCCGTTCGGGTGGTGTTGTGATAACGTAATAAACACATGGATTATAAAAAAACAATACTCATTGTTCTCAGCATTATAGTACTTGCCGTCCTTGGTCTTTTTGGAATATCGTATCAAGCTGGAGATAACAGTGCTCCTCCTTTGGCAAAAGTAGAAACCCTACGCCAAACCCCTGAACCAAAAAAGACTGATTTTGGTACCACAACCCCGTCTGGATTCCCTACAAATATTCCCCTTGAAAAGGGTCTTAAGACTGAACAAAGTTATCTACTCGACTATACGGGGCAGAAA
>MNVN01000009.1 GCA_001871765.1 Candidatus Nomurabacteria bacterium CG1_02_43_90
GGTTGTGATAAAACAGCCACATTCTCCGCAACGGAAAAATCCTCTGTACAAAAATGGTTTCAACCCTTTCGAGTGAGGTTTAGATTTCCTCATCATCACTTCCTGAACGGAATCAAAAAGTTTCTTTGTGATAATCGGTTCGTGTTTACCTTCGTGTATTTCGCCGTTATACAACATCAAACCTGTGTAAATGGGATTTTTCAAAAGTTTTTGATAATTCGACACCGCAAGTTCCTTTCCGCTTTTTCGCTTCAATATTGCAATTACTACTTTTAGTAACTTACTACTCCCTGTCTCTCCTCAGTTTGAAATGATTAGCAGGATCAATGTCACACCACTCGATTATTTTTTGTGGCATTTTTGTCGGTACTTTCTAGCCCTTTTATGCTCTTTTGGCCAGAAATTATTGAAGCAATTGCAGGAATTGCTATTTCTGTCGCTCTTGTTCCCCCTGCTGTTTTGGTTGGTATTGGTCTGGCAAATCTTGACGCACATCTTTTTTAGTAAGTAGTATGATATTTTTGATCAATCTTTTCGGAGTCTTTTTTATGTTTGTGGAGCTACTCTTCCTTTCTCGGCATAGATAAGTTACTTCCCACACACTCCCTCTGCCCACAAACCTTTTTTCTGCGCCTGTGCCCCTTTTTGTGCTTTTTTAAATTCTGTTTGATAAAGGTAGTGGGTACGATAGGTATATTCGTAACCATACCCCTCAGTGATAATTTCTTCATTCACGAGGGTTCCATCGGCGAGAAAGACATAACGAAGGAGTCTCCCATATTTGTCACGATCACCCTGCGAGGGGTCGGACTCGATGCGTATTTGTTGGTCAGTGAGAAGTGACTTTGTAAAAGTGCTTGCTTCTTTGCCAAAACATTCTACTGGTCGACGCGGGTCAACAGTTTCGGGAGTATTCACGCCAATCAGGCGTATTTTTTCTTGCACGCCGTTTATTTGCACAACAATAGTATCGCCGTCAACGACACGAACGACAGGAGAGAGCAATAAGGGAGCGATGCTCGATGGAGAGGGAACGGGCGGGGAGTTTTTTAAGGTGGGCTTCAAAAACTCCCCGCCCACATCGCCCTGAGAAGAAAACCCTTGCACCACAATTGTCAAAAAAACTATAAGAATTCCGCCAATGAGCCGTTTACGCATATCACTCAGTATACCGCATTCACTTCCTTCTTGTTATCAGCTTGGAAACCCGGTTTCCAAGCTGATTCGCTGTTTGTTCCAAAATTTGCAAAAAATCAGCCTATCTGGTAAAGTTACTCATTATGAAGAAAGAAATCCACCCCGTGTACCATGGTCAGTCAAAGGTTGTTTGTTCTTGCGGTGACAAATTCACCGTTGGTTCAGTTCTTCCTGAAATTAATGTTGAGGTCTGTAGTTCATGCCACCCATTTTTTACCGGAGAGGAAAAAACTCTTGACCAAGGCGGACGCGTAGAACGCTTCAAAAAGCGTCAGGCAGCTACTAAAAAATAGCGCCCCAAAGGAGAAAACTCGTTGATTTGTTCTGCGAGTTTTCTTTTTGCATGATAATATATTCTTATGGACCTCGAAGCTTTTAAATCAAACCACAAGACAAAATATCTCGCCGATGAATATGAGCGTCTTTTGGGTGAACGGACAACCGTGGAAGCGATGATCGCAAGTGATTCTTCTATGGCAGAACTTGGGGGTGAAGAGGTGGCAACCTTGCGGGGCCAAATTGAGGCCATCCAGAAGCAGATGACAGAGATTATCCAAGGCGACAAAGAGGAAGAAGAAAAACCAAAAGAGATTATTCTCGAAGTACGTGCTGGTGCAGGAGGGGAAGAGGCGGCTATTTTTGCGCAAGACCTTGCGCTCATGTACGAATACTTTGCGGAAAAGAAAGGCTGGGGTTTTACAAAACTTGATGAATCTCAAAGTGAAATGGGTGGTTATAAAGAAGCGTCGTTTGAAATTAGAAGTAAGTATGCTTATGACTTGCTTCGTTTCGAAACAGGAGTGCACCGTGTGCAGCGAATTCCTGCAACGGAAAAAGCGGGTCGCATCCACACCTCTACGGCGTCAGTTGTTGTACTCCCTATTTTCCCCGTAAAACATTTTGAAATAAATCCTGCTGATATTGAAATGGAATTTTCTCGTTCAGGGGGTGCGGGTGGTCAAAATGTGAACAAGGTGGAAACGGCAGTACGTATCATTCACAAACCAACAGGGCTTGCGGTGCGTTGTACGAGCGAACGCAGTCAGGTGAAAAATCGTGAAAAGGCGATGTCGATGCTCATGGCGAAACTCGAGGATATCGACCGCGCAAAAAAAGAAAGTGATGTTTCAGCAGACCGCAAAGGACAGATTGGTACGGGCGACCGATCAGAGAAAATTCGTACGTACAACATCCTTCAAGACCGTATCACCGACCACCGCATCAAGCAATCGTGGAGTAATGTAGAAAAGATTTTTGCAGGGAATATCGAGCCAATTTTGGAGGCATGTGCAAAAGGGACTGTGGGGGATGCAGACGATGGGGAGTAAGAGAATATAAGCCTTTTGGGTCACTTCAACCTTGCATTTTGGGTGGCTATCTGGTAGTATAACGACTTGTAGACAGGGAATAAGAAGGTAAGGCTATGAGTGTCTTCTTTCCCCTTTTAAATAATTAAAACCTAGCCAACCTAAAATCATAATGACAAAAACAGTAGACAATCACGAACTTATAACCGAAATGTTCACCGCAGGGGCACATTTCGGCTATTCACGTTCACGACGACATCCTTCCGTAAAGCCTTTTATCTTTGGTACAAAGAATGGGGTTGAGATCATGGATCTCGAAAAGACTATCATTGAGCTTGAAAACGCAAAGGAATTTGTAAGAACACTCGCAAAGGGTGGTAAGCAGATTCTTTTTGTGGGAACGAAAAACGAAGCAAAAAAAGCAATGGAGGATGGCGCAATGTCTGTTGACATGCCGTTTGTTGTAGAGCGTTGGGTTGGTGGCGTGCTCACGAATTTCTCTGAAATTAAAAAACGTATCGCACTCCTTGAGGACTTGCGCGACAAGCGCGAGAAGGGAGAACTTGCAATCTATACTAAAAAAGAAAGACTCCTTATCGATAAAGACGTTGAACGTCTCGAGCGAAATTTTGCCGGCGTTGTTTCGATGAAAGATATGCCCGTTGCAATGTTCGTTATTGATCCTCGCAAGGAATCAATTGCCGTGAAGGAGGCGCAGTATCTCGGCATCCCTATTATTGCACTCGCAAGTTCTGATTGTAATTTGAAGGAAGTCCAGTTTGCAATTCCAGGAAACGATTCTTCTGTATCAAGTATTACCTTCTTTGTTTCTCAAATTGCGCAGGCTTTTAAAGAGGGAAGAAACAGCCAACAGTCAGCAATTGCTAACTCATAGTTTCTGCGCCTTACGTGCTAGATAAATTGCTGAGAATTTATTGAAATTAGGAGCTTTATAAAATTCAACTTACTTTTATGATTACCACTGAACAAATCAAAGAATTGCGGGACCTTACAGGAGTTTCTGTTATGCAATGCAAGAAAGCTCTTGAGGAGGCAGAAGGAGACAAAGAAAAAGCCCTCCTCATTCTCCGTAAAAAGAGTAGCGATATTGCCCTTAAAAAAGGTGACCGTGAGCTTGGAGCAGGGGTAGTACAGTCGTACATTCACAGCAATAAAACAGTGGGGACACTTATAGAACTTTCGTGTGAGACAGATTTTGTGGCACGTAACGAAGAATTTGTTACGCTTGCACGTGATATTGCGATGCATATTACCGCTACTAACCCAGAGTACACCGACGAGACAGAGATTACCGAGGAGGTGCGCGCAAAGGTTATTGAAATGTTTAAGAAAGAAGTTGATGAGTCAGGGAAACCTGCTGACATCCAGGAAAAGATGATGGAAGGAAAGCTTTCTGCATACTTTGCAGAGCGAACTCTTCTTGCACAGCCTTTTGTGAAGAATCCGGACCTTACCATAAAGGGTCTTATTGATGGAGGTGTACAAAAGTTTGGTGAGAAGATTGCTGTTTCTCGTTTTGTTCGATTTACCATTGCGAAATAAAAAAACACGGTAACTATAGAACAAGCGCGAAATTTGATTATCGTGTATCATATTTCTATGACTGTTATTATCACATTATTTTATCTCTCACTCGCTACCATCGTTGGAATGGTGGTATGGAAGTTGATATATCTTCGTGAGTTCAAACTTTCGCTTATTGAGGGTATCGAAAAAGACCTTCACGGTAAGCTCTATGAGTCGATACATGCTCTTTGGCACGTACTCCGTGTAAAATATCTTACGCGTGGGTACGCTCTCCTTATGGCGCTTTTTTATACGATTGCGCATGAGGTTCTACGACGGACCCTTATCCTTGGGCAGAAGGTTAAAACCCGCCATTTAAAGCTATTTAACATGGTCAAAGGGAAGGGGGTAATCCGTAAAAAAGGTTCTGTTTCGTTTTTTCTGCAAGATGTGGCAGAATACAAAGAGTCGCTGAAATCAGAGACAGAAAGCATAAAGTAAAATAGTATGCCAGAATAGCTCAATCAGCAGATTGACCCCGGGCCAGTTGGTACCCGCCCGAACGACTGGGGTCGTCTAGTCGGGCGGGGAGCAATCGTTTTACAAAACCGTTGTAGAAAAAGAATGGAGCGTGTATAACAAAGTAGAGTTTGAAGTAAATAATGTGCCGCCTTAGCTCAGTTGGTAGAGCAACGGTTTTGTAAACCGTAGGTCCCCGGTTCGAATCTGGGAGGCGGCTCCAAAAATAAAAAAAGTGGGGTGGTTCCGCGAAGCGAAACCACCCCACTTTTTTTTCAGTCCTATTTCGTGTACTATATGGATATTATGGAAGTAAACAAAGGGCACCTACACCCCATCACTATTTTAACTGATAGGATTGCTCAGATTTTTACTGATATGGGCTTTGACGTTGCAGACGGTCCAGAGATGGAAACGGAATGGAATAACTTTGATGCTTTGAATGTGCCGCGCAACCACCCCTCGCGTGATATGCAGGACACATTTTGGCTAAAAAAAGAAAAAGAACAAGACCGCCTTGGTCGCCCTATGGGGTTCGTGCTCCGCACACACACCTCCTCGATACAGATTCGTGAAATGGAGAAATGGGCACACCTTACGGACGAAGATAAGAAAGCACAACCACTTGCACTTATTGTTCCCGGTAAGGTATTTCGCAATGAAGCAACAGACGCCACACACGAAGCGCAATTTCATCAAGTCGAAGGATTGCTCGTAGGAGAAGGAGTGTCTCTCGCAAACTTGAAAGCAGTTCTTGAGGCATTCTTCTCAAAACTCTTTGAAAGAGATACGACGATTCGGATGCGCTCCTCGTTTTTCCCTTTTGTTGAACCAGGTGTTGAATTTGATATGCAATGTTTTAAATGTGGAGGCACTGGCTGCAATGTGTGCAAGCAGACAGGGTGGATTGAGATTGGCGGAGCAGGCATGGTACATCCCAACGTGCTTAATAATTGCGGGATCAATAATCGCAACTATCAAGGGTTTGCCTTTGGGTGCGGTATGGATCGCCTAGCCATGCTCAAATGGGGAATTGATGATATTCGCTTTTTGTATAATGGCGACTTGCGTGTCGTGTCACAATTTTAATTATGAAATTTTCCTACCGCTGGTTACAAGATCATATCGTTGAAAAGCTTCCTCCTGTTGAACAGGTTGAGGATGTTTTGTCGCGTAAGTCACTTGAGGTTGAAGATATTGCGGGTGATACGTTGGAAGTAAAAGTTCTTCCTCATCGTCAACACGATATTTTGTCACACCGTGGGCTTGCGCGTGAGCTTGCAACACTTTTTGGGTTTACGAATAAAACGAGTAAAGCCCCTGAAATCCCCGCAGATACAAGTGTCAGAGTTCCTGAGGTCGTGATAGAAGATTCGAAACGATGCTTTCGTTATTTGGCCGTTCGCGTGGACAATGTTACGGTTGCGGGTTCACCAACATGGCTGAGAGAAAAACTTGAGTCTGTGGAGCAACGTTCAATCAACAACGTGGTCGATATTACGAACTTTATTATGAATGATATGGGGCAACCGATGCATGCGTTTGATGCGGATAAGGTTGTAGGGAAAATATCAGTGCGGATAGCACGCGCCGGGGAAACAATGACGACACTCGATGACCGTGCGCTTACACTACAGGGGACGGAAACGGTTATTGCCGACGATGAGAGTGTTCTTGCACTTGCGGGGGTGAAGGGAGGAAAAAAGGCTATTGTGGATGAACGCACGACCTCAATTATTTTTGAATCAGCAAACTTTGACCCAACGATTACGCGGAAAACCAGTGATCTTCATAACATCCGAACTGATTCTTCTAAGAGATACGAAGCAGGAATGACCTCAGAATTTGCACAAGAGGGTATTCTCCGTGCGATAGAACTTATTCGCGGAGTAGTGCCTGAGTGTCGGGTGAGTGCGATCGTGGACCTCTATCCACGCAAAGAAGTTCACTATAAAACAGGGGTCTCTCTCGCAGAGGTCAACAGTCTTCTTGGTAGTTCGTACAGCACAAAAGATATTGAGGAAACCCTCTCCTCTCTTCATTTTGTTTTTGAAAAAATAGACCCACAAGAAAAAATTAAAACTCTTGTTGAAAAAGTCGTTGGGGTTCCGTATAAAAGTGGGGCGAGTGTTCTCTATGATGGGGGCAGTGCTTTTGACTGCTCATCGCTCGTTGCATGGCTGTATAAAGAGGCAGGTATTGGCGTGCCCCGTATTTCTGTTGATCAGTATGTATTTGTGCATAGGATAGAAAAAGACGAGCTTCGTTTTGGCGATATTATTTTTGCTAATACGGGTGAGGGTAATTTTTATACAGAGTCTGTTGATTATCTTCCCCTGAGCAAGGTCCCTGAAGGCGTTGACCATGTGGCAATGTATCTAGGGAATGAGAATGTTCTTCATGCAACAAAAGTAGCGGGCGATGTTGTTGCTGATTCCCTTGATGAATTTTCAAAGACGCGAAAGATTGTTGGGTATGGAAGAGTAGTGAACAACCTTTCCGAAGAGCGTTTTATGGTAACGGTTCCTTTTGAACGCCTCGATATTCGCATCAAAGAAGATTTGATTGAGGAGGTTGGGCGCGTGATGGGGTACGACACTATCCGGGCTGTGCTCCCTCAACTTTCACCAAAAGGTCTTCCTCATAAGCGACTTTTTTATGAAAATAAAATTAAAAAGGTTTTGCTGGGGAAAGGATTTTCTGAAATTTATACATACACCTTTGGAGATAAAGGGGAAGTTGCCATCGTAAAAGGCCTGGCTCTCGACAAAGAAAAACTCCGCACGAATTTGGGTGACGGAGTTCTTGGAGCACTTCAGATGAATTTGCGTAATGCCCCACTTCTCGGCGTTAGTACTGTGAAGGTTTTTGAATTTGGTAATGTATTTACGCACGACAAAGAGTGGAGGAGTTTTTCACTCGGCATCGATGATGGCAAAAAGAAAAGCAATTTTGTTGCCGAAGTAGATGCACTCCTCACTGTTATCAAAGATGAACTTCGTGGCGAAAACGTTCCCTTCACCGCACTGTCTACAAAGCCGTATGTTATCGAGGTTGATTTTGATAAATATATCGAGTCGCTACCGCAGCCTGTTTCCTACGAGAATCTTGTCGAAGGTCAAATAGATCTTGTTTACAAGTCATTTTCCATATACCCATTTATGCTTCGTGATATTGCGATGTGGGCGACGGAGGGGATTACTCAGGAAGATATTCTCGCTATTATTCGCACGGAAGGTGGAACGCTCCTTGTACGCGCCAACCTCTTTGATGTATTTACCAAGGAAGTCGAGGGTGTTTCAAAAACATCATACGCATTTAATCTCGTATTTTTGTCACACGAACGCACACTTTCGGATGATGAGATAAATGAAGTGATGGCACGTATCACAAAAGCACTTTCTGTAAAAGGACTTGAGGTGCGGTAAAGGAAATACCCTCTAAATAACACCGACCGACGCAGAGCGCCGGTCGGTGTGTTGTCTTATCTCCAAAGTCTTCTGATCTCGAGTAATATGTGGTGATATTCCGATGCATAGTCTTCACCAAAAAGAACGTGACTAGAAGGTACTCTTGCGTCCTGGAGCTTTTCTTTGAGCGCATCGCGCGGATTCTTTCCAGGAAAGAATCCGCGCTCGATAATTACAACCGTTTCTCCGTTATTACTGTTTTTTATTTGAGAGAGCACCTTTGCTTCGGATGTTATTCGGATCCTGTGTCCAAAATATTCACGCAATGAGTTGTCGTAGATTACGTTCTAGAGAGTACTACTAAATTCTGGAATATACAAGAGTTCGTAGTATAATACAGAGACATTAAAAATATTTATGAAACTTGCCATACCATATTACTCTCAGTTTTTTGATGTCACTGACGCCTTGTGGCAACCTCGCGCTTGTGGAGTTTCTTGTTTAAAAATGTTGATTGAAGCAAGGGGTTTAAAAACTCCATCTCTCGACATGATGATTGCTGATGGAATTATCCTCGGTGCCTATTCCGAAAATGGCTGGCTTCATGAAGGGCTTATTGCGCTTGGTAAAAAATATGGTGCCGAACTCTCCCGAAAAGAATTTCGTAAAAAAGATGCAGATGTTGAAACTGCTGAGCGGTTGAACAAGGAGGGAGTTGAGTTTATTGTTCAGACCCTTGAGGAAGGAAATCCTATTATTGTATCGGTAATCAAAAATTTTGAAGTACGCGACAAATTCCACATGGTGGTTATTGTCGGTATGAAAAAGGAAGTGGGGGAGGTGCAGGGATTTTACTATCATGACCCTGATCACAAAGTTCGTGAAGAAGCGGAAAATTTGTTTGTACCAATTGATATTTTCCGTGCAAACTGGCGTCGTATGGTTATTTTTTAGAAAAGAAAATCACCGGCGCTGGTCCGGTGATTGTTTGCCGTTGGTTCGCCTTTTGAAATAACTATTTACCACCACTATTCCATGACTTGAGGGTTCGGTGGTGTTTTTGCAGGCTTCCCTGACTTGTCGCGATATGGCACACCCACGACTTTTTCTTCTGGGTGCGTTCCGTTTTGGGTTGCGAAGTGCGTGTCGTTGACGGGCATATTTTCCCCCGCCGGTTCCCCCTCAAAACGTGGTGGTATTTCAAAAACATTTTCTTCAAAACCAAGGTTCGACATCACTTCCTCCTCGTTGATGTGGTTACTTTCTGTGCGTCATTCTATCATGGTATTCCATGTACGTCAAGCACCTTTAATGAGTCTTGGTGTGCCGTAAAAACAAAAAGCCCCAGAACGAATTCTGAGGCTGGTAACTTTCGATAATGACCAGGATTAATCTTGTGCGACCCTGAGCTCTTTAAAAAAATGGAGAATACGAGCAATGTTCGCTTGCGATCCTGCATGCTTCGCTATAGATACTTTTGCTCCGTATCCAGCCCCCTCTGCAAGTATTGTAAACTCAATTCTGCTTACATGGGGAAGGATAGCATCTCCTTGAAATGTCCCAATGAGGCCACTTGGTCCGCGATGCTTCTTGAAGACTCCTTTCAGGACGATCGGACCGTTTTGTGCAGGCACACCTTGTTTTTCAATGACAGTAAGTTGTCCCCAAGAATTTGTAATTCTTTTGATTGCACGAGGAAGCTTCCGGTTCTTTATTGAGGTGTAAGGTAACCCGATATCCAGCCCTTTTCGGAAAGACGACCACTTGAAGTCTTTCAAAAACAGGTAATACCTGTAGTCCGCGAAGCCCACCAAGAATGCTCCCTACTGCATGTTGTTTTTCAAAAGTGCCACTCAGCACGATCCCTGATTGATCCATCGTATCTCTCCTTAGCATTAACGTTAAACCAATCTTGACTTTACTTATTTAGCTACGATATGTCAAGCATTTTTGCGTTAGCAAAAATGCTTTGAGTTTGATATACTATAGGTACATTTTAGATGCCTGCTATAAGGCACCTATTTAATTTATGGCAAAAAAACAAGAAAAAACTGAAGGATACGGAGCAGATGATATTGTAGTGCTCGAAGGTCTTGAACCGGTACGCAAGCGCCCGGGTATGTATATTGGGTCTACAGGGCCCGAGGGACTTCACCATCTTGTTTGGGAAATTTTTGACAACTCACGCGATGAGGCGATGGGTGGTTTTGCAAATCATATTGAAGTTGCGCTTCTTCCCGGCAATCGTGTTCGTGTGGTAGATAACGGTCGTGGCATCCCTGTTGGTATTCACTCTAAGACAAAAGTTTCTGCACTCGAAACAATCATGACGACGCTCCATGCGGGAGGAAAGTTTGAGGGTACGAGCTATAAAGTTTCTGGTGGTCTCCATGGTGTGGGTGCGTCAGTAGTAAATGCTCTTTCGGTATATACAAAGGTTGAAGTGCATCAAGATGGAGGAATCCATATGCAGGAGTATGAGCGTGGCAAAAGGAAAGCAGCCGTAAAAAAGGTTGGCACAACGAAGTTCCAGGGCACGATCGTAACTTTTGAGCCAGACGAGATGATTTTTAAAGAGATGGGTTGGAACTGGAACCAGATTGTGGGGCACCTCCGTCAGCAGGCATATTTGGTAAAAGGACTTGAGATCGTCATTATTGATGCTCGCGAAGTAGAAGAAAAAATCAAACTCGACAATGAGGTTTTCCTTGCTGATTTTGAACTCGAGGTCCCTTCTGTCTCTTTTTATTTTGATGGAGGTCTTGTTTCTTTGGTGCGTTTTTATAACCAGCACCAAAAGCCAGTACATAAGAATATTTGTTATGTCGAAAAAGAAGTAGATGAGGTGATGGTAGAGGTTGCCTTTCAGTACATTGACGACATATCTTCCCGTGAGCTCGCTTTTGCAAACAATATTTATAACATGGAGGGTGGTACGCATGTGACCGGTTTTCGTACAGCGCTGACGCGTCGCGTGAACGAATATGCGCGCAAGAACAACTTTCTCAAAGAGGCTGACGAAAACTTTACAGCGGATGATGTGCGCGAAGGTCTTACCTGTGCTATTTCCGTAAAAATGCGCGAGATTCAGTTCGAAGGACAGACGAAAGGGAAGCTTGGTAGTGTAGAAGCCCGCGGTGCTGTGGAAAAAGTTTTCGGTGAAGCGCTAGGACTTTTCCTTGAAGAAAATCCTGAGGATGCAAAAGCTATTGTAAACAAGGTAATCCTAGCACTCCGTGCACGCAAAGCAGCAAAAGCAGCAAAGGATAGCGTTCTTCGCAAGGGTGCACTCGAAGGGCTCACTCTCCCGGGGAAGCTTGCTGATTGTCAGACAAACAAAGCCGAGGATTCAGAACTCTTTATTGTAGAGGGAGATTCTGCAGGTGGTTCTTCAAAACAAGGGCGTGATCGCAAAACGCAAGCAATCCTCCCTCTTAAAGGTAAGATTTTGAACGTAGAGCGTGCGCGCCTTGATAAGATGCTCGCGTCGAATGAAATCCGCGCATTGGTGGTAGCGCTTGGGGTGGGGATTGGTGACATGTTTGATATGTCAAAGCTACGCTACCATAAGGTTATTATTGCAACCGATGCAGACGTCGACGGTGCACATATTCGTACGCTCCTCCTTACGCTTTTTTATCGTTACTTCAAGCCAGTGATTGAAGGTGGATTTATTTACATTGCACAACCTCCTCTCTATAAAATTAAGAAAGGTAAAGAAATAACCTATGCATATAGCGAAGAGGAGAAAACTGCGCTTTTGGGAGCCGATGCAGACTTGATTGAGATTGCTCAAGATGGAGAAGGAAATAATGAAGAGGGAGAAAAGGTTGAGGAAGAAAAAGAAGAAGAGCCCGAGGAAGGAAAGGCAAAGAAACCAAAATCACCCAAAATTTCTCTCCAACGCTATAAGGGTCTCGGCGAGATGAACCCTGAAGAACTTTGGGAAACTACCATGGATCCAAAGTCACGTATTTTGAAACAGGTTACCATTGATGACGCGGTTGACGCGGACAAGGCGTTTGACGTCCTTATGGGTGAAGATGTCGTTGCACGTAAATCATTTATTCAATCAAATGCAAAGATGGCAAATATTGATGCCTAATACTATGAACAAAAAATATTTTATTATTGTTTTGGTGATTATTATCGCAGTTCTTCTCGGATTTTTTGTTGGCAAAAAATCAGCGGTAGCACCGGTGACGGGGGATGTGGTAAGTACCGGGGTAGTAGTGACAGAAGCAACAACAACACCACCACTTTCTTCGTCAGCGAAGAAATCAAGCGTAGTTCCTGCTCCTAAAAAATCTTCAAGTAATCGGGTTGTTATAGAGAATGGTGCATACGTCGTTTCCTATACGAGTTATGGCTTTCGTCCCGCGACGCTTACAATCAACGCGGGGAAGTCGGTACATTTTGTGAACAATTCCAATAAGGCAATGAGTATCTCCTCTGCTGACCTCAATAGTAACGTGTATGGTGGATTGAATCAATCTAAGACCGTAGGCAAAGGGGGAACCTACGATTTCACCTTTGTGGCTGAAGGGAACTGGGCGTATATTAATCGCAATAATCCTGGAGACAAGGGCTTGATCATTGTGCAGTAAATCTTTGTATGTGGTATAATAGTTGTAGCAGTAATTAATGGTAAGTGTCTAAATAATTTTAAAAAAACAATTATGAAAATAGCAAGTATTGTATTGATATGGGTTGGAATTATATATCTTTTGAAAAGTATTGGCATTATCCAGGTTATTAATTGGAGTATTATTTGGCCAGTATTGATTATCATCCTCGGCTTTTCCATCAAGCACTACAAACACTCAATGATGTGTGCTGTAGGGGGAAAATGTGGAGCATGTGAGACGGGAAAGAGTTTATAGCCAAGCTACGAATTTGCTAATTCGCAAATGTGAAGGGGCAGATTGCGGAGAGTGTAAGAAATAAGCACTAAATACAAAAAGACCGGCACGCTAGCGTGCCGGTCTTTTTGTATTTAGTGCTTACCAGATTTTCTTTTCCTTAATATCGTTGAGTGCAAAGTTGATGAAGTCTTGAAGAGGATGGGTCTCGCCCGCCTGCTTTCGCTCGGTTATTTCGTTGTTAAGTGATGAAACACTGGCGGGCAGGCCTTTTTCTGCGCCACGCATTTCTACGGTTACCGTACCTGCTTCAACTTCTTTTTCTCCAATAACCAGGATGAAAGGAGTTTTTTCCATCTTGGCGATACGAATGCGTTTCCCGAGGCTCTCATTACTATCATCCATCTCAACACGAATGTCTGCTTGTAAAAGTTCTGACTGTACCTTTTTTGCATACTCGATGTACTTTTCACTGATCGGGAGGATCTTCACTTGCACAGGAGAAAGCCAGAGAGGAAAGGCCCCGGCAGTGTGTTCTATGAGTGTCGACATGAAGCGTTCTATGGAGCCCATAATAGCGCAGTGAATCATAACCACTTGCTCTTTTCCGCCTTGCTCATTCATACAAACAAGGTCAAAATTCTTCGGTTGATTAAAGTCGAGTTGAATCGTTGCTACTTGAAGCGTGCGCCCAATGGCATCCTTGCTCATGAAGTCAATCTTCGGGCCATACATAGCCGCTTCGCCTTTACCATCGATGTAGTTTTCGATACCACGTTTTTTAAGGAGTGCGAGGATTGCTGACTCTGCCTTTTCCCATACTTCTTTCGTGCCGAGGTATTTTTCAAACGTCTCGGGGTCATGACGAGAAAAACGTACTTGAAGATTCTCAAATCCAAATGTTTTGTAAAAGGTATCAATAATGTCCCAGATAGCAAATACTTCTCGCTCAATTTGATTTTCGCGACAGAAAACGTGTGCGTCATCTTGCGTAATAGAGAGTACCCGAGAGAGACCAGAGAGCTCGCCCGACTGTTCGTCGCGATACACCATCGTGGTTTCGCAATAACGCTGTGGCATATTGCGGTAACTCCGTTGTTCACAGGCAAAGATTTGTGTGTGGTGAGGGCAGTTCATTGGCTTCATGGCATAGAGATGTCCTTCACGTGTTTCGATTTTGAAAAGCTCATCAGCAAATTTTTTCCAATGCCCAGAAGTCTCATAGAGATCCTTTTTGGTAATGTGAGGAATGGTTACTTTTTGAAATCCTTGTTTTTTACGAAGTTCCCATACATAGTCGTTGAGGAGTTCACGAATCATCGTGCCTTTTGGCGTCCAGAGGGGGAGTCCGGGGCCTACGAGCTCAGAGAACGTAAACAACCCCAATTCCTTGCCGAGTTTGCGGTGGTCGCGTTTTTTTGCTTCTTCCTGTTGGAGTTTGTAAGCATCGAGTGCTTCGCTGCTTTCAAAAGCAAGTCCATAAATACGGGTAAGCATCGGATTCTTTTCGTCACCACGCCAGTATGCACCCGCGGTATGAGTAATCGTAAAGCAGTCTGCTGGAATTTCTTTTGTATTTTCTACATGCCCTCCACGACAGAGGTCGGTGAACGTGCCTGTTGTGTAAAGAGTTAATTTCTTACCCCCTGACGCAAATTCGTTGATGAGTTCAGTTTTGTAGGGTTGATCCACAAAAAGTTTTTTTGCGTTTTCTGTAGAAACCTCTCGCCCTTTAAAAGGGAGTCCTTTGTTGACCATTTTGCGCATTGCTTTTTCAAAGTTCTTCAAATCTTCGGGAGTAGGGGTGTAGCCATTTGAAAACTCAAAATCGTAATAAAAACCATTATCAATAACGGGACCAATCGCAAGCTTTACCCCCGGGTCTTTTTCAATAACCGCAATAGCAAGTAAGTGTGCCAACGAATGACGAAGGTTGTGTAATTTTTCTGTTTGTTCCATATCGATTCATTCTACCATTTCCTACTTATTTTCAAAGGGTTTCAGTATATTGCCTAAAGTACAAAATATCCTTATTTTAAAAATGGTATATGGGGAGTGAAAAACGTGAGATATGACTAAATTTGCCTGACACTATAGTTCCTTCACCCTCTCCACAATCATGGTCTTTTCTCCATTTCGCTCGGAGATTTTTCCTTTCACTTTCACACACTTATCGGGCGTTTCAAAAAATTCTTTGTGCGCAAAAAGCGCTTCAGGGAAAAGGACAAGTTCAAGCGTCCCTGTTGCATCGGTGATTTTTACAAATGCCATTTTGTCGCCTTTTTTGGTCAGAATCGTTCGGATATCTTCGATGATACCAGCAGCGATTGCAGGTGCCCCATCTTTTAATTTTTTAATCCCTTCAATCGTCGTTCCAATGGCGGTGAGCTTTTCGCGGTGGTCATCGAGAGGATGCCCCGATACATACAAACCAAGGAGTTCTTTCTCCCATGCAAGACATACCGTTTGCGGTGCCTTTTCTGCAGGCTTGAGACGGAGCGAGGGTACACTTGAAGTATCGCTCATCATGCCAAACAATGATTCTTGCCCGCTCATTTCTTGTTTTTGCGCTTTGTTGTACTCGAGTGCTTCCTCGGTATTCGCAATCATTTGCCCACGCTCACCGAGACCGTCCATCGCGCCAACCTTTACGAGTGCCTCGAGAGATTTTTTATTTAAATTTTTGTGGCGAATGCGTTCCAGGAAATCCGCAAATGATTTGTATTTGCCATGTTCTTCACGCTCAGTAATAATAGCGTCTGCAATATCCTTGCCTAAGTTTTTTATGGTGTAAAGACCAAATCTGATTTCCGATTTTGCAATATCATTCCGCGTGCTGTCCTCTGAGATACGACCGTCCTTGTCGATATCAACAATAGTAAAATCACCAAAACTTGCGTTGACATCAGGAGGCAGGATGGGGAGTTTCATACGCTTTGACTCGGTAATAATCTCGGCAATCTTTTCCGTATCACCTGACTCTGCGGTGAGGATTGCCGTCATGTATTCAATGGGGTAGTTTGCCTTCATGTACGCAGTTTGGTATGCGAGGCGACCATAACTTGCCGCATGGGCTTTGTTGAACCCGTATGCTGCAAAAGGCTCGATGAGATGCCAGAGTTCCTGAGCTTTCTTTTCGGTGAGTCCGTGTTCGACAAAACCTTCAAGAAGTTTTTCCTTCTGTGCCTGCATTTCTGCGGGTATTTTTTTGCCCATTGCTTTACGAAGTTTGTCAGCAGAGAGCCATGAATATCCTGCAAGGTGTATCGCGATCATCATGACGTCGTCTTGGTAGGTAATGACACCATATGACATAGAAAGAATATCTTTCATACGCGGATCAAGATAGGAAACAAGGGAGGGTTTGTGTTTGCGCGCAATATAGTCGGGGATACATTCCATAGGGCCTGGGCGATAGAGCGCAACCATTGCGTTGATGTCGTGGATTGTTGTCGGACGGAGCTCTTTGAGGTAACGCGTCATACCGGAGCCATTCAGCTGAAAGAGTCCCATTGTTTCACCACGTGCAAGCATCGAAAATGTCTTTGGGTCATCAAGGGGAATACGCTCAAGGTCAATCGTGACATCGAATCGTTCACGCACAAGACGTATTGCATCACTCAAGATAGAGAGGTTTCTGATACCAAGGAAGTCGAACTTGAGAAGTCCTGCATCTTCAACAGCGTGCATGTCGTATTGGGTAATAATTTTCCCCCCCTTAGGGTCGAGTTGCGTAGGGGTGAACTCATAGAGCGGTCGCGGGGCGATCACCACACCCGCTGCGTGTACAGAAATATGTCGTACGCATCCCTCGAGGCGCTTAGCAAGATCAATAATTTTTTTTGTATCCCCATCGTTTTTATACAATTCAGAAAGTTCAGGAGTCATTTTTATTGCAGCATCAATAGTCATAGGGAAGCCCTGTGAGCCCTCAGGGATGAGTCGTGAAATACGGTCGCCAATAGCATAAGGGTGCCCAAGGGCGCGCGCCACATCACGCACCGCACCGCGCGCCATCATCGTACCAAAGGTACCAATTTGGGCTACGTGATCATCACCATACTTTTCTCGTGCGTACGCGATTACTTCGTCACGACGGTTGTCGGCATAATCCATATCGATATCAGGGGCACTGGGGCGTTCAGGGTTGAGGAATCGTTCAAAAGGGAGGTTATACTCGAGCGGGTTCACGGCGGTAATACCCAGGAGATAGGTCGTGATAGATCCAGCAACGGATCCGCGGACGTTGGTCAGGATCCCATTCTCACGAGCGAAACGAAGGAGATCACCCACTACGAGGAAGTATGGAGAATAGCCTTTGTCACGAATAACCTTGAGTTCGTATTCGATACGATCAATGACTGCGGTATCATCTTTGCTGAGGTCGCGCATTGTGATACCTTCGTAGACGAGACGACGAAGTTCGGAGTCATACGTGGTTCCTTCAGGAATTTTGAAATCAGGGAAAAGCCATTTACCGAGGTCGAGCGTAATATCACATCGGTCGGCTATCTTTTGTGTATTCCAAACTGCCTCGGGGGTGTCTTTGAAATACTCGAGCGCTGTTTCAGTGTCAATAAAATTGAAGAAGTCTGACTTCATCGAGAAGCGATTTTCATCGTTTAGGTCGCCATTGGTTTGAATAGCGAGGAGGGTTTCATGCGCATCTTGGTCGTCGAGATGGAGGTAGTGTGAGTCTTGTGTGGCAACCAGAGGGATGTCGAGCTCTTTGCTGAGGGCAACAATGTGTGCGCGCACGGTCTCGATATTTTCAACACCGGGATGATGCATGATTTCAAGATAGTAATTTTCTTTACCGAAAATATCTTGGTGTTCGCGCGCAACCTTGCGTGCGTCATCCAGGTCGTTGCGTCTAATGGCACGAGAGAATTCGCCCCCAAAGCACCCCGAAAGGCAGATGATACCTTCGCTATATTGACGTAGAATTTCTTTATCCATACGTGGTTTGTAGTAATAGCCTTCGAGGTTGGCGATGGTTACGAGGCGCATCAGATTTTTGTATCCTTGTTCGTTTTTTGCGAGAAGGGTGAGGTGGAAACGCTCGGTGTCAATCCCTGGGCGTTTGTCGTGGCGTGACCCGCTGGTTACATAGGCTTCAACCCCAATGATGGGTTTAATGTCATTCGCTTTGCACTTTTTATAAAACTCAATCGCGCCGTACATGTTGCCGTGGTCCGTAAGCCCTATTGCCCCCATGCAACTTTTTTTGGCGAGTGCAACCATTTCATCTATTTTTGAAAGACCGTCGAGGAGGGAATAGTGAGAGTGAGTGTGGAGGTGAATGAATGAGGGTGTTCGCGTTTCCATATTCCTCGAGTATAGCAGATTGTTGCGCATGGCTCAAAAATATTTTTTGGGAGCAGAACTTGCTATAATAGCTCTATGAAAAAAGAGCGGTATTTGTCTATCATCGGCATCGACGAAGTGGGTAGGGGACCACTTGCGGGACCGGTGGCGGTGGGGGCTGTTAAGTTAGAAAAGGAATGGATAAGATCAAAAACAAAAGAGGGGTGGTTTGATGGACTTCGCGATTCTAAAAAACTTTCTCCAAAGGCGCGCGAGGAATGGGTGGTAAAAATAAAGCAGGCACAAAAGGAAGGATGGCTTGATTTTGCTGTCGCTTTTGTGTCATCAGGTGTGGTTGATAAAAAAGGGCTTTCCTATGCACTGCGTACCGCGCTTGCGCACGCTCTCCAAGCAGTAGAGGAGTCACCTAGGGGCGGTCGTTGGACAACAGACGAAGTGAAAGTCTTACTCGACGGGGGACTCCATGCGCCTATGCATTATAAAAACCAAACAACGATTATCAAGGGTGACGAAAAAGAGGTGAGTATCGCCCTCGCCTCGATTGTCGCAAAAGTTGCGCGTGATAAACGTATGGTCTCACTCGCAAAAAAGTTTCCACAATATGGCTTTGAACAACATAAGGGCTATGGTACCCGCACACACTACGATGCAATCAAAAAGTATGGCATTACCCTACATCACCGGAAGAGTTTCTTGAAAGGGTTCTGAATTAGGACAGAACCCTAACTATAGACGTATATATACGTCTATAGTTAGGGTGACTCAACAAAACTTACTAATATTGATTGGCTATGATAACATTGAGTAATGTTAAAAAAGCGCAAGGAAAATAGCAAAGGTTTCAAAATACTTTGGAAATATTTGTCGCTATATCGAAAAGACCTCATCATACTCTCGGTACTTGGTGTGTTTTCCGCGCTCGCCAATGGATCTGTTCCCTATGTGATGGGGAAGTTGTTGGATTCTATTGTGCAACAATATACGGTTTTTGCAGGGACTTTTTTTGCTGTTTCCGCATGGGTGTTTCTGTTGTCTATTTGGGGAATTGCCCAGCTCGTGGCGATAGGTACTGACTGGACGAACGAAAGGATGTCAAATTATATCTCCAATAGATTATATATTGACTATTGGATTATGGCACAAAGAGTATTACTTTCCCTTCCGCTCTCTTTCCATAAGGATGCAAAGGCTGGAGAAGTATTTAGTACTTTGAATAGGGCCGGAAATGCAGTGGACTCTATTTCAGGAAGAATCGTTATTTATCTTGCCCCGCAATTTTTAAGTATTGCGATAGGGATAGGATTTGCTTTCTTTATGAATAGTAGCCTTGCACCCATTCTCTTGTTGGGTATTTTTGTTTATGTCTTGTCACTTTTTAAAATGGTCCCGCGGGCTATACCTCTCCAACGCCGTATGCACAAAGCATGGGGAAACAGTTTTCGTGAAATGGATGAATCGTCAAGTAATATTATTTCTGTAAAGCAATTTGGAAATGAAGATTATCAAGAAAAGAAAATTCAAGCTAAGTTCACCCAGGCTTTTAAATTTAATGTCCTGATCAATATTATTTGGTCGAATATTGGTTTTTCGCAACGGGTCATTGTGGTGAGTACTCAAATAGTAGTCCTCGTTTCCTCTGTATATCTAATTCACGCAGGCACGATGACTATAGGAGAACTACTTGCGTTTAATGGGTATACGGCCCTTATCTTCGGCCCCTTTGTTGTTTTGGGGCAAAATTGGCAAACGCTTCAGAATGGTCTCGTGGCGCTTGAGCGCGCGGAAAAGATTTTGGTAGAGAAGCCTGAGGACTACACACCTGTTGGGGCCGTAAAAGATTTTGACTTCCGTGGCGCTATCAAATTCGACAATGTCTCATTCGGCTACAAAAAAGGAGAAAAGGTTTTGAGCGGTATCTCGTTTGAGACGAAACCAGGGGAGATGGTTGCACTTGTTGGGGAGTCTGGATCAGGCAAGTCTACACTCATTGACCTTATCTCTGGGTACTATTTTCCCACAGCAGGAAAGGTCACCGTAGACGGGAATTCAACAAAGAAAATCAACCTCAGGTTCCTGCGCAAAAATATTGCTATTGTTCCCCAAGAAATTGCACTTTTTCACGATACGGTAAAAATGAATATCATGTACGGTTCTCTTGGGGCAAAAGATATAGATATAAAAAGAGCCGCAGAGGTCGCTCATGCAGACAAATTTATTGAAGGCTTCCCTAAAAAATATGCACAGGTAGTGGGAGAGCGAGGTATTAAGCTTTCGGTGGGGCAAAAACAACGCATTGCTATTGCCCGCGCGGTACTACGCAATCCAAAAATCCTTATTCTCGATGAACCAACGAGCGCGCTCGATAGTGAAACGGAGAAATATGTTACCGAGGCACTTGATCGAGTAATGCAAGGGCGTACCACGTTCGTTATCGCACATCGTCTGAGCACGGTACGCCGTGCAGATAGAATTCTTGTTCTTGAGGGTGGTAAAATTGTGGAGTCAGGTACACACGAGGAATTAATGGCGATAGAGGGTGGAAAATACCGCCACCGCTATGATCTGCACGTTGGTTTTTCTCATTAGAATAATATGGATTTGAGAAAATGTTGTGTAAAAAGTTTTTTTATGGTATAATGTAAATCGGTATGTAGTTTCGATAAATAAAGAATAAGGAGGGGTTATATGGTAAGTATAGTAGGGATAACTGAATGTGGGACACAGAAGTGCCCACTTTTAGAAATAACCTTTGCGGGAGATGTGAATGGTCATGGCAAGTGTATTGTCCAGATTCGTAAGAAAAGTAAAAATATATTTGCTATATGGATCTGTACTCATGGCGGTAAAATCCAGAAGGTTATTGACGAGAAAATAACCCGTCTCCAACTTCAAGCGGGTTTTGAGCAAGGGTTCCTCCGTATCCACGAGAACACAATACATGGATTTTCTGAGGGGAGAGCAAGGGCAAGGTTGCGTAGGATGCTTGGTGCGGTTTAAAGAAAACCGCACACACAAGGGTGACTCAAACGAGTTGCCCTTGTTTTTTTTTACGCCTTTTGGTATGCTAGCAGAACTATGGTAATACGAATGAGACATACTCGTGCCCACACGGCAAATCGCCGTTCACACCACGCTCTTGAGGAGATCCGTCTTTCAAAGTGTGTAAAGTGTGAGGCGCTCCACATGCGCCATCAGGCATGCAAGAACTGCGGTACCTACCGCGGGAAAACAGTACTTTCTTTGGTAAAAGCAAACACCAAGAAAGATACAAGAAAAGCGAAGAAGACTGCATAACTGCCAGTTTCTTTGTTTTTTGTTTTTTTATATTGTTTGTTGGGTAATTTTTTGTACTTTTAACTTTATGGCAAACAGGCACCTTTCAAGAAGTATTGTAATGCAAACACTCTATGAGTGGGATTTCCGTGGAGGTAGTATGACTGATCTCGAGATTGAGCAGGCACTCGCGCGCAACGCGGAAGAGTTTGCTCCTGGTGTGCACGACATATCTTTTATGCGCACGCTTCTTTTAGGTATACTCGAAAAACGCGCAAGTCTTGATGATGTGATTGAAAAAGCAGCTCCCGATTGGCCAATTGATAAGATTGCACTTGTCGATAGGAATGTGCTCCGCATCGGTCTTTTTGAACTTCTCTTTGAGGATCGCGGACAAGTACCTGCAAAGGTTGCTATCAATGAGGCTATTGAACTTGCTAAGAGCTATGGTGGTGAAACAAGTAGTCGTTTTATCAACGGTGTCCTTGGTGCTGTTTACAAAGAGCTTGGCGAACCAGGGAAGGATGAAGTAACGAAGAAGAAGTCTCCCCATGAGACGATTGATATTTCGAAACTCCCTGTTCTAAATCTCGGGGGTGCGGTGGTGTATGCGCGCGAAGGAGAGGACGTGTATCTCGCACTCGTGCATGATATTTTTGGCCACTGGACGCTTTCAAAAGGAAAAATTGGGGAAGGTGAGGATGTGGAAACAGGGACAATACGCAAAGTGAAAGAGGAGATTGGTGTAGATATTGTGATAAAAGAAAAACTAGGAGAAAATGAGTATACTGCTTCCCATCCTGAAAATGGAAAAATGCGAAAGCATGTGCATTATTTTTTAGCAGAGGCACCATACCAAGCGCTTAAGCTCAAAGAAGAGAAAGGCGGACTTGATGATACGCAGTGGTTCAAGCTTGCGGATATCCTCGATTTGAATTTGTATGACGATATGATTCCTTTGTTTACAAAGGCAGTTACAATACTTTTGGAAAAGAAGGACGGTGAGGTGAAGTAAGCAAGTAAAATACTTAACAGTAAGATAACAAATAAAGCAACGTGGTATTGGGTGATTATTACCCCAGTTAAATCCTGTAGAACAGGGATTTTTAAAGAAATTATTTAACGGGGTCCATAATTTTCTAATCTTGCTACGCTTAATAATAAAATTATGGAAAAGTTTGGAGCATTTGAAGAAAAAATAGGGGTGCATTTTCGTGACCGCGCGGTTCTTCGTGAGGCGTTTACGCATCGTTCGTACATCAACGAAACAAAAGAGCGTGGACTTGCGCACAATGAACGCTTAGAGTTCCTTGGCGATGCGGTGCTTGAGCTTTCGGTAACTGATTTTTTATACAAAAAATACCCACAGGCGACTGAAGGGGACCTTACGAGCTATCGCGCAGCATTGGTAAATGCCGTGACCTGTAGTGATCTTGCTATCGATCTTGATATGGAGGAGTTTATGCTCCTTTCAAAAGGGGAAGCAAAAGACAAAGGAACCAAAGCACGCCAGATTATTCTCGCGAATGCATTTGAGGGATTGATTGGCGCGATTTATCTTGATCAAGGATATGCCACGACGGATATGTTTTTGAAAACGCACTTGCTTTGCAAGACGGAAGAAATTGTAAGGAAAGAATTATGGCGCGATGCGAAGAGTTTCTTCCAAGAAGAAGCACAGGAGCAGGTAAGTATTACTCCGTCGTACAAGGTGGTGCGTGAAGAGGGTCCTGATCATGACAAGGATTTTGTGGTTGGGGTATTTTTGGGGGCTGAGTTTGTTGCAGAAGGAAAGGGTAAATCAAAACAAGAAGCAGAGCAAAATGCGGCAGCCGAGGGGTTGAAGGTGAAGGGGTGGGTGAAGAAATAGTTGATAGTTTATTTTCGATACGAAATACAAGCGCACGAGACCGAAGGTCTCGTGCGCTTGACGTTGTGCAAGGAAACACACAAAAGACGTTCCTCGTACTCACGTTACAAACTTTTAACTCTCCACTTTATAAACTCGTTTAATATGCTAAACTAAATGGATAATGCGCGTAAAGAGTCTCGAAATTTCTGGATTTAAGTCGTTTGCAAAAAAGAGCACGCTCGAGTTTGGGGTGCCTATTTCTGCTATTGTAGGACCGAATGGATCGGGTAAGTCCAATGTGGCGGAGGCACTCCGTTTTGTACTCGGTGAGCAGTCGCTCAAGAGTATGCGTGGCAAGCGTACCGAGGACCTCATCTTTAATGGTTCAAAAACTTCTGAACGGCAAAATCGTGCACGCGTAACTATTACCTTTGAAAACAAGGATCGCATCTTCCCTGTGGATTATGATGAAGTGGCGGTTGCACGCGAAATCCATCGTGATGCGTCGAGTGAGTATTTTATCAATGATTCATCGGTGCGTTTGAAGGATGTGATTGAGCTCCTTGCTTCGGTGCATATTGGTGCATCGGGACACCACATTATTTCACAAGGTGAAGCAGACCGTATTTTGAATTCTTCACCCAAGGACCGCCGTGCAATGGTTGAGGACGCACTCGGACTCAAAGTCTATCATTGGAAAATTAGTGAGAGCGAAAAGAAACTTTTGAAGACAGAAGAAAATATGCGTCAGACGGAATCACTTCGTCGTGAGATTGCACCGCATATTAATTTTTTAAAAAAGCAGGTGGAAAAGGTGGAGCAGGCGCGCGCTTTGCGAGATGAGCTTGCACTTTTGTACGGCGACTATCTAACTCGCGAGGAAACGTATATTAAACATATGCGTGAAAAACTACATTCAGAAAAAGGAACACTTGAGAATGAGCTCCACGAGGCAAACGAAGCTCTTGCGTATGCCGATAGCTTGCGTGGGGTCCAGACGAAGGATAGTGCCGAGGTGGCGGAGTTGGTACAAGTGCGTTCTGAAATGGGTGCGGTGCGTCGCGAACGAGATGACTTGGGAAGAAAGATCGGCCGCCTTGAAGGAATGATTGAATATGAGGAACGTCGTTTGCAGGCGCCAGTGGAAGCACACGAGAAAACAGTTTCTGCGGAGGAGGCGGAAAACTTGGCACAAGGATTGTATGACGAGCTTGGCTATGCCGAATCAAGTGAGGACTATTTGTATATTAAAGGAGTGGTGAGTTCTTTGCGTGGACGCGTGGGGCAGTTCCTTGAGCATATTCGTGGTACCGATACGGGCTCGGCGCACAAAGAAGAGTCTCTTCATGAATTAGAGGGGTTGCGTACTGAGTGTGCTTCACTTATGCAAGCCCAGAAGGGTCTTGAGGGTTCACTGGAGGCATTTGAGGCACGCATGCACGAGCTGGAGCGTGCAATAGAAACAAAGCGTACAGAAACGACAGATGCCGAGCGCGCGTCATTTGAACTACGTTCAAAGAAACAAGAACTTACCCTTCGCTTAGGGATGGTGCATGAACATATTGAAAATTTCACGCGTGATGAAGTAGCATTTCGTGAGGAATTACGGGAGGGAAGTATTCTCGTAGGGCGAACGATTCTTGAGTATGCAAATGTAGCGATTGATGTGGAGTTGGCACTTGCCGAGTCGCGCGCCGAGCAAGAAGCGCGTCGCAAGAAGATTGAGCGATTGAAGATACGACTCGAAGATGCAATGGGGGGCGGTTCGGGTGAAGAAATTTTGCGTGAGTACGAGGAGGCAGTGGAGCGTGATAGTTTCCTTGCGCGCGAACTTGAAGATTTGGCAAAGAGCGCCGAGTCACTCCGAGATCTCTGTCGCGAATTGGAGGGAAAACTGGGCGAACAATTTAAAGAAGGGATTATAAAAATTAACAAACAGTTTGGCGAATTTTTTGCACTGATGTTTGGAGGCGGTACGGCTTCTCTTGAAGTTGCGGTAGAAAAAAAGAGAAAGCGGTCAGATACAGAAATTATTGAAAACCCTGAGGAGATTGAAGAAGAGGAGGCGGAAGAGGGAATTGAAGTCTCTATTTCGTTGCCTCACAAAAAAATCCGTGGACTGCAGATGCTGTCGGGTGGCGAACGTGCACTTACCTCTATCGCACTTATTTTTGCCGTGTCGCAGGTCAACCCACCACCGTTTCTCGTCCTTGATGAAACCGATGCGGCGCTTGATGAAGCAAATTCAAGGAAGTATGGCGATATGGTCGCAACCCTTTCCAAATATTCTCAGCTTATTGTTATTACGCACAATCGCGAAACAATGTCTCGCGCTGGAATTATCTACGGGGTTACGATGGGCTCGGACGCTGTCTCAAAACTCCTCTCGATTAAGTTTGAGGATGCGGAGGCGTTGGCGAAGTAGATGTCGGACCAACTAAAACCCCCATGAGGACTAATCCTCATGGGGGTTTTAGTTGTTAATCCACCAACTCATAATCAATACTCTTTCGTTCGAGGTCTACTGATTTCACGCGGAATTTTAGTTTGTCGCCTAAGGTAAAGCGTTTGCGGGATTGTTTCCCAATGATGCGATAATTTTCTTTTTCAAAAACATAGTAGTCGTTACCAAGGTCGCTAATACGAATGAGTCCTTCGCATTTTGTTTCGTCTTCTTCCACAAAGACACCCCATTCAGCAACACCAGAAATAACACCGGTGAATTCTTTTCCTACTCGTTCGCTCATATATTCTGCTTGCTTGAATTTGATTGAAGCACGTTCAGCATCGGCGGCGAGCTTTTCCATTTCTGAAGAGTGAATCGTGAGTGCACGGTAGTCCTGCATCTCTTCTCTCGTTACGGGTTCATGCGTGAGGTAATGCCCAAGAAGGCGGTGTACCATGACGTCAGGATAGCGACGAATAGGGGAAGTGAAATGTGTGTAGTGCTCAAAGGCGAGTCCGAAGTGCCCGATGTTTTTGGTGGTATAGACTGCTTTTGCCATGGTCCGGATGGTTGCCGTGGAGAGCATAATTTCTTCAGGGGTACCCTTTATCTTATCTAAAAGTGCGTTGAGGTCGTGGGGAGAGACACGTCCTTCGTTGACGGGGAGCTGGTACCCAACACTGGCAAGAAACTTTTTGAGTGCTTCAAGGCGTTCAGGTTTTGGTTCGTCGTGCACGCGGTAGACAAAGATATCATCAGGATGTTTCCCATGTTCGTTGCTCGAACTTTTTTCAAGTACTTCAGAAACATACTCGGCAACTTTTTTGTTGGCGAGAAGCATAAACTCTTCCACAAGCTTGTTGGTGTCTTGGAATGTTTTTTTGTAAACACGCACAGGCTTTTTGTTTTCATCAAGCTCGAAACGCACTTCTTCATGTTCAAAGGAAATTGCTCCCTCTGCTTTTTTCTGTATTTCAAGTTTCTTTGCAATGACGTTCAATATATTGAGCTCGTCATAGAAAATTCCCGTGCCTACATCGAGGACGGCTTGTGCCTCTTCGTAGTTGAAACGTTTATTGGAGTGAATGATCGCGCGTCCAAACCATGAATCTTTTGGCACTACTTTTGTGGCTGGATTTTTAAACACCCCCGCGTCAAAGGTGAACACGGCAGAAAAGACAAGTTTGTCTTCGCCTTGATTCAAAGAACAGAGGTCATTGGAGAGGACTTCAGGGAACATGGGGATCACGCGGTCCACGAGGTAGATTGAGGTTGCACGCTTGCGTGCTTCTTCGTCAATGGCCGCATGAGGTTTTACATAGGCAGACACATCTGCAATATGGACACCGATTTCAATATCACCATTTGCAAGTGTTTGTACGGAGATGGCATCGTCAAAATCTTTTGCATCAATAGGGTCGATGGTAAAGGTTGCTACTTCGCGGAAGTCACGTCGTTTCTTTGCTTCTTCCGCGATGAAGGCAGGTGAATTTTTCTTGAGCTCGTCTGCTTCGCGGTGGATAGCTTCGGGGAGTTCCATAGCAAGTCCTTTGTCGAGGACAATAGCTCGAATCTCTGTTTCGTTGTCGCCAGCATCACCAAGTATTTCAATAATTTCCGCAGTCGGATTTTTCTTGACGTCGTCCCATACAGAAAGGTGTACAAGTGCTTTTTTGCCGGCAAGTTTTTCGCCATGGGGAGGATTGGGGATAAGGAAGTCAACATAGATGCGCGTATCTTGAGGGATAAGGAATGTTGCACTGTCTTCCTCGATTGTGCCAACGAAGTTTATTTTTGCGCGCGCAATAATCTCAACGACTTCACCCGTCTGTTGCATCCCCTCTATCTTGGGGTGGAGGACAACCTTCACACGGTCTTTGGGGAGTGCGGTGTTCAAAAACCCTGCTTCAATGCGAATGTCTTCTTCGCGCGGGCTGTCTTCGCCAAGAGAGACAAAGCCGAGTCCTTTTGCGGTGGTCGTAATAACGCCTTCAATGGTATTGCTCCCCGAGTTTTTTTGTTCAGTCATATGGTCTTTACGATAGCACAAAAATAGTCAAATAAAAACCGGCAAGCAACAAAAATGTTGCTTGCCGGTTTTTATTTGACTATTTTTGTCCTATTTGATAAGATGCTCCTCATGTTAAACATTAGATTACAACGTGTAGGGCGCAAGAATGACCCATCATTCCGTGTTATCGTCGCGGATTCAAAGTTAAAGCCAAAGACGGGGAACGTGGTGGAGAACCTCGGTTCTTATAATGCACGTCATGGCAAGCCTGTTATCAATACCGAACGTGCGAAGTATTGGCTTTCAGTAGGAGCAAAAGCATCGGGTACCGTACACAATCTTCTCGTAGACCTGAAGGCAGTAACGGGTAAGAAAGTAAATGTACTTGGGAAGAAAACTCCTATTGTAAAAGAAGCACCTGTTGTTGCAGAAGCACCAAAGGTAGCAGAAGCAGTAGCGCCTGTTGCAGAAGTTGTTGCAGAAGTTGCAACTGAAGTAGTTCCTGAAGCTCCTGTCGCTGAGGAAAAACCAGCAGTTGAGGTAGCCGCATAAATTTCATTCTAAAAAAACACCTACCTCTGTAGGTGTTTTTTTAGTTTAAATTATAGTAGAATACAAACTAGCAGCTTAGAGTGAGCAGGCTCTTCAATGCTTGCATTTAGCAATTAATTACCGAAATACAAATATGTCCCACCAAGAAGCAGATGTAGCATTCCTTGAATATGTAGTAAAAGCACTCGTCGATCACCCTAGTGATGTAAAAGTAAATCGTGTTGTCGATGAAATGGGCGTCCTTATTACCCTCGATGTAAATCCAGGCGATATGGGTAAAATTATTGGGCGTGATGGCAATACGGCAAAAGCAATCCGTACGCTCCTTCGTGTGGTGGGGATGAAAAATAACGCTCGGGTAAATTTGAAAATCAATGAGCCAGACGGAAGTAAAAAGACCGTTGTTCTAAAATCTGTAGATGAGGTGATAGAAGCGCTCAGTGCATAGCTCACGAGGTTACCCCTATTTTCCCCTATGATTCGTTTCCATGTCGTCACTATTTTCCCAGAAGCTGTGCGCCCCTATATGGACGCGTCGATTCTTGGGCGTGCACAAGAGAGTAAGCATATCGCTGTCTCTTACTACGATCCACGTGAACTTGCGGGCAACAAGTGGGGCAAGGTAGATGACCGTCCGTATGCAGGTGGTCCCGGTATGGTGATGACAGCTGAGCCACTTCTCCGTACCCTTGAGAAAATTGCAAAGAGTATTGCGAAGAAAAAGAATTCGAAAATAAAAGTAATGCACTTTGCGCCAAGTGGAAAACAATTTACGAATGAGTATGCAAAAGGGTTGGTAAAAAAATACACTGACATCATTCTTATCGCGGGGCGTTACGAAGGTATTGATGCGCGCGTGCATAAAATTTTCAAAGGAGACATTGTGTCAGTGGGGCCATTTGTTTTGACGGGTGGGGAAGTGCCCGCGATGGTGGTAGTGGACGCATGTGCTCGCCAAATCGAAGGTGTTCTCGGTAAACTTGAATCTCTCGAAGAAGAACGCACCGCGTCGCCTGAAATGTATACCCGCCCAGAAGTCCTTGAATGGAAGGGTAAAAAATACCGCGTCCCCAAAGTGCTTCTCGGTGGTGACCACAAAAAGATTGAGGAGTGGCGTGCAAAGGCACAAGGGAAAGGTGGAAAGTAGGAAGTTCCTGAAAGGGGTATGTATTTGACAAAAATAT
This sequence comes from Candidatus Nomurabacteria bacterium CG1_02_43_90, assembly GCA_001871765.1. Classification (GTDB taxonomy): domain Bacteria; phylum Patescibacteriota; class Minisyncoccia; order Phycocordibacterales; family UBA1550; genus UBA1550. The sequence goes on from MNVN01000009.1 coordinate 29,469, forward strand.
ACCATTATATATACTTTGGTATATGAATACGACAATACTTTTAAAGACCGATAAGACGCTTAAAGATGAGGCCTCGCGTGTCGCCAAGGAGCTTGGTGTGCCTTTGACCACCGTAATAAACGCGTATCTGCGTCAGTTTGTGAGAGACCGAAGCATTAGCCTTTCCATGGAGCCTCAACTTTCTCCAAAGAAATTTAAGGAGCTTCTCGCTATAAGCTCCGAAATGGATGCAAATATAAAAAATCAAAAAGTATTTACAAATGCAGATGACCTCCTAAAGCATTTGAAGCCCTCGGTATGAAAATAATACCAGGGAAAAAATTTGAAAAGAAAGTTGCAAAACTTCCTCTGGTGGTTCAAAAGGCTCTTTCTTCGAAACTTATTATTTTTGTCAGTAATCCTTTTGCAGTAGTTCTTAATAATCATCAACTTCATCGTGAGAAGAAGCAGTATCGAAGCATCAATATAACAGCGGATTATCGCATTCTTTATGAACAATATGATGAGGATACCGTGCGTTTGATTGATATAGATACTCACAGTAATCTCTACTAAAATATTAAAACACACAAAACTCAAAAGAATGGTGGCTGTCCCCATTTCCCACAAGGGGTAGTATTAAATTTGCCAGACGAGAAAGAGCTGAGGAAGAAAATGGGTATCATTAAATCACTCTGCCCAATAGCCCTCTTGGTGGCGATACCTCAAGATGAGTCTCGCTATAGGTTAATTCAGTTGAATCCTGAGGTGAGAACCATTATTGATTTTAATCTAAATGAAGTGATTGAATACAAGTTGCATGAAAGGGATTACATCGGGGTCTTGACTCTGACGCGAGGAGTGAGAAGGCCTATAGAACAAAGACCAGATGAAAAGCATTACCTGTTCGAGAAGCTTGGATATACACCTGGTATGAATGGCATATATCAGAGTATATCTGAAGAAAACAGCAGAATAAGGCCCAAATTCACATTGACACAATTTCCTAGTCTGGTATACTCTTTTTAACGGTAATTTGATTGCGTTTTTGACGCCGTAGCTACAATTTTACAAGGTCTGGTTTACTAAAACCCTCGATACAACAAAAAGGTGGTATTTCACTTGCCTTTTTGCTTTTTGTCGTCTACGGGTATTCGTAAACGAGAAATCATAATACATATCCTATTTCTATGCGAGAGAAGAAATATTTTGCGCGCTACAAAAAGGCGCTCGTGCCGTTACCTAATCTTGTGGAGACACACTTGAAGTCATATGAATGGCTTCTCGAAACAGGTCTTAAAGAAACATTTAAAGAATTTTCACCCATCGAAGATTATTCAGGGAAAAAGTTTAGTCTCGAATTTGTAGGCATCGAACTTTCAAAACCAAAATATGATGAGTATTTTGCAAAAGAAAATAAACTCTCCTACGAAGCACCTCTTAAGGCGCGCGTAAAACTCGTCAACAAAACATTTAAGGGGGAAAAAGAACAGGAAATCTTCATGGCAGATTTTCCCATGATGACCTCGCACGGTACCTTTATCGTGAACGGTGTTGAGCGCGTAGTTGTTCCTCAGATCTCTCGTTCTTTTGGAGTTTCATTTACGGTAGAAGAACTCAAAGGGAAACGCTATTTTGGCGCAAAGATCATTCCAGGCCGTGGCGCATGGGTGGAAATAGAGTCTGATCCTGATGGTGCTATTTATGTACGTATCGACAAAAAGCGTAAATTCCCCGTTACGGTTCTTTTGCGTGCGCTTGGTATCGAGAACAACGATGCAATCTTAAGCCTCTTTGCTCAAGATGAAGTTGCAAAGAAAGCAATTGAGATAACGCTTGCTAAGGATACTGCAAAAACGCCGGATGAGTCATTCGTAGAAATTCACAAGAAGCTTCGTGATGGAGATCTCGCAACTCCTGAAAATGCTCGCGGTTTTGTGAATTCTATTTTTGCAAAAGAGAAGTACGATCTTTCAGAAGTAGGTCGCTTCAAGTTTAATAAACGCTTTGGAAAAGGTCTTGAAAAGACGGATATTGCACGCCGTACTGTTGACGCAACCGATGTAGCTACGATTGTGTCACATGTTATGAAATTGAACGGCAACCCTCATTCACTTCCTGATGATATTGACCACTTGGGTTCACGTCGCATTCGTTCGGTTGGTGAAATGCTCCAACAGAAAATTCGCGTGGGTATGACACAAATGAAGCGTAACATTCAAGACAGAATGTCAACGATTGATACCGATGCAACTTTGCCAGTACAGTTCATCAGCCCCCGCCCCCTTCAGGCACGTCTCAAGGAATTTTTCGCAACGAACCAGCTCTCGCAGTTCATGTCACAGTACAATGTGCTTTCAGAAATTGAAATCCTTCGTACCTTTTCAGCATTAGGACCAGGAGGTCTTACGCGTGAGCGCGCCGGTGTTGAAGTTCGTGATGTGCACCCTTCTCACTACGGACGCCTTTGTCCTATTCACACCCCTGAAGGTCCAAATATTGGTTTGATCCTTCACCTTTCTTGTTACGCCCGCATCAATGACTTCGGTATGATCGAAGCACCGTATGTAAAAGTAAAAGACGGGAAAATCACCAAGGAGATTGTATACATGGACGCCCTTGAAGAAGAGCAATACAACATTGCGCACGCAAGTCTTAAAATGGATGGCGATCAGATTGTGGAAGAAAAAGTTGAAGTACGTCGCGCAGGACACCCTGAGCTCGTTGATCGCGCAAGTGTGCACTACATGGACATCGCGGCAAACCAAGCCTTTTCTGTCGCAACTTCTATGGTGCCCTTCCTTGAGCACAATGCGGCAAACCGCGCACTCATGGGATCTAACATGCAGAAACAATCAATTCCTTGTGTTGTTCCTGAAGCACCTCTTGTTGCAACAGGTATTGAAGAACAAGCAGCACGTGATACGGGTCGCCTCGTTATCGCAGATGCAGATGGTACGATCACACACTCGGATGCAAAGAAGATTGTTTTGAAAGATGAGAAAAACAAAGAACATGAATACAAGCTTGTTAATTTTTCTCGAACGAATGGTTTCACTACGTTCCACCAGCGCCCTATTGTGAACGTCGGGGATAAGGTATCAAAAGGTGCAACACTTGCAGACACCTCATCTTCAGACAATGGACAGATTGCACTCGGACAAAACGCACTCGTTGCATTTATGACGTGGAGTGGTTCTAATTACGAAGATGCAATCGTTCTTTCTGAGCGTTTGGTAAAAAACAGTAAGTTTACGTCTATCCACATGGATGAATTTGTGGTAACGGTTCGTGACACAAAACTTGGGCCCGAAGTCACGACTCATGACATTCCTAATGTAGGAGAGTTGAAACTCAAAGATCTTGACGAGGAAGGTATCATTCGTATTGGTGCCGAAGTACACCCTGGTGATATTTTGGTAGGAAAGATTACCCCTAAGGGTGAGCAGGAGCTTACTCCTGAAGAACGCCTTCTCCGCTCTATCTTTGGAGAAAAAGCACGTGATGTAAAAGATACCTCACTTCGTATGGAACACGGAAAACGTGGTCGCGTGGTTGGTGTCAAAGTATTTTCTCGTGAAAAAGGAGACAATCTCGAAAGTGGTGTAATCAAGCGCATTCATATTGAAGTTGCACAGGTCCGCAACATTTCTGTCGGCGATAAGCTCGCAGGACGTCATGGAAACAAGGGTGTTATTTCAGTCATTCTTCCTGAGGAGGATATGCCTTATATGGCAGACGGTACTCCGGTAGATGTAATCTTGACCCCTCTTGGTGTGCCATCTCGTATGAACCTTGGGCAAATCCTCGAGCTTCATTTGGGTCTTGCTGCATACACCTTGAATTATCAGGCAATCGTACCACCATTCATGGGGGCAACCGTTGATGAGATCAAGGGTGAGTTGGTAAAAGCAGGTTTCCGTGAAGATGGAAAGATGAAACTTTTCGATGGACGCACGGGTGACAGCTATGATCAGGATATTGCAGTAGGGTATATGTATATCTTGAAATTGAACCACATGGTTGAAGACAAAATTCACATGCGTTCAATCGGGCCGTACTCGCTTATCACGCAACAGCCACTTGGCGGTAAAGCACAAGGTGGTGGACAGCGTTTTGGGGAAATGGAAGTGTGGGCGCTCGAAGGGTACGGTGCTTCACACGTACTTCGTGAAATGCTCACCGTAAAGTCGGATGACATTACGGGACGCTCAGAAGCCTTTGATGCAATCGTAAAAGGAAATGATGTGCTGAATACCAATATTCCAGAATCCTTCAATGTGCTCCTTAATTATCTCCGCGGGCTCTCACTCGACGTAATACTCCTCGATAAGGGAGATATTAAATAGCTTAATTATTCTTAACCATTATGATGAAAACATTACGTGAACAACAGAATTTTGAAGCGATTCTCCTCAAGCTTGCATCACCAGAGCGTATCAAGGAGTGGTCGTATGGCGAAGTAACCAAACCAGAAACGATTAACTATCGTACACAACGCAGTGAACGCGGTGGCCTCTTTGACGAACGTATCTTTGGTCCAGAAAAGGACTATGAATGTTACTGTGGAAAATACAAACGTATTCGCTACAAGAATATTATTTGTGAGAAGTGTGGTGTTGAAGTCACTCGTTCTATTGTGCGTCGTGAGCGTATGGGACACATTGAGCTCGCAACCCCCGTTGCGCACATTTGGTACCTCCGTTCGATTCCTTCGCGTATGGGACTTCTCCTCAACCTTCCGATTGTGGATCTTGAGAAAGTTATTTACTTTGCAGGGTATATTATTACGAGTGTAAACGTTGCAGAGCGTGATCGTCTCATGAAAGAACTCGACCAAGAGTACAAGAATAAGTCGAAAAATCTTACTGATGAGAAAGGAAAAGAGAAATTGAAAGAATTACTCTTGACGACCAAGCATGAGCTAGAGTCGCTCGTTGAAGGAAAAGTTCTTGACGAAATGGCATACCATAAGTTTGCATTCAAGTATGGTACTGCGTTTGAAGCAGGTATCGGTGCCGAGGCAATCTATAACATTTTCAAGAAACTTGATTTGGTAAAATTCCGCGATAAACTCCAAGGAGATCTTGAGAAAGCTGGCGCTGTTGAGCGAGTAAAATTGCACAAGCGTTTGGGTATCGTGAAATCCATGATTAGTTCGGGTGTACGCCCTGAATGGATGTTCCTCACGGTTATCCCCATTATTCCTCCAGCACTTCGCCCTATGGTGGCCCTTGAAGGTGGTCGCCACGCTACGTCAGATTTGAACGACCTTTACCGTCGTGTTATCAATCGTAACAATCGTTTGAAAAAGTTGAAGGAAATTGGCGCACCTGATGTTATTTTGCGTAACGAAAAACGCATTCTTCAAGAAGCAGTTGATTCACTTATCGACAACTCTATTCGTCGCGTGCAGTCAGTTGCTATGAATCAAGCACAGAAGCGCACTTTGAAGTCACTTGCGGATACCCTCAAAGGGAAGCAAGGGCTCTTCCGTCAGAATCTCCTCGGAAAACGTGTAGATTATTCTGGACGTTCAGTAATTGTGGTGGGTCCAAAGTTACACCTCAACCAGTGTGGTTTGCCGAAGCATATGGCACTTGAACTCTTCCGCCCATTCATTGTTTCAAAAATTCTCGAACGTGAACTCGCCTATAATATCCGCGGAGCAAACAAGCTTATCGATGATAGTGTTGCTGAAGTATGGGCAATCCTTGAAGAAGTGATTAAAGGAAAGTACGTACTCTTGAACCGCGCACCAACGTTGCATCGTTTAGGTATTCAGGCCTTCAACCCTATCCTTATTGAAGGAAACGCTATCCAGGTACACCCACTTGTTTGTGCTGCGTTTAATGCAGACTTTGATGGAGACCAGATGGCAGTTCATGTACCGCTCTCCCTCACTGCGCAAGAAGAAGCGAAAAACTTGATGGCCGCAAATAAAAACTTGCTCGGGCCAGGTAACGGTGATCCTATCGTCAAGCCAAAACTCGATATTCCTCTCGGTTGTTATTCGATGACCAAGATTGTTGAGGGTGCAAAAGGAGAAGGGAAAATATTCCCAACACCAAACAGCGCAATTACGGCACATGATTTTGGGGTCGTTGATTATCGCGCAAAGATTAGCGTGATGGGAACGGAGAATCAAAAGTACGCAACATTTGATGGCAAAGTTTTCACTACGACGGTAGGTCGCCTACTTTTCAATAGTGTTCTGCCTTCAGACTTCGCGTATGTAAACAAGGAAATTACCCAGAAAGAGCTCGAGGCTATCATTGATGAAATCATCAATACGTATGGTATTGATGCGACCCCCGCAATCCTCGATAAGGTGAAGGACTTTGGATTCAAATATGTTACGAGCGCTGGTATCACATGGGGGATCGATGAAATTAAAATTCCTGCTGAAAAGAAAGGAATTATTGCAAAGGCAAAAATTGAGGCAGATGAAATTCGTTCTGAATTTAATGACGGACTTCTTTCTGAGGATGAACGCTACCGCCGTACTATTGAATGTTGGCAGGGTGCGCGTGCAGAGATTGAAAAGTTTATGATGGGAACACTCGACAAAAATGGTTCAGTAGAAGACATGTTAAAGTCAGGCGCCCGCGGATCTATCTCACAGATTCTTCAGATGGGAGGTATGACAGGACTCATTATCAACACCGCAGGTCGTACGATTGATTTCCCTATTATTCCATCGAGTAAGGAAGGGTTGTCTCCTGTAGAGTACTTTATTACTACGCACGGTTCACGTAAGGGACTTGCAGACACGGCACTCAACACTGCAAAGGCAGGATACCTCACCCGTCGTATCGTAGATGTTGCACAGGATGCAATCATTACCGAAGAAGATTGTGGAGACAAGGAAGGAAAGATGATTCACAAGGAAAACCTTGTTGGATTTGATATTCCGCTCTCTCGTAACCTCAAGGGACGTGTATTGGTACAGGATCTCGTGCTTGCTGATGGCACCGTCCTCTACAAGAAGGGACACTTGATGTCCAAACAAGACGCAAAAGATGCAGAAGCACGTGGTATCACGGAAGCGATAGTCCGCTCACCGCTATCTTGTAAAACCATTCATGGTATTTGTCGAAAATGTTACGGTCTCGATATTGGGCGTAATCACTTTGTAGAAATTGGTGAGTCTGTGGGTATTATCGCAGCACAAGCTATTGGTGAACCAGGTACACAGCTTACGATGCGTACGTTCCATTCTGGAGGTATTGCATCCGCTGGTGGTGATATTACGATGGGTCTCCCTCGTGTTGAAGAAATTTTTGAGCGCCGTATGCCAAAATCTCTCGCAATCATCTCTCATACAAATGGGGTCGTTATGGACGTAGTTCGTGGCGATAAGGACTTGACCATAAAGGTTCTTCCTTCTGAAGGAGAAGGTAAAAAGAAGGGAGAGGCAATCGAATACGAAACATCTGCGAAACGTTCACCTTTTGTTAAGGTTGGTGATGCTGTTACGAAAGGTCAGTTCCTTTCAAACGGTTCCGCAGACATTGCAGAGGTGTTCCAGTATGGTGGCAAGGATGCAGCAGAGAACTATATCATTACTGAAGTCCTGAAGATTTACGAACTCCAAGGAGCATCAATCTCGCGTAAACACATTGAAGTGATTATTCGTCAGATGTTCTCTCGTCGCAAGATTAAAGATGCTGGTGATACGACGTTTAACCAAGGAGATATTGTTGAGCAAGGTCAGTTTACTCTCGAGAATACGCGCGTTGAGGAAGAAGGTGGTGAAAAAGCAAAGGCTGATCGAGCAGTGCTCGGTATTTCTGAAGTTGCTCTTACTACGAAGAGTTGGCTTTCAGCAGCATCGTTCGAAAACACGACACGTGTACTCATTAACACTTCGATTCGAGGTGGCGTCGACACACTTCGTGGTCTCAAGGAGAATGTTATCATTGGGCACCTTATTCCCGCTGGTACTGGCTTTGGAGTAAAGCGCGGAAGAGCAGAGCTCCCCGGAGAGAGCGAGGAGGAAGGAAAGTAGTTTATAGGACCTAACCTTCAGAAAGAAGAGGGGTCTCGGGAATAGCGTGCTCGTGCTTACTTTTGGATTTAGCCTTTCAACTTAATTATGTCTTCAGTCATCGAAGAAATAAAATTACGTCTCAATATTGTTGATATTGCTGGGGGTTACCTCAAACTTGAAAAAGCAGGAGGGAACTTTAGAGCGTGTTGCCCGTTTCATAATGAGCGGACACCATCGTTCTTTATTTCACCTGCCCGTCAAACATATCATTGCTTTGGGTGTAATCGTGGAGGGGATGTCATCTCGTTTGTTGAAGAAATTGAAGGTCTTGATTTTCAAGGAGCCCTTAAGGTACTTGCTGATCGCGCGGGGGTAACTTTGACCCGTGAAAAAGTAGGAGCACGTGACGAGCGAGAAGCGGTGTATCATGTTCTTGACCTTGCTACAAAGTTTTACGAAGCAGTCTTGCCACGGTTCCCGGAAGTAGTAAACTATCTTAAAAAACGTGGCGTAAGCGATGAAATGGTAAAGCATTTTCGTGTTGGATTTGCCCCTGATGAATGGCGCTCTCTTGGAGATTTTCTTGCGAAGAAGGGGATACCAGAGAGTGTGATGGAACGCGCGGGCCTCATCGTCCGTTCACCAAAAGGATTCTATGATCGTTTTCGAGGGAGGGTAATGTTCCCGATTACGGATAGCTCGGGGAGGGTTATTGCATTTTCAGGACGGATATTAAAAGAAGAAGCGGGGAAAACGTTGGGTGCTTCTGCTTCGGCAAAATATGTAAATAGTCCTGAAACAGAAGTTTTCCATAAGTCGCGTGCACTCTTTGGTTTTTCTCAAGCAAAGGATGCAATCCGTCGTGCTGATATGTGCGTCTTAGTGGAAGGACAAATGGATTTAATCCTCTCTCATCAGGCAGAGGTTGATAACACGGTTGCTTCTTCGGGGACAGCACTCACTGCGGAACATCTTGAAATGATCAAGCGGTTTACGAAAAACCTTGTTCTTGCGCTTGATGCAGATAAGGCAGGGCTCTCTGCTACTCATCGTGCCGTAGAGCTGGCTCTTGATCAGGAGATGAGTGTGAGGATTGCAGCACTGCCACAAGGACTCGATCCGGCAGACATGGTGCTCAAGGACCCCGCTTTGTGGAGGAAGGTAATCGCAGAATCAAAACATGTTATTGATTTCTATCTCGAGCTTTTGCCAGAACTGTATGCTGACAAAAACATTCTTCGGGAAAAAATTTCGGAGATAGTAATACCGTTCATTCTCCATTTAAGGGGGGCACTTGACCAAGCTCATTTTGTGGGCAAGATTGCGGAGCTCATGAGAATAAAAGAAGATCCCGTATGGGACGAGGTGAAAAAGCGAACTCGTATGGTAGGTGTTCTCCGTGAGACCGAAAAACTTGAGCACAAAACAATCCCTCTTGCACGCCTTACGCGTCTTGCGCGCGTTCTCGAAGGAGCATTTCTTTGGCAGGAGGGGATGAAGGAACCACGTATTGCAGATATTGCGTCATATCGTGCTCAGTTTGCAAAGCTTCTTGAGGGCTCACCCCCTCAGGAGGAAGTCCTTAATAATGATGAACTGATCTTTGAGGCAGAGGTACGGTTCCAAGGGAGTGATCGATTCGAAGACGAACTAAAAGAGATTTTACAAAGTTTTGCAGAAGAAATACTTCGCGAAAAGTTTACCAAGAAAATGGAAGAACTTAAGCAAGCTGAAAAAGAGGGAAACCTACAACGTGCGGAAGAGATACTGATAGCATGCCAAGGCATTTCAAAAGAACTACACACGCTAACAAAAAATATTTTATAATTATGCCGAAGAAAACAATTACAAAGAAAGCCACAAAAACAACAAAACCATTGGCACGGAGTGCTGTAAAAAAAGTACTTAAAAAAGCATCGGTAAAGGTTGTTAAAAAAACAACAAAACCTCTTCCCAAAAAAGTAGTGGCGAAGAAAACTGTTGCAAAAAAACACGGGACAGAGAAAGCCGTTCCTTCAAAAAAAGTTGTTACCAAAAAGAAAGTTGTAGTAGCAAGTAAGGCTGTTTCCAAAAAACCAAATAGGAAACCAGCAGGAACCGTTGGATGGGAAGAAAAAGCAACACACCTCATTTTAAAAGGACGTGGGCGTGGTTTTATTACGTACAATGAAATCCTTAAAGAATTTCCTTTGATTGAGCAGGACGTGCTTTTTCTCGATACTCTTTATGAAAAATTGGGTGATGCCGGTGTCGATATTTTGGAAAGTGGTGGACTCCTTGAGCTCGAACCAGAAGAGGTGTTGGTAAGCAAAAAATATACCTATAAGAGTGGGGATTCTTCGTATGACTCCATTCAGATGTATTTGAAAGAGATTGGGCAGTACCCCCTTCTCTCGGCAAGCGAAGAGCGTGAGCTTGCACAACGTATCCAGCAAGGAGATGAAGAAGGAAAAAATCTTTTGGCGCGTGCGAACCTCCGCCTCGTGGTATCTATTGCAAAAAAATACGTAGGACGTAGCGCTGATCTAACACTCCTTGACCTTATTCAAGAAGGAAACCTAGGTCTCTTTAAGGCCGTAGAAAAGTTTGAGTGGGAAAAAGGGTATAAGTTTTCAACGTATGCGACATGGTGGATTCGCCAAGCTATTACGCGTGCGCTTGCCGACCAGTCTCGCACTATTCGTATTCCTGTGCATATGGTAGAGACGATTTCAAAGTACAAGCAGGTGGTACGACGTTTGAGCCAAGACCTTGGTCGTGAACCGCTCCCTGAGGAAGTTGCCACGGAGATGGGGCTAGATGTTGAGAAGATTTACAATATAAAAAATATCGACCAAGACACCGTATCTCTCGAAAAGCCAATCGGTGACGATGATGATAAATCCACGTTGGGCGAGTTTATTGCTGATGACAAAATCCTTTCTCCTGATATGGAGTCTGCACAGCGTATACTCTCTGATCAAGTCAAAGAGATTCTCGATGACCTTTCTGAAAAAGAGCGCAAGATTCTTGAAATGCGTCATGGTCTTGTTGACGGCATTGTCCACACCCTTGAGGAAGTAGGACGTGAATTTGCGGTAACTCGTGAACGTATCCGACAAATTGAAGCGAAGGCAATTGAAAAGATTCGCGCGCATGACAAGGTAGATAAATTGCGGAATTATTAGAAGGATTCAAAGAAAAAAGGCGGACACTCGCGTGCCCGCCTTTTGGTTATGTGCCGTATTTGAGTATTGATTGCAGTATCCCTTGTGTAGGCGAGGGTACTACAGGTTCCTGTACTTTTGGCGTTTTTTTGTTTTTGCGTAGGCAAATCGTGCCAATTCTGCAAATCCTTTTTTCATACAGCGGTCACCGCACATGACCAGATTTTCTCTCGAGATATTTGCAGCTGAAACCCCATACTTTTTTCCATCTCGCCATGAATGACGCAACTTGATACTATTAGTGAAATTTCCTGACTAATACCCATAGTTTATACCTCTCGTGTAATTACCGTGAAGTGTTGTATCCTTAAAAACATTCATTGTCAATACTCTAAATTTGTGCTACCATTATAATTATGGATCAAGAAGGAAAATCTCAGGAGAAGGGAGGAATCTCGGAGGCGCTTGTGCGCCATATTTCATTGGTAAAAAATGAACCAGCGTGGATGCTTGAAAAGCGCCTTGCGGCTTTTGCTTTGTATGAAGAAGCGCCAATGCCTAAATATGGCCCGAGTCTTGCGGGGCTCGACCTCGAAAATATGGTGTACTATGTTGATCCTAGTGTTTCTGAAAAAGATAATTGGAATGAACTTCCTCAAGAAATTACCGATACCTTTGAAAAACTCGGTATTCCAAAAGCGGAGCATGAGTACTTGGGAGGGGTGGGCGCACAGTATGATTCAGGTATGGTATACCATCGGCTCAAAGAAAGCTTAACTGCAAAAGGAGTGATTTTTGAAAACATGGACGTTGCTTTACAGAAGTATCCCGATCTCGTTAAAAAGTATTTTATGACCGATTGTGTACCGATTACTGATCACAAATTTGTTATGCTTCATGCTGCGGTCTGGAGTGGTGGTACTTTTATTTATGTCCCTAAAGGAGTCAAAGTAGACCAGCCTTTGCAGGCGTATTTTCGCATGAACCGTGAACGGAGCGGGCAGTTTGAACATACCCTCATTATCGCTGATGAGGGTTCAGAGATTACCTATATTGAGGGTTGTTCCGCACCTCGCTATCAGGCATCATCGCTTCATGCAGGTTGTGTGGAGATTTTTGTACACAATGAAGCCAAAGCAAAATATGTGAGCATCGAGAACTGGTCACTGAATACTTACAATTTGAATACCAAACGCGCATTGGTGTATCGCGATGCAGAGATCAAATGGGTGAATGGAAACATGGGGTCAGGAGTCACCATGCTCTATCCTTCTTCTGTTCTCCTTGGGGAGGGTGCCCGCGCGGACAACCTCGGCCTCGTGATTGCCGGGAAAGGGCAAATACAAGACACTGGGGCAAAAGTTATTCATCTCGCTCCGCATACCACTTCTACTATTTTTTCAAAATCAATTTCAAAAGATGGCGGTACGGCAAACTATCGTGGACTTATTAAAACTTCAAAGCGTGCGCACGGAACTACGTCATCGCTGGTCTGCGACGCACTCCTTCTTGATGACGAATCTCATGCGAATGCATTTCCCGCAGTAGAGAATGCAAACAATGATGTGGAGATTTCTCATGAGGCGCGTATTGGACGCGTGGGGGATGACGAGATTTTTTATTTAAAAACGCGCGGTTTTAGCGAAACAGCAGCAGTACGTTTGGCAGTGAACGGTTTTGCAAACCCGATTATTAAAGAGCTTCCGCTTGAGTATGCAGTAGAGTTGAACAAGTTGATTACACTCGAGATGGGGAAAGGCAGTTACTAGGAGTCTTATTTATAAGAAAATACGTATGCAATTCAATGCACAAACAATTAAGCAAGATTTTCCCCTTTTTAACAATGCGCCAGATTTGGTGTATTTAGACAGCGCAGCAACTTCACAGACACCACAGGCGGTACTCGATGCGATGAATGCCTACTACACAACATTTCGTGCAAATGTGCATCGTGGACTGTATAAAGAAAGTGAAACAGCGAGCGAAGCATACGAGGTAGCGCGTACAAAGGTAGCGCGGTTTATTGGCGCAAAAAATCCTCAAGAAATTATTTTTACCGCAGGAGCGACCGCATCGTCAAATATGCTCATTGCTATGCTTAATCATTCTGGGCGATTGAATGGGGGAGACGAAATGGTCACAACAATCATGGAACACCATGCGAGCCTTATCCCTCTTCAAGAAGTTGCAGAACGCCACGGACTTGTTTTAAAGCATGTTCCCCTCAAAAAAAATAGTGTGACCCTTGATTACGAAGAAGCTGAGAGACTCATTGTTTCGCGTGTAAAACTCGTGAGCGTAATTCTTGCATCAAACGTGACCGGAACAATTAACGATGTTGCTCGTATCGCTGAGATGGCACATAGAGTCGGCGCTCTTGTGATTTGTGATGCAACCGCAGCAGCGGGGCACCTACCTCTTGATGTTGAGAAACTCGGAGTTGATTTTCTTTATTTTTCAGGACATAAAATGTGTGGACCAACAGGGGTAGGAGTGCTATGGGGAAAAGAGGAAATTTTGGATACACTTGAGCCAGGGTTTTACGGTGGGGGTATCGTTGATGAAGTAACACCTGAAAAAGCAACATGGCGGGGGATACCGGAGCGTTTTGAGGCAGGAACACCCAACATTGCAGGTGTCATTGGTCTCGGTGTTGCAGTGGATTATTTAGAAACAATTGAGGTTTCGGAACTTAAAAAATATTCAAAAATCTTAGTACAAAAAGCTATTACGCAACTTTCAGAAATCTCAGGGGTTACGGTCTACGCAGCACCGCATGAACAAAATGTTGGCACGGTTTCATTCACTGTGGAAGGTATCCATTCCCATGATATCGCGGAAATTTTGGGACGTGAGCATATTGCGGTACGAGTGGGGCATCACTGTGCAATGCCGTTGGCAACCGCACTGGGGGTCAACGCGACTACGCGCGCAAGCTTTTATTTATACAACACCGAAAAGGATATCAGTCTCCTCGTGCAAGGAATTAGAAAAGCAAAAGAGGTATTTGGGGAATAAAGGTTCCCTTCGGCAAGCCGACGGGGTATTGTAGGAGTTCGCTTCACTCACACTTCCTCACCGCAAGCGGTGAGGAATTAAACCTATATTAACTCCTCAGCTCGAACATACAAAAGTAGTCTTTTGTATGTTCCTCGCTTTACGTCGTTAATAAAAAAAGGTCGCGAATGCGACCCTTGGGCGATGGAAACTACTTGTGTCGATTGACCGAAGTCCTGTGCTGACGTATTTTTTTTGTTTAAAACTTTGAACCCCTGTCGCGGAAATTTTCTCGGAAATTTCTTTTTTAAGGCATCCTTCTTTTCTTGCTCAAGAATGAGCGAAAGAAGAAATAAAAAGAACCAAAACTGTTTCTGCATGACAATCTCCCTCATGTTTACTCGACCCGTATAGTACACTTAATCACGTGACTTGTCAATCTCTTAAAAATACGCTATAATCAAAAAATTGTAGTCGCATGGAAGAACTCTATAAAGAAAATATTCTTGATCATAATACCCACCCACATAATAAGCGGGTGATTGTAGGAGGTCATGCTGAGGCAAAAGCACGCAATGTTTCGTGTGGGGATAGCGCCACTCTGCAAATCGTTTTTGATGAGCAGGGGTATGCAATTGATGTAGCATTTCAGGGGGATGGATGCGCTGTTTCTCAGGCGGGTATTTCAATGCTCACGGACAAAATAAAAGGAATGCACCGTGATGCGATCAAACTCTTGTCCCCAGGAGATATGTATACGATGCTTGGCGTTGCCATCAGCCATTCGCGGGTGAACTGCGCACTTTTGGGATATGAAGCATTACAAAATATACTAAAAACAGCATGAGTACACTCATTATTAAAAATCTAAAAGTTTCCCATAAAGATGCGCAA
>MNVN01000022.1 GCA_001871765.1 Candidatus Nomurabacteria bacterium CG1_02_43_90
ACCTCTCCGGTATGCTCAAGCTCATTATTGCACTCGGGGGGGCACTCTCTATCCTTATGGCTATTGTAGGAGGTACACAGTATGTAGCATCAGGAGTTTCTCCTGATGCTAAGAATGGTGCAAAGGAACGCATTCAGAATGCTCTTACGGGACTTGCACTCATTCTTACTTCATACCTTATTCTCAACTCTATCAATCCTCAGTTGGTGCAGTTTAACTTTATGTTACCGCCGGTGGGGGTGGCGCCAGAACAGATAGTGTCACCAGAAATAGGACCAGCACCCACAGCATCATCAACCGCATCAGCAGGTTCGTGGCCAAGTGATGCGCATGAGCGAGCACAACTTTCTGCAGTAGGAATAGGGGTAAATCATCCTACAGGGTGCACAAATATTGGGCAGTCGAGCTGTACAAGCCTTGCAGGTATGAGCCAAGGAGTAATCAGTAATCTCATTGCACTAAAAAGTTCTTGCCCTAGTTGTGGAATTACAATTACGGGTGGTACTGAGTATTGGTTACACTCCGTAAACACTGCTCATCGACCAGGTGGAAACGTTGTTGATTTATCAATAGGGGATAGTGCTCTTTATAGTTACATAACGAGCCATGGCACCGTCGTGAACGCAGGGTGTTCAATCGGTACGCGCTATAAAATAGGTTCTGCGGTTTATGTAAATGAGGTGATTAAGCCCAACCCGGCTCATTGGCATGTCTGCTATTAATTTATAACTATGGAACGCAAAAAAACAATCATTATCGTTAGTATCATCGTCGTCCTCCTTGGTGTTGGCCTGTATTTCTATTTCTCAAAGAAGACAGCTCCTACTCCTTTACCAAACTCAAGTTTTCCTGGAGAAAGTATTCCTTTAACAGGTTTTACAGGGGCGCCAAACAACACTACCTTACCAGATGGAACAACCTTTATCCCTGGGTCAACTCCTACACTACCTCGTCTCTATGAACTCCACAAAGTTCCTGTTGCGGGTGCTGGGTTCATAGAAGAAGGGGTTGGTCTTGATCACACGGTACGTGCTCGCTATGTCGAGCGAGGATTAGGGCATATTTATGAAACACCCCTTGCTACCCTTGTAGAATCTCGCATTGTGAATGAAACCAGGTCACGTATTTCCGAAACACTATGGGGAAATGGTGGGAAAAGTGTTGTTATCCGTTTTATTGACGACAACGATAGTGGGTCAGTCATTAAAACAAGCATTCTTAATATTGGCGGAATTTCAACTTCGTTTAATCGAAGTACTTCCACTAATTCAGTTTCTGATTTTATAAAAACAGAAGAAGTTTTTCTTCCTGACTATATCCCTTTTATGGCAACCAGTGAGGATAACACGGATAAGTTATTCTTTTTAGAAAACAGTGTAGGATCAACGGTTGGTTCGCTCTCTACGTTTAAAAACGTTGGGCCTACTTCAATCTTTAGCTCCGCTTTTAACGAATGGCTCCCTCAGTTCCCCAGTCAAAAACTTGTTACCCTTACCACAAAACCCTCAGCTACGATCGCTGGACACCTGTTTTTCCTTGATACTAAAACGAAAGCTGTCACAAAAATTCTCGGCGGAATAAACGGTCTTACGACACTTACGAGCCATGATGGAAAATCTGTTCTCTATGAAGGGGTTGTAAACGGGGTACCATCACTTTCTCTTTATAAAATAGATACCAAAACAACCACACCTCTTTCCCTTCAAACATTTCCTGAGAAATGCGCATGGGGAAACAAAGAGGTAACACGAATATACTGTTCTGTTCCACAATCTCTCCCCCAGGCAACCTATCCTGATCAGTGGTATCAAGGCCTTGTTTCTTTCTCTGATGACCTTTGGGAAATAGACACTACTACAGGGAACACTCAAAAAATCATGTCCCCAAGTACTTTTGGGGTAGCGATGCTTGATATTACAAACCCTACACTTTCTTCAAATGATTCTTATTTACTCTTTATGAACAAGATTACGGGAACCCCTTGGGTGTACCGTGTTAGCGAAGATACGCCTATTAACCCTTCTACTGAACCAAGCTCCTCAACTTCGACAACAACTTCGTTCACCCCCTCTACACAGGGAATGGTTAAGTTAAAATAGCGCCCCAAAACAAAAGCCTGGAACAAGTCCAGACTTTTGTTTTGTAAATTAGGGCTACCTTATTGTTTTCGAGGATGAAGGGGGTGTAAGATATCTTCTGCTTTTCGCTTTACAAATAATTCATGTCCAATAGAGAAGAGATTGCTCGTTGTCCAATAGAGCGCTATTGCCGCTGAAATCGAG
Source organism: Candidatus Nomurabacteria bacterium CG1_02_43_90 (assembly GCA_001871765.1). Lineage (GTDB taxonomy): Bacteria > Patescibacteriota > Minisyncoccia > Phycocordibacterales > UBA1550 > UBA1550. The sequence goes on from MNVN01000022.1 coordinate 2,283, forward strand.
TAAGAGACCCCAAATACAATGAGGGGGAGCATGTATCGCATCTGTACATTAAAACTCTTTGCAAAGTCATCTTTAAAGGTCGGTTTAACTCCTTCAGCAAGAGGTGCGACAGGAGGTATAGAGAGTTTAATTTGGAAATACTGTGTTACTGCAGCGATCCCCGCAAGAATAATACTCTTACTTGAAAGAATAATCCCTAAAAACATCATACTAGGGGCAAAAGAGGGGAGGTGGATAAATGAATAAAGGTGGTCGGCGTTTAAATGAGAGAGTCCTTTAAAAAATACAAAATAGAGGGCGAGAATAATAGGGAATTGAACAAGAACAAGGAGACAACCAGAAAAAGGATTTATTCCATATTCTTTATAGAGTTCCATTACTTTGCGAGCCTGTTCTTGTTTGTCGTCTTTGTGTTTTTCTTTTACTTTTTCAAGATGAGGTGCTAGTGACCTCATCTTTGCTTGTGATACTACTGATTTATGAGAAAGAGGGAGAAGAGCTCCTCTTACAATAAAAGTAAGTAAAATAATAGCAAGACCCACATTTCCCCCAGGAATAACTGATATTAAAAATACTAATGCATTATAAAGTGGCTGATAAAATATAGTCGAAAAAAGTCCTGTTTCCATTTCGCTAGTTTACCGCGAATGGAGATTTTTTACCAGGATTCTTCTGTAAATATGGAGGTCGCACCTCCGTATTACTTCTATCTTTTTAAATAAGCGGGTCTATATGTTCGTTTTGCCAAGGATGACAGTGTAAAATCCTACGAAACCCTAAAAACAAACCTTTAAAAACACCGTACTTTTGGACTGCTTGCTTTGTATACTCTGAACATGTAGGAAAGAATACACAAGTAGTTCCTTTTTTAAAGGAAAAAATGCCCGTATCAAGAGAAAAAACTTTTTGATATACAATAATGAGAAAAATAACTAGTTTGCGCATTTTTATTATAATAATTTAACTTGGCGAAAAGCATTATAAAATTCAGTTTTTAAATCTATGAAATTTGTTGATGGTAGTTCTTTTTTGGGAAAAACAACGACAACCGTTGTGGATGACCCCTTAAGACAAGGGGATATCGCGTCATAAGACCTTCTTCTTAGAAGATTTCTGAGAACGGCTGTTTTTGCCATTTTTTTTGAAACAACAACAGCAACCCTGTGTTCTTCTGTACTTTGATAAAAAACAGCCGTAAATGAATGGGAAAAAACACGAAATCCCCGAATTTGATCTTCGGGGAATCCATGTTTTGAGATACGGTTCTTTTTAGAAATCATTGGGGTAATTAGTTTTTAGCTGGTATTTTATAGTTAAAAACATTAATTAGCCCATAAATACGAGCTGATTATACCGTTATTATACGCTTGCGACCCTTTTGACGGCGTGCTTTCAAAACATTGCGCCCACTTTTGGTTTCTGAGCGAACAAGAAATCCATGTGTGGTAGCTCGTTTTTTCTTCTTTGGCTGGTATGTTTGAGACATGTTGGCAACTATACACAATAAACTCAGATAAATCAAGTAGTGTGTTTATAATTGTCGTTTATTTGTTTTTATTAGTAATATTTTTAAATATAAACGAATTATTGTGTGGTGTATTATGGTACTTTAAAAATTAACAAAAAACAAAAAAATCTTATTAGTATTAGTGTTTATGCTAATTTTAATTCTTTTCATTTATAAGGTATACTTTATTTCCACAGGTTATCCACAACCTATTCACCAAACCATCCACCTTTACTCATTTCTTATTTATTTTATCGAGACTATAATAAAAGAACTTAGAGCTTATTAAAAATGATCAACAACTCACAACTTTGGGAACAAACATTATTTGAACTAGAAAAAGAAATTTCACATGCAAATTTCCGGACATGGTTTCAACATACAAGTATCATGAAACAAGATGATGGGATTGTCGTTGTTGGTGTTCCTAATGAATTTGTAAAAGATTGGTTGCAGAACAAATTTCATAAAACAATTCTTCGTTCATTACGAACTCTTTCTGAACATATCCGTGGTGTAGAGTACTTTGTTTGTAAAGTAGAAGAAAAAAAACCAGAAAAAGTAGAGGTTAAAAAAGTACCTAATAATATTACCGAACTTCCTCTTGCTGACCTTTATGTAAACAAAGAAGATGGCCTTAATCCTCGCTACACCTTTGATAATTTCATTACTGGATCTTTTAACGAGCTTGCCTATGCTGCTTCTCAAGCAATTCTCAAAAAAGTTGGAACAAATGTTTATAATCCTCTTTTTATTTACGGGAATACGGGGCTTGGAAAAACACACCTTATTCAAGCAATAGGTAATGAGATTAAAATAAAACATACAAATAAGCGCGTATTTTATATCACCTCAGAAAAATTTTCAGTAGACTATGTAAATTCAGTAAGCCAAGGAACAAAAGCTATGACGATATTTAAAAATAAATATCGTAATTATGATTTACTTATTATGGATGATATTCAATTTCTCTCGAATAAAGAAAAAACTCAAGAGGAACTGTTCCATATTTTTAATGAACTTTACCATAATAATAAACAGATTATTTTTTCTTCAGATAAACACCCTCATTATATTCCTGCACTTGAAGATCGTTTAAAATCTCGATTTAGTGCGGGAATGATTGTTGATGTACAAGAACCAGAATATGAATCCAGGCTTGCAATACTTCACGCAAAAGCTACCACACAAAACTTTTTTCCCTCTGATGGTATTATTGACTACCTTGCATCCTCAGTACAAGGAAATATACGTGAGCTCGAAGGGCTTTTAAATAGTATTATCTGCCAATCACAGCTTAAGAATAGAGATTTAACCTTAAGTGAAATTAAACCGTTTATTAAAAACACGGCGAAACCTAAAAAATTACTATCAGTAAAAGAAGTGGTAAAAATAGTGTGTGACTTCTATAATATAGAAGAAAGCCTTGTTTATGAAAAAACACGGCGAAAAGAAATTTTAAAACCACGACAAATTGCAATGTTTATCCTTCGTGAAGATTTTAATATTTCCTACCCAACAATAGGTCAAAAATTAGGGGGGAGGGACCACACAACCGTAATGCACTCTTGTGAAAAAATAAAGAATGATATTAAAAATGATCTTTCTTTAATTCAGGAGATTGATCAGATTCGTGCCGTGTTTTAAAGATGTTGAATATGAGTGGATAATCTAAAAAAAATGGTGAATAATTATAGAATAACTTTTATAAAAAATAGTTATAAAAAATATTCTCAACATTTTTTATAAAGTTATCCACAAAAACTTATTTTATAAGTAGTAAAAATAAGTAGTAAAAATAAGCGTTCTCGTGAGTTATACACAAATCAACACCCATAGTATTAATAATAAGTATTTATATAATAATAAAGAACACCTATGAACTTTACTTGCAACAGAGAGTTATTTCAAAAAAGCATAATAAGTGCAGATAGAGTCACGGGTAAAAACTTATCATTACCTATTCTTGGTTCAGTGTTAATTGTTACAAATAAAAAAACGGTAATAATACGATCTACAAATTTAGAAGTAGGTATAGAACTTCAAATACCAGCAAATATAAAAACAGAAGGAAGTATTGCTCTTCCTGGATCCCTTCTCTCGAATATATTAATGAGTATTCCTGATGAGGAAGAAATAACAATTAATGCTATTGAGGGTATTTGTAAAATAACCACAAAAACAAAAAATATTACTTTAAAAGGTTTTATTCCTGATGATTTTCCAACCATACCTATGGTTAGTGATGGTGAAACTTTTACCTTACTCACAAATTCTTTTATTCATGGATTAAAATCAGTAATTATAAGTGCAGCAATATCTGATATAAAACCAGAAATTTCTAGTGTTTATATGTATCAAAATGGAAAATCACTATTTTTTGTTTCAACAGACTCCTTCCGTCTATCAGAGAAAAAAATAAATTATTCAGGGAATGAACTTTCTCAAGGTATTATTATTCCGGTAAAAAATATTATTGAAATTGTAAAAGTATTTGAATCATCAACAGGAGACATTATTCTCAAGGTAAATAAAAACCAAATATCATTTACAAATGATTCTATTTATATAACTTCTCGTGTTATTCAAGGTATTTATCCTGATTATGAGCAAATTCTTCCTAAAACACATACCACTGAAATTGTTCTTTTAAAACAAGACCTCATTAATAGTATTAAACTATCAACACTTTTTTCTGATAAATTTAATAAAATAAAATTTATTATAAACCCTGAAGAAAAAAAATGTCTTATTGCAACAAAAAATCTTGATATTGGGGAAACAGAATCAAATTTAACGGTTACTATGAAAGGAGATCCTATTGAGATACTCTTAAACGGAAAACATATTTTTGATTGTTTAAACTCAATAGATAAAGATAGTATTGTAATAGAATTTAATGGGTTTAATAAACCAGCAGTTATTCGTGGTCTTGGGGATCAGTCTTTTACTTATTTAACTATGCCCCTTACACAATAAAAGGAAGTGGTGTAATTTATTATGATACCTCTACAACAGCTTCTTTTACGGTTCAAGAATATAACGAATACTGATAAAATTAAAAAAGAAGTAATTGTCGATATTTTTAAGAAAAATAATATACCTCTTACGGTACAGCAAATTTCCTTTTTAAAAAATTCTATAATAATAAATGTTTCACCAATAATAAAAACAGAATTTTTATTAAAAAAAGAGAGTATTAATCATCAAATAAAAAACACACCAGGATTTGAATATACTTCAGCTATTCAATAATTACTCAGTTTGTAATTGTATTGTAAAAACAGTTTTATTAAAAACTGAATCATATCCAATAAACGTAATAGTGTTTTGAGGGGAAAGAGGAGAAAAATATTCAGGGGTAAAAGAAAACATAAATGGTTCTTTATTATGTTTCTCAACTAACTGACCGTTAAAGAAAAAATCAACACGGCTTAAGGGGTATTTCCCTGTACTTATAACATTAATATTTAAAGGTTTGTTTGCTGTATGAGGTATATTAAAATCAACACCTTGCACAGAAAGAATAGGAGATGATCCAAGGGAGTGATTCGTTTCATATTCAACAGGAATGCCACTAAGATCGCCTTCTTTGATATTTTGTGATGCAACCCAGTTACGGACAGGTATTTCCCAAAGATTGAACTGAGGGTCATTTTGGGGGTTAATAGGGTCTGGTCCACGAGGGTTACTCTTATCTACCCAATACAAAATAGAGTGAACACTAGGAACAACTACCACACTCTTCATTTCTTGAGGTGTTTCTGGTGTTGCGAGTTTTCCTGAAGAGGTATCAATAATGTATTTTTCACCTCCTTTCCATATACCCTGAAGAGGAGCAGGGAGTGCGGTTAAATCTTCTTTTTCTGGAGGAATAAATCGTTCCGTAGGGGTTAATTTTAAAGCTTCTTCCATAAAAGCGTGCCATACAGGGGTAATAATAAATCCAGCTATATTTTTTTGCATAGATTTATTATTATTGTTTCCTGCCCACATACCTACGGCAATATTAGGAGTATATCCAACTGTCCATACATCACGATAGTCGTTCGTAGTACCTGTTTTTACCGCGACGTCTTTTCCAGGGAAATAAAGAGAGGAATCTGAACCAAACTCTGGTGTTCGAGCTTTATTATCTGCTAAAATATCCGTTATTTTTCGAGCAACTTCACTCGGAATAACTTCTTCGGGGTTATTATTAAACTGTTCAATAATAGCACCATTTTTATCCTCTATTTGTAGAATTGATTGGGCTGGGTTTCTCACTCCATCATTTGCAAAAACACCATATGCACTAGTGAGTTCAAGAAGTGAAACCTCCCCTCCACCAAGAACTAACGTAAGTCCATATTGGTCTGCATTTGTGAGGCTTGTTATACCCATTTTCCGAGCAGTGGTTATGGAATCATTAATTCCAGTAAGATAAAGTGTTTTAATTGCGGGGATATTCAACGATTGAGCAAGCGCATCACGAAGAGAAACAGGGCCACGGTACTTCCCATCATAGTTTTCTGGGACATAACAATCTTTTTGTTTTACACCTGCATAAAGGGGAATCCCTTGAGCATCACAGGTTGTAGAGAAGTTTGTTTTAAGATCAAAGACCGTGGTTTCGGGAGTATACCCCTTCATAAAAGCAGTACTATAAACAAAAGGCTTAAAAGTAGAACCAGGCTGGCGGTGTGCAAGAGCAACATTAAAGTTCCCTTCGTTTTTTACATCAAAGTAATCTCGCGATCCAACCATAGCAAGCACTTGGCCATTTTTTGGGTTAATTGCTACAAGCGCCATATTTTTTGCGTTAAAGTTTTTTTCAGTGCTTGGTCCAAATTGGTTAATAACCTCTTCTGCTTTTTTTTGAAGAGTATAATCAAGAGTTGTTATTACTTTATAACCATTTTCTTCTATAGCAAGTTCACCATATTTTTCCGCAAGGTATTCTTTTATCCACTCTACAAAATGAGGAGCCTTTATTCCTGTTGGTTCTTTTGCTAAAAATAAAACCTTTTCTGAAAGAGCAGAGGCGTACTCTTGGTCGTTTATATAACCTAAATCATGTATACGTTGTAATACGAGATTTTTTCTATTATCGAGTTTGTCTCGATTATTTCCGTAAGGAGAATAATAAGTTGGTGCATTAGGGATTGCTGCAAGATATGCTGATTCCCCAAGAGTGAGATCTAAAGGGTTTTTTCCAAAGAATGACATACTTGCTTCTCTTATACCGTAAATATTCCCTCCGTAAGGAATCTCGTTTAAATAAAGTTCAAGAATCTGGTCTTTTGAAAAAACTTGCTCAAGTTTATAGGAAAGAATAATTTCCTTCAGTTTGCGAGTAATAAGTTTTTCGTCAGTGAGGAGTGTTTTTTTGACAACTTGTTGAGTTATTGTCGAACCACCACCCCGTGTTCCACCAAAAAGAATAGCACGTGCTGTTCCTGTGAAGCTTATTGCCCCATGTTGATAAAAACCAGAATCTTCAATTGAAATAACAGCTTTTTTAAGTAATGGAGAGATTTCTTCAAAAGGAGTAATTGTTCTCTTAATATCTTGATGTACGTCATAAAGAAGAATTTTCCCTGTACGATCATATATTTTTGTTGATTCCACAACCTTTCTTTCATGAAAGGTATTAAAATCGGGGATCTTCATAAAAGAAGACCAAAGGAGAATGATTCCCGTAATAACAAAAAAGACGCTCACAAAAAATAAAAAAATATTTTTTCCATGAACTAATAATTTATGCACCCTCCTTTTTTTTGACTGTGCGTGTTGCACCATATGAATATATGAATAGTACCACAAAAAATAGGAGTGGGCGAATGTTTGTTTTTATGATAAAATATACCAACTATGACTCTTGAGGAAAAAATAAATGATTTACTAACCTCTGATGAGGGTACCTTTATTGACCCCCAAGGTTCCTTTAAAGAAAAACTCTTAAAAAAAGCAAAAGGGGAGTATTCAGGAGAAATTATCATTAAGTTTGGTGTTGACCCAACACGCCCAGACATTCATCTTGGACACGCCGTTGTTCTTCAAAAATTACGTAAATTTCAAGACTTGGGATGTAAGGTAATTTTTCTTGTAGGTGATTTTACTGCTTCCATAGGTGACCCCACAGGAAAAAGTAAGGTTCGCCCTGAGTTAGAACAACAAGAAATTGAAAGTAATATGAATACCTATCTTTCGCAGGTTGGGAAAATCCTCTTATTAGACCCCGCTGTATTTTCTTGGATTAGAAACTCAGATTGGTTCTACGGAGTAAGTGACCTTCTTCCTGATGAGCGATTAAATAATGAGTTAAGGGAAAAAAATATTGACTCAAACTCATTTTTAGGAAAAGCGTATTTGTATGAAAAAACACGCATGCAAGTTACGGAGCTTAAAAAAAAGGAAGTAGTAGGCATCACGTTACGTGGTTTATTTTGGACACTTGGAAGAATAACCCATGCACAACTTATTGAAAGGGATATGTTCCAGAACCGTCTCAAAGAGGGTAGCCCTCTTTTTGTTCACGAGATGTTGTACCCTATTCTTCAAGGGGTAGATTCTCTTGCCCTCTATAATATTTATGGAGCCTGCGACCTAGAAATTGGAGGAACTGACCAAACCTTTAATATGCTTATGGGTCGTGAGGTAATGAAGATAAACAAACAACCTGAGCAGGCAGTGATAAGCATGGAAATTCTCGTTGGGTTAGATGGAAAAGAAAAAATGAGTAAAAGTTTGGGTAACTATGTTGGTATCACCGACGAACCACATGATATGTTTGGAAAAATAATGTCCATCCCCGATTTATCAATGATAAGTTATTACAAACTCTGTACTTCTGCTGAAAAAGAAAGAATTCAGATGGTAGAAAAAAAACTTAGGGATACAGCAATAAATCCACGAGACGTCAAGCTTGACCTTGCTGAGGAAATTACGGCAATATATCACGGTGCCGAAAAAGCAAAACAATCCCGTGAAGCATTCCTCTCTACGTTTCAAAAAAAAGAAATTCCTGAGGAGATAGAGGAACTTAAAATGAATGAATCTGAATTATTTTCTGACCTTTTTGTGCGCGGGAAAATAGTTTCTTCAAAGAGTGATTGGCGTCGTCTTGTAGAAGAGGGGGCCGTAAAACATCTTCGGGATAATAATGAAGAAGAAAAAATAACTAATTACCTTGAGAGTGCTGTTCCTGGTGTTTATAAAATAGGGAAAAGGAGATTCGTAAAAATTATATAACCTATAACAAAAAAACGCGTAGCCTGAGCTACACGTTTTTTTGTTATAGGTAGAGCTATTCAGTATCAGAAGATCTTGGGAAATCGTCCCCCTCAAGGAGGTCATCGTCTTCTCCTAAGTCTTCTCCGTCAAAATCAACCTCGTCACTCATATCGATTATTTCATCGCCTACTAGTTCATCTTCAGACATAGTTTATATGTAAATTAAGTACCCGAAACAATGTTTAAAATTACGGGACTCAATAGTTGTAGCAGAAAGTTTTTTCCTCCGCAAGCATTTTTTCTTAAAATTGTGGATAACGTGTGGAAATCAATAGGGACCTATAAATACCCTTATTTTATAACGTTGTTTATAGGTCGAGAATATGCAAAATGAGTGAGCCCAATAGCGATTGCATCCATTTCATCATCCTGTTTTATTGATTCTGCTCCAGAAACAAGCTTTTTCACCATCGACATGACTTGTATTTTTGTTGCTTTCCCATACCCGGTTGTTGCAACCTTGATTTGGAGGGGTGTATATTCATAAATTTCGAGACCAAGGATGCGTGCTTGATAAAGAATCGCTCCCCGCGCCTCAGCCACACGCATCGCTGTTTTTTGGTTGGTTTCGATGAACAGGTTTTCAATTGCGAGTGCTTGGGGGGAAAATTCTTCAACGACTCGCGCAACCTCTTTTCCTAAGAGTTCAAGTCGGTCAAAGAAGGGAAGGGAAGCACTCGTTTTGAAACACTCAGAAAAAAGAAGTTCTTCTTTTTTATTCTTCTCAATAATAGCAATACCTATTCGTTCATAGCCGGGGTCGATAGAAATGATTCTCATAGTTCTAGTGTAACACACTAAAAAGAGGTAAATCTCAATCGTAATATCTTGACATACCGTCACCTGCAATTACTTTAAGAGTTTTGTAAAATTACTCCGCATTCGTGTACACCTCTTGCACATCATCATGGTCATCGAGCTCTTCAAGGAGAGAGGAAAGTGTCTCACCATCTTCGTCAGAAAGGGGAACGGTTGTCTGTGGGTCATACCCCTCATTTGTTTTAAGGAAAGCCCAAAGTGCGGCACCTTGTCCTGCGAGAGAAAGACCTCGTTTTGAAAGAAGGTGTTTTATTTCTGCAACGGTACGGTTTTTATTATCAGTAAGTCCTTCAATAATAAGTGCGCATCCTCCTGGCCCGTATGCCTCATAAAGTACTGCTTCCATGTTACCCGCATCACCGCCTGCACCTTTTTTTACGGCGCGGTCAATAATATCTGATGACATGTATTCTTTTTTTGCACGTTCAATTACTGCTCGAAGTCCTGGAGAGGTAAGGTTTCCACCAGCCTTTTTGGACTCGAGGGCAATAAGGCGCGAGAGCTTTCCAAAAACTTTGCTTCGTTTTCCGTCGGTTACCGCCTTTTTATTCTTTATCTGTGACCATTTATTATGTCCGGACATTTTGTTTACTGTTATGGGGTAATCATACCTGACAGAACAACTTTTTGCAAAAATGAGGTATTTTGGGTATTGTTAAAGCAGTAGTCCTTTTAATTATGGGAGTTTTTGTTATGACATACTTTCTTATTGGAGTTTTTTACGGAATTCTTTCTTTAACTACACTTGTCTACATTCTTTGGCACTGTGTCTTTTTTCTTTCTGAGCACGGTTGTGTGGTGTGGAACGAGGATGTTTATCTAACGGCTATGATTTTTGATCTCTCTAAAATCTTTGAATGGAGAATGCTGTTGTATGTCCTCCTTGCTCTTGTGTGGCCATGCCTTATTGTTCTCGTTATGGTTTTTATTCCTTATTGGCGTGATCCTTATAGAAACCTACCTCGTTTCCGCAAAAAAATATACCGCTATTTTTTCAGCGGGTTTGGAAAAGTTCAAATTAATTGAAATTTGTCATTAAAAACAGCACATCGCACACGATATGCTGTTTTCTTTTGCAACAACCACCCTCCAGGAAGGCCGGGCCTTCCTGGAGGGGTAAAAGGCAACTATAAAAGCTTTTTCTGGAGATCTTCAGGAAGTTCAAATCCCAAGTGTTCATATGCTCGTGGAGTAGCGAGGCGCCCTCGAGGAGTACGTTCAAGAAGACCTAATTGCATTAAATAGGGTTCGTTTACTTCTTCAAGGGTCGCCATTTCTTCAGAAAGAGCAGCAGCAATGGTGGAAAGTCCTACAGGGCCACCCTTAAATTTATCAATAATAACCTCAAGAATTTTTCGATCGAGTGCAGTAAGTCCTATTTCGTCAATTTCGAGAAGAGCGAGGGCCTCGGCAACATATTTTGGGGAGAGGTCACCACGATGCACTTGTGCAAAATCGCGGGCACGCTTGAGGAGGTAGTTAGCAGTGCGGGGTGTTGCACGGCTTCGTTTTGCGATTTCATGTGCAGCACCCTCGGAAAGGGTAATACCAAGAATTTGTGCCGAGCGTTTTACGATTTTTTCAATTTCATCCTCAGCATAGAATTCAAGACGAAAGGTTCCTCCAGAGAAGCGTGAACGAAGAGGGGAAGAAATGAGTGCGACGCGGGTCGTTGCTGCAATCATCGTGAAAGGAGGGAGATCGAGTTGTATTGTTCGCGCACTTGGACCCTTGCCAATAATAATATCAAGCACTCCTGATTCCATCGCAGGGTAGAGAACTTCCTCAATCATCTTGTTGAGCCGATGGATTTCATCGATAAAGAGAACATCACCAGGTGAAAGGTTGGTAAGGATGGACGCAAGGTCCCCTACTTTTTCAATTGCGGGACCAGAAGTGGATTTAACCTGACACCCCATTTCGTTTGCAATAAGATGTGCAAGCGTAGTCTTTCCGAGCCCTGGTGGTCCATAAAAAAGAATATGTTCTGGTGGGTGTGCACGTTCTTTTGCCGCTTGGAGGAGAATTTTTAAGTTCTGTTTTATAGTTTCTTGCCCCACGTACTCTTCAAAGCGACTTGGTCGTAGGGTTTGATCAAGAAAGGAAAAATCCTGAGTGTTTTCAGGGGTTTCTGGATTTTCTGAATTAGTACTTGACATAAAAATTGTTTTGTGCTAAACTCGTATTATCGATGACGAAGTGTCGTCGTTTATTCTCCTCTTAAGAGAAAAATAAAAGATCCTATACATAAGCCTCTTGCAGTTGGGTCCTCCGGGATTCACATGGTTTCGGACGAGGACGTGCTGGTGCTTCGCTTTATGCGACGATCACTGCCACTATCCTTAGATCGCTTCCTAACTCGGTTCCTTGTGTTCCGAGAACTGCTCGGGGTTTATGCATGAGATTTTTTTGTGCCGAGAATCATTTCTATAGTAGCGGGTTTACACAAAAAAAACAATCGAGAGGTTTTTGTAGACATACCATTTTGTTTGTGGTAGGGTGGTTATTGGCTGTACTGGAGCTCGCACCAATTTGCGAGAGTGTTTTTATAAAGGGAAACAGAAATGGGGAAAGCATTAGTGGTGGGGTTTTCTCATCAAACAGGATCAAGGCTCGAAGGTTCCCTCCGCGGGTATCGTGTTGAAAGGGTGAGAAGTTTCACCGATGCGCTGCACAAGATGGGTGAAAAAGAATTTGACCTTATTGTGGTGAACGCTGATTGTTTCAGTAACGATCAGATTTCCACTGTTTACAGAATGCAATATGGAAAATGTTCCCAAATCGTTGTAATACACGGGGAAAAAAGTAGAAGAAAACCCCTTGTCGCAGAAGGTCTCGCGTTTGTTTCAATGAGTGGCGCGGCCCAGCACTTCGTCTCTCTTGCGGGTTAATAAAAACCCGCACAAAAAAACCGCCAACGAAGCTGTTGGTGGTTTTTCCCTTTCTACCCCTCCTGTTCCAAAACGACAACCCTCTCTACTTCATCAAATGCGGTAATCCCTGCGAGGATTTTTCCAATGCCATCTTCTCGCATATTTAAAATTCCTTGTTTTGCCGCTACTGTGCGTATTTCGCGCTCAGAGGGAATGGTATCAAGGAGGCTTTCAACTTCTGCATCCATAAGTACTGCTTCAAAAATACCGACACGTCCCTTATATCCTGTGTTGTTACATTTTTCGCATCCTACTGCGCGCCATATTTTTTTTGTCTGCACCTCGGTCACTGTTTTTTCTTTGATATGAACTGCAACCTCATTAATTATTTTTTGTTCACGTTCGTTTGGGGTGTCTTCCTTTTTACATTCAACACACAATTTTCGCACAAGGCGTTGCGCAAGGGCTACTGTAAGAGAAGATCCGATAATCTTTGGCGTAACCCCAATGTCAATCAAGCGGGGGATTGCTCCTGCTGCGGTGTTGGTGTGGAGAGTTGAAAAAACCATATGCCCGGTGAGTGCTGCATTGATGGCAACCTTCGCTGTTTCCCCGTCACGGATTTCACCAACCATGATTACGTCAGGGTCTTGGCGCATTGCCGCACGAAGTCCTTCGAGAAACGTGTATCCCTTATCTGCTTCAACCTGCGTCTGTGAAACACCCTTCATGTGGTATTCAATAGGGTCCTCAATCGTCATCATTTTTATTTCTGATGAGTAGATGCGTTTCAAAAATGCATAGAGGGTTGTGGTTTTACCCGAGCCCGTAGGGCCAGTATTCAAAATCATACCGTGCGGTTTACGGATTTCACGGTCAACAAGTGCGACGAGCCGAGGACTCATGCCGATGTCCTCAAGGGTTACATTGAGCGATTGGGGGTTCAAAATACGCATTACCACACCTTCTCCATACGCCCCCGGGATAACCGATACACGCATTTCAATCTCGATATCAGCAATCCTTATACTGAAGCGCCCGTCCTGACTTTCGGTGCCAACATTGAGTTTGAGTCCCGCAAGAAGTTTAAGGCGGGAACTAAAAAGACGATAAATCGTAATAGGAAGAGTTACCACCTCATGAAGAACCCCATCGATACGATAGCGAACATGTACCGCTTCTTCGCTAGGCTCAATGTGAATGTCTGATGCGCGGATACCAATAGCACCTGCAAGAATGGTACTAAATATGTTTGAAATATAGCGTGCGCTTTTTTCTGTAACGGTGTCGTTGAGCGCTTTGGAAACATCAGTAAGGGTGGCGAAGCGTTTTACGAGTTCCTCCATATTTTCTCTCGAAACATCCACCATCCCCGATTCACTTTTTGCTGATCCTGATATTTCTTGATATCGCCCCCACACCTTTTCGAGGCTCGCATGCGATACGAGGTATTGATCAATAAGGTACCCACGCTCGGTGAGAGAAGCCAGCACCTCTTTTGTTTCTTCTTGATTGGGAGCAAAGAGCGCAACTTTTAATTTTTTTCCTGCAAGATCAAAGGGGGCGATGAGCGCTTTGCGCGCAACCGCTTCTTTTATAAGTCCAATCGCAGTAGTGTCCACCGGAATAGTAGCAAGATCTGCATACGGAATACCATATTTTTCGGACATGATTTGTAAAAAATCCTCCTCCTCTTGTTTGTGGAGTTTGGCAAGCTGTTCGTCGTTTTGGGTGTCGTCAAAATGAAGCATAAATATTCTTCTATTCTAAGGGTTTTTAGACGTTTATGCTACTTGACAAATCCTGTAGATTGTGTATAATTAAAAAAGATAGGAAAGGAGAGTTCTCGTAGTGTGGGGCTCAAAGACAAAATTGAAAAAAGGAGAATATCATGAGAAACCTCATGGTTGTATTGATCGTAACCGTTATGTTGTCCGGATGTGGCGGTCTCGCTACTCGTGACTCCAGTGAACAGCTGGGACAACAAGTCTCTGGTGCCGTCGCTGGTGGCGTTGTGGGGGATTGGCTTTATCACAATGTCGGACGTAAAGGTGGAACCAACCCATGGCCTGCCAGAATTATTGGTGGGGCAGTGGGGTATGGAGCCGTAAGTACGGCTCAAGCCAAAGCGCGTTGTCAACAGTATGGTGAGTGTGGGGGCAGTGGTCAGGGTCAGGGGGCATCGTCCTATGCACGCGTTTCACGTTGCGGTGGTTTGCCGGAGGGTCGCTTGTGGGACCCGTCACCAGGGAAGCCTGATTGTTCTGTGGTAAAGCCAAGGGATCTAACAAACAATCCTTGTTATGCTTCAACAGGGCTGATCTCAACGAACAACTGCGCTGTTGAAGGGAAACAGCGTTCCGAGCGGATCGTGGCGAATTACTATTCGCAACACCCTGAGGAAGCTGCGGTGGACGGGTACCAATTCCCGTCTCAACAGCAAGGCTATCAACCACAATCGTTGCAAAATAGTCGCAGTGGGCGAGGAGGGAATGTTTTTGACTTGACGGTAGACAGCTACCTCACTTCAGAAGTCGTTCATCCCCGTTGTCAGACAGGGAACTATGGCCACGATGCAATCTGTTTAGATCAAGAGGCACAAACACTTGACCGTAAACAAACAGACTGTGTCGAAGGTCACGGTCCTTGCCGTCAAAACTACGGCGCGTTTGCGGGAGCGTATCGAGACCTTGCCTCGGCGTTACAAGCCGAGCAATACCAGCTCGAGCGTGGTGGGCACTACTAGTAAGTTGGCGAATTTTTCGCACAAGGCGTACAGATGCTGTAAAAGCATGAATCTGTACGCCTTTTTTATTAGCGACATAAAGCGAGCAAAATGAGAAAGTACTCATTCTCATTTTCGAGCCGAGGAGCTAATATAGGTAAATACCAATATTGCTTGACTTTTTAAACAAAGCATAGTATAATACAAAACATATGAATACCATTATATTTCAAACAATTCGCGCGGGGGTTATTTTAGGGGCAACATCCTTGCTTTTTATAGAAGGTGCTTTTGCAGCACCTGCTCTCATTCCTGTTTCGGTAAGTAATATCACCGAAAACAGCGCAACGCTTACGGGGTATGTTTCAAATCCTGACGCTGTTTCTCTTGTGTGGCTTGAGTGGGGGGAAGACACCGCACTCGCCACCCCAAATACATTGGGGACAAGAACGATATATACCGGCGGATTTTTCGTTGGCCAAATGGCGGGATTAACACCAGGTACTACCTACTACTATCGTTCGGCTTCGATAGAGGGGACTACGACGGTTTATTCACTTGTTGGATCATTCAAAACTACTTCAGTAAATACGCCACCCGCACTGTCTACCTCCACGGGTTCTCAATCAAATACATCAGACACCACAACCGCCACTACCACCGCAACAGAAACTCCTGTGGTAAAGAATGCAACGCCAGCTCCTGTGGCAAAAAAAACAGCGACTGCTCCTTCGGTAAAAGTGAAGAGTACTGTCGTGACGAGTGGAACAGCGGTGCCAATAACTACTAACGGCAATACTGCTATCGTGATTAGTGGAGGGAATAATGGTATTTTCCCCAGCACTCTTATTGGATGGGTCGCACTCTTCGTCACGCTCCTTGTCATACTTTTGATTGGACGTATGTTTTTTGAAGCGTCGGAGCGTCGCAAGAACAAACTGTATGCGCATGAAGAGGAGACTGATGAGCCGAAAGAATAGTCTTCTCAGAAGTTCATTTTTGAACCAAAAGTCAAGCCCCTGAAAAGAAATTTTTAAGGGCTTGACTTTTTTGTATATTATGATACAATGTGAGGAGATTTGAAATAAGTGAGTAGTAGCTTAAGCGCTATTACTTTTTGAAATTTAAGTTGTGAAGGAGAGTATCATGGGTGAGAAAATTTTCAAGGGGGGAGTCATTATCTTCCTCCTCCTGTTTCTGTTTGTTGTCTACGCAATAGTAGGCGGCATCAATGATAGGTCAGAGGTACAAGGGGAGCGAATCGCCGTTGTTGAAGGCGATATAAAGGAAATAAAAATTTTCCTGAAGGGGGCAGCAACAAAAGACGACCTTTCAAAGGTCGTCGCAGAAGATGCCCGTGACGATGGCGAGAGAATCGCGCTTCATGAACGGGGTCCGCTTCATGCGAAACCGGTTGTGAAGCACCATAATCCTCCTCCTGCAGTTCGTGCCGTGGCGCCTGCTGTTAGGCAGGTTGCGGTAGCAGAACCGAAACTGGTGTTGCCGAAAGTTGGTGACCCTTGTCCCTACGGAGTTGTTTCTATCGAGGTTACCCTCGACGGGGTACAACATCTTCGCTGTGGACCAGTTGCTCAACAGGTATCCGTACCACAACAAGTTGTGGTACGGGAAACAGTCCGCGAACAACCTGCTCCACGTGATGATTTTTATGATCACGTGGAGTATGTTCCAAGGCGTCAAGCACCAATAACACAGCCACTAACACCCCAGCCCGTCAAGCCTGAGCAAGAAGCAAGTTCAGGTTCTGTGTGGCCCTGGATTGGAGGGGCAGCGGCTTTGTTGACGGCGTGGTACATTAATGCCCATCGTGGAGGGAACACTCTCCCTGTGGGTTTGGGACCAACAGCAGTTACCAATGGTGTTGGTACTAACCCTGTTGGTGTCGTGGGTGGCGCACCTACGGCCGTAACGCAGTAATGAAAGGAAGTTGAATCTTTACGGGAGGGGAACCTTCCTCCCGTATTTTTTAAAGAAATGAAAGAGGTTTCATTTTTTTAAAAAGTAGACAGAAGTGTCACTTTAGAGAGATGTTTTGTAGGTTAGTCACATTAATATATATCATTATGAAAACAAAAATTAAATTCTTGAGTACTTGGTTGATGGTCCTCGTTGGGATTTTTGCTGGTGCCCAAGTTGCATTTGCACAAACCGCGACGATTGCGACTTCGTGTAATACCGCAACGCTTTCGGGTACGATTACCAGTACAAGCGGGGTATCGACGAGTGCGTGGTTTGAGTACAGTACAATCATGGCAAACGTAACTGCAGGTGCAGGAACAAGAACGGTGGCGCAAGCCTTTACGGTACCGCAAACTTTTACGCAACCTGTCTCAGGACTTCTTCCTTTGACTACCTATTACTACCGTGTAGCAGTACAAAACATCTACGGTATTGGATATGGGACAGTATTGACACTCACAACCCCTTCTTGTACTGGTGGTGTCGTTGGAAACTCTTTTGTAACGACGAATGCGGCAAGTATTACTTCACAAACCTCAGCTACCTTGAATGGATACCTTAATCCAAATGGGGTCAATACTAACGCGTGGTTTGAATGGGGCCCAACCGCAATGTATGGATACACAACTCCTTCAATAAACTATGGGACGATTGCGGTAAACTTCGCCAGCCCTGTTTCCACACTCTCTCCTGGTACAACCTACTACTACCGCGCGGTTGCACAAACAGCGCAAGGCGGTATTATCTATGGTACACAAATGACCTTCAATACGAATGGCTCAGGGGTTATGCTTCCTTTGGTAACGACCAATGGCGCAAGCATTTTGTCACAAACATCAGCATCGCTTAATGGATTCATTACTCCTAATGGCGCAAATACGAACGCGTGGTTTGAGTGGGGTACGACGCCAAATTATGGCTACTCGACACCTTTGGTAAATTACGGAACCGTAACAACGAGCTTCAGTAATACGCTCTTCAACCTTCTTCCTAATACGACCTATTATTTCCGAGCCGCTGCACAGAATGCTCAAGGAACAGTATACGGAAGTATGCTCTCATTTAGCACAACAGGGCAAGGGAATAATAACGTTAATGCAACAGGGTCAACTCCAACCGCAACAACATTGCTTGCGACAGAAAATTTTGGAGGGTCAGCTACGTTGAATGGGCTCGTCTTCTCTTCTTCAAGCGCTTATCCAGCAAATGCATGGTTTGAGTGGGGGGAAAATGCTTCTGTGGGGAACAAAACACAGACCGTGAATGTAGGTTCTTTGCCAAGCGTGAAGCATGCAGATGTAATCACTGGTTTGGCTCAAGGACGGACCTATTACTATCGTATTGTTACGGAAAATACTTACGGAAAATCGTATGGTTCAACAATGAGCTTTGTTGCAGGGGCAAGTACGCTCATTCAAGACAACACGGTGGTCATTAATACACCAACCCGCACGGTTACAAAACCTACGGTTACGGTAATAAATAATGGTACCGCGACGCAATCACTCGTAGCACTCACTCTTGATGGAGGAACCGAGGCAATTAATGGTGGAGAAAAACGCTCATACCACGTAACGTGGAAGAATGACAGTACACAAATACTTACGAACGTAGTGTTGCGTGTAATGTTCCCGCAAGCAATGAAAGTTGAAAGTACAACGAATGGAGTACTTTCTCCAACTGACAATACGGTGGTTGTAGATGTGAAATCACTTGCTGTTGGGGACATGGGAGAAGTGTTCATTGTTGCAACTCCTGATAGTGGGTTGGCAGTAGGAGACCTCCTTGTAGTGACTGCAAACATGGTGTACACCGATGCAAGTGGAGCACAGAGTGATGCTGTCGCATATGTAACGCATCGCATTGCAGGGTCAAATGGTCTCGGGGCAAGTATCTTTGGTGCAGGATCATTTATGCCCACAACACTCTTGGGATGGATTATTCTTATTGCTCTTATCCTCGCTCTTGTACTTTTGGGAAACCATGTATACGGACGCTTCTCAGAGCCAGTACGCTAGTACCTAAGGGTTAAACTAAAAACAAAGACGGGGTTGCCAAAGGCAACCCCGTCTTTGTTTTTGTATTCCGCATTCTGCCCCAAGAATGGTACTATGGAGAAATGGAATATGAAGCGAAAAGCATTGGGGAATTAAATGTGGTTGCGGGGGAATTTCTTCGCTTGCTTGAACAGCGAGAAGAAAAAAACACTGCCACGGTGATAGGCCTTTCGGGGAACCTTGGCACAGGGAAAACTTCCTTTACGAAATGCGTCGCCGAAATATTGGCGATTACCGAAGTCATAACAAGCCCAACGTTTATTCTTGAAAAAATATACGATATTTCCCCCGATTCAATTCTTGGTTCTCGCTTTGCGAAACTTGTTCATATTGATGCTTATCGTTTAGAAGGGGGTGATGAAATGGTCCCCCTCGGATGGGAGGCGATACTTGGTGAGCCCCACAACCTTGTCTTCCTTGAGTGGCCCGAGCAAGTGGCGAGCGCTCTTCCTCAAGACATCGATACAATTTTATTTGAGTACGTAAGCGAATCAGTTCGAAAAATAACAATGAAAGAATATGGCAAAAAATAACACCAAAAAAACACTTATTCTTCTTGATGCTCACGCGATTCTTCATCGGGCGTATCATGCGTTACCAGAATTTTCTTCGAGTAAAGGGGAACCGACCGGCGCACTCTATGGTCTCTCGGCCATGATTATGAAGATTATCAAAGATTTGAAACCTGATTATATCGTAGGGTGTTTTGACCTACCGCAACCAACCTTTCGCCATGAAGCATACGAAGCTTATAAACAAGGGCGCCCAAAAGCAGAAGGGGATCTCATTCATCAAATCAAACGTTCTCGTGATGTATTTGCAGCACTCGCTATTCCCGCATATGAGCTTGCGGGTTTTGAGGCTGACGACCTCCTTGCTACGATTGTTGAGCAAACAAAAAAAGAAAAAGATTTACGCGTCATTATTGCTTCGGGAGATATGGATACTCTCCAGCTCGTCGACGATGACCGTGTCTTGGTGTATACCCTGAAAAAGGGAATTAACGACACGATTCTCTATAATGAAAAAGGTGTCGTAGAACGTTTTGGATTCAAACCACTTCTCTTGCCTGATTACAAAGGTCTCCGTGGTGACCCCTCGGACAACATCATCGGCATTAAAGGTATTGGGGAAAAAACAGCAACGACCCTCATTACCTCTTTTGGAACAATTGAAGACATCTACAAAAAACTTAAAAAAGACCCTGAAGCATTTCGTTCGGCAGGCATTACCCCCCGCATCATAAAACTCCTCGAGGAAGGAGAAGAAGAGGCTCTTTTTTCAAAGACATTAGCAACAGTACGACGGGACGCACCTGTCACCTTTACTTTTCCTGAGAAAGTTTGGCGGGAAGCTTTTGATCCAATACAAGCGGAAACTCTTTTTGCTGATCTTGATTTTCGCGGGTTTCGTGACCGTCTCCACGACCTTCTCGGGATTGTACGCTCTACACCTTCTGAGGAAGAGGATGCCCCTCAAGCCCCTATTGATCCTGCCCTATTTAAACATGCGCAGATTGCGCTATGGCTTTTGAACTCAGAGATAACCGCACCGTCCTTGGAGGATATTTTACACCATACAAAAAAGAAAAATTTTCAAGAAGCTTTTCTTTTTCTCGAAGAAGAACTTAAAAAGCAGGGGCTTGATGACATTTATCGCACCGTGGAAATACCCCTCATCCCTTTGATTGAATCAGCACAAACATACGGTATTCTTCTTGATGTAAAATATCTCGAGGGCCTTTCTCAAACGTACCACTTAGAACTTGATAAAATAACCGCGCGAATTTATGAGTATGCCGGTGGTGAGTTTAATATGAACTCGCCGCAACAATTAGGAGAAATTCTTTTTGACAGACTAGAACTTGCAACAAAAGGACTTAAGAAAACAGAGGGGGGTGCGCGATCAACGCGTGAGTCTGAGTTGGTAAAATTGCGCGATGCGCACCCTATTATTGCTGACATTCTTTTGTATCGTGAGTTGCAAAAGCTCCTCTCGACGTATATTGATAACCTACCTCATTTGATTGGCGAAGATGGAAGGCTCCACACCACCCTTAGTCAGACGGGGACTACTACCGGAAGGATGTCTTCCTCAAATCCGAACCTTCAAAATATTCCGGTGCGCGGTGAAATGGGTACGGCAATTCGTTCTGCATTTGTCGCCCCTGCAGGTTCGACGCTCCTTGCTTTTGATTATTCACAAATTGAAATGCGTGTACTTGCCGCACTTTCCCACGACGACCACCTCCTTGAGATTTTCCAGGGAGACACCGATGTGCACACTTCTGTTGCGGCGCGTGTGTTTAGTGTTCCCGAAAAAGAAGTGACCGCGGAAATGCGTCGACGGGCAAAAGTTATCAATTTCGGCATTGTGTATGGTATGGGAGTCAACGCGCTTAAAGACAACCTTGGAGTTCTTCGGGCTGAAGCGCAGGCTTTCCATGATAATTATTTTGTAACCTTTCCAAAAATTGCAGCGTATTTTGACGAGGTAAAAACACAAGCAAAAAAAGATGGGTTCACCAAAACTTACTTCGGACGCCGGCGTTTTTTTGCAGGACTGAAATCCCCTGTACAATTTATTCGCGCGAGTTCTGAACGTATGGCGATGAATGCCCCTCTCCAGGGGACTGCTGCGGATATTATCAAAATTGCAATGCAACGAGCACATGAAGGTATTATGCAAGCAGGGTTGGGGGACCGTGCACACCTTTTACTCCAGATTCATGACGAACTGCTTTTTGAGGTCGAAGAAGGGGTGGTGGGTGAGGTGCGGAAAATTGTCGAAGAAGCGATGGAACACGCGGTTGAATTCCCTGTTCCCCTTAAGGTTTCTGTCGAACAGGGGTTACGATGGGGAACAATGGAAGACATAAAATAACTACGAGGATAACAAAAAATTATATGCTCCACATTATTTACGGCAACGAGAGAGGGAAGTCACGCGCACGGTTTCGGGTGCTCCGTAATGAGGCATTGAAAAAATGTGGGACAGAGTATGTGGTTCAAGAGGGAAGTATTTCGCATAGTTTTTTTGAAGAAGCCACGGCGTCACAAGGTCTTTTTGGTGAGACAACCCTCTTTGTTTTTGATAATGTTTTTTTTCTAAAAGAAGACCAAGAGATTTTGAAGGGAAACATTGACGCTCTCGTCGCTTCTCCCAATCATTTCTTAATATTCGAACTCGAATTTAATAAAGAGACTATCACCGATCTCATAAAAACACCCGCAATCCTTGAGGAATATAGTGCAAAAAAACCTGATACTCGACCTGCCTTCAATGTATTCTCTCTTGGTGATGCGCTAGGGAAACGGAATAAAAAAGATTTATGGGTTTTGTACCAAGGGGCGATCACGGCAGGGTTTGAACCAGAAGAAATTTGTAATACTCTTTTTTGGGCGGTGAAAAATATGGCACTCATGAAGGATACACCCGTGGGGAAAGACCGAGGGGTGAGTCATTTTGTCGCCTCCAAGGCACGCGGGTTTGCAAAAAATTATTCGCAGAAAGAAATTGAAGACCTTTCGCGTACGCTTGTGACCTCGTACCACGAGGCGCATCGGGGAGGGGAGCCGATGGAGGTGGCGCTTGAGCGGTTTATCCTCACTCTTTAAAAACCCAACTGACTAGGTACAGAGTATTCTCGTACGCTATACCTAGTCAGTTAGAAAAAGTAGGAGGAGGAAATTAAAAAACCCGCACATCAGAGATGGCGGGTTTTTGAATTTTGGTCTGTCGCTAAGATGGCGCCAAGACGGAATGTGCGAAAAGAACAATCAGATTAAAGTCGGACGAAAATTATAGAAGTGTCCGATGGCGCGGTATCTTGCGCAAGGTGCAAGTGCTCGTTATTCGAAATAAGGCTCGTAAGTTAGCCAGAAATTAAAAGATGCGAACAACAGAACATCTCTGCATACAGTATACGCTAAGAGGTACCTTTTAAGCAAGAATTTTTATGGGGGTAACGTTTTTGGCTGTTTTCTGTTCTCAAAAAACATGGGTGTGAGAATCTTAAAAAGTACTTGACAAAAATAATGGATATGCTAACTAATCATCATTAGTTAGGTGGAAATGGTCATATAAAAAGATACGTTTCTGCCAACGAGGGTGTAGCACTTTTAAATTAGAAAAGGAGTATTATTTATGAAAAAATCGTTCCTTTGGCAGCAATGACACTGACACTGGGGTTTGCGGGTCCCGCGAGCGCATTCGATTTTAACTGGACCCCGTCGACCACACCTCTGAATTCGGGGGTGCAGAAGGTTGTCCAAATGTCTGGTGGTTATACGCAGCAGGCAGCGCAGGACGAGTGCTTCGACAAGCTCTTCGTCCCCGAGACAAAGACGTATGACCCTCGCGGTGCCTGGGCAGCATGTGTCCAGGGCCGTATTGGTGAAGCACTGACGGTTTCTCAGACCGGAGGACTCAAGGTCGCAAACGACCCAGCGGCTCCGGTATCCTGCACTGCGAAAGGCGTTGTTCGGGGAAGCGCGGTTGTGTGGGAGCCAATTCCCGCAACCTGTAATCAATAACAAACGGCCTGTAGTTTGCCAAGCCGCTTCGCAAGAAGCGGCTTTTTCTTTTCAGCCTCTATGGTCAGGAATAATTTTTTCGGCGCCACTCAATGAGCACACTGACCTACTGGGTCGAAAATTTTCACGAAGCCCCCCGACACGATTTTCTAATCGCCTATTCGCCATTTTTCGTACTCGAAAAATATGGTTGCGCTTGGCACAAACTAAAAACCAGGTGCAGATCTGGTTTTCTTAATGCAATCTTGTGGTCACAAGTCACTAAGTATTTTGTTTTGATTACTCACAAAATACAAAGTGC
Source organism: Candidatus Nomurabacteria bacterium CG1_02_43_90 (assembly GCA_001871765.1). Taxonomy (GTDB): domain Bacteria; phylum Patescibacteriota; class Minisyncoccia; order Phycocordibacterales; family UBA1550; genus UBA1550. The sequence goes on from MNVN01000022.1 coordinate 26,355, forward strand.
TCGCGACCCCGGCGCACCATTTTTCGTGCTCGAAAAATGGTGCTTACGCCCCGCACAAAGCGAAAGGAGTGCCACAGGGCACTCCTTTGAAATTCCGCTTTGTGCGCCCAGTAGGGATCGAACCTACGACCGTTTGCTTAAAAGGCAACTGCTCTACCGACTGAGCTATGGGCGCATTTTTTTGAAACGTTAGAACAAACAAGATAATATCACAAAATGAGGTATTTGCAATCATTGTTTTTTGTGGCACAAAAAACTAAAGAGGTAGGTCTATGGCAAACGCCCCCGGCCCAAGGAAGAGAAGTGCGAAAGATACCACGGCGAGGAGAATATAAAATTCAAAATTATGATGCGTGATTGCTGTTATGCGATAGCGCTTGAGAAGGACGGTAAGGAGCATTACGGTTCCGGTCAGTGCTGCCACGGGTTGCGTGTAGAGTCCTAGGGTAAGGAGTGTTCCTACGATGAGCTCCGCAATGGTTGTGATGAGAAAGAAAATTCTAGCGGGGTGCAATTTAACGGTTTCAAAAAATTCGATGCGCCCTGTGCGTTTGCGAAAAATATGCGCGTATGCGGAATATACAAAAAGAAGTCCGAGTGTTGCGCGGATCATGAAGGTACCAAGGACTTGGTAGTCGAGGAGGGTAGGGAAGAGAGAGACGGTATGCATAAGTGGATTATAGCAAAAAATATGAGTACGACAAAATCAAAGCCTATTTCTTGAAGCCAAGCTTTGTGAGTTCCTCTCGCGCAACGGTTGCATCATCCCATGGTGTTTTTGCGCAATTTGGCCCCATGATATAGGGATCAGTACCTTTGCCGGTAATAATGACACTATCACCTGTACACGCCTTTTTGAGCGCCGTAGCGATAGCTACGCGCCGATCAAGGATTATTTCTGCATCAGCACCCTCAATCCCCGCCAATACCTCCGAGATAATTTTTTGTGGATCTTCGTCGTAAGGATCTTCATTCGTGAGAATGATCTCATCACAATGTGCGCTGGCGATAGCACCCATGGCAGGGCGTTTCCATGAGTCACGTCCACCACCACACCCTCCGAGGACACAAATTTTGCGGGCATCTTGGAATACCTCATATACTTTTTGGAGTGAGTCGACGGTATGGGCATAGTCAACAATCACATCAAAATCTTGCCCCATTTCTACACGTTCGACGCGACCCCGAATGCCATGGAATTTCTCAAGTGCTCGACGGATGACCTCCGGACTAACACCGATAGTTTTTGCAAAAGAAATTCCTGCAAGCATATTGGAGAGGTTGAAGGCTCCCGAAAGGTGCGCGCTCAGTGGTGAACCCATAAAGGAAAATGTCGTCGAATCTTTTTCGAGAGTATAGGGTTCGGCGTCTTTGAGTGCGAAGGTTGTCTTTGTGTCAGCGTCGACGGCAAGAAACTCTCGAGCATAAGTATCGTCGGCATTTGCCACAATAATACGGGGGCGTTTTTTTGAGCTTGCAAGTGCACGTACAATAGAGAGTTTTGCGTCTTTATAATTTTCAAATGAACCATGAGACTCGATGTGCTCAGGTGATAGGTTGGTAAAAATCAGCGCGTCAAGGCCGATGAAGCGATGGCGGAAATAGCGGGCACCCTCCGAGGTCATTTCGAGAATTACCCAGTCACATTTTGCTGTGACGGCTCGGCGTAAAAAGTGTTGCACAAAAAATCGTCCCGGAATAGTCATCTTGTAAAGGTTGCGCTCTTCTTCATCACCAATCTTAAAACGAAGGGTTCCCGCAACGGCAGTGTGATACCCTGCTTCTTCGAGAATTGCATTTACTATTTCAGACGTTGAGGTTTTTCCTTTTGTTCCCGTGATCACCACAACCTTGATTTGGCGAGAGGGGAAGCGGTATAGGAGCGCGGAAAAAAAGGCAAGGAGAAAATGATACAAAGGCTGTGCACGCCTAAAAATATTTCGGGGGATGCAACGTTTTATGAGAGGAAGGATTGTTTCAATAAGGGTATTGGGTTTCATAGTTTTATTTTCCTAATCGTTTGAGTGCTTCTTTAATACGAGATGAGGTTCCCTTTGTTTCCACCGATACCTCCTTGAGCGCTTCGCGGGCTTCACGTTCGGTATAACCCAGAGCCACAAGTCCCTCAATCGCATCGCGTTCTTCACCGAGCATCGTCCCCCCTTTTTCGTTGATACTTCCCCCCAGTTTGTCACGAAGTTCAAGAATTATTTTTTGTGCGCTTTTTGATCCGATACCCGAGACTTTTGTAAGTGCGGTGGCGTCGCCCATAGCGATAGCTTCTTTGAGGTGGTCTACGGGAGCGATGTTTAAAATACCGAGAGCACTTTTCGGTCCAATTCCAGAAACACCGATGAGCATTTCAAAAAATTCTAATTCAGCTTGATGGTCAAAACCGTAGAGGTCGAGCGCATCTTCCCGTACTGAGGTATGAATCCAGAGGGACACTTCTTTTTTTGTGTTTTCACGAAGGGTTCGGAGGGTATCCAGAGCAACGCGGACCTTGTATCCTACGCCACCGACCTCGACTACGATAAAGCGGTCGCTTGCAAAAAGAAGGGTTCCCGAAAGGTGTGCAATCATGTATCTATACTACACGGTTTGCTGGCTCTTGCAAAATTCACAAAATGATATACAATGTGTCCACATATGGCAATTATCAAATCAGCAAAACGCAATATTCGCAGTTCGGCCCGCAAAGCCGTGTTTAACGCACGCAGAAGTAAGGCAATGAAGGAAACGATCAAGGACGTAAGAACCCTTGTTGTGACGAAAGACAAAAAGGCAGCAGAAGGCTTGCTTGCCAAGGCTTACAAGGCTATCGACAAGGCAGCAAAGACTAACCTTATTAAAAAGAACACTGCAGCTCGCAAGAAATCTCGTCTTGCGAAAGCAATCCAGAAAGTAGCATAATCTAACAAAAAACACTCTGGGAAACCAGAGTGTTTTTTGTTAGGATACTATCTATGAACAACATTACCCCAAAAGATGCACAAAAATTGATTGAGCAAGGTGCACTCGTCATAGACGTGCGGACCCCTGCTGAGTTTAATGAGGGACATATTCCCTCGGCACAAAATATAAACATCGGTGATTTTGCGTTTGAAGAAAAGATACAGGCACTTGATAAAAATGCGACGTATGTAATAAATTGCCAAAGTGGTGGGAGGTCATCGCGCGCAACTGCATTTATGAGAGAGGCTGGCTTCAAAAATGCCTTTAATCTGGAAGGGGGAATTATGGGATGGATGAGGGAGGGGATGGAGGTGGCATGACTTTGATTTTTCTCTATTTTGTGGTAGAGTTGGCAAGTTCCCGTTAAGCTTAATTCCCTAAGATAGTTAGCTCTCATTGTCGAATTAGTAGATTCGTGCCTTGGGCATAAACTATGCTTAGTCTAAATATAACAACAGCTTGAGTCGTTTTGTGCGGAGTAAGTTCAAAATTAAATAGTTTGCTCTCGTCGTTCAATGGATAGGATATGGGTTTGCGGTACCCACGATGTAGGTTCGATTCCTGCCGAGAGCACCAGATAGGAAAAGTCAAAGGGTTTTTGTTCGCCTCGCTTCGCTCGGCGACTAATTTGTATTCAATTTTGAGGGTAAAAACGAATTGGCGGTTTCGCAAAATAGGTTCGAGCAAAGCAGAGTAATATAGCACAGGCATGTGAGACAGACCGAGGTCTGTAAAATAAGGGTTTTTTGAGGGTAAAAAATGACACCCCGCTGATCCGCTGAACTTATGGTATTTAAACTATATTTTTCAAGCACCCCTCATGTGAGACCGAGAGGGTCCGCCATCCGCATCCGGATTTTTACCACTTTCCATCTGTGCCACAAACTACGAAACATGATATTACACATAAATCATAATTCTGTATTTTATCTGACAACATGGTCATCCCCTTGTCTTGAAAAGCGGTAAGCAGTATCTCTTGAGCAACAACACTGTTATCGTAACCATAATCACTATAAATCTGATTGCGATTTCTCATACGAGAAAGAATTCGGTGACAGTAATCCGTGAACTACTGTACATTAACCTAGACTCAACGAGTAATATACCAAATTATTAAATTTGAGGTCTCCCGACCAAAAAGAAAACGGCTCGCAAGCGAGCCGTTCAAGGGTTTAAGAATCAAGGGAACAAAAGGATCAAGCTCCCAAGATTCAAAGATCAACCCTGCGGAAGGAACCCAGTCACGGACCCAAAGCGGCCGCGGGCATCCGAGACAGGGCACGTGCCGAAGTAGAGCATGCCACCAAAGAAGTCGAGGCGCGTCGCACACGAGAAGTCGCCAACCGCACCCGGAGCGAATTCATCACCAGGACAGTCGGTATGAAGCTCTTCCCACTTCACATAGCGTTCAGGGTGAGTGAAAGCCATACAGCAGACAGCGAATGCTCCGAAGCCGTTTTCACTGAAGTACTCACGAGCACGGCGGACCGAACGACCACGATGACGCATCCCGTATTGCATGGGTATAATGAGGATGTCGCCTTTTTGTGTTTCAGCGATCAGATTAAGTGCGTGAAGCGTGCGGGCATGCTGACGCAGTTGGCGAGTGTTGAACTCACCTTCACGGTAGTTGTGAAAGTTACGCGTCTTACCGAGTTTTTCGAGTATGAGCTCGACTGCACGGTAATACTTCTCCGCTTGGTCTGTGACCTCGGGGAAGAAACGCTTGGCAACCGCATCCACGGAGGGGATTGCAGCCCAATCAGTACCTTCGGGAAGGGACAACGTCGGCAGGACTTTTTCGATGAACTCGCCGACATAGTCGAGCGAAAGGTTGAATTCTTCCGTCAAGATGTCCACTTGTACACCGATGGGTTTCAGACCACGGTACACATCTGGATAACCGTAGCTCGAATCAACTTCTTCGTCTTTGTACTGATCCGAAACAGACAACCGCCGGAAAGAGTCGAGGATAGTCTTTAACGTATAAGCCTTGAATTTGTCGCCGTTATCGAGAAAGCGTTGAGCATCCTCAGTGTTAATTTCGCCAAACATTGTTTGCAGCTTCGTTTGGAATACCTGAAAGGCCTCTTTAAGAAAGCGAGAATTCTCTCTCTTTTGACCTTCTGTTGCGGGGGTGTTTCGAGTAATCCCGTTCATAGGTTATCTCTCCTTTGTCAATGTACAACTGTTTAAACTGCCTAGGCAGGTGTTGAACCTTCGACCTAGATAATTTAGCATATTTATACAAAAAAGTCAATAGCATCGTAGCACATCAAATAGTGCTCCATCCACTGAACGATTCGCTCACTTTTTTCTCTACTAAATCCAAGCTAACGTTTGTCATCGGTGTAACACCATCTATTGGCAGATGCATGTCATGTAAATATGTCTCGATATGGTGACGTATGTCATTTTGCGCATGCACATCTTTCTTGAATATTCAAAGTTTTGGCATTTATTGGCATTTGGATAGCACCCTCAATTATATTAAAACGGGGAAGAAAGAGTCATTTTAATATCCAGAATGTCATTACTTTATTCCCATATTTAGCTGAGACTGGCTGTCTCCTGTCGAGAATAGAGCTTGCTTCAAAAGTTAGACCCCTGACCGAGCGGGCTAAGTTTAGTATTCCTGGAATACCCAAAGGACCCTTACGGGGTCTTACACTCACAAGTTCGAGCCCGAGCAAGGGCACAACGTCAAGAGAAACAGCGTCTACACGCTGTTTCTTAGTTGTGCTGGGAGGAGGGCAAAAACCTAAAACCCAATCTTTCGCATGAGGCGGTTAGGGAGGGGTTCTACTTGGTATTCTTCGGGGAGCATGTGGGCGAGCGCTTGCTGTACTTCTTCGAAATGCTCCTCGTCCAAAGGGACCACGATGTGGGGCATAAGGGGTTTTTTTGAAATGAGAAGAATTTTTGGTGAGAGCGTTTCTTTGTGATCTTCATGTCCGTCGAGAATCCAAAAAGAATCAAGGGAATCCCAGGGATAAACGGTCTCATTGCTTCTGACCCCTCGTTTTGAAAGTTCACACTCGATTATTTTTGGAGGGTGTTTTGCATAAAAAAGAAGTGAACCAACACCGAGCAAAAGAACAACGGAGAGGAGCGCATTGCCCACAATAACAAAAGCTACCGCGAGAGATACGGAGATAATGCCGAGTGCCCAAAACCAATCAGCACCGTGTTCAGTGTGCTCATACTCAGGAGCTGTCCAAGTGATACGATAGTCATAACCTTCAATCATGATAGATACACACATTGTATCAAGGGAACGCCTCGTGCGCAATCAGCAAAGATGCGTTACAATGATAGGCAATGAATGACATAACTATTTTTATTGCATTTGGGGCAGGAATTATTTCTTTTTTTGCTCCGTGTGTCGTGCCGCTTGTTCCGGGGTTCCTTGCATATCTTGGGGGGATTTCTGGGGGCGCACACTTACCCATTAAACAGAGGAGACTTGCGACATTCCATGCAAGCATATTTTTTGTTCTTGGATTCACTACTGTTTTTGCTCTTCTTGGTCTTTTGGTGCATGGTGCACTTGTGGGCGCAGGTCCAGCGCTCCAAGTACCCTTTGCTCGTGTAGGCGGAGGTATTATGATTTTTTTCGGACTCTATTTGATGGGATTACTAAAAATGTCATTCCTTGATCATCCGCGAAAATTTTCTATTCATACCAAATTTTCTTCGCGCTCACTTGCAGCATTTGTCTTTGGTGCGGCATTTGCGGCAGGGTGGACGCCTTGCGTTGGTGCTGCCTTGGGTGCAATCTTGGGGCTTGCGGCGCTCGCGCCGGCAAAATCATTTTTATTACTCGTTGCGTATGCGCTTGGTCTCGGTGTGCCATTTCTTATTATTGGTGCCTTTGCGGGTGAGATTGAGCGGTATCTGAACCGCGCCTCAGGATGGATGCCGTATGTGAATATTCTTTTTGGAGGCATCCTCATTTTTCTTGGTGCCCTCGCCTTTACACAAAATCTCGCGGTATGTCGTGAGGTTTTGTGGAGCTTTCCTTTTTAGTTTTGAGAGAAAAGTGAGCCTCGTGTTATCATCTAGTCATGGAAACTGAAAAATCAAACAAAGAATTTGAATCCCTTATCGAGCAGTTGAACGACGAAGGTCAATTGCAAGAATACAAAAGACCCTTCGATGATTACAAGGTTGGACCCCTCGCGCGTATTCTCGGGAATTTTCTTGTGTGGTGTGGAAATACGGTGTATGGAGAAGCCCCTTCGTATTTAAAATTTCGTGCAGTAGAAGTTATTGCACGTGTCCCGTATCATTCATGGTCTTCGGCGGCCTTTACGCTCCTGACCATGTTTTATTCTGATGAGAAAAAAGCACTCCAGCTCTCAACTATTACAAAATTTGTACGTCTTGCAAGTGATAATGAAACAATGCATGTCATTGTTGTCTCGCAACTCGCTGGGGACGAACAAAAGGCAGGGGTGATTCGCTATACCCTCATTCCTATGTTTTTTGCCTTCTTTTATTTTTGGGCATCATACATTCTCTATCTAGCTAATCCTCGGTGGTCTCTTGAGCTTAATTATCTTTTTGAACAACATGCCTTTGACCAATACGCACGTTTCTTGGAGGAAAATAAGGAAGAACTTCTTCAGAAACCAATCAGTAGTGATTTTCTTGCTTGGTATGGAAGGAACCCTAAAAGCCAATATGAATTCTTTCGGTCAGTAAGAAACGACGAGCTTGTTCATCGCAATCGGTCCATTCATGAAATTGCGATCAACGAAGGACACTAATTTCTCTGCATAGCTATTTCATAAAGAGGGCAGGTCTGGTGCTATGAAATTTTAAGAATTCATCCTGTAGGTCTTGAGCGTTCGCAAGAGATAAAGACTAGACATCAAAGCAATGAGATTGAGAAAGGTGATAATAGATGCGGTGACAGGAGTAAAGCCAAGAAGGGTATGGAGGGATGTTGCAATTGAGTCGATATCAAATTCTAGTCCAGAAATAATGCTTTGTGCAGTACTGATGAAGTCGAGTTCTGTGGTGCGCACCGAGAGATGCCAGAGTGAAAAGACAAAGCTAATACTGGTAATGATTATTGCTCCCGTCACTATTTTTTGCATACGATAGAGAAAAATACCCCGCATAATTTTCTCATGAGTTTGCGGGGGAAGTGGTGCGTCGGGGATTTTTTTAAACGATGAGAAGAGTGTGTTATTCATAATTGTGTAAGTGTTTAGATAGAGCTTGTTTTGCTCTGCGGAGGTGTGTTTTAACCGTATTTAACGTGAGACCTAGAATGAGCGCAGTTTCCTCATAAGAGAACCCCTCTCGGTAATATAAGAGAAGAATTGTTCGATAGTGAAGAGGAACCTGCTCGAGAGCCTTTTCCATATCGTGAGCAAGTATTTCTTCTTCAATTCTAAATACGCAAGTTCAGGCAGAATTGTTTCACTCCCTTCATTTGCATAAAGAGAAATCTCAATAATATGCCTCTTCTTCCGCAAAAAGTCATAGGCAGTGTTGGTTGCAATACGATAGACCCAGTTTTTAAAATTATTCTCCGGGGCGATTCTTTTTCTGTTGCGGTAAACCTTGAGAAATGTTTCTTGGAGAAGGTCTGAAGCATTGTCGTTGTTTCCCGTAATGCGACGTAAATGGTTCCATATTGGCTTTTCGTAGTAATGGAGCATTGTCTCAAATGAATCCATATTTCCTGCTATTATTGAAATAAGCAAATCCTTTTCATTCTCGAGGTTTGGTGGTGCTGTCATCGTGAAACATTATAGCAATTCTGTACGTATCTACTAGTACACTAACGAGTGGCATATCTCGTTGCGTGATTATTATTAACGATTATTGTTTTTATTCAGATTATGAAAAATAAATTTACCATGATGATGACCGGCGCTATTGTTGTAGCGATTGCCACACCAATTTTTACTTTTGCACAGACGGTATCGTCAAGCACCACAGAGGCGACAACCACAACAGCAACAACTTCAAAAAAAGCCCATACACGTTTTGTGGTTTCTCCAGAGCGCGCATCGTGTCTCACAACAGCGACAAAGGCACGTGAAGACGCTCAATTGAAGGCTCGAACTACTTACACAACAGCATTGAGTTCTGCAAAGACTACACGCGACCAATCTCTTGCAACAGCAAAAACTGCACGAGACAGCGCTCTTGTTTCCGCAAAAGCGAATACTGACAAGACATCTTCTGTTGCGGCAGCAAAAGAAGCTCGTGCTACGTTTAAGGCGGATCAAAAGTCTGCACTTGATGCGTACACCGCAAGTCGTAAGTTGGCACAGAGTGATTATAGAGTTGCGGTGAAGAGTGTGCTTGAAGCTCGTACCACGGCGCTAAAGACTGCCCAAAGTGAATACAAGGCAGCACGTCTTGCATGCCCTGCAAAATAGTTTTTATTATCTAAGTCATCCTCACACAAAAAGCCCGCGAGCGGGCTTTTTGTGTGAGGATGTTGGTTCCTAAAAACATGCAAAAAAATCACAGGTCTGGTAGTATAAAAAAATGAGAACTACATTAATGAAGATGTTTATATTGGGGTACTTTTTTATAGTACCCTCGAGTGTTTTTGCTGCTTCGAGCGTGAGCAAGGTAAAACCTCTCGAATTTTCAGGATGGATTCCCTATTGGCGCTCCGCCACAGGAACACAAGAGGTATCAGAGCATCTCTCGCAACTCACGAGTGTAATGCCGTTTGGTTATACCATGAAAAATGACGGCACCCTTGCTGACACAGCACGCCTTACCGAAGAGCCGTGGAAAAGTTTTATTGCCGAAGCAAAGAAGAATAACGTACGAGTAATTCCAAGTATCATGTGGGGGAACGGTGCTAGTATTCATCGAATACTAAGCAATACAAAAACACGCATTGCTTTGGAAGACGAGATTGCTCGCGTGGTAAAAGAAAATGGCTTTGATGGTATCGATATCGATTTTGAAGATAAGAAACATGAAACAATAGATTATTTTTCAACCTTTTTAAGGGGGCTTTATCAGCGTATGAGGAATAAGTGGGTATATTGCACGGTTGAAGCGCGCATGCCTCTTTATGACCGATATCTTCCGGGTGCAAAAATCCCTGCTGATGCACAGAATTTTGCTAATGACTATGTGCAAATGAATAAGTATTGCGATCGAGTAGAGATCATGGCGTATGATCAGGGGGTGATAGACCTCCGTCTCAATAAGGCGCGAAGTGCACCCTATGCACCGGTGGCAGACCGCGCGTGGGTAGAAGGACTCGTTACGCTCGCTATGAAAGATATTGATAAAAAGAAAATTATTATTGGTGTGCCGACCTATGGGTATGAGTATGAGGTTACTCCCACTTCTGCGGGCTACCAATATAAAATGCTTTGGCCTTTCAATTTGAAATACGCAACCGATATTGCGACAAAACTCGGCATTATTCCTACACGTACGAGTGCTAATGAAATTGGTTTTTCATATGACCCTCAGAAGCTTGTAGCGATTGCACCTACGGGTAATGAATTAACGCAAACACAGCAAAAAATAGCAACTTCTTCGGTTGTGGAAAATGCAGGTTCGCAAGTAAACACAAACAAGCCATTTAACTTTTTGTCATGGAGCGATGCACAGGCAGTAGCGGACAAAGTTGCTTTGGCGCTTAAGCTTGGTGTACGCGGCGTCGCCGTATTTAAATTTGATGGGGCGGAGGACCCAAAAATTTGGGAGGTGCTAAAATAGGAAAGAGACAGGTGTACCGCATCAAAAGGGCGACGCCGTACGGCGTCGCCCTTTTGATGCGGTGAAATAGTAGCCTTTGCGCAAACTTTCTTTGAGCGAAAAGACCAATGATGCGCGCCTCGTCCGCTCCCTTCGGTCGCGGGAGCAAAAACAAAAAATGTTCCTTACCTTTATTCTTTTCCTCGGCGGGGGGGGTGTGGGGGGAGCCGACAAAAAATGGAAAGGAAATTTTTGGTTTTGCTTCGCCACTACAGACTACGAAATGAACATTTATATTATAGCATTTGTGGTTCTTTGGAGTTGTTCATTTCTTCGTCCTCACGGCGAGACGAGGCGCTTCCTCTCTGCGTTTAGTGGTAGCTCTAAAGTCTACGTCTTCGACGGCGGGCAGTGACAACTCATTAAAGTGGATTGTGCTAGGCACAAACAAATCCGTATGTGCTTGCCCCGCCCACCCCGTGCGCGCACAAATCCCCGCCGTTTTTAGGAGATATTATAAAACGGCGGGGATCGCTCCCTAGATCACATCTTTCTCGAGTCATAAGCCCAATGCAATAACGCTTGTCTTTGTCTTGGTCGGCAAAAAATGTCTCCGGTCCGGCAATTATTTTTAATTTGCATTATGTGTCTCCGCATAGCGAGCCACCTTTTGATTTGTCGCTCGTCATCGACTGTTCTACGTCCCATATAGTATCTGCAATACCATTCAAACCATCCGCGTGGATCTTGTGGATTGATCCAGCCCTTCGCGAGCCACACTGAAAGCGGATGGCTGGCATTCACGCCAAAATAATTCAGTTCTTTGTGCCGTTTTCCATCCGGTGAGAGTTTCGCACTCTTCCACCAACTTTTTGGAAATTCCTTTGGCTTATCAGAAAAATATAATCCACCAAAAACCCCAAGCGCGAGCATTTCTTTTGGAGTGAGGTCTGGCTTAAATCGCGGGTCAAAAATATTTCTCTTGTTTACTTTTTTCAGCATAAAAATTAACGGTTGGTGATGTACAAAACTAGTAGAAACAATCCTCCCCACCAACCAATATCAGAAATTATTAAACTGACTATAATCTTGTTTTGCAGTGACATTGGCAAAAGTTCTGCTTGCTTTCCTTCAAGCTCTCGATCAAGTAAAAAAGGACTAACATAAAAAGACAGGAATAGACCATTCAAAATTAAAATAACAGCAATTAGTGCTTGATAAAAGGGTATTCCGGAAAAAGACTCATTGCGGTATAAAATAAATCCTCCAATAATTAGAAAGAAAATACCTGTCCAAATGAGTGGTTTGGTAACCTTGTGCGTACGAGTTATAGCTTCCATCCAATAATTTGATTTTCTTCCCAAAAATCCATGAATATCAATTACCGTCACTGCACCAAGACCGATGATAAATCCTGCAAGCAATATAAATAATCCAATAAAATCTAGGTTCAACATAATTTATTTAATCTCCACCAGTACTTCATTGCGGTTCATCCATGGTGGCGTCCATGGTGCATTGTATCCAGCGTATGCAGTACTTCCTTGTGTCGCCACTCCATCACGAGCAAGTGCCGAAGCTAATTTTTCTTGCATCATTTTTACCCGCGCATCCGAGTGATACCACGAGAATTGCAGTACCGCGTATTTCTTGGCTGGAATCATGACGATTTTCACTCTTGGATCATTTGGTGTCGGCAATGTTTCCAGAGTATAAGAGCGTGGCATGCCAAAAGATATTACTTGCGAATCGCCCTCAGCCGTCGCCACTACAGGAGCGGTCATAGCGATACTTTCTGATATTTTTTCACTTTTGCCACTTTGTGCGACCACTGGTGCGGTCATGGCTATACTTTCTTTTTTTGTATTCCCGCCAAAGATATATCCCGCCACAATTCTAAAACCATTACCCATAGATTCTCCATAAGAACCCTTTACGGTAGTCTGCGCCACAATGTGTGCTGGATATTCTCGTATTTCATATCCATTCATTTTCTTTACCACGGCATAGTCCGCCTGCTCAACACGAGAGCTGAAAAATCCCCAGAGAGACCAGAGCCCAATAATGACGACAAGAGCGATAAGTATATTGATCATAATTTTATGCATTGAGATACGTTATGGTTAATTGTAATACTGTGGCGAATGTTCCCCAGAGGAGGTACGGGATGTTGGCGTAGACGACCCAGCGGAGTGAAGGTACAGCGTGCCAGACAGCGTAGAGTGCCCAGATGAGCGTTCCGACGACAAATAGGATGTCGAGCGAGGCAAGGAGATTATTTTTGAGACCAAATTGTATTGGCGTGAAAATGAAATTAAAAAATAGATTGAGGGCAAAAGGCAAAGCACGATCCACGGAATCTGTCTTGTAAATGCTTTGTAAAATACCGTGCCAAAAGAAACGGCAATAATCGCATACAAAACCGTCCACACCGGCCCAAAGAGCCATGCGGGCGGACTCCAAAATGGTTTTATTAAAGTTGAATACCAGTTGGATGTGTTCATAAATTTATTTTAGCATTTATTCGATAAAGATTCCTACCTCTTTTTCCGCAGTATATTTTAGACTATTGTTTTTGTGCAACGTCTCATCGTCGGACAAGAAATCGAAGGCGACGCATAACAAAAAACACGAAGTTAGTCGTGTTTTTTGTTTGTTTTATTAACCCAATTCGTGATAGCACGACATGCTTTTTTAAAACATATCTCGTGCTACCTGTCAATGGCGGATAGGGTGAGATTCGAACTCACGGTCCGGTTGCCCGGACTCCTGTTTTCAAGACAGGTGCATTAGACCACTCTGCCACCTATCCGTGTGGTTAACACCTGCCTATCCTACCAAAAAATAGCAAAAACGCAATGTTTGGAGTGTGGCATGGGGCGTTTTCTCGAAAAATATTTTTCGAGAAAACGCCCGACAGGTGTGCTACTATATCTCTATGCGTTATCTTGGTATTGATTATGGAACAAAGCGAGTAGGGGTCTCTGTCTCTGATGAGGGGGGCACCATGGCTTTTCCCTATGGGATTATTGAAAACAGTAAAGGACTTGTGGGTGAAATAAAAGAAGTTTGCATACGAGAACATATTGAACACATCATAATAGGGGAATCCCTGAACTATCAAAATGAGCGAAATATCGTCATGGAGAAAATTGATGAATTTATCGCCGAACTTCGCGAAGTGGTTGCAGTTCCTATTGTTTTCGAACGCGAGTTTCTTTCGACACAACAAGCTCGTTTTTTTCAAACGGACAGCAAACATGTGGACGACTCCGCTGCGGCTATTATTTTACAAAGCTATCTGGACAGAAAAAATACCAAGCCATTTTTGGAGACCCTTGCCAAATCAGCTATTTAGCGTATCTTTTATATATTTCTTTGGAAGGGTAGTTGCCTTCGATCGTGGCCACAGCCAAAAAGTCTTGTAAATAAGAGATTTTTTGGCTGTGACCACATTGGTCCAGTCTCTCTGTTCTATATAGTGGGTTAACCTAAGTAACCCTATATGGGTAAGGAGAAAAAAGGCAAAAGATAACAAGACGGTTGACCGCATCCAAGCGGTGTCGAATATTCTTGGCGGAGAAGAGGGTGTTGACCGCTCTTGAAACACGAACTCGTGATTCAAGAGGCTAAACCGAATAATATCCTCCGCTTGCTCTCCACAAGCGAAACCATAACGATCGCACCCTGCAACGGCACCAAAACCTTGGCACAAGCCAAGAAGACGTTCCCGTCCGGAATCGACCTCGACTTGAAAAATTGGGGGCTCGATAAGCAAGGAAAGCCGACGGAAAAAACCGCGGTGCAGGTATATCAGCTCGTGAAGAATGTCCCTTTCGCACAAATGTTCGGTTCCCTCGGGAGCGATTTGGACAAGCTCTGTCTTACACAGCACTAGATCAAAACATTTTCCGAAGAGCATTCGGAATGGCTCCGCACCGACGGCTGCGCAACCTTCTTCCTATTCAAGGAGGATGAGCAATTCTTCGTTGCTCCTGTGGGTGTGGACTCCGTTGGCTCGTATACGTCTTCGTGAACCGTCTCGGGCACGGCTGCGTCCGGAATGACGGCTACGCTCCTCGCGTAGTGGTCCCGCAAATTAGCACTCTACCACTTTAAATCAGACCCTTTGGCTCTGATCCCCTTAGACACTTTGTCCGACGGGTTTTCTTTTGTATACTAAGTATACCATGACTGAAATAACATTTGATGAATTTAAGAAAGCGGAAATAAAAATCGGGACAATTCTGTCTGCAGAAAAAGTACCCGATGCAGATAAGTTGATTAAACTCATGATTGACTTGGGTCCCAAAAAAGTGGCGCTTGTTGATGAAGAAGACACTGTTTCTTTAGAACAAGAAGAAACAATCGAAGGAGAGAAAAAAGAAGAGCGCGATATACGACAGGTTCTTTCGGGTATTGCGATGTATTATCCCGATCCTTCTCTTTTGGTGGGCAAGCAAGTACCTGTGCTTGCGAACTTACCTACGCGCACTATCCGCGGTTTTGAAAGCCAAGGAATGGTACTCTACGCGGTCGGACTAGAACCATCTGAAGATGGTTCTCCTGAAGGTGAGGGTTTTTTGACCACCGTAGGTCCTTCAATAGAAATCCCTGCGGGGACGCCGGTACAATAAAAACATGTCGTCATTTTTTCATATCGATATTGCGCATCTTGTCCAAACATTTGGTATGTTGGGGTTGTCCTTTATTGTGTTTGCGGAAACAGGTTTATCCTTCGGCTTCTTTTTTCCAGGAGATAGCTTGCTCTTTACCGCAGGAGTACTCGCGTCGCAAGGGTTTTTGAATATTTGGATAATGATACCTTCCCTCATTGTTTCGGCAATCCTGGGGGATAGTTTCGGATACTGGTTTGGCGCAAAAATTGGCCCTAAAATTTTTTCTCGCGAGGACTCGTTCTTTTTTAGAAAACGTCACATTGAACGCACACACGCTTTCTATATGAAATATGGAGCAAAAGCAATTTTCCTTGCGCGCTTTGTTCCCATTGTGCGCACGTTTGCACCGATTCTTGCTGGAGTAGGGAGTATGCCGTATAAAACGTTCGTCCGATATAACAGTATTGGTGGCTTTGCGTGGGTGGGCGGAGTCACGCTTCTCGGTTATTTTTTTGGGAAGACAGTACCGCACATCGATCAGTACCTTACCCCTATTATTGTGGTCATTATTTTTGTTTCGTTTCTACCGATTGTCTACGAAGTTTTAAAAGAGAAGAAGGTAAATAAATAACTACCCTACATTTTCTCTGGAGAGTACGCTATACTGTTTGATATGGAGCGAAGCAGATTTTACAAGTTTTTCCCCCCCCTACAATTTTTACAAATGCCCACCGTGGGTTTAGATATTTCAGATGCATCAATGCGGTTTGTTGAGCTTATTGAAAAACAAAAAGGATTTGAAATTGGTCGATTTGGCGAACGCGCTATCCCTCGCGGGATTATTGAATCAGGGGAGGTTAAAAAAGTAGATGAGCTTCGCGCTATTTTTGCTGATATAAAAAAAACGTATGGATTAGAGTTTGCGGCTGTCTCTCTTCCTGAAGAACAAGCATACCTCTTTGATTTAAAGCTCCCTCTCATGAAACATTCTGAGGTTCGTGGAGCGATAGAACTTCTTTTGGAAGAGCAAATTCCTTTGAAAGCGAGCGAGACACTTTTTGATTACGAAATAGAAGAGGAAACAGAGAAGGGGATACAGGTGAGCGTTTCAGCGGTCCCCCGCATTTTGGTCGAGGGATACCTTGAAGCTTTCTCTGCGTCGGGAATATCTCCGGTGGTTTTTGAAATAGAAGCACAGTCTATTGCCCGTGCTGTTGTCCCGGAGGGGTACAAGGAACCTTGTCTCATTGTTGATTTTGGAAAAACAAGAAGCGGTATTGCCATTATCTCGGATGGGCGAGTTGAGTTTACTTCGACAATCCCCGTTGGGGGAGACTCTCTCACTGACGCTATTGCAAAAAATTTAAAAGTTTCGCACAGTGAGGCAGAAAAAATAAAGAGGGGAAAAGGTATTGTGGGGATTTCTGACAATGAAGATTTGTCACTCGCACTCATTTCCTCTGTTTCTGTGTTACGCGACGAGGCCACACGTCATCTTTCTTATTGGAAGAACCATCGAGATGAATTTGAAAAAACACACAAAGAGATACAGAAGATTTATCTTTGTGGCGGCGACTCAAATTTATCAGGGCTTGCAGAGTATCTTTCTCTAGGGCTTTCTGTACCCGCCGAGCTGGCAAACACGCTCATAAATGTAAATACCCTCGATGGTTATGTTCCCGAGATTGATTTTAATAATTCTCTTCGTTATGCAACCGCGATAGGGCTTGCCTTACGACGTTTGCAATAATCACTATGATAAACCTCCTTCCTATTGAAAAAAAGAAACAAGTGCTTTTTGAATATCGTATGCGTTTGGGCGTGGTTGTTATTGTTGCAATTTCGGCGTTAACAACAGCAAGCCTCATTCTCCTTGTTCCCTCGTACCTCCTGTCTGTTTCAAAGTATAATACTGCGACGAAAGAACTAGCTATCCTAGAGGCTACTCAAGGGGGCGGTCTTCAAGAAAAAGAAGTGAATGCACAAATTAGCGCGATGAATAAAAAAATAGAATTCTTCTTAAAAGGAGCGGGCGCACAGCCTTTTTCCCCATTGGAGATTATCTCAAAAATTTTAAAAATAAAAGCGAGCACGATAAAGATTCAAAGTTTCGTCTATAGTACAAATACACAAGGCAGACAGCTCGTGATTACGGGTAATGCTTCTAGTCGAGACTCCTTGGCGGAATTCGTTGCCGCACTAAAAGAAGAGCCTTCTTTTAGTCGTGTTGAATTACCTATCTCAAGTTATGTAAAAAGTAGTGATATCGGCTTCTCTTTGTTGATTGAAAATACAA
Source organism: Candidatus Nomurabacteria bacterium CG1_02_43_90 (assembly GCA_001871765.1). GTDB lineage: Bacteria > Patescibacteriota > Minisyncoccia > Phycocordibacterales > UBA1550 > UBA1550. The sequence continues at coordinate 43,926 of MNVN01000022.1, forward strand.
AAAAATAAAATGAAATCACCCAAAAAAATAATTATACTCCTCGCCACGACCTTTGTTTCAATGCTTGTCCTCATTGCGGTGTACGCCTTTATCTTTTTGGCAATGGAGAAAAAAACAGAAGAAACCTCAATACTGGCTGAAAGCTCGAGGAAAATATCAGGAAAAGAATCGCACGTTGGTTCGGCAGCCCTTTCTTTAAAGACAGAAGCACATAACCTTGAAAAACTGTCTACGTACTTTATCAAAGAACAAGAAATCGTCTCCTTTACAAAAGACATAGAAGCCCTTGGTCCACAGTCGGGAACTGTCTTAAAAATAGAATCTCTTGATCCAGGAATGACAGAAAAATCGGTTCCTTTCCTCGATTTCCGAATAAAGGCAACAGGAGGGTTTGGTGACATTATGCGCCTGATGACTCTCTTGCAGAATTTCCCTGGGAATTTTGAATGGCGAACACTCCAGCTTGTTCGTCTTGAAGACGGAGCAAGTGTCCTTTGGGAAGCAAATGCATCATTAACAGCACTTAATTTTATTAAAGAATAATATGATTAATATAAATGGGTTTAAGGAATTCAAAAAGAAGATAGTCATAAAGAACACCGATCCTTTTAAAAAAGAGGTAACCCCTTTCCGTGACTGGAAGATTATTGTCATTATTTTTTTTGGAGGGATTGTTGCTTCAGTTTGCTTTAGTTTATATATGTCAATTGAAATTAATCGCGACAACTTCTTTACTGCAAAAACAGAAGTTGGCGAGATTGCAGAATTAAACACCCAAGGGCTTGCAAAAGTACTCTCCTTATTCTCTCAAAGAGAAAACCTTTTTAAGGAGGCGCAAACAGAAAAAAAAGATATTGTTGACCCTTCGAGGTAAGCTTGCTAGAGTGCAGGTAGTTAATGTGGAAGTGACGCGGGTTGTCGCGGGATGAACGCAGAAACTATTAAATTTGCCCTCGTAGTTCAATGGATAGAACTGCGGACTTCTAAGCCGTTAATGTAAGTTCGATTCTTACCGAGGGCACCAGGACAGAACTCAACGGCTTTTTCAAAGCCAGAAGGTGGGACGCGCGAAGCGCGTCCCAAGGATTCTCGCCGAATTCCCCCAATGAATTCAGAATTTTTGGTGCGCTTGCACGCACCTGTTTTTCGCCGAGGAGGAGGTTCGAGTCAAAGATTCCTTTGGCACAGACCTTTTTCGCAAAAAGGTCTGAATCAGAAGCAATTTTGTCTATATTCTGTGCGACTTCTAGCCAGTTTTGGAAAGGTTCGAGCCAATCATTTTGCTTGTGCGAAAGATTGTAGATTTCTTCTTCGAGCGACTTCTTTTCGGATAACAGTTTTCCTTTTTGCAAACGATAATCTTCCTTGTCAATTATTTGGTCGAGATAACCATTAAGAAGTCGCTCC
>MNVN01000016.1 GCA_001871765.1 Candidatus Nomurabacteria bacterium CG1_02_43_90
CTTTTTGAGCCACGCGGAGCGTGGCGAATCCTTGCAGATTCAGGATTTTTTGGGGGGAATTCAGAACAGACTGCGCTTCGCGCCGACCATATTTTTGGCGGAAATTTGAATTCCGAATTTTGGCGGAGGATGAGAGATTCGAACTCTCGAACGGGTTACCCCGTTGCCACCTTTCCAAGGTGGTGCACTAGACCACTATGCGAATCCTCCTTATTTAAAGAAACAAAACAATAAGAGTGTAGTCTAGACACTTAGGAAGTTCCCAAGGTTACTATTCTCTTACTGCAGGCACACTAGTCCACTATGTGCCACCCCCCGCTGCCTAAAATATTTTAAGTTTCCTATCGCTCTTTTTTACTATAGCAAAAAAGAGCGATACACGGAACTACTTGGATGTCAAACCTCCAAGTAGTTCCGTGTAAAATACTAGTTTATGAGACCCGCCATACCGCGAAGCGCCGAGATGCGTTCTTCTGCGGGTGGATGTGTTGCAAAAAGTTTCGTCAAAAATGACATTCCTTTGCTGTCCTTGAGAGGGTTTGCAATATACAAATGCGCCGTGGCAGTACTTACTTTCTGTAGTCCCTCGGGATAGCCAGAAATCTTTTCCAGTGCAGAGGCAAGCCCCTCGGGATAGCGGGTGAGGAGTGCGCCCGAAGCATCGGCAAGGAATTCTCGTTTGCGTGAGATAGCGAGCTGTATAAGCTGTGCCACAATAGGAGCAAAGATAGCGAGTACTACACCCGCAATCATCAGTATGAGTCCGAGACGGTTATCTTCTTCCCTATTGTCCCCTCCCCATCCTGCCGTCCGCAAAAACATATCAGACAAAATAGCAATGAAGCCCACAAGGACTACTACCACGGTTCCCAAAAGGATGTCACGGTTCCCAATGTGTGAGAGCTCATGCGCGATCACCCCCTCAAGCTCATTTTTGTTAAGCATTACCAAAAGCCCTGTCGTTACCGCAACTGCTGCGTGCTCTTTGTCACGACCCGTCGCAAAGGCATTGGGCGAATCATCGTTAATGATGTAGAGCTTTGGCATCGGCAAACCTGCAGTGATAGAAAGGTTCTCGACGGCATTCCAAAGGTCAAAATGCTCTTCACGTGTGGTGGGGATAGCACCCGACATTTTTATAACAAGTGTATCTGAATACCAATAGCTCCAGATGTTCATCCCCACACTAAACACCACACCAATATAGAGTATCGAAGGGTTTTTGAGGATATAACTAAACGCCCACGCAATACCAATGACCGCAATGAAAAAGATACTCATGAGGAGCCAGGTCTTACGCACATTTTGTGTTTGATTGGTGTAGATGGTTGCCATTTGGTACGTTTATTCTTCCTTTCCTTTTTTTGATAAAAACGAGATTCCTATTCCACCGACAGTGAGGAGACCAAGAACAAGAGCAACTTTTATCAATACCTGCTTCATCTCGGCAGAATTCACAATATCAAGAACAAAGAAGATGCCAATAATGACTATTCCAATAATTGCAATAATGAAAACAATTTTAATAAATCCTTGCATGATAATTTATGGTTATAATTAATTATGAGAAGTTTACAGCAACCGGTTCCTTTGCTGCACTGTTTTCCTCGAGTTCGAAGAATTCTTGTTTTGCAAAGTGGAACATTGAGGCGATCAAGTTGCCGGGGAATGAGTCAATGCTGATGTTCAAGTCACGCACGTTACCATTGTAGAAACGACGGGCCGCTTGGATTTTGTTTTCCGTATCAGAAAGTTCTGCCTGCAAACTCAAGAAATTTTGATTTGCCTTGAGCTCTGGGTATGCTTCTGAAATTGCAAATACGCTCTTAAGCGCCCCTGCAAGGTTGTTTTCTGCAACCCCTTTTTCTGCGGGAGTACCTGCGCCCATCGCAGCCGATCGCGCCTTGGTGACATTTTCAAAAACACTACTCTCGTGTGTGGCATATCCTTTTACCGTATTTACGAGATTAGGAATGAGGTCATAGCGACGTTTGAGCTGTACATCAATATCTGCCCATGCTTCTTTGGTACGATTTACCAGGGAAACAAAACCATTGTAGGAAAAAATAACCCACAAAATAATGATAGCGAGGATACCTAATATAACGTATGTGATGGTCATGATAAAAATGATTACTTAATAATTTAATACTATATATTATAGCACAATCTTGCCGTAATATAAAACCCTGAAATTTTGACATTTTATACAGAAACACTATAATTCTCTTAGTTGCACCCGTAGTTACACTACCGAAAGGAGGTCGAAACAGGTCGCTTTATTGGACCAGTATCTAACCTTTGCCAAGGTGACGTTGACGGGCTTTGGCACAACCCTGTGTCGGCCGACACAGGGAAACAGTTCTTTTCAAGGAGATGACAATGAAAAACGCATTCGCAACAGTTTGCTGACCAACCACCAAGGGCTATGCGATAAAGGAAATCATTTGTGTGTCTTCACACAAATGATTACTCCTTAAAACGCGGCGAATGCGAAGCTTTCGCCGCGTTTTTACTATCTCCTATCAACTTCCCCGTCCCCTTGTATTTCCTAACAACTACTGACTATCAAATAAGCACTGCCCTAACGACTTCTCCACACCCCCTTCCTTCCCTGTTGACTATTGATTATTGATTACCCCGCGATTGCATTCAATTTTACTTTCTGCTATATTACATCGTATGGAATTTTTAGTTACCGTTCTACCTTGGATACAGATTATCTTGTCTATCATCCTCACGACCACCATCATCCTTCAACAAACAGGAGCAGGTGTTGGCGGAGCTTTTGGTGGAGGCGATGATTCTATTCGTTATACCCGCAGAGGCATGGAGAAGGTTCTTTTCTACATCTCAATTATCGTTGCGATACTCTTTACTCTCTCTGCATTCACAATGCTCGTTATTCAACGATAGTCAACTGGTACTATACTGTAAAATTCGACTAGAATACTTGTCGTGAAAAAATTTTTTTCATCCCTCTCTCAAAGATTAAATGCACGCTTTACCCTTCCTTTTGAGGGGCGGTTTTCTTTTGTGTTAAAATCTTTTTCCCATCGCGAAAAACAAATATTTTTTAGTGCAATGGGAGTTCTTGTCGGTACAACAATTATACTGCTCGCTGCGGTGAACCGTGCATATCTTATCGAAATCCCCGCAGTTGGAGGTACTTTGACTGAAGGAGTACTCAACACCCCCGCGCACATCAACCCTCTTCTTGCAACAGGCGAAATCGGTTCCGAAGCAGATCGTGACCTTTCTGCACTTATTTATTCTGGTCTCCTTCGTGAAGATGGAAAAAACGGTTTTATCCCTGATCTTGCAGAAAGCTACACCATTTCTCCTGACGGGCTTGTATACACATTTATATTGAAGAAAAACCTTACCTGGCATGACGGTACAAAAATCACCGCAAGCGACGTCGTCTTCACCGTAAAAACAGCGCAAGACGGCCGTACCAAGAGTGCGAAGCGCGCAAGCTGGGAAGGGGTCGGCGTAGACCAAGAGGGTGATTTTACTGTGCGCTTCACCCTCAAAAAACCCTACGCACCATTCCTTGAAAATGCAACGATGGGTATCCTCCCTGAGCACATATGGAAGACTATCGACTACAACCGCTTCGATACCAACAACTATAACCGCCAACCAATAGGTTCCGGTCCCTACCAGATAGACTCTATCGAAACGACCACGAAAGATGGCGATTTGATACCTGTTTCCTATACCCTCAAGGCATTTAATAAATTTGCTCTCGGTAGACCTTACATTAAGACGATTAAATTTATCTTTTACCGAAACGAGGACAATCTCGTACAAGCCCTTAAAAATGGAGACGTGGACGCAATAAATTCTACTGATCCCGCAATAGCAAAAGTTCTCAGTACGCAAGGCTACCATGTTCTTCATTCCCCCCTTCCGCGGGTCCTTGCCGTATTCTTTAACCAAAGTGAGACGCCTGTCTTTGCAGACAACGCTGTGCGCAAAGCACTTACGCTTGCAACAGACAAGCAAGGAATCATTGACCGCGTTCTTGCCGGATATGGGACAGAGCTCGATTCTCCTCTTCCCCCTATGTTCTCTGACGAAGGAGCAGTGAAAGCGGATACTTCGACCCTCGAAGACCGCCTGACTTCTGCACGCAAAATTCTTACCAATGCAGGGTGGAAGTTTGATGAGACTCAAAAATCATGGACAAAGAAGGTTAAAAAGGATACTCAGGTTCTTCAATTTGAAATAACGACAGGCGATGCTACCGAACTCAAGGCTGTTGCACAAGAACTTAAAACTTCATGGGAAGAACTTGGCGCTCAGGTTACCGTACACGTATTTGCGACAGGAGACCTCAAGGAAACAATCGTTCGCCCCCGTAAGTTTGATGCGCTCTTCTTTGGGCAAGTCCTTGGTCACGATGGGGACCCCTACCCATTCTGGCACTCAAGTCAACGCCTTGACCCTGGTCTTAACATTGCTTCGTATGCGAACATGCGCGTTGATAAACTCCTTGAAAGAGCTCGTACAGAAACAGACCCAGCAAAACGCGAACAACTTTATGCAAACTTTCGCGATGAGATCATGAAAGATGCGCCGGCCGTATTCCTGTACGCACCTGAGTTTGTTTACATTAGCCCCAACAAGGTGCATGATGCTTCTCTGGGTGAGGTAACGATCCCCGCTGATCGCTTTATCAATGTTTACCGATGGTATATAAATACGGATAGTATATGGAAAATATTTGCCCCTGCGATATAAAAAAGCAATGTAGTTAATCAAAAAATTTTGAGTGAGATACCTTAAAAAATACGAGAGAAATCTCCTATCCCCTTTAAGTAATTTCGCACTTAAAATTTTGGGATTATATGGAAAATAAATTTTTATAAAAATACAATTTATAAAGATATACAAATAAGAACAAATAATAACAAATAATTAATAAACATATGGATACAGCAAATAATAATGAACAGACAGGAGGAGAGAAGAAACCACCTCAACAAGGAGCACGACCTTTTCATCGCCCACAAGGAGGATACCCAGCACGCGGAGGAAGCCGTCCTGCATCTCGTGGAAACAACAGTTCACGTCACGGAGGACCGTATCGTGATGGACCCCGCGGAACAGGAGCTCGACCAGCACAAGGAGGCGCTCCCCGCCCTGAATCTACCGTTGCACCAGCAACACGCGTAAAGCACCTCACCAGTCGCGACCGTCAACGCGGGCGACGCATGGGGGCACCATTTGTTTCTCCAAAAGAAATTTTGACTTCAGTTATTCCCCCTCTCAAAGAAGGTGATGTTCGCTTTATCCACCTCGGTGGTGTTGAAGAGATTGGACGCAATATGTCATTCGTTGAATTCGATAACGATATCGTCATTGTTGATTGTGGTTTCCAATTCTCCGAAGAAGGAACGCCAGGAATTGATTATATTCTCCCTAACACTGAATACCTCGAACAAAACAAACACAAAATCCGTGGACTCGTAGTAACTCATGGTCATCTCGACCACATTGGTGGAATCCCCTACATTATGGAAAAGATAGGCAACCCTCCTCTCTATTGTCGTAACTTCACTTCGCTCATGATTCAGAAGAGACAAGAAGAATTCCCTCATCTTCCTCCTCTGGATATTCAGCTTGTTGAAAAAGGACAGGTTCGTACGCTTGGAAAGATCAAGGTGAACTTCTTTGGCGTGACCCATGCTATCCCCGACTCAATGGGTGTCGTTATTGAAACACCATACGGTGATGTTGTGCACACAGGAGACCTTCGCCTTGACCACACCGACGGAGAACCTTCGGAAATTGAAATTGACGTATATGAGTTCTTCAAAAACCGCAAGACCCTTCTCTTGGTGACTGACTCCACAAACGCAGAAAATCCAGGATTCTCGATTTCAGAAAAAGTGATTCTCAAAAATATTGAGGAGATTATTCGTGACACCAAAGGTCGCCTCATCATCAGCACCTTTGCATCACAAGTAGAACGCCTCCTTAAAATGATCGAGATTGCGGAAAAATATGGCAAAAAAATCGTGATCGAAGGACGCAGTATGAAAACAAACGTTGAGATTGCAAAGATTGCAAAGATCATTAATGCGAAGCCAGAGACCTTTGTTACTACCGAAGAAATGGAACACTATCCACCGGACCGTATCGTCATTCTTGCGACAGGACAACAAGGAGAAGAGTTCGCAGCGCTCATGCGTATTGCCAACAAGACACACAAGTATATTCGCCTTACTCCGCGCGACACCATTCTTTTGTCTTCATCTATTGTTCCCGGTAACGAGCGTAACGTCCAGAAACTAAAAGACAATCTCTCTCGTCAAGGAGCTTATATTATTAGTTACAAATCTTCTGATGTGCACTCTTCAGGACACGCCAACGCAGATGAGCTCGCATGGATCCATCAAAAGATTAACCCAAAATTCTTTGTCCCTGCTCACGGGTATCACTACTTCCATCGCATTCACGCAGAAATTGCAAAGCGTGCGACAGGAATTGCTGACGATCACATCATTATCCCTGATAACGGTATGGTGATCGAAATTCAAGACCAGGGTACCAAAATTATTGCCCGCAAAGACTGTAGTGCGAACCGTACTCCGGTGTTCGTAGACGGGTTCTCGGTAGGTGGCATGCAAGAAGTTGTACTCCGCGACCGCAAGACACTTGCGGCAAATGGTATCTTTGTCGTAGTATCAACCCTCAATACCGCAACAGGAAGAGTTACCAAGTCACCTGACATTATTTCGCGTGGATTCGTATATTTGCGTGAATCACAAGAGTTACTTCGCCAAGCACGCTACCTTACCAAGAAAACAATTGAGGACAACACCCTCGGCGTAAAAGGTACACAACAGTATGATTTTGACTTCCTCAAAGACCAGGTTACTGATGCAATTGAGCACCTCCTCTTCCAAGAGACTGCAAAATTGCCGATTGTGATTCCGGTGATTCTGACCGTGTAATAAAAGATTAGCTATTGGCACACACAAAGAAAGACCGCGGATAAAATCCGCGGTCTTTCTTTGTGTGTGCCATAGAACAATACCCTCATGTAACAAAAGCAAAGTATGTTATAATATAGCCACTATGCCTAAAATCACCATTAAAAACCCGCTTTTCTTCCTCGTCTACCTTACGAGTTTTTTGTATTCATTTCACTACTCACTCCCCCTATATATTGAGTCTTCATTTATTACGCAGTTTCTTCCTACTGAAAAAATGGTGGGGCTTATTTTTGCCACCGCAGCAGTTTTCACTTCTCTTTTTACCTTTCTTCTCCCCCGTATACTCCGACGCTGGGGGAACTATAGGGCAACCCTAACCGCAATGGGCCTCGAGGTTGGTACCCTTGTTGCACTCGCGACTTTTACGAACCCAATTCTCATCATTCCTCTTTTTATTTTTCACCAGACCCTTGCTAGTATTATCTTTTTAAATCTTGATCACTTCGTAGAATCTTTCTCAGAAGACAGCGCGACGGGTGGCATCCGTGGAACCTTTATGACCGTGCTTAATGTCGCCACCGCTATTGCACCTTCCATTGCAGGACTTATGCTCACCGATCATGATTTTTGGAAAGTATATCTTGCGGGTGCAGTATTCATGGCATTAGCTTTTTTTGTTATCGCAAAAAATTTCAAAAACTATCAAGGACCTCACTATGCCGTTACCCCTTTCCGCAAAACCCTCGCTATTGTGAGAAAAATCCATGACCTTCACTCAATTATTTTTATGCATTTCCTGCTTTCTTTTTTCTATGCGTGGATGGTTATCTACACCCCTCTCTATATGAACAAATATATGGGTATACCGATAAACGAAATCCTGGGCATCATCACCCCTATTGCGCTCCTCCCCTTTATCTTCTTTGAAGTTATTCTTGGGAAAATTGCAGATACAAGACTCGGAGAAAAGGAGATCCTCACCGCAGGATTCATCGTGATGGCACTCAGTACCGCAGTGCTGTCTCTTGTCACAAGTGGTAGTGTCCTTCTTTGGGCAGGGTTACTCTTTATGACACGTACGGGGGCAAGTGCTGTTGAAGTCATGACGGAGAGTTACTTCTATAAACAAATAGGTTCCGAGGACACCCATCTCATCACCTTCATGCGCATGATACGTTCTACTGCATATATCATTGGGCCACTAATTGGATCTCTTGTACTTTCCTTTATCGACTATCGCTTCCTTTTCCTTGTACTGGGTATTATTATGCTCACCGCAATCCCCTATTCACTTACGATCAAAGATACTCGTTAATAAATTAACGGCATTCTTTTATAACCCTATCTCCCGCTATCTTTTGGTGTGATTGGCTCACCATGAGATTCAGTACGTTCTCCTTTTTTTTCGGTAACCATAGATTGAGTAATGGTCGCCTTTCCCTCTGCTGGTTTTTCACTTGTTATCGTCGCCCCCTCTTGTTCCCGTGTTCCTGTGTTTGAAACCTGATTATCTACCGGGGCACCCAAAGAAGGTAGATGAGTCTCTAAAAGCAAGGTCTCATGAGGTGCCGCTACTTCTTGCTCTTGAGAACTGCGTACATCCATATTTTGACCTACTTGTTCTGAGCGATATTTGTCCTCAAGCTCGTGCTGTTTCTTTTCTGCACTATCAAGATCTGCATTCAATTGAATAAATGCGGAGTTACGGGGCGAGGCAACAGTACTTGAAGCATTCGTGCTCACGATCTGACTGCTGAGATCATGAAATGTTTCTTCTTCGTGCGTCCTCAAGACACGAGAGAGTTCTCTTGCAACCGTAATGGCATCATTACTATTATTTTCTGCCTCGAACTGTGCAATACGCTCATTTACCCGACGGGTAGATTCAGTAAAATTTTTCTCTGCTAATTGTTGTACTTCAGGGGTTGCTGTTGGTATTGTTGCAATTTTTTCTACTTCTTGCAGACGTCGGTCCACCAACTGAACCTCCCACGCTGCCTTTGCTTTTGGAGTAACCGCCATTGCCCCCAAAACACGCTCATTTAGATTCGTTTTTACTGAGTACAACAAATCCCCCGGAACGGTGTTCTCTGCGGCAAAAGAAACTGAGCTCCCGAGCAAAAGTCCCCCCATAACAAAACCAGACAGTACTTTTTTATTTCTAAAATTTGATATTGAAAAAAAGGGGGAAGGAGTAATCCCTTGGTGATTTTGCTGTGGATTCGCCTGAGTATAGAAAAGAAGCATCCTCTTCATTTCTGCTTTTTCGGTAACCGTTAACCGTGTATTCTTTGCTGCCTTTTTTAATTCTTTGATCGTGTGTTCCATGATTTTATGTCCTCAGTATTTTTAGTTTCTCGATCGCCCTGTGTATTCGTACCGAAACGACATTTTCTGTTTCGTGGATAAGGGAAGCAATCTCCTTCACCGAAAGTCCATCGATATGCCGCATGACCAAAACTTCGCGGTACTTCTCGGGAAGCGTAGCGAGGAGTACTTGCGCACGCTCATATTCATCACGCGACTCAATATCGTGTTGCGTATCAAAACCAATGTCAAACCCTTCTTCGTCGCGCATCTCATCGAGCGAGTCTTCTTTCTTTTTACGGTACTCGTCAATGATGAGATTGTTCGCAATGCGGTACAAAAATGCACGCATGTTGTCAATTTCTTTTCCTTGTGCCATGTAGTCCCACAACTGGACAAAAGCGCTCTGGGTTATATCCTTGGCCTTCTCGCGGTCTGATACACGGAAAACACAGTGCCGAAAGATCGCATCAGCAAATTGGTCATATGTTTTGGTAAACTCTTGTTCAATCGCATTGGATTTCATGCTGACAATACTGAAGACGTGCTTAAGATGCCGTTCTTACAGAAATGATACCACAAAAAAGACGGGAATAAACAAAGCCCCTGTTGTTCAACAACAGGGGCTACGAGAAAATCTCAAAAATAAAAGATAGGGGTGTCACGAGGAATACCGTTCCCAAGCCATACCCAAAAAATTACGAGTGCATTATTATACCTGCTGAGACAGGGCACTTTGAAAATCCCGTTTTCAAAAATTATTGACCTCCACGCAAAGTAGTGGGTCGTAATATCCTCGACACTCGTCATTCTTTTTATCACTTCAAGGGCTTGTAGCGTCAAGCATTTTTCAAGAAGACTGCTCTCTTCAAGAAAAGAGTACACCTCGGAGCCTCTATTTGCTTCTCCTCCCTGGCGCCTTTCTATGTAAAAAATTTGGGACAAAAAAGCAAGGCGTACTTTATCATTACCAATTTTCGGTTGTGGGCAAATGAATTGCACCTTACCTGCAACAGGAAAAGGGGGAACTCCAAAAAGAACGCGATTGTTATTAGTTTTCATAATAACCTCCAAGATACGTTTAAATTACCAACTTGTATCAGTATACAATAATTAGTACCAACTTTTCAATAACACACAAAACACCACTTCATCAAGTGGTGTTTTGTGTGTTATTGAAAAGTTGCCTTAGAGAAGTTCTCTTACCCAATGAACGTCAACGCCTTCCCTCTGTTCCCTGCGCGGCCTGTACGACCAATGCGGTGTACATAGTCGTCATAGGTCTCAGGAAGATCGAAGTTAATCACATGAGAGACTCCCGCAATATCAAGACCACGTGCGGCAACATCAGTAGCAACCAAAACCTGTGCCATCCCGCGTTTAAAAATATCGAGTGCGCGTTGGCGTTGTCCTTGATTCTTATCCCCATGGATAGACTGTGCTTTGAAACCTTTCTTCGTGAGTGCAATAGCGAGCTTCTCTACTCCATGTTTGGTACGTCCAAAAATAAGCACCTTTTTAAATTCTTCCTGAATCAAGAGGTCGTGGAGTACTTCAATTTTATCTTCTCCTTCTTTAATGCGCACAACATCCTGTTCAACATTTTTTGAGGTATCCTGCGTCTTTACTGAAATCATAACTGGTGACTTCATAAAATCTTTAATAAGGACAGCAATCTCAGGAGACAATGTCGCAGAAAAGAATAGGGTATGGCGATCTTTCGGCATCAAGTCGAGCATGTAGTGCATATCGTGGATGAAGCCCATATCGAGCATGCGGTCTGCCTCATCAAGTACAACTGATTTAAACTCAGAGAGGTCAATATACTTGCGTTCAATTAAATCTTTGATGCGGCCAGGTGTTCCAATAATAAAGCTATTCTGATAGCGGAGATCTGAGATCTGGCGACCAATAGGTGCGCCACCCACACAACACACTGAAAAGATTTTTAATCCTTTTACAAAATCCTTAAGTTCAACCTCAATTTGTTGCGCAAGCTCACGTGTCGGTGCCATAACAATCACTTTCTCTTTTGGGTTCAAGAGAACTTTGTTGATAAACGGAACAAGGAATGCTGCTGTTTTCCCTGTGCCAGTGTTTGCGATACCAACAACATCTTCTCCGTGTAAAATATGCGGAATTACGCGATCTTGAATTGGTGTTGGTTCGTTATACCCCTTGGCAAGAATATTTGCCTTTAGTCGTTCTTCGATATGGAAATCTTTGAATAAGTGCTCCGGAGTAAATATGATTGCTTCTTCAGTAATAACCGTCTTGTTAATAAATTTTGAAATATCAATGTGTTGACCTTTTCCACGTCCACGAGCACCACCATTACGCCCAGATCCGCCTGATCCACGCATTCCTCCTCCTCGTGCAGGACCGCGACCAAGTGGTGGGCGCGAAGAAAAAACACGCGCGCCACTATGCGAGACTGATGCTCCACTTCCGTATGAACGAGCGCCTGAATGTGCATCGGCGCTAGTGCGTGGGCGAGAGCTTGGATGCACACCTGCACTCCTGTTAAATGTTTTCTTTGGTTCCATATATTGTTCTAAAAGGCCTGATTTTGCAGGCTTAAATTAATTAATCTTCGTTAATTTCTCTAAAAGCCTCTGTTCACAACGAAGATTAGAACAACCTAAGGGACAAAAACTCAATGAGATGAAGTTATATATACATAGTATACTAAAAATCAAATATTGTCAAACTTTCGCAGAACCAACCTACAAAAAAGAGCTGAGGACACCAACGGACAACTGTTAGCTGTATAATTTCTTTTTTCCTTTCCAGAAATAGAGGTAGAGACATGCAAGCAGTGAGTAGTTCAGTATTAAAAACCAGGGTTGCCCCCAAGAAAATCCATAGAGAAATTTCCAGTCAAAAAATGGCCAAAAAATAGGCGTGGGGAAAAAAGCTGCCGTATGCGTTGGAATATCAATCACAATATGGAGGAGCCACCCAAGAAGTTCAAGACGAGCTTGTCTAAAATAGAGCCACACACCCAAAAATACAATAGCAAAAATAAAAAGACTATGGCTCATGTTGTAGAGCGCATGAGAAAACTGAGAAACCACCACCATATTAGGGTTTGTTAATTCTTCTCCTGCGGGGCGTACGTGAAAATCACCCCCACTTATGTCGCCTGAAATGAACGCAACGATCATCCATGCAAAAGGAATCACAAAAGCAAACAAGTCAGGAAATATTCCCCACATTGCGGTCGCCCATACATTGACTCGCCGTTTATTCTGCGATTTATTTACCCCCTTTGCTGCTGCGGCTGCCCAAAGCCCATGAGAAAAAATATCCATATTATTTATATTTCTACGATTGTACTCTATACGAATAAAGAAGAGTAAGAATCTTGAACGAGAGAACAGCACTAATTGATCCCCTCTTCGAGCACTTCAGAAAGAATAAAAAGCCTCCTCTTTACTTCATTCAAAACCTCCTCATGATTTCTTCCGAGAGCACCATCGAGGTCAGCGATCCACGCAATAAGGTTTTCTTGATAGTCTGCGAGGTATTCCTCGTCATAATTGTCTCCGGCCTGCTGCTTTTCCAGAGCCTCTTCGAAACGATTGCCTGTGATCATCAGCTGTGCGCGCACTTCATCCACAGACAAACGCACGCGCTTCTCCATTTCCTCGTTGTACCTAAAGGGTGGGTGCTGAGGGTTACTATTCTGTTGTTTTTCGAAATTAAACATATTCATAAAGACCATTATACACTATTTGAATATCATTTGTCTAAAATAAAAACAATAGAGAGCGAGTTATCTCTAAATTAGGTGTGCCATCCCCTTGTTTTAGACTTAAAACTTGTACTTCTCCTCAAATTTTCCAACCAGGCCCCACAAAGGCCTACCTGACAAAAAGGTATCTAATCAGAGCAAGAATAGCGACGATAAGAAGTATAAGGTCGGTAACCAAAAAGTAAAAAGAGTCTTTAGTGCTAATCTCCAATACGCGTTCCTGGGGATTGCGCGGGTCATAAGAAACATCAACAGCCTTACCTGCAGTGTAAAGAGTGAGGTAGTTCATTAACGATGCGCTCGGTTTTGAATGTATGTCAACATTTTCCAGAGGAACAGAGTTCGATAAAACATCGTTAACATAATCCTTGTCATCGACAGTATAGCCATATGTTATCGCAACCATCCAGTAGTTCTGCATCGTCCCTCCTGCTGACCCTCGAACAGCTTCCTTTGCCCGAGAAACAATATTAATACTTAAAACCTTACCAGAAACAGTGGGTTGATGAAGGAGGGTTTGGTCAGAAGAGCGAATAAGCACTCCGATGTACCCAAGGAATACCGCAAAAAAGAAAGCACTGATTGCGATCCCTAAAATACTTTTGGGTGACATAAATATTCTAAATAATTATTTTAATAACTCTGCTAAAGTCTTCTCGTATACCATCCGCGGAATTCTCTTAGCACAAAGACTACTTATACCCACAAGTTGTCGACATAACATTACGTATTCTTTCGTTCATTTTTTCAAACTTTTTGTCTCCGTCCCGTATCGGTAAAAAATCGCGATACTGATCGCAAGCAGATTTACCATCAAACTGAGAAAACACTCGACTACCATCTACTTTTAGGTTCAAATCAAGAATACCTGCATCTATCGCTGTGGTTGCAAGATTCAATGCTTCTTGAAAACCATCTTCTCTTAGAGAAGAACCAAAACCATAAAGAGTAGCAATAAATCCTATCGCCTCCTCTCCTGTGTACGCCCTTTTTTCTTTAACCCGTGAAGCAATCTCAACTTTTATCTCTTCATATTTTTGCAACTGATACGATTGGATCATTCTTGAAGTAGTCGCACCCTTAACTTTACCCTCTAGGGATCCGGCAATAAAAGGGAGCAACGAAATCAGGACAGTAATCACCGAAATTTTCTTTGCGAGCTGGACATAGCTGTAGTTCTCTCCTCCCCATAACTGAACCGAAAAAACGGCGACGGACAAGAGAGTAATGACGATAACTGCTCCCCAGAAGAACATACTTTCTACTTTAGAAATACTCGGCCCAAATAAGTGCCTTCCAATAAAATAGGACAAAATGATTCCGCTCACCACCATCGATGCGATTTGACTTGTAACCAGAATAATCATAGCAGGTTAAGGATACTCAAATATTATTCTTTTTAAAAATCCTATTAAACAACCAGGAATAAAAAGTGAGATTGAGGGCAAAAAGGAAGATATTGAGTACGACAAACAATCGAATAGTAATAAAAATAAACTGCCACCCAATAAACATTGCCCAAAAACCAAGAGTTCCTATCAAAAATGCGGAAAGGAGGAAAAAACTAAATGAAAGAACTGGACCTAGAACAATCATCAGCCACCCCAACCATTTGTGTGAAGTAGAAGATGCTTTAAAAACAATGACCGCGCACAGGATCTAAAAAACCAAAATAAAAGGGCCTGTCCAGTCACTAAAGTCGTGCATCTCTGGAAGAAGTAGCCACATCGAGATGTATGGACCAAAAAGAAACAATGGTCGGGAAAATATACTTATTCATATCTCTTTATTCTACTACAAATAAAAACAATACTCTAGCGAATAATATTCATTTAAAAAGCACTTCCACTAAAAAAAGTCAGAGTCATGGGGCAATACCGCAACCTCGAAACCATAGTCGTTACGGAGAGTTTCCGCAACAGCAAGAGGATATTGATTATCATTTTGAGCAATTTCTGCAGTAACAGAAACACGGACAATCTCCCCTTCAATTTGCTTATCTTTAGTTTTGTGGACAATAAGTACTTTTCTCGAAACAATGTCTCTTACAGCTGTTTGTAATTCTTCTATCATCACACGCTGAGTCATTGCATCAATTTTTATAACCCCGCAGGGTGAAATACGGAGGTTTGCGATGTGCTTATTCCCTATGTATGCAATAGTATTAACTTCAATAATAGTTGTTTTTTGAGTATCCGAAACTCCACAACTATATCCAGCATTAAGATCATTTGAAGCAATTCCTACTCTCATCATAAACAAGAGTTCTGTGGCAAAAAAAACAATCATCGCTCCTAAAATTACCAGGGTAGCGATTCGGTATTTCATAAATTGAGGAGCAATGTGCATATAATGCTCTATTATACTCCTCTATCTCTCCATGTCCAAGACTTCATCAATACGAATCTGTTTTACAAACTCAGTAACATGAGAAACAAGGATCATTGCACCTTCATATTGATCAAGTGCTTTTGCGATAACAGGAAGATGGCGAAAGTTGATATGGTTCGTAGGCTCATCAAGAATGAGCAGTCCCGGGCGCTCGAGAACCAGCTGTGCAAATGCAACCAGACCTTTTTGTCCTTCAGAAAGACTGCCGATTTTTGTATGAATAACATCTGAGGTAATGAGGAAGCTTGCCGCGGTCGCGCGCATACGTTCTTCGTCAAGCTTACCGTCTACTGACTGTATTGCCCGTGCGAGAGACTGATAGACCGTATCATTGAAATCAAGGGTTGAGAAATCTTGGCGATAGTATCCGATGCGCACACCGTCAGCAATTTTGGTTCCTTTTGCTTTCCCCGTGGCAAGAGCCTCGAGGAGGGTTGACTTTCCAATACCATTTGGTCCTGCAAGGAGTAAATGGCATTTCTTCTTAAGAGAGAGCTTTACGGTCTTCTCAATAGGCTTGTGGTTTTTGAGTACGGAAAATGCAGAAATATTCAAAATCTCACCCGTAAGTTCTGGTTGCGAAGGAATAGTGAATGACCGAATCGTTTTGTCCTCTTTGCGCACATCTACCTTTGCTTCCTCCATTTCCTCGGCTTTTTCTCGCATGCGCTTTGCGACCATACGCATCTGTCCCCCCTTCATCGCAAAGAAATTTGCTTTGTCTTTGTTTGCTTGAATTTCTTTTGCGAGTTGCGCATTTTTCATGTTCTCTTTTTCAATCTGCGCGGTAATCTGTTTTACTACATCAAAATAGTTCCCCACATACTGCTCAATTTTTCTCGTGTGAATGTTCAAGTACAGAACGCCTTCAGTAAAAGAGTTCAAAAATTCTGCATCATGAGAAATCACTACGCATGTCTTTTCATATTTCTTCAAAAAGTCAGTCAGGTGGGCAACCCCCGCCTTGTCGAGATTGTTGGTTGGTTCATCAAGGAGCAACACGTCAGGGTCCTGAATAAGAGCAGAGGCAAGGAGGAGCCGTGCTTGCTGTCCCCCTGAAAAGGATTTTACTACGCGGTCATGAAGCTTTTCATGACCTTTCAAATTCACCACCTCGAGTACGGCATCAATCTTTGGATCAATGTCATATACTTTTTTGGGAAAACATTTTTCAAAAAATTCACGCACCGTAAGTTCAAGCTGATCACGGGGGATCACCTGTTTTGAGATTGCCACCGAGACCCCACGACCAATATGTAGGTCACCATCGGTAGGTTTAAGTGCTCCCGTAATCATGCCAAAGATTGTTGACTTCCCTGCTCCGTTTTGCCCCATAAGTGTCAGCTTTGCACCACGGCGTACTGGGAAACTCACCTCTTCTAAAATAGGATTGTTGTGTCCGTATTCAAACGAGACATTTTCAAATCGTACAATAATTTCTCCTTGTGCCATATAAATATTTGTTAGTCCTTAGTTATTGATTTTTAGCGAATACAAAAAGTGCCCCCTTTAAAAACTATTGACTAAAGACTGACTTACTCGTACCTTACCGCATTTTACCAAAAAAACAAAGCGGGGCTGTAAGGCTCCGCTTTAAAAACTACTTCTTCGAAACTGGCTGAATGGTTGAATTAAGAAGCAAATAAAAACCTTCCCGTTCAACGAAATGAGTGGGGTTATGACTCAAAACCTCATAAATACCGCTATTAGGAGATTGTTCTCGTTCTATTTTTCCGCAAAAAGTACAGATTCTCCGTGCAGAGAATTCAAGGGAAAACCCTACTTCTGGGGTGTAAGGCAACTCCACAACCTCTACATGAGGACATTCCTCTTGAAGCAGGGTAATATCTGCATTACGCTTCTTAACATCCTCTTCAATCCCTACCCCATTCCTTGCGATTTTGCCTCTCAAAGCGTCTAACTCTTGACTGTCCATAGCGTCACCCTCCGTATTTTATAGATACTTCCCGAAGTTTAAGCTACCACGAGGTCGTAATTTTGTCCACAATATTTATTGTGCCGTACTCGTTGAAAAATTGGGGCGCAACTGAATTGACTGTGCAACAATACTGCCGTCAGAATTTGGTATACCGCTCACGGAGACTTCTTTACCAATAGAAAGTTCTCCTGCCACACCATCTGTTGTTTTGGTTATTGCTGTTTTAGGAGAAAGGAACACAATTTTTGACCCCCCACCACGAAGCGCCACGGTAATGCTCGTTGCATCTTTTGCAACGATACTACCCACTGCCCCGCCATTCATTACACGCGCACCACGTTGGGCACCATTAGAACCCGGGATACCTCCTCGAATTTGCGCACCCTGTACTGAAAAACCCTGATTCCCGATAGCAAGCGAAGGGGTTTTACCTTGGTCATATTTTACTCCCGCAAAAAAAGAAATCCCTGCAATAACTACCCCTGCGATACCCAACGTTGTTTTTTGTATGTTCATACTTTTGATTATCTTAATTACTCTTACGAAGCCCTACCTCTTAATAAATCCCCCTATTCATACCTAAGCGCCTCAATCGGATTCAACCTCGCCGCACGGAGTGCTGGATAGTACCCGAACACAATACCAATAAGCGCGGAAACACCGAATGCAAGAACTACAGAAAAAAGTGAAACACTGGTTTGCAGTATTCCGAAATACATAACTCCGTACGATACCAACCACCCGAGGAATACACCAATCGCTCCACCGAAGAAAGTAAGGAGTACTGCTTCAGAAAGAAACTGAAGGGTGATGTCACGGCGTTTTGCCCCAATAGCCTTACGGAGCCCAATTTCTTTAGTGCGCTCAGTCACGTTGGTCAACATCATATTCATAATACCAATACCACCTACAAGGAGCGAGATCCCTGCGACTGCGGCCAGGAGAACAGTGAAGGTCTGTGTGATACTCGAAGCGGTTGCCACGATATCTGCTTGGTTCATCGTACTAAAATCAGCAAGCGTTGAGTCAGAGATATGATGGCGCGTAAGAAGTAAATCAGTAATCTGCTGTTGAATGTCCTTCATAGAATTTGGATCCTGTGCAGAGACACTAATCGTACTCACATACGCATCCCCCGCAAGGAATCGCTGAGCTGAAGAAAGGGGGATAAAAATCATATCATCCTGACTCCCAAAACCGCTCCCCCCTTTTGCTTTCATGACGCCAATAACTTTGAATTGGATATTCTTTATGCGAATGGTCTGCCCAATAGGATCCACCCCCTCCCCGAATAAATCAATACTTGTAGTTGCACCAAGTACGGCAACTTTTGAAAGACTCGCCGTGTTTTGATCTGAAACAAATGACCCTTGATCAACTTCAACATTACGGACCGTTGGATAGGAAGTAGTAACGCCAACAACCGAAGTGTTGGTATTCTTACCCTTACTGGTAACCTGATAGCGTCCTGATACTTCGGGCACCACAGCGCGTGCAAGCGTAATCTCCTGAACAATAGCGTCTGCGTCTTCTTGCGTAAGAGACCGTGCCGAACCTCGACCCGCACTCACTTGAGACCCTGGCCCCCGCTGAACCCCTGGGGTTACCAAGATAAGGTTTGATCCGATTGATTGTATGCTTGATTGAATAGACCCCTGCGCTCCTTGCCCAATAGAAATCATTGCAATAACCGAACTGATACCAATAACAATACCGAGCACCGTAAGACCCGAACGAACCTTGTTTGCCGAGAGAGCTGCTAATGTTTCCTTAAAAATATCTTGTGGTTTCATATATGCTCGATGTGCTTAAAAGTTTTTTGATTTCCTGTCTTCGTGTCACTCACAAGAAGTCCGTCACGAATAAAAAGCACGCGGTCGGCATGGTCGGCGACTTCTTGTTCATGGGTAATAAGTACAATAGTTCGACCTTTCTCACGATTGAGTTTCTGAAAGGTATCAAGCACAATCTCTCCCGTTTTCGTATCAAGATTTCCTGTTGGTTCGTCTGCAAGGATAAGTGTCGGGTCGTTCACTAGTGCACGCGCAATTGCCACACGCTGAATCTGCCCACCCGAAAGCTGATTTGACATGTGATCAAAACGGTTCTCGTCAAAACCCGCAGCACGTAATGCTTCTTTTGCTCGAACAAATCGTTCTTCTTCAGGAACTCCGTCGTATACAAGCGGGAGCATCACATTACGAAGGACGGAAGTGCGCGGAAGCAGATTAAACGCTTGAAAAACAAACCCAATTTTGTCGCGCCGAATATCTGCCAGTTCATCATCCGTTTGAGTAGAGACATCGTGCTCATCAAGCATATACGTTCCACTCGTCGGCGTATCAAGCGCGCCCAAAATATGCATGAGCGTAGACTTACCAGACCCAGAAGGACCCATAATAGTAATGAACTCCCCGTCTTCAATCCTAAAACTGATACCCTTCAAAACTTGAAGTTCAGTATCACCTGTTATATAAGACTTGGTAATGTTGTTGACTTCAATCATACTAATTTTATTATCGGCCGGTAACCGCGCGAGTACCACTACTACCACTCGTTCGTACTCCTGCCGCATTCAAAAGACTTGGTGCTTGTGTTGCACTTGTTCCCGTCGTTGCTGTAATTGTACGCGCAACGATCTGCTCACCTTCTGTGAGCCCCGACACAATTTCCGTCATGGTGTCGTTTGAGAGACCGCTAACTACTGTTTGCTTTTGAGGAGGTACTGACGATGGGATACCCGTATTCGTCCCTGACGTTGAGGTGGCTGAAGAATAAAGAGGAGTATCGAATATTTCTACATAGCTTGTACTTCCTTGAACCTTTATCGCACTATTTGGAACAATGAGTACATCTTGCTTCATGTCGGTAATAATCGCGGCACTCACGCTCATTCCCGATTTCACTCGGTCATCCTGTGTATCAAAGGAAATTTTTACTGTATAAGTAACCACACCCTGACTCACCGTACCGAGCGTATCAATCTCTGCGACCTGTCCCGCAATAGAAAGCCCTTCTATTGCATCGAATGTAAGTGTTGCTTTTTGCCCTATTTTTATTTTTGAAGCGTCTACTTCATTAAACGAGAGCTGTGCAATTTTTTGATTGGTAATGAGTGTCCCAACGAGTGTACCGGTCGACACCGTATCAAACTGCTTCACACTAAGTGTCGCAAGTGTCCCCGCAAATGGCGCCACAATGACATAATTGGCGAGGTCGTCTTTTAATTGTTGCAGTTTACGACCCTGGTCCGCAATACTGTACTCTGAAGACTGAAGACTAATAGGATTCCCTCCTGTAGGATTTCCTATTGTATAGATTTGAATAGAACGTTCATTGTCAAGAATCGATTTTTTAGTAGCATCTAGCGATTTTTGTTGATTCAACAGGTTGCTTAAATTTGCATTTGCAGTTGAAAGATAGGCACGGGCATTAGTACGCATGATATTCACACTAGGACTAATAGGGCGACTATGTGTAGTCGCATCATCAACAAACGCATCAAGGAAGTTGAGCTCGCTTTGTAGGGCCTGCGCAATCGCCGTCACGGTATCCGCAGAAGTAGCAAGTTGTTTTTCAAGCAACGTTGTATCTGAGTATCGTGTCAATGCTTTATAATCCACGAGCGCCTGGTCGTATTTCGCGCGTGCAGTTTTATAATCTCTCTCTGCGGTATTTGCAAAAACACCCACTGCTTCAATATTAATTGCCGAGTTCCTCAACACATCAATATTCCACTGGCTTTTTGTTTGACTCATATCATACCCATAGAGAATATTCTGCATTCCGGTAACCGCAGCAGGTAAGTCAAGATACGCATTTGAAATGCGTGTTGTATGTATCGTTGTACGTTGTCGTTAAATCTGTTTTTGTGGTCGCGAGCGTTTCAAGAGACTTCTGGTAATCGATAGGTGCTTGCACGGAATCTTTCTGAAATTGCAATTTTGATTGAGCAAGAGATTGCTCCGCATCAGCAACAGCTTGTTTTGCGATAGTATTATCAATTTGCCCGATCGCCTGTCCGGCACGGATGACATCACCCGCATGGACACCAACCCAAGTAATTTCCCCTGAGGCTTTTGGCTTGAGGTCAAGTTGGTTGAATGAAGTAACCTGTCCACTCCCTGAAATAGACGCAACGATCGTACCCCGCGTAACACTCGAAAGTACGTAGCGAGTTTCTCCTGTAGTACTTGTTAATGTTTTGTATCCAGAGTAACCAAGATACAGGATCGCGAGTAC
The DNA here is from genome assembly GCA_001871765.1 of Candidatus Nomurabacteria bacterium CG1_02_43_90. Lineage (GTDB taxonomy): Bacteria > Patescibacteriota > Minisyncoccia > Phycocordibacterales > UBA1550 > UBA1550. Next base: position 21,587 of record MNVN01000016.1, read on the forward strand.
AACCAGAGTGCTTACTGCCTTGTGCGTGCGGGCATAGGATATGGCTTTGTGCATACGTTCAGAAAATGAAGTGTTCATAATTTTTATTTAGTTGCGGTTGGTGCTTGTTGCAATAGCGCGAACAGAGCCAATAGGGAAAATACGGATAAGGCGTGCTTCTATTTGCCCTTTATTGTCAGGTGTCCCCATAATAACGACTTCATCTCCCTCTTTGAGGTCGGTGCCCTTAAAATCATTACGGAATTCACGAATAATCGTCTTGTCGTTAATAAGTACTACCTTTTCTACCTTATCAGTGCCAGAAACAATAATCGTGGGGAGAGACACTTTTACGATTATCCCTGTCGCACCATAGGCAGAAGTAAATCCATCAGGAGAAAAACTAATCATATCCCCACGCCCCATCATGCCCCCAAAACCAAGCTCATCTCTATACCCAGAACGATCATTGAATCCAAACATGCGGTGGAAGTTATCACCCGAACGATACGAGAAAGATGCTTTTTGATATCCCGCAAACATTCCTGCCTGAAAAACAAAAAGTGCGACAAACAAAACCCCGAGCCCGTAGAGAATTTTTTTAAATGTTGCTGATTGAATAAAATTTTTGTAGTCCATAATGGTAAATAGTTAAATAATAAATAGTGAGTAGTTAGGCAGTAGCAAGCATCGTTTGCATATTCTTCATCGTTCCCCTCATCGATTCCAAGAGAGTGAACAGCGTAGCGAGGAAAATCGCGATACCCAGAAGCGGAGCCTGCTCAGCAAGGGAAAGAAGAAACTCCCCCGCATATGCGAATACGGCACTGCTGTCAGAAAAAATAATAGACACATACTGAAGGAACCCTGACTGGGCAACTTCCTTGATTACATAGAGAGCAGAAGCGACTACCCCCCATCCTGATAAAAAGACGAGTGGTGCAAAGAACGCAAGTCGTATGCGTGCAAGCCGTAACTCCTCACGATGAATACGCGCAAAAACAACATCCCGAAGCCCTTGTGGCACAGAAACCTGGTCAAATGTTTTAATCAAACGGTCTATATCCTTTTCCATTCTTTGTATACGAAACTCAGATACCTTTTGGTGCACTATCTTTAAAAAAAGCGAGACCTTACGGCCTCGCTGGTAAATCACGCACATCTCCAATTAGGGATACAGGGCCAAAAACTCTTTTGCTTCTCTGAGGATTTGGCGATGAGTATCTTTTAATGGTTTCCCACACCCAAACCATCGTCGCCCAATAATCCTTTTCTCGTGGTGAATTATTGCCTCGAGTTCCCTCCGAATACGCACGGGGTTGTGACGTGCAATAACATACCCAAAAACCATTTCCATCGGGGTAGAGGTTCCGACAACAACAATTGCCACGAACAACCATTCAGTATCCTCTGTGTCACCGTTATGGTTCAAGTACAAAATAAGGCAATATAAGACTGCCATAATTAGGGTCAAAATAGTCAGCACTTTATTGAAAGCAAAGTGCATCCCCGCACGACGTTGAGCAGTTTCCAAAACGTTCATCTTCCCTCCCCTCCCAAAATTTATAATATTTTCTTCCCCACGATTTATACCACAAAAAGTTCTCCGGCGCTAGTCAACATTATAGGCGAATATAAATTAAAAAAGACCAAGACAACAAGGCTTGTTCTTTTGTAAAAATTACTGAACCACCCGAGAATTATATTTTCTCCCCACGAAGAACATCTTCGACAAGAAAGAACAAGACGCCAAGGACCGTAACAACAAAGACTACCGGGTACACAATTATTTTCCACATGGTCTTTCTTTTTAAAAAGATTCAAACCCGATTATATAGTAGGGCACTTTGCTATTATTTGCAAATAACATAATACTAGTTGAGGCCCACCTTCTGCTCTTTTAAGATTTTTCTCAGGGACAGTAATACTCGCCGATACTGACTCTTTACCGTATTCAACGGCTTATTTAAAATAACCCCGATCTCCGCAAACGTAAGTCCACTCTCGTGATAGAGGGCAACGATTTCTCGAGATGAAATGGGGAGTTGTTCGAGTGCGTGATTTAAAAGTTTTTCTTGCTCTGCGCGTGCAAAAATCTCAGGAGCAAGGGGCGCGGGATCGGCAATCATTTCTGAGAACCCTTGCCCCTCCTCATTACCAAGTTCTGAAAATATAAAATCTTTTCGCTTGCGAAGTATGTCCAGTGCAGTATTATGAGCAATACTCAAAAGCCATGTGCGAAAATTTTGCTGAGGATTATACTTTTTTATGCTACGCCACATCTTCACGAGTGTTTCTTGGGTAACGTCCTCAGCGCTCTCTGTGTCCCGAGTCAGACGAAACGCATACCGATACACCAATGACAAATGGCGCCCAATAAGTTCTGTTAAAGCCTGTTTGTTTCCGGCAAGATATTCTACGACTAATTGTTGATCATTGTTTTCCATAAAAATTTACCAAAAGAGAGACAACAACAAGTGGTCCTGTTCCTCCAGGAGTAGGAGTAGCAAAGCCCCCTGTATTTTGCACAGAATCAATATCAACATCCCCCGACACCTTACCTTCCTGCATACCATATCCATAGTCCACAACAACTACTCCCTCCTTTAGATATTCCCCGCGAATAAGCCCAACCTTTCCAGTACCTGAAATGATAAGATCTGCTTCTTTGAGCACCGATGGGGTGAAGTTATCTTTGTCAAGAACGACAACATCGCATTTTTTATTTTTGAGCCACAAGGCAATGGGCTGACCGATAAGAAAACCGTGCCCAACCACGACAACCTGTTTATGAGTAAGGTCAAAATTAATTTCTTTCAAAATATACGCAAGGGAAAGAACTGCGGGGGGGAGCATTCCTTCATTCCCTTCTCGCAGTGCATCAATGTCTTTTTGCATATCGATGTGCTTAATCACTTCGCGTGCATTATATTTTTGAGGAAGTGGTAGCTGCACGATAACCCCCCTGACACTCGCGTCTTGTGAAGTTAAAAGAACGACACGCTCCAACTCTTCTTGGCTGAGAGAATCAGGAAGTGACCGCAGTTCGAACGAAACCCCAAGATCCCGTGCAACCCGTTCTTTCTGTCGCAGAAAGGACCGCGAGGCAGGATTTTCACCGACAAGGACCACAACCAGCTTCCCTGACGGTACAGGGAGTTTTTTTAAGTCACTCAAGATACCCTCTGTAATTTTTTTTCCGTCGATAATTAGCATTACTTACAGTATATCCGATAGGTACTTTTTTCGCTTGGCTTCAGGAAAATGCTCAATAGCATACCGAAGCATTGTACGGGGCATCGTCCGATAGCGATTTTCCTCTTGCAGAAAGTACTCAAGGGTCGCTACCTCGCGCTTTCCTACTTCACGAAGCATCCATCCGGTAGCTTTGTGGATAAGATCCTCAGGATCATTCACTAATAGTTTTGCAATGGTCAATGTTGAAATGAAATCACCCTGGCGTATAAAAGAGAGTGTAGACACGATAGCAATCCGTCGCTCCCAAAGGTTTTGAGAGTGTGCGAGCGAGGAGAGGAACGAGGCACGCATCTTTTTGGGAGCACTAAAAAGATGCGTGCCTACAATATGTGGTGCCGACACATCTACCAAGTCCCAGTTATTTATCCTTGCCAAATGCTCTTGATAGAACATAAATATTTTCGCACGCACTTCCTTATCCCCTTGTTGATATTGACCAACGAGTATGAGGATCGCCACGAGTCGCTCTTCATGAAATCGAGAGTTCAGAAGTTTCTCGATCTCCCCAAAAGAAAGCATGCGATACTTTTTCACAATGATGCGAGATTGAGGTACCCTGACCCCCAAGAAAAGATCTCCTTCTCCATACTGCCCCTTACCCGTCTTAAAAAACCGCGCAAGGGTTTCTCCTTGTCCTTTGCGCGCGACGAGACGTAAATCATTTTTAATCCCCTGTAATAAATTCATATTGTTTAGCCTCCTCACTACGATAAAAATTAATTCTGAAAATCAATCTCAAAAGGATACATACCCATCGCGCACATTCCTTGCAATACCCCCTGTTTTGAAATTCCAATATCAATATCAGTCGTCCCTGACGAAGGAAGGTTCTTGCTGATCTGTAAGCTTGGAATACGTACTGCCGAAGAACAGTCAAAACTGCCACTTGTCACAAATCGCAGTGTTGTTGATGTACCTGCTTTTGCGATACTTCGTTGTGGCTGATACCCTCCCCGCGCCTGTATCTCTATAATTTGTTTTCCCCCAACGATGCTGACATTCTTTATAGGAACATTGCTCCCTACTCTCCCCCCATGAGTAACAAAAAAGGCAAAAAGAACAAGTATGCTTGCGACAAAAATTGACAAAAATAAAGGTTTCATAAATTTAATTATTTTAGAAATTAAACACTGGAGGAATAATGCCTACAACCACAAGACTATTCACTACATTGAGAACGGCAAACATGATGACCACAAGCCCTGCGGTTTTAAAGAAGATTCCTGCCTTACTGCTATTATGGATACTCAGAGAACTGAAACTAATGAGGGTAAGCACGGGTAATGTCCCCAGAGCAAAGGCGAGCATGGTAAGCCCTCCCTTCATAAAGCTTCCTGTTGTGAGGTGTGTACATCTGCATTGATTGGGTAAACCCACAGGGCAAGAAGAATGTGGCAATACCTACTAAAAACGGTGTCAGGGTATGATTGAGTTTTGCTACCCCATGAGCGCGCTTTGCAATAAACTTTGGCATTCCAATCTGGAACTTTTTGGTAACATGAAAAATATCAAGAAGATTGATACCGAGAATAAGCATGGCCACCCCCACCACAAAACTGAGGATAAATGTAGTTACCGTGTTGAGAGTAAAAGCTGTCCCCATAAGCCCGATCACTCCACCGAGGACAAAAAATGAGATAATTCTTCCCCCGTGGAACATGAGCTGTGGTTTTATCTTGTCACCCTCTTTTGCAAACGTTGCAGACATCGACAAAAGGAGTCCGCCTACCACCGCCATACAACTCGAAAGAGAAGCAACAATTCCAATAACAAATGCAGTACCGTAGGTCACCTCACCTGCATTGAGAAAATTCACTAACCCCATTTTTTGTAATACGATAAAAAGTATGGCGAAACCCAAAGCAAAAGGAATTGCGAATTTAAAATCAGCCCATTTTTTTTGTGGTACGTGTTTCTCGACAGAAACAGTATAGCCAACGGATTTCAAAGGTAGCGTCAGTTCTTCAGCAATTTGCTCCCGTGTCTTACTACCAAAGTCCCCTTCTATTTCCAGAGAGTGATTCTTGAGCACTGACTTCACTGAAGTTACCTCGGGCAATTCCCCAAGTTCGCTTTCTATCATGAGCACACATGCATTACAGTGCATGCCGTCTACGTGAAATGTATATTTTTGATTTTTATTTTGTTGTTGAGTCATAATGTTCTACGTTACCACCCACGACCAATTTTATACCCGAGCCAAATACCCATGAATCCGCCGATCCCTGAGAAAAACACCGAGGATATTGAGAACGCGGTATCACCCCATAGGAGTGGCAGGTAAGCACCAAGCATTGTACCAATCGTCATAAAAATCCAAATGAGAGTTTTCATACTTACTAGTATACCATATAAGGGTACGTACGGGGAACAAAAAATACCCCAACTCTGCAGTTAGGGTATTTAGGTATATAGTTTCATTACCGTCGCACTTTTTTTCTCCGTGGTACCACAATAAACTCCCAAGCAGGGTCAAGGTAGAGCTTGTTAATTAATTTTGCGATAACGTGCACCGTATAATTTTTAAAAAGAATGTGCCATGCTCGGTGCTTGACGACATCAAGCATAGAAATATTCTCTGGGTTTTTCCCGCCACCAAGAGAGGTTGGGCAACGATGGTGCTCTGTCATAACTTTTGGAATAGGCATGATTCCTCCACGTACTTCGTAATGTTAAAAATAACCCTCGTTCCATACTACCACAAAGGCAGAAAATCAATTAGTGCAATTATTTCCGCTCTTTTTTGGGAGGATGTCCCAGAAGTGCCCGCGCAAGGCGGATGCTTAGAAATGAAACATTTGGCCCTACTCTACTCTTGAGAGGGGTAAGGAGTAGAAGTTTTTTCTCATTCAAAAGTTCTTCGATTGCTTTTTCTATTTTCAAAAAATGTGCCGGAGAAATTTCTTGTTTCAAATACTGCAAATCAATACGGGTTTCCTCTTCGACGAGCTTTTCAATATGCGACACAATCGTCTCGGGGGTAACGGCGCGCGCTTTTGCAATAGTATCCAAACTCTTTTTCTCTGCAAGCAGAAGTGCAGTCTCCTCATAGGTGGAAAGTTTCTTTTCTTTTTTGAGTGGTTGTGCACGCGCAAGAAATTCTTCTTGTTGTTGTACCAGCTCTTTTTTGTCCATGCCATTCAACTCATCGCGGGCTTCTTCTGAACGTTCTTGGAATTCTGCATCGAGCGAGCGCACTTCCTCGTGAACACGGAGCGCGGTATCGTTCATACCCAAAATCGTCAATCCCTCAAGCGTGCGTACACGAGAAAGCGCCACGTACCCCATTCCTGGTTCAAACGACTTTGAAAGATCTACCTCTACCGCATCAAGGCTCATCCCCTGACTCTTGTGCACCGTAATAGCCCATGCCAAGCGAAGCGGATACTGCAAGATCTCTGCTTTTATTTTTCCATCCTCTTCGATTTTCCATGAAGCACGGCTCAGGGTGATAACCTTCCCTGCGGTAGTGCGGATCGTCGGACCGTCTTCTTCGTCACAGGACACCACGACCCCGAGAGTCCCGTTCACATACCCCGATTCAAAATTATTCTTCACGCACATTACTCGTGCACCGACTTTAAGACGAAGAACTTCGGGTGCAAGACAAGACTTTTTCAAGGTTGCCGCAATAGCTTCGCGTCCACGTGACTCCATGGTATATTCAAAAACTTCTTCATCTTCAATCTTTTCAAGCTCCGTATTATTCAAGGTATCGACGTCGGCATTGTGAGTAAAAAGTTTCGTCACCGCCGTGTACTTTGGAGAGCGCACGTTATAGCGCCCACGCAAGTGTTCCCGTGCAGTCTCAGAAACTTCACCGGAACGAATTTCGTTCAATATCGAAATCGCAGCGTCGTCCTGTTGACGAAACTGTTCCGATAAATAACATATCGTAAACCCTGCTTCTTTCCATGCATCACTCGCATAGACGAACTGTGCTTCAGGTTCACCAAAACGCGCTACGGGAGGGAGTTGAAAAAAATCTCCACAAAGTACTACCTGTAGTCCGCCAAATGGTTTCTCGTTTTGCTTTACCGTTTTAAGGACACGATCCACCAGGTCAAGCCGAAAATGATGTAGCATGGACACCTCGTCGATAATGAGTACTTTTGCACGAGAAAAACGCCGAAACAAATATTCCTTTTCAAGCATGGCCTCCATTTCATATTCTGAAAGGTCTGCAGCAATACCAATCCCCGCCCAGGAATGAATGGTTACACCCCCCATATGTGTTGCAGCAATCCCCGTTGATGCGGTAATGCCGATATCAATTTCATGGTCACGCAAATACGCAATATAGCGGTTCACGAGGTGTGTTTTACCGCTCCCCGCAGGACCCGTCACAAACACATTGCGCCCCGTCTTTAATATCTCAAATGCTTCATCTTGGGTCATAAGTAAAGATAGTATACCGCAAAAGCAGAGGGCGGGAAAACTTTGTTTTCCCGCCCTCTGCTTTTAACCGAAAACTAAGTGAATCTCTCCCAGCAGAGCTGGGAGAGATTCACTAATTTCATTCCCTACTCCTGATAAAAGAGCTCCCGTTCTTTTACAAAAAACTTTTCAGCAATATGGTAAATCGTATAGGTAATAAAGAACGCGGCGAAAACATCAATCGAATAATGATAGTGACCCAAGAGTGCAACGGTGCCAAAGAAAATGGATGCAGCGATAAAAAAATATCGCAGATAGAGCTCCTTCCAAAAAACAAGTGCCATAAGAAAAGGGATCCCCGTATGTCCCGAAAAAAATAAGTCTCCCCCAAAAATAAATTTACTAATAATCCTTCCTAAATCAAGGGGAACCTCATCAGGGAATGGTCCAATATGTGTCAAGGAAATAAATATCGATCGCGTGAGAATAAAAAGCGAGAGCGTATACAGAACAAAAGGTATGCGACGCGGGTGCAAAATAGATAACCATACAATAAAGGCTACGAGTGCCACGGAACCATAGACGAAGAGACCATCAACGTCAAACACGAGCGTATTACTTAAGATGATATCTGTCACCGAGTTACTCGCTTTTTCAGTTGCATACATTCCGGCATAGTAATTCAAAAAAATACTTGCCGTAAACACCAAAATCCCCACAACGGTAGAGAAAAGGAAATGAGGGTTCCCCCAACAGGTTTCGTAGCGTTCCTTTATGATGGTGATCATATACTTTTAAATCTAACATAAATCAACCAGAATGAAAATTCCTCATTCGCTATCGGGTTTTTAGAAACTGATTAAGATGTTTTGACACTTCGTCGAAATAGTTAATTACAATAATATGGTCAGCGTGCGGAAGTAATTTTAGTACTGATCCCTTAATTTTTTTATGCATAGCAATAGAGTTCGCAAAGGGGAAAATAGTATCTTTCTCTCCATGAATCAAGAGCACTGGAATATTTATCTGCGGTATAAGGTTTTCATAGTTAACCCGCAGTGCCTGTTCTGAGCAAAACAGATAGACCCGCAAGCTTGTGTTCCGCACATCGGCAATCGTACGAAGTACGTCCCAATCACTGGAGTTAGGGTAACGGGTATAGTCAACGTGCCCAGTAGGGCCTTTTGTGTACGGGAAAACGGCTAAGTACCGTGAAAGTCGAAGGAGGTGATCCGTAAGCGTTGCGACCGTTCGTGCGCGTGGATGATAGGAGGGACTTAGAAAGACAGCGCTACTTACCCTATCCATGTGATGCGTAAGAAATTCTAGTGCAATTAATGAAGCGAGTGAATGACTTACCATGATAAATCTACGAATCTTAAGGTAGTCTAACAGCTCTACTAAATCTTCGCTCATCTTTTTAATTTCATAATCCTCGTATCGTTTTGGTTTCAAGGACTTACCGTGCCCTCGCAAATCAAAAGTTAAGATGTTATAGTCATCTCCGAATTTCTTCTCATAGGGAAACCAAGACGATGAGCTCCCTGAAAGTCCGTGGACAAAAACAATGGTTTCTTGGTCAGGGCGAAAATCGTTGGTACGATAATAAATCCCCCTATCCTCAAAAAATCCTTCCTTCATAATTATTTACTAAGTAACGAATAATACAGCTCCTCTAATTTAGACACACTATAGTTGATATCATACATTTTACTGCCAGCAAGACTTTTTTCTCCCATCTTTTTTCGAAGATCTCCATCAAGAACTAGACGCAATATTTTCTCCGCAAAATCTCGATGATTTGCTGGCTCAAACAAAAGCCCATTTTCGTTAACAAAAAAGCGTGACGCGTTCATGGGTGCATCTGGTATGATAATCGGTTTCCCACATGCCATCGCCTCAAGCGTCGTCATCCCTTCAAGTTCCGCGAATGACGGTGAAACAAAAATATCCCCCGCATTGTATGCCAAAATTTTATCTTCATCGTTAAGGGTCAGGAATGTTACGTTGTTTGATACCCCTAAGGTAGTAGCGAGGTCTTCAAGCTTTTGACGTAAATAGCCAATCCCGACGATCATAAAATGAGACTTCGGATATTTTTCGACAATACCGGGGATTGCTTTAATGAGAGTATCGACGGATTTCTCTGGGAATAGTCGCCCTACATAAACAATATTCACCGTATCTTTAGGAATACTAAAACGCTCATAAAAATCCCCTACCTGCATTGGTTTATATCGCTCAATACTCACTCCGTTACTAATAATCATGTGCGGTTTATTTTCTTCGGTGAGGTGATGCAAGAGTGAGTATCCGAGCTTTGATGGATACACAATTGACTCTGCTCTGCGATACAACCAAGCAAGGTATGAGTTCCACAAACTACAAAGGACGGGACGCAGCAATGCAGGAGCATCTATAAATAAATTCTCAGGCTGAGAGTGTGAATGGGCGACAACTTTTATTCCTAGCGTACGGGCGGCCCGTATCGCCACAATAGCCGTGCTCATTGGCAAAATGATATGCACCACGTCAATCTGCTCTTCTTTCAGAATTTTTTTTATTTCATTCGCAGTAGGAAATGCAGTATGCCACCCCCCTGATTTTGGTATCGGAACGCTACGAAAACGAAATACTTTCATTTCATGGAAATAATCATCAACAGGGTTTTCTTTTGACCTTGCTCCAATAAAAACAACCTTGTGTCCCTTTTTCTGCAAGAGTTCTCCAAATCGAACGGCTGACACAATTGCCCCTGCTTTATATTCCCCAATAGGATCACAAATCATTGCTATGTTTAATTTTTTCTGAGTATTCATATTTTTACTTTTATATCAAGAACGGTGAAAACTTTTTTGATTTATATAAAATGAATAAAGCAATGGCAACAAGACCAATAATGGTCATCGTCATCGCATAATAATCCATATACTTACTTATTCGTACATACATATGCCCAAATACTACCCCAAGGAAAAGAAGTGCTCCTGATTGTACCACTGAGACAGAAGAACAGAGTAGAATATAGCGTGGATATGGAGTCTTAAGGATTCCCGCCGTTAAAAGCCCCGCGGCACCAATGCCATGGAAAAACTTAGAGACAAATATTGCTCGGTAATAATGTGCATTAAAATACTCCTTCGTACTTTCAATTTTCTCTGGCGTTATTCGCAAAAAACCTTCAAACCTGCTTAATTTACTCCCTCCCCATCTTCCTATGCTATACACGACCGTATCCCCAACGACATCCCCAAGAACAACAATAAGGTATACTATGGATAGTTTCATAATCCCTAATGTAGTCAAAAAAGCGGCAACCACGGTAAAGATAGGGCCTTCTATGATAGATAAGGGGAAAAGAATGAGGTACTGGTACGTTGTTAAAAGATGAGGAATATCAGATAAATTCATAAAAGATTTTATTGAGGGCATCCTTAGTATATCTCATTTGAAGGATATACGACAGAAACCCGTCACGAAGTAATTCCGTGACGGGTTTCTGTAAAATTTATTTAAGTTTCAGGTAAAACTAGTTATCAAACTAGAACCCGAAGATATTATGGAAGAAATTGCTAATACATCCGAAAAAACCTCTGTCACTGACCTGAGGTACACCCGCAGTATTACTAGCCGCATCTTTATCGATGACGGAAGAAGCGACGACCGATGTTCCCGTCACCATACCTTGTACTACAACAGTCTCCCCCACAATTACATTTGCAAGAGATGAGACAGTTCCTCCTTTGTTTATTGTTGCACTCGTTACGTCTACAGTATACGTAACATTACTTTTATTCGTCACCGTAAGGATTGAGCCGTTTACCGCTGTTACTGTTCCTCCGATAACCGGTTGTCCATTACCCTGAATTCCTGCTGGCGCAAGAACAGCGTGTGAAGATCGCAATGGCTCCTTAGCCTCTACTCCTTCACCCTTTTCCCTATTCTTCATGACCCCATCTCGAATAGTGGTGGCCGTAACATTCGCACCATTTATGGATCCCGCAACCATCACCGTGTCGCCAACACTAATATTACCGACAGATGAACTAACTCCATTTTTCAGAACAGATGCATTTGATGAATCAACTGTGTAGGTCATAGCGGTCTTTATTCTTGAAACCTCTACTCGTAACAGTGAGCGTCGTTCCAATTACCGCAGATACGGTACCATAAACACCTGGAGTACGGTGATTCGGACTAGTGTTCACTTGCGGTGCTGCCTGTACAAAAGCAACACCGCTTAAAAGCATCAACCCAAGAACCACCCCGCTAATAATGGTAAATGATTTTTTATTTTTCATAACTAATGTTTGTATATAAGATTAAATAATTTTTATAAGATGACGAGGACACCTAAACGAATATCTGTCCTCTTGCTTATTAGTACGCGTGGTCATGAAAAAAACTTTAAACCTATTATTATGATTATGTATAAACTTTCATTACATTTTTAGGGCTACAGACCCATAAGCATACGAGCGACATGAGTTTATAAAAAAAAGACCCTACTCAGGTCTTTTTATGAATCTTTTATTATTCTTACCAATTGCTTTTAACTCAAAAAATAGGAACAAGGGGTTACCGTAAGTAAGATTTGTTATCCGAGGCAAACAAGCATCCTTGCGGTAACTGGCTTGCGGGATACAAAACTTTGCGGTTATGTTATTTAAATAATAATATGTTCATTTTCTTCGTTCATTACAAATGGTTCATGACTGATAATCTCGACCTACATTTATTGATACGCACACCGAGAATATTTTCTTTCAAAAATAATTCTTCCCATTCATGGATTGAATTCGCAATAAAGGCACTCGAGGAAGCCTCAATAATTCCCATCATGCGTACGGTAGAACTTGCCTCGAGAACAAAAGACTTGCCCGAAGAAGTAGACGTACAGACCCTCCATGTGTGACCACTAAAATCTCTTATGGAGAAATTGCTATGATCCTGTATCAAAAAACTACTCCTGCCAACCTACCTACCCCTGGGCGATTCCACGAATCTTTTGCATCAAACGTTACAGAATGATAAAGGGGAACTTCTCTGAAAAATTCATGAGTCATCCTGCCTGCTCCTATATAATTTAAGACTACCCCTAAAAAAGTACTTCCTAGTTACTTATCAATCCCTAAAAAATTACTCTTTTTGAGATTAATAGCATAGGAAATGTCAAAAAGACGCACGAGGGCATCGGTATTTTCAAGGACATCTGCGGGTATCTTCCAATAGGAAAGCGCTACCGTTTTGCCGTCTTTCCGCTCATACGAAAACGGTATACTTCCCATTGCTTCATACTCGGCTTGATTCGACGCATCTACCTTCAAATACAATTCATCCCCCGTGACAAGTCCTGCCATTACACCCTCTTTGTACAAGCCAAAACCACTGAACATTCTGCGGAGATATACACCGCCAACAGAGGCAAGTAAATCCTCGGTAATATAGGTGGTGAACTCATTTTGCTTCATATATTCTTAGTATAGCAAAGTTTTGATTTTTAAAGTTTTTAGGGTAGGCTTTAGTCATGAATCAAGATCTCCTATCCCGTGCCAGAAAAAATATCAGCGACATCGTGTCTCTGGCGATAGGACATAATCCTCCTGAAAAAGCACTTGTCGTGTATGACACCCGCTATGGGCTGACCGATATCCTAACCGCTGCATATCGTACTGCACTTCCTGATGCGCAGTTTATAGACTTTGACGCAACAAGCAAAGAAGAAGTAATCTCTGCTTTTGACTCCATGAGTCCTGATGACCTCGTGGTACTTATCCAATCATCAAACTTTCTCCTTGACGCCTTTCGTATTCGTCTCCATCTCTTTAATAAAAAACTTAAAGTTATTGAGCACCTCCACTTGCACCGTAACGCCGAAGAAGTCTGGGATGTTTATGTGAACTCTCTTGAGTATGATACAACATGGTATCGTGGCATAGGGCCAAAGCTCAAAGCAAAACTTGAGTCCGTACAAGAGCTCCGCATACAATCAGAAGGAGCGGAGCTTATCATTACGGGTGGCGTAGAGTCTCCAAAATTAAATATCGGCGATTATACAGGGATGGCAAATATTGGAGGTACATTCCCTATTGGCGAAGTGTTTACGGAAGCAAAAGACTTCCGTAGTGTTAATGGCTCATTTATGGTTTACGCATACGCAGACGATGATTTTAAGACTTCCCTACACACACCATTCCGCGTAGATATACAAGAAAGTCTTGTGGTGGGGTGGCAAAGCGATGCCCCTGAATCATTTGGAAAAATAATCAAAAACATACAGGAATACGAGAGGGCTATCCTCAGGGAAATTGGTTTCGGACTCAATCGCGCCATTACCAAAGAACGTTACCTCGAAGACATCACTGCCTTTGAACGTCTTGTGGGGTTACACTTTTCTCTTGGAGAAAAGCATAGTGTTTATAAAAAAGAAGGGATCACCGCACACAAGACAAAGTTCCACGTTGACGTATTTCCTATCGTTGATCGCGTCTTCGCTGACGGTGAGGTGATTTTTGAGAACGGAACATTTACCGTGTAACAAAAAGCCAGGATGCTTTTCCTGGCTTTATTAAAAATAAGATTATTTAATCCCCTCAATGAAACGGAGGGAGCGCTCTGGTACATAAGAGAGACTACTTGTCGCCCCTATAATTTTACCCCGTTCCACTGAGAGGAGGAAACCAGCATATTGCCATCCCTTCTCAGGATCCCATTGTATCATCTGAATGAGCAAATGGTGTTCAAAATCTTGATCCTCAAGTATACAAAGTACAATGAGCCCAATCCGAAACCCTGGTTTCGGGAATAGTTTTTTGGGAAACATGATACCCCCCCTTTTTTTTCATTATGAATAGTAGTAACCTAATTCAATTATACAATACTTCTTGGATTAACGCAAATGCGCATAAGCTTTTATAGTTTTCGGTAACGTAAAAAATGCTGTGTCTCCTGAACAAAATCCGAACTTTTTACCAAAACAATCCGAGTGAGGACTAATCTGCGCGCCTCGTCCGCTCCCTGCGGTCGCGGGAGCAAAAACAAAAAATGTTCCTTACCTTTCTTCTTTTCCTCGGCGGGGGGGTGTGGGGGGAGCCGACAAAAAATGGAAAGGAAATTTTTGGTTTTGCTTCGCCGTTTCAGACTACAAAATGAACATTTTGTATTATATCATTTGTGGTTATTTAGCGTTGTTAATTTCTCCGTCCTCACGGCGAGACGAGACGCTTCCTCTCGGTGTCCTGTGGTAACTCTAAACTTTATTATGCCTCCGACCGAGTTCAGTGGTAACTCCTTAAAATGGATTGTGCTAGGCACAAACAAATCCGTATGTGCTTGCCCCGCCCACCCCGTGCGCGCACAAATCCCCGCCGTTTTTAGGAGATATTATAAAACGGCGGGGATCGCTCCCGTAACAACAAACAATTTCCAGTTTTTCCTTAATGAAAAATTCTTTGAAAATTATCATTCATACTTTCCTATTACCCAATCAAATTCACCT
>MNVN01000002.1 GCA_001871765.1 Candidatus Nomurabacteria bacterium CG1_02_43_90
AACACCCGTAGTTTCAGTAATAGCAACTCCCGTAATGTCAGCCGTAGGGGGTTCGGTGTCTAGCGTAGGGGGTTCGGTGTCTAGTGTGGTGTTTGTCCCATCTTCAAATTCAGTTCAGGTTTCTTGTCCACAAGGAGAATCATTTAGTCGTACGAATGGTCAGCGTTGTACGGACAATGATGCTACAGGGGTGGGTCATGTTTTCTGTCCTCAAGGAAATCTCTTTAGCAAGACGACAGGTCAGGAATGTACTGATGTTTCGTCTAACGCTGTACAAAATAACGGATCAACTGTTGCTAATTATGGCCAGCAGGTTCGCACAATTGCAAGAGACCTTAGGGTAGGGAATAGGGATAGTGAAGTGAAGGCCCTTCAAGAGTTCTTGATTTCACAAAACAAAGGACCTGCAGCTCAGGCTCTCGCAAGTACAGGTGCGACTTCTTATTTTGGAGAGCTCACACGTGCTGCGCTCGCAGAGTTTCAGGCATCAGTATCAGTAAGTCCAGCATCGGGATATTTTGGACCAAGGACGCGCGCTTATGTTAGTTCTTACTAAGTAACCATTGATACTCATGATCATGAAAAAGATTAGGCTTAGTAAATATTCCAGGGTATTCATGGGGGTCACTTTTATCACCCTCGGCGTTGCTGGGTTAGTGATGGCAGCGACTACGGTAAGTTTAGGCACTGCTGACAGCTTTGCAATTTTAGCAGGAACAGGAATCACGATTGGTGGCGCTGTTAATACTTCGGCGATTACTGGCGATATTGGTACCTCTCCCACAGCAACTATTATCGGCATCGGTAATGCGATATTAGTTGGAGTAAACCATGCAGGTGATGCAACTACCGTCGGTGCGAAGACTTCGTTGAACACAGCCTACCTTGCTGCGGGGCAACCACCTGTCACTACGGTCGTTGCCAGTACCATTGATTCCTTTTCTGGTACCGGTTATATTCTAGCACCAGGAGTCTATAACTCTGCTTCTACTATGGGGATTACGGGCACGCTCACGCTGAATGGGACTGGAACAGACGTATGGATCTTCCAAGCGGGGTCATCTCTCACGACAGCGGGAGCCAGTGTTATAACCCTTACGGGTGGAGCTCAGGCTTGTAATGTTTTCTGGCAAGTCGGTAGTTCTGCAACCCTTGGTGCAGCTTCGACTTTTAAAGGAAATATTTTGGCGGTGACATCTATTAGTCTTGGAACTACGGGGAATGTAGAGGGCCGTGTTTTGGCACAAAATGGAGCGGTTACCTTGGGTGGTAGCAACATCATTACCAGGGCAACGTGCGTAGTTCCGCCTCCTGCTCCTATCCCGGGCGGTAGTTTTGCACCTTTGCCTTTGATTGATCTTACAAAAATTCCAAACCCATTAACACTTCCTGGGGGAGCTGGTCCCGTTACCTACACCTATACGTGTAACAAACATTGGGCCTGTTCCTGCTCAATTTGTATCAGTTAAAGATAACATGTGTAGTGACGTGAAGTATGTTTCTGGAGATCTTAACAAAAACTTCATGCTTGATTTAAAAGAATCGTGGACCTACACCTGTACAAAAATAGTTTCAAAAACTGAAACGAACACAGCTACTGCTCATGGTTGGTCTAATGGTTGGGATGTCTTCCGTAAGGCAAACGCAACCGTTGTTGTGGGTACGCCAATTCTCCCTCCTTTAATTCATGTAGTTAAGGTGCCTAACGTGTTCACGCTCCCTGCTGGTGGCGGAACAGTGACTTATTTGTACAAGGTCACTAATCCTGGAACAGTACCACTTAGCGAGGTAAGTATCGTGGATGATAAATGCACAGGGCTACCTGGTCGTGTTGTTGGACACCCTGGAGACCTCAATAAAAACAACCTTCTTGAAAGTAATGAAACATGGCAGTTCACTTGTCAGTCAAAGATAACTCAGACAACCACTAGTATTGGTACTGCGATGGGGTATGCGAACGGTTTGACCGCAAGCGACTTCTCTCCTGTTACCGTTCTCGTAGACCCACCAGGTTTCCCGAATGCAGGACTCCCTCATGAGCGCAAGAGTGTCGCATGGAGTATTGCAGAAATTGCAGGTATTTTGGGTTTAATCTCACTCGCCGTTGTTCTTAAAAAACGTATAGTTTAGATTCACAATAAGGTAGTTAGGTAATATGAAATAAAGAACTCCATTTCGTTATGGAGTTCTTTATTTCATAAGTGATTAAAACTCATGAAAACAAAAAAATTAACAAAGGTACTCGTATCTATCCTCGTCATTTCTTCACTGTTCATCATGTGGTCATTTTTCTTTGGTGGGTATCGTTACGTGAATTTCTTTTTTGAAAAAACATATAACGCTATTTTTCTTAGGGGGCATACGGTATCGCCATGCGATACAAGCAAAGGAAGCCCTCTTCGGGTAAGAATTTCAAGTATCGAGGTCAATGCAACTATCGAGGATGTGGGATTAACACCATCTGGGCTCATGGACACACCAAGGGGTCCTGCTAACGTAGGGTGGTTTAACCTTGGACCCTGTCCTGGAGAGAAAGGAAGTGCTGTTTTTGTGGGTCATTTTGGATGGAAAGACAATATTCCCGCGGTGTTTGATAATTTGTTTAAGCTAGGAAAAGGTGAAAAGATATACGTTGATGATGAAAATGGCAATGCGGTTACTTTTGTTGTGCGGGGAACTAAACTCTATGATCCGCATGCAGACGCTTCGGACGTTTTTTGGTCAAGCGATGGGGGGCACACCTTAACCTTATTACCTGTGAGGGAGAATGGGACGAAGTTAATCATAGTCGACCTAAACGCTTTGTCGTGTTTGCTGATAAAGAGTAGAGTTTTAAGTATTCTTGTAGCTTCAATTTTTCGTATTCGTCGTGATAATAAAGATTTATTTTGCGTGGCGACGTTAGGAATACTTCTTGAAATTCGATAAGTAGAGGTGTAGGATAGTATTTATGAAAAACAGGCCAGAAAATCCTTGGGGGCAGTTGCCAGAAATAGCACCACAGATTTTACCTACACATGAACTTGCGGAACATAAGCCTTCAATTGCGGATATTGAGGGGGCTTTAGAAATCTTAAGGAGAGAAGAGGAGGGTGGTAGCGACGAAGAAGAGAGGGAGCCGACGATTCAGTAATTTCTGGAATAAAAATAACCCATCAATAAATTGATGGGTTATTTTTATTCCAGAAACGCACGGACCTCTTTCATTATTTTTGCTTGCTCTTCAAAGGGGAACCATTTGATCGCTTTGTTCCTTTTGAACCAGACCATTTGACGTTTTGCATAATGGCGGATTGCGGTGGCGAGGTCGCGAAGCATTTCATCGCGGGTGATTTTTTTCTGTAAAAACTGTGCGAGGAAACGATACTCGAGCCCAAGCTCCTCCATGCGTTTCCACGAGAGACCTTCTTTGTGAAGGTGGCGGATTTCTGCGAGCATGCCTTTGCGCATACGGGAATGAAGGCGGAGTTCAATGCGCTCGGCTAGTTTTTCTCGTGAGACGGCAATGCCGATGATGAGTGCGTGGTAGCGTGGGGTCGGTGCAACAAGAGGCGGTACGGACCCAAGTTCTGTTGCTATCTCTATCGCGCGGATGAGGCGGTGGGGGTTGGTGGGCTCAATTGTTTCTGCACGAATAGGGTCGAGTTTTTTGAGTTGTTCAAAAAGTTCTTTTGGGGAGTACTTTGCAAGGGTCTGCCGGAGCGCTTTGTTTGGCTTTGCGGTAGGGAATGATAGGTTATTCAAAATCGCATCGGTGTAGAGCCCTGTACCGCCACAGAGGATAGGCACCTTGCCTCGCTTGATGATGTCGCGGACTGCTCGCGTAGCGAGTTTTTCGTACCCTACGACGGAAATTTGGCGCTTGGGGCTGGCGATGTCGAGGAGGTGGTGGGGAATACCGCACATCTCCTTTTTGGTGATTTTACCGGTACCAAGGTCGAGCCCACGGTAGATTTGGCGGGAATCGGTGGAGATGATCTCGCCGTTTACTTGGCGCGCGACTGCAACCGCAAGGTCACTTTTTCCCGAAGCGGTAGGTCCGACAATGGCGATAATTTTTTGCATAGAAGTATTGGTCATTTTTTGTTATAATACGCTGATACTGATTATTAGCAAATAATAAATAAAAATATGGAAGGTAAAGAAAAAAATGAATGTTCGGGAATGTGTGAGGTTGATATGCATATGTTTGCACAGATTGGGCATGAGATCCCAGAGATAGAAGCAGAGGCTTTTCATAATGAGGAAATTAAAAAGATTAAACTTTCTGATTATCGCGGGAAGTGGCTCATTCTCTTTTTCTATCCTGCAGACTTTACGTTTGTATGTCCTACCGAACTTGAAGAAATGGCAAACCATTATGGTGAGTTCCAGAAGCTTGGTGCTGAGGTACTGTCGGTGAGTGGAGATACGGTGTTTGTACACAAGGCATGGCACGATACTTCGGAGGCTATCAAGAAGATTACCTTCCCGATGGTCGCTGATCCTCGTCGTGACCTTTGTGTTGCGTTTGGAACACTTATTGAAGAAGAAGGACTTTCCCTCCGTGGTACGTTTGTGGTTGACCCTGATGGAATTCTCCGCATTGTAGAAATGAATGACAATAGTGTGGGACGTAATGCGAAGGAGCTTTTGCGTAAGCTTCAGGCAGCACAATTCGTTCGCGAACATAACGGCAACGTATGCCCTGCAAGCTGGGAGCCGGGCGATGAGACATTGAAGCCAGGTTTGGATTTGGTGGGGAAGATATAGGGTAGTTAAATAGTCCTTAGTCAATAGTCGATAGGAATCCTCACACAAAAGGTGCGACCTACGGTCGCGCCTTTTGTGTGTGCTATAACCCCCCTAGTATTAGTATTAAAATTAAAAAGGAGCAGATACCTTTCGATATCCGCTCCCGTGCTACGCGATAGTATCCTTATCGCTTTTGTTCGGCCCCCTTCTTGAATGCAAACATTTTTCCTGTAGTCTCTACGAGCGATTCTCTGACCGCTTTCGTTTTTTGCCAAATCTTTTTAAGCATTTGACCCACGGGGATACCCAGTGTTACAGCAAACATCACTATTCCGAGTGCTTGCATAAACAGGGTGTTGTTGTGATGCTCAGGTTCGATTGAGAATGAAACCAAGAGCATAAAGACCCCCACTGCTCCGATTACATACAAAATAACCAGTGCAATCAGAAGTACTACTTTCTTTTTTATACCTTGCGGCATGTCGTTTCCTTTCTTGAGTTAAAGAACAATTTGCCGTAAGGAATATCCCAGGGCTCTTGTATGGTAGCATAGTTTTTGGAAATAAGGGAACGTTAGTTTTCGTAAGCACTCGTTCTTTGCTTTTCTTCTAACTTTTGTTAGTATGGTTGCATTGCCGGGATGGCGGAATTGGTAGACGCACACGACTCAAAATCGTGCGGAGTAATCCATGAGAGTTCGATTCTCTCTCTCGGCACAAAGCGTGAGCTCAAAAACACCGAGAGGTGTTTTTCGCTTTGGGCGGGCGTAAGACGTATCGAGTGAAGCGAGATGGCGCGTCGGGGGCGGTAAGTACTTAATAGATTTCGAGTAAAATGAAGAAAGATATTTAGTAACTTGTGCTCACACAAACTTAGTTTAGCTTTGCTAAACCATATAAAGAATCGAGGTGGGGTCGAGAGTACTTAGTTCGCGGAGAGCGTACCCACTTGAGCAGGCTTAGTAACTCGTGACCGAGAATTCACGCTTCAGCACTCGACCCGTAGGTCATTCTGGTGAATGAGAAGCGAGTTCCAAGTATTTAGATCCAAGACCCGAATCTGTTGATCCACCTGCGGTCTTTGCCGCAAGGTCCTATATTGTATGTATAGTTTGTTGTATACTATACCCATGAACAAACTTCGAGTGGGGGTCATGCGGGGAGGCCTAGGGAGTGAATACTATGTATCGCTTCAAACAGGTGGCAAAGTCATTGAGGCTCTTTCACGTGAACTCTATGAGGTGCACGATATTTTGATTACTAATGCTGGTGAGTGGCATATTGATGGTGTCCCCACAACGCCGGTAAAACTTTTTCAGAAAGTTGATGTCATTTTTAATGCACTTCATGGAGAGTTTGGGGAGGATGGAAAAGTACAGAAAATCTTGGACACCTTCAACATGCCCTATACGGGCTCAACCGTAATACCCTCTGCTATTGGTATGAACAAGGATCTTGCGAAGAAACATTTTGCGAGTGCAGGAATTAGTGTGCCTCTCGGTGTGGTGGCAGAACGTGGAGAAGATGTGGATGATGTTATTACGCGAGTTGTGGGAGCTGAAATTCGTGCTCCCTTTGTCGTGAAGCCACTCTCGGGAGGGTCTTCGGTAGGACTTTCTCTTGCGAAAAATGATCGTGAACTCATCCTTGCCGTAGAGCGCGCTCTCGGATACTCTGAAAAAGCAATCATTGAAGAGTACATAAAGGGAAGGGAAGTCACCGTGGGGGTAGTAGATGCTTCTAATGGTATGGGTGCGTATACAACACCACCTATTGAAGTGCTCCTCCCCGAAGGGACATTGTTCGACTATGACAAAAAATATAAAAGTACAACGCATCCTGTTGGTCCTGCGCGCTTGCAAGATAGTGAACGGCGTGCTCTTGAATCGGCAGCACTCCGCGCACATCTGCACTTGGGCGTGCGACACTATGCTACGTATGATTTTATTTTGACCGAAAAAGGCCCCGTTCTCCTTGAGGCCAATACGCTTCCAGGACTTACCCAAACTTCACTGTTTCCAAAATCCCTCGCTCTCCACGGACTGGAACTTCCCGAGTTTTTGGAGTATGTACTGGGGCTTGCATTACAAAAAAAATAAGGTAGAATAGGAAAGTCGGGGAACGTTGTTAATCAATGCTTAATAGTCATTAGGAATACAAGATACAGAGAAGTGTTTATTTCTAATATCTAACACCTAAGGACTATTAACTGTTTTCGGCACGAGGCTCCTGCCGAGAAAAAAGTTGCCGTCTGTTTTTGCAAAATAGGCGCGGTGGAGTAAGATAGTGAAAGGGAAATAAGTTTGTAAAATAACATAAGGGCCCGTAGCTCAATTGGTAGAGCGCCTGTTTTGCACTCAGGAGGTATGGAGTTCGAATCTCCACGGGTCCACCACATTTGATTTGCATCAGAATTGCCCAAGCCACGAATCAAACTGATTCTCCTATGAAAGTTTTTTAGTTTGATAAATAACCTTGCTCCGTGTTACAGTTAACCGATGAAAAAAGTAACTATTGTGGGGCGGAATAAGCAGGTGGTTGAGGCGTTACTTGTTGAACACGGTTTTGTGATTAATGATAAGGATTTTGAATTTGTCATAAGCTATGGGGGAGACGGTACGCTTATTAAAGCTGAAGAATTTCATCCGGGGGTACCCAAGGTTATGCTCAAGGATAGTTACATTTGTAAAAAATGCCCGCCGTTTACGAATGATGAGATTCTGGAGAAGGTGAAAGCAGGACATTTTTATATCGAAGAGATGCCAAAAATTTTGGTTAGTGTGGAAGGTCACGAAATGGAAGGATTGAGCGATATCGTCGTACATAACAAAGATCCGCGTCATGCGTTACGGTATCGGGTTACGATTAACGGTGAGGTTACCCATCACGAAATTATTGGTGATGGTATTGTGGTGGCGACACCGTTTGGTTCGACGGGGTACTACCGCAGTATTACGCATAGCTTTTTTGAAGCGGGGATTGGTTTGGCATTCAATAACAGTATTGAGCAGTCCGATCATATTATTTTTAATGACAACTGTGTAATTGAAATTGAAATCACCCGTGGGCCGGCTATTGTATACGCAGACAATCATGAAAAAATGATTGAGGTCACAACGGGTGCAAAAATACGTATCGAAAAAGGGAAAGGAAAAGGAAAGATCGTGGTGGTACGATAGGAAGGGGTATTAAGAGAAAAGCCCTATGCATTTTTAGTATTTTGTGGTACTTTTGAATTTGGAAAGAAGTCGTTTTTACCTTTGAAAATAATTGAAATTAAGAGGAGGGTACCATGATTATTACCAGAGAGCAATTGGCAGGACTTGAGGTGGGGGACGTACTATCTTTAAGTAGTCCATGTGGGCAGATTTTTTACTTTGTGATAATGGAAAGAGATCGGGCAAAAGTTATTCTGTCTGCACCCGAAAACAAAATAGGTGATGTTCTTCCTGTGAAAAATATTGCATGGGAGTATCTCATTGTTGATGATGCCGGAGATATCTGTGACAGTAAAGACAAAGATCTTACGGAATATTTCCTTGGAGGAACAATTATGAAAGGAGCATTGAAAGTTGTCGCCAAGGAATATAGCACGCGATTGATGCCGAATATGAAACTTGTTCATAAGGGGATTGTGCAGGTTCGCGTAGGGGAAGACAGAGTTGAAGCTGTCAAGAAGACCCTCAAAAAGATTCAGTGTGTTGTCTTTAATGCTGATTATGGGGACAGCACGGCAATACTGTTTGAGATGTTTAGTCGTGCTATCCAGGGTACACCACCAGGAGAACTTCCTCTCTATCTTGATCATTTATATAAAGCAGTTCTTAAGTTTGAAAAAATGAAGGAGGGACAGCTTGTTCGCGTTGTCGCTTCTGAAGTATTTTTCTCAAACGAACCAGACGCCATACCTCTCAGTGGAGAAGTCGATGAGGTGATAAGGAAGATGAGGGAGGGATAGGAAAGGAGTTTTATTTTTTTGGAATTAGCCGTCAGTGTTCTCGGATGCTGACGGCTTTTTTATGAAACGATCTCTTTAGGGAATTTGACGAAAGACTAAAAAAGAGTAGTCTTTTCGGTTGGTTCATTACGCGATTGTTTCTTCTTGTATAAAGAAAAAAGAAAGAGAGGCGGACGGTGCATATTCGCTATAATCCCAATACGGGAGACCTCATGATTCATTTTGAAAGGCGGTCCTGAACGACAGGGGTGGTTCGGCAACCTTGCAGAAGGTGATTAAAAGAGAACAGCAAAAGAGGATTATCCCTGTTCCTGTGTGTGAAGAAGGTTTTTTGAAAAAATTAGAAATGCAACAGAAGTAACCAGCGTGCTGTTCTTTTCCGAATATCTATTGTTTGCGATAGTCTCCCTTAAAGAGATTCGTCAAGAGATGGAGGGAGGAGAGGTAAGTACCGAAGACATTGAAAACTTTACTTCAATCCTTGAACAAAATTGCTCGGGGGGGTACTTTGCAGTGAAGGTGCGTAAAAATGGTATTTAAAAACCCGGCTGTAAAAAAGTCGGGTTTTTACTATGACTAGCTCTTGCTATCTTTGGAAAATCGCTGTAGTCTTGTATAGAGTGCTGTTCCTCGTAATACCCAAAAGATAAGAGGGAGGTGTACTGTGGATTTGCTTTATGATGAAAAGAAGGGAAGCGTCGTCATCTCTTTGCGTCCTTCGAAAAATGAATTGGATTTTGATGCGATTTCTTTATTAGAGATATTTCTTGAAGAATATCGAGAACATAAAAGGAGAGTTCCTCCGTTTACGCGAGCCTTTTTTGAAACAGCTCGTACTTCGGAACAAAAAACTGCTTTTGTTTTTGGTCCTGAATGTATGGAGAGCGGAGTAGATTTTTTAGAAGATCTTTTTTGTTCTTTATCTTTATCTTAAAAGGCAAACCAGTAAATCTACCATTAAACTCGTCCGCTGCGGACTCCCATTCAGTTGCAGTATCTCCAGCTTGTTTAATAATTTTAGACAATTCTTCTTTTTTTGCTGTATAGAAATCAAGCAGAGTTTTAATATC
>MNVN01000018.1 GCA_001871765.1 Candidatus Nomurabacteria bacterium CG1_02_43_90
ACGAGAACTAAGGCTCCAAATACAGATATCTGCCCTGCTTTCAGTGTCCTCAACAACCGCTGTCGCTGTTTCTCTATTTAGAATTGGTAAAGTCATTTCCATCTGCAACGCCAACGCATACTGCAAAAGCACCGCGCGGGTTTTTGCCGACTTTGGATATTCCTTAAAAATAGCGAGCTCCACGTCATCACGGATACCGTTTCTGTTTGCATCAACACCTACAACGGTTTTGTCGGCTTCAGCACCTGGGTCGGGAGGCAAGTTTTTCCCCATTACGTCATCGAGAGTAAGCTTTGTTGCGTGGATTTTTACGACCTGTTCGGCAGTCTTTTTATTCTGGAGATAAAACGGAAGGCGCAAAAGCATTGCGAATATAAAAATAAGTATACCCCACACGATAACCTTCTTCACAATATTCCACACTTTATGTGTTTCCATTTTTTAAATTTGTATGTATAAAAATTTTTAATAACTTATTCCAGTGTACCACGCAACATAAAAAATAATCATGAAACAACCATAATTTTTTAGAAAACTGTGGATAACTCTCCAGGAAGGCCCGGCCTTCCTGGATTACGGCCTTCCTGGATTATGTTTTTTCTTCCCTGAACGTAAGCCAGTCATTCACAAAATCATCAAACTCTTTTACTGTTTCAAAATATTCAGGAGAGGCATCACTACTCAAGACTTTTGATTCCGTACGAGGTTCTCCTTGCCAGTCGGGATAGCTTGAGTATTCATAATCCTTCAAAAAGTTTTGTGCTGCAACGCGATCATGAATACCATTTTCTTTCCACTTTGGGTCAATAATTTTCACGGGATTCAAGTGTATGTACGCAAAAAGATATTTCAAATACTCATCAGTATTAGCATACTTTGCCTTAAAACGCCCCTCAAACAAGGATCCTGTTCGTGCATTTTTATTATTGAAATACATAGAGTAGGCAGTGGATAACTTACCCATAAACTTTGTGATTCCGCCTTCTGTTTTTTCGCGAATTAAAATATGAAAATGATTTTGCATGAGACAATAAACAACAATGTCCACAAGCGTTTCCTCTCTTTCGATGCCGAAAAGCTCCAGGAAGGCCCGGCCT
Organism: Candidatus Nomurabacteria bacterium CG1_02_43_90; assembly: GCA_001871765.1. Lineage (GTDB taxonomy): Bacteria > Patescibacteriota > Minisyncoccia > Phycocordibacterales > UBA1550 > UBA1550. Next base: position 1,098 of record MNVN01000018.1, read on the forward strand.
TCCTGGAGGTGCGTATTCATGTCTACGGGCTTGACACTATTACAAACATACAAGAGTGCGACGAATCGTCGGTGATCATGTCCGTCAATAAAAATGGCTCTTTTCTCTGTGCCACGATTATAAATATGGTAATACTCACCCACTGAAAAAGATATTTTTCGACTGCTCATTTTTAGGAAGGCCGGGCCTTCCTAAAAATTATATCATGGAATGCATGCTAGTATGAAATTCCATATAACCCTTGTGCTCTATACCCCCAGGAAGGCCGGGCCTTCCTGGGGAGGGTGGTGCACATACGCACATACACATACAAAACAAAAAGCCCCGACTTCCTTGCGGAAGCGGGGCTTTTTGTTGAATTGAGGTTTGATGATTATCGTGTCGTATCTGATTGGAATAATTTTTCTCAATCAAGAAATTGACGGACTATCTTCTCCCCTCTTTTCATTTCGAACCGTCTACCTAATCTCCGGAAGGCCGGGCCTTCCTAGGAATGACTAGTTAGAACGAGTCTGGAGGAGACCACCTGCTGGAAGACCTGCAACACCGTAACCATTTGTCCAATCAAGATATGTGAGAGGAGATGTTGTGGTTGCATTGCCTGACCAAATGAGGCTGTTTGCTGCTGCAATTGTTGCTGCTGCAGAAACTGCCACACCTGCTGTTGCGTCACCGAGGAGATTCGTCGTAATTGATGAACCAACGGTTCCGCTTGTACCTGTACCACGGAGTTCGAAGTAGTACGTTACACCTGCAGGGATTTCAACTGCTGCTGCTGGGGTAATCGTAACTGCTCCACCTACACCTGGAACGATGTTTGCAGCGCTGTTTACCATACCTGAGGTAAGGCCTGCAATCGTTGATGAGTATGATGCATCTGTGTAACCGTAAAGGTTAACGTTTGCAACACCTGCAATACCAGTTGAGGTTGCAATGGTGAACTTGAATTGTCCAAGACCTACGCCACCATTTGAGTTGGCAGTAACCTTGAAGCGCATAAGTTTACCATCTGCAGCACCTGTCGTTGTAAGAGCGTCAGCTGATACAACAGGGAATGACTTGAAGAGGCGGATGCCTGATACTGCCGTTGAACCTGTTGCATTAACTGTTGTACCTGAGTTTACTCCTGTACCTTGTGCGGCGTAGAAGTTAACTGATACCGTGTCGCCCTGAACACCTGTGAATCCAGTACCAATCTGAGCAAAGTCTACCTTAACGGTAATGTCCTTGTCAGCATCCTTAGGAAGTGCGAGTGTTGAAGTCAACGTTGAAGTTGCTTGCGTCGATGCTCCTGTGAATGTTGCAGTACCTACCTGAGTAGCACCATCCCAAAGCGAAACCTGTACGAGATCACCTGTTGATCCAGTAAGAGTAAGCCCGAGTTGTGAAAGGTTTGTACCTTCGTTTACTGAACGGAAACGGATAACGCCAACGGTGTTACCTGTCGAACCTGCAGCCGCTACTGCGAATGAAGGAGTCGAAGGTGAAGTTGAAACTACGAGTGAACCAGCACCAACAGTCTGTGTTGCGCTTGATGGCGTTGGAGCACCTGTTACAACAACAGTTGATCCTGAAACAACACCTGTTGTTACTGGAGCGGTAGCAACGTTCCATGCGTACGTACCCGTAGCGCTTGAAGAAACATTACCCTTGAGAGTCAAGGTCTTTACCGTGTTCTTTGAAACGATAAGAGCTTGGTCAAAAGTAATGGTTGTTGCTGCTGCTGAAACTACAACGTTTGAACCCGTGTTCAATGCTGTTGCACCGTCGAAGAGCTGCATGCTCGTAACGTTTGCAAACTGACCAGCACCTGTAAAGGTGAGAGGAATTGAACTGAGGCGAACGTCTTCACCAGATTGACTTGCGTCAAGCTGAATGTTTGCCAAGACTACACCTTGTCCACCGGCAACAACGAATTGTGCTGCTGGGTTTGTTGACATGGTAAGTGCAAGAGCTGCTGACTTAACGGTCATGGTGTTCATTATAAAGCCGAGAATTGGGGAAGCAATTGTGTTTCCTGTTGTCTGGCCCATAATGTTCCCCATAGAAGTTGCGACAGTTGAGTACGTAACACCATTGAGAACCCCTGCTGCAACTTTACCCTTTAGGGTGTAAACATGCTTGCCGAGGGGGTAAGTAACGGTATCAGTAAACGTAACGGTCTGTGTTGTACCACCAGTTGAGACTGCGTCTACTGGACCTGCAACAACCGCACCGTTCTCATTGTAGAGAGATACGCTTGTTAGCGTGTATCCAACATTTGATGCTCCACTGTTTGTAACCGTGAAAACATGATTCTGTACAGAGATAGTTTCTCCTGTAATGTCCATAGTGTAACCACCGAGAACCTGGCCTGCGAGGTTAATCGCAATGTTCTGTGCAGCTACTTCTGTTGCCTTCGTTACTGAAGTGAATGAACCTGCTGAAACGGTAATCGTGTTACCCTGGAGAGAAGGAGTTGCGTTTGCGATTGTGCCACCCGCGATAATTCCTTGACCGTAGGTCTCACCCATAACGTAGAGGTCGGTGTTCTTCTGGATGTCGAAGCGGATCGTACGACCTGCTGCGCCTGAACCAGTGATGTCACCTTGAATCCAGATGTCTTTTGCAAGACCACGTGAAATCACGATACCTGAACCAAAGTTTGCTGAATAGTAACGATCCGTTGATACCGTATCGTAAGGGGTACCATCAACGTAGATCTTTACATTTGAAAGATCTGCTGCTGATACTGAACCTGCCTGGTAGAAACGAATTGACTTCAAGCGAACATCTTCTGCTGAACCAGCAGTAAGGCGAACGCCACTAAACTTGTAAGCTGATGTACCAATTGCTTTGGTTGCATCTACTCCTGGAGTGTAGGTTGACAATGAACCAACTGCAGTACCAATGGTCAACGTACCGTTGATCGTGTGGTATGCGCCCGTGATAGGAAGTGAGCCTGAAACAGTTCCTGTGGTATTAACCGCAACAACTGAGATAGCTGCAACCTGTCCTGCGCTTGTTACAAGACTTGCATTCATGTTACCTGCTACGGTCAATGTTAATGACGTGTTTGCAGGAACAACGAACGTACCACCGACGATTGTCTGGTGATTAGAACCAAAGGTCTTTGCAATATCGAGCTGAGTACCATCCTCCTTAAGGAGAACGATGCCTGCAAAGTTCGAATCGATTGCAGCACCCGTGCGCTCTACCGTAAGGCCGTTTACGACAACATCCGAAGATCCTGCAGTAAGGGTAACCTTGGTAAATGCAACGCGTGATGCGTTCTGGATTGCGAGACCATTAACTGGCTGTGTTGCTGAAGCGATGGTAAGACTTCCTCCTACTGTAGAAGTAGATGTTGTCGTAGTCGTCGTTGAAGCGTCACACTTCTGACCATTTACTGGACTGAAGCCTGTGGTTGAAGTACAACCAGCAACGGTACTTGTCGTAGCAGTTGTTGTCGTTGTCGTAGCCTCACACTTCTGACCATTTACTGGACTGAAGCCTGTTGCTGAAGAACAACCATCTGGCAATGACGTCGTGCTTGTTGAAGCGCTTGTAGCGTTCAAGTGCGCACGCGTTGATGCACCAACGAACCCTGTACCCTTGGTCAAACCAACGGGTGCAAGAATGTCAGATGCATACTTTTCCTGGAACTTAATAACTGCAGCTTTCGTTGCGGGTCCAAAGTAGGAAGTTTCCTTTCCTGGTGAACCTGCACCTACTGATGCAACTTGAGTGTCAGCGTTCATGTTCAAAACCACTTGGAGGTTTTTAACATCAGCGCTGGTGCTGCCTTGCTTGAGGTTTGTTGTGAATGTAGCAGCTGATGCGGTGGTTGCGATCATCGCAAACCCAGCAATCAGTCCTACCAAACCTGCAGCAATTTTTGCAGACTTTGATGAAATAATTTTATTCATAAATAATAGTAATTTTACTAATCGCACATTAATGTGCCTTATGCACACCTTCGCGCAAACTTAATTTGACGTCGACGGTGAGGGCACACCGCACAGGAATCTTTTGCTCTTTTTTTGTATGAGTAAAATTTCTCTGCGGTATGCCCTCTCCTTGTCAAGATGTTTACGCTTCTCATTTTCGATCTATCATATGTCGGTCATGCGGTAGTGCTTCGACCTGCTTAGGGTGAAGTCAAGGGAAACTGAAAATGCACCGTATTGTGTGATGCGATTTTCTATTTAGTTTTCAATGACCTCGCTCCGGGCATGCAATCTATCGTAGACAGGAGCTTTCTTTTTGAAGTAGCGACAATGTGAACACTGCCTCTACACCTAAATTCAGGGTGGTGGAAAATTCCATCACACTGAACTTAATCTTATTATATAGAATGCAAGATAAATCTGCAAAGTATATACGTGTGGATAACTCAAAAAGAGCTATCCATACAGAGGAAGTATACCAGAAATCATCTAAAAAGTCCATCAACAAAAACAGAAGACCGCCCTTCGCATGTGCGAAGGGCGGTCTTCTGTTTTTGTGTTAGGCGAGCGCGTAGCGTGACCACCTCCGCTCTCCAAATTTCTTAAGGACACCACTATCGGACATTGCGAGAAGTTCACGCTGTATCGTCTTCTCAGACAGATCGGGGAAGTGTGCAACAATGTCCTTTATCGCAACTTCACGATTGTCTTTTATCAATTTTAAAATTTGTGCCCGCCTACTCTGTTTCGCAATCTCAGTGTTGGCGCGAGTGTTCGATACTACGTGAGTATTCGTATTTTCTGGCTTCACCTTATCTCCTTTTATTTTACTATCGGACATTACAAATGTTCTTTGAGGGAGGTCATGTCCTTTAGGAAAATGCTGCTCGGTCGCCTGACCATAAAGCTTTGTGCTTGTGCTCGAAGTTTTCGTACGAGGAACGGCGTCGTCTTCCGTCTCGGGTATGTTAAAAAAGGTATCACCGAGGAGTGTGTCTGTAGAAGATTCTTGTGCATCTTTTTTTGCGAGTACTGCATTCCTGAGTGAAGCATACTCTTGTTTTAAAATAGTAAAATTCATCTCCGAGACAAGTCCGGCGATAAGTGATATTTCGAGAAGGGTGAGTGTCTCGTTTATGTTCTCTTGAATTGTTTCAAAAACTTTTTTTTCACTCCCTTGTGTACTTCGGTGTCCTGTCAAAAATTCTTTAAGGAGGGTGAGTGAGAGGTCTCTCAGGCGTAACTTCATCGGCTCGTTGTCCGATAGAAAATCAGTGACAAGATAAATCGCTGTTGCGAGACGTTCGCCCTTTTTTGAAAAAACAGTGCCAAAGATATTTATAGAAGAAGAATGACTAACCTGTAGGGCGGTACGGTGTCCAATAAGAAGACCTCCGCTACTGGTTGGTTGTGCAAAAATTCTCTCTTCTTTTGTGTCTTTTTTGATGTCCATTTGTTTGTGTCTTTTATGTGTCCTTTAACGCCAGAGATGTCTTTTATGGCACCTATTTTTTTGTATGTCCATTATATAACGGACATACAAAAAAAGTCAATGATTTTCAATGTCTTTTACGTATTTCTATTTGGGAATACCTCTATTTTCTGGTACTATATCTTGATATACACTTATGGCAAAAGACATTCGCACAAACAAAAGAAACGGTAAGGAAACGATTATAAAAAAAGTGACCAAAATAAAACAAGAGAATCCTGCACCTTCGTTCCGTTTTTCTTTTCTGGATGGTCTCTCTGATGAGACGCGCCATAGTGTCATTGCAATCCTCTTTTTTGTTATTGGTATCTTTTTCTTAGCCGCGCCTTTTGGAAAAGGTGGTCTTATGGGCTCCTCTATTTATGGTGGGTTTGAATACCTTCTTGGGGTCGGGTATTTCGCACTCCCTATTCTCCTCTTCCTCCTTGGTATCTCTTTCTTTCGTGAGTCCCGTCCCAACGTTGCCATGACTGCGAGTGTTGGTGCTTTTCTTTTTCTTTTCTCTGTTCTTGGACTCGTTAATATCTTTTCTGGTGATGCTGAAGGAGGGCTTCTTGGGCAAGCGGTTTCCTATCCTCTGGTTAAACTTTTTGATACCTATGTTGCAACGCTCTTCCTTCTTTCTTTCCTCGCAATATCATTCCTTATTATGTTCAACGCCAAACCAAATTTTGGCGCACTCCTCTTTTGGCGAAAAGAGTCAGAGGAGATAGAGGAGGACGAAGATATTCAGATAAAAGAAAACGAGGACACAAAACAGAAACCCAACGACACAAAACAGGAACAACTCCTCGAAGAAGAGAAGCCTTCGAAGCTTGCACAAGTTGCAGCAAAAATAAAAGACTTACCCAAGAAAAACGAAGGGATGGGTGAAGGGATGCCTCTCAACCAAGTCATGAACACCGCGTACACCCCTCCCCCACTTTCCATACTTCAGGGTGACCGTGGTAAGCCTGGTGTCGGTGATATTAAGGCGAACGCAAACATTATCAAACGCACACTCTCGCAATACGGTATCACTGTTGAAATGGACGAGGTTTCCATCGGACCATCGGTTACTCGCTACGCGCTGAAACCTGCCGAGGGGGTAAAACTTTCTCGCATTGCCGGACTACAAAGTGAACTCTCGTATGCACTGGCGGCACACCCTATTCGTATCGAAGCACCGATCCCGGGACAGTCGCTCGTGGGTATCGAAGTACCGAACTCCACAAAAACCGTCGTTGGTCTTCGTACACTCTTTTCATCTGATGAATTCCGCGAATCACCAAAACATCTCCTCCTCGGACTTGGTCGTGGCATCTCGGGAAAACTCTATTTTGCTGACCTTGCAAAGATGCCTCATGTCCTCATTGCAGGTGCCACGGGTTCGGGAAAATCGGTAACGATTCATGCCATCGTAAACTCACTACTCTTCCGTAATGCACCCGAGAATCTTCGTTTCATTATGATCGACCCAAAGCGTGTTGAGCTGACCCTCTACAACAAAATCCCCCACCTCCTCACCCCCGTTATTACCGATGCAAAGAAGGCAATCCTTGCACTCAAGTGGGCAGGAAAAGAAATGGATCGTCGCTACAACGTTCTCGAGTCTCATTCGGTCCGTGATATCTCTTCGTACCACAAAAACATTCTCGAACCCGCACTCAAGAAAATGAAGACGGGATCCATTACCGACGAGGACATGCCCGAGCGTATGCCTTACATTGTGGTCGTAATAGATGAACTCGCCGACATTATGCAAGCATTCCCCCGCGAACTCGAGAGTGCTATTGTGCGCCTTGCTCAAATGAGCCGTGCGGTGGGTATTCACCTCATCCTCTCGACTCAACGTCCTTCGGTAAATGTTATTACCGGGCTCATTAAGGCAAACATCCCTGCTCGTATTGCACTCCAAGTATCGTCACAGATTGACTCGCGTACGATTCTCGATGCTTCAGGGGCAGAAAAGCTCCTTGGTGCGGGCGATATGCTCTATATCTCGGGAGAAATGTCCAAACCAACACGTATTCAGTCGGCATACATGTCCGAAACGGAGCTCAAAGCTGTCGTAACATACCTTACGAGCCTTCCTGCTAACAACAATCTCCCTGATCAGATAAATCTTTCCCAAGGGAGCGTGGGGACGGATCGGGACACTATTTTTAGTTCTTCGTTTGAAGAAGATGAGGAAAATGAGGATGATGACCTCTATGAAGATGCACGTATGATTGTTATCGAGGCAGGTAAGGCTTCCACTTCCTATCTCCAGCGTCGTCTCAAGGTGGGCTATGCCCGCGCAGCACGCCTTATGGACATGCTTGAAGAACGCAGTGTTATTGGTCCTGGAGATGGCGCAAAGCCTCGCACGGTACTTGAAAAGGCAGGGACGGAGACCAACGAGTAGTTCCCCTTCAGACAAAGAAGCCTCGCACGAGTAATTCAAAACACTATATAACCTATGGATGGACGGACAATAATTAAAAGGATTCTTGTGTGGATAACGATTGCCATTATTTTAGGGTATTCAATGTTCGCACTCTATGGGTATTTTCGTGGACCCCGTATCCTCTTTCTGAGTCCTGAGAGCGGGTTCTCGACCTCGACCCCCGTGGTTTTAGTTGAAGGGAAAGCGATTCATATTGCCACACTTACCATAAATGATGCAGAGGAACCTACGGACCTTGAGGGTAACTTCCGGAGTCGATTGCTACTCTCTGAGGGCTATAATATAATAAAGGTTGCGGCAAAAGATCACTATAATCGCACCGTAGAAAAAACAATTGAGATTACCCTCTTACCACAAGTCGTGGCGACGAGTAGTCGACAAATGGGGACAACAACTGTAAGGAAATTTTAAATTAACTATGTTAGGAAAAACTTTATTCATTAAGCAAAATCAACCATGGCGTTAGCAAAAAAACCGTTAAAAGATAAGAAGGAGATGGGTGCGAACATTGAAGACACCATAAAAGCAATTCAAGCGAAATTTGGTGAAGGTTCTATTATGAAATTAGGAGATAAGCCGAAGGTTGGCGTTGATGCCATCTCTACGGGCTCGATAGGGCTCGACTATGCACTCGGCGTAGGAGGTCTCCCCCGTGGCCGTATTATTGAAATCTTTGGACCGGAATCTTCAGGAAAGACGACGCTCTCTCTGCATGTTGTTGCTGAAGCACAGAAACTTGGTGGGATTTGTGCGTTTGTGGACGCAGAACACGCTATGGACCCTGATTATGCGGGAAAACTTGGGGTAAATATCAATGAACTCCTCATTTCTCAGCCAGACAATGGTGAGCAAGCGCTTGAAATTGTAGAAAGCTTGGTGCGTTCAGGAAAAATGGATGTTATCGTGGTTGATTCTGTAGCAGCCCTCACCCCCAAGGATGAAATCGAGGGGGATATGGGTGCACACCACGTGGGAAAACAGGCGCGCCTCATGTCCCAAGCACTCCGCAAGCTCACAGCTATTGTAGCAAACTCAAAGACTGTTGTTATTTTCATCAACCAAATCCGTATGCAGATTGGAGTGATGTTTGGCAACCCCGAAACGACCCCTGGAGGTAAAGCGCTCAAGTTTTACACTTCAGTTCGCCTCGACATTCGTCGTACTGCACAAATTAAAAAAGGCGAGGATGTGATTGGGGGACGCATTAAGGTAAAAGTAGTTAAGAACAAAGTTGCTGCACCATTCAAACAAGCGGAGTTTGATCTTCTCTATAATAAAGGTATTTCACAAGAAGGCGAAATCCTTGGTCTTGGTGAAAAATTTGATATTTTGCAAAAATCGGGTTCGTCGTATTCCTATGGCGAAGTGAAGATTGGTCGCGGGTATGACTCGGCAACCATCTTTCTTGCCGACAAAGAGAACAAAGCGGTACGCACTTCGCTCTTGAAAGAAATTCGTGAGAAGCTAAAAGAGGTTGAGACTCTCTAAACAAGAGTAAACAATAAAGGTTCCCCGCGCCAAGCGGTGAGGTATTATACCTATATTAACTCCTCAGCTCGAACATATAAAAGACTACTTTTTGTATGTTGCTCGCTTTACGTCCTTAATAAAAACAATTCAAGGCGACTTCCTCTGGAAGTCGCCTTGTGTTTTGCCTTTTTATGGCTTTTTTTGTTTTTTGGGCGGTCGACGGACCGCGCCTAAAACATGTCGGTCTGCGACTTCGTTAAATGCTTCGACACAGTAGACGGCCGAATCCTTTATGACAGGCAACCGACGCATCCTGCGATGGCTACGTAGAACAAAATGTCATACAAAATCATTCCTCCCAGGAATGTCATGCTTATGTTTTCCATTTTCCTCGCCCTCCTTTGGGGTTATTGACACAAAAAATTAAAAGGAACTATTCTTTTTCTTTTTCATACCTACTCTCGTAAATACGAGTATTAGTATGAAAGTTGAATTAAGTAGTTTACTTTACTTAATTCAAGGTGTCAACCCACTTGGCTTTTTCTAAAAAAGCGAGTAGAATATGAGGATTATGGCAATAATAGATTATAATGAAATTAAACCAGGGAAATGTATTGTTTTAAAAGGTGAGCCTTATGAGGTTCTGTCTTCGCATGTTGCACAAAAGCAGAAGCGTCGCCCAACCAACCAGACCAAACTTAAGCACCTTATCACAGGCCGTGTTGTCGAAGAAACTTTTCAACAATCAGACCGCGGAGTGGAGGCAGATATTGAGACAAAGGAAATCAAATATCTTTATTCTGGAAAAGGTGAATCGTGGTTCTGCTCGGTAAAAGACCCTTCAGACCGTTTTTCTTTAAAAACAGAGGTACTTGATGGTAAAGAAGGGTTCCTTAAGGCGAATACCCTCGTTACAGCGATGCTCTTTGACGATAACGTCATTAGTGTTCGCCTTCCTATTAAAGTTGAGCTCCTCGTAAAAGAAGCTCCTCCTGCAGTTCGCGGAAACACCGTATCTGGTGGTTCAAATACTGTTACTCTCGAAACAGGCGCAACTGTGAACGTGCCAATGTTCATTCACGAAGGCGACCTCATTCGCATCAACACCGAGACAGGTACCTACGCAGAGCGCGTAGACAAAAAATAGCAAAACAAAAAAACACAACCTTTTGGTTGTGTGTTTTTTTGTTGTTAACTATTTCGCTACAAAAGGAAGTAGGGACATAAAGCGGGCGCGCTTTACTGCAGAAGCAAATTGACGCTGGTGCTTTGCACACATACCGGTACGTTTGCCTGCAATCATACGCGCGTGCGGATTGAGGAATTTCTTCAAAAGATCCACATCTTTATAGTCGATGAGCTTCACATTATTTGCCGAAAAATAGCATTGATTGTTTGTTTTTTTCATGATTAATTTAAAGGAGTGGAGCGACTATTAAAATCATTACCCGGTTAAATGCGATTTTTCAAATCGCGATTTCAAATTTGCATAAATTTGAAATCATTTAACTAAGCAAATAATCTAATGTCGCTATGCTCGTTATCTTATTTAGAACGGAATATCATCCGGGTTAATATCTTCTTCTGGATATTCAATCGTAGCAAGGGCTTCTGGTGCTTCCTGAGGTGCTGATGCGCCCTTTGGTGAAGTAGGTGCTGATGACGGCGCTCCCCCTGTAGAACGAGGGCCGAATTGCATCGTGTCAGCAACAATTTCCATGCGGTATTTTTTGCCCGTTGCGTCGTCCCAACTCCTTGTTTGCATACGCCCTTCGATAAATACTCCTGATCCTTTTTTGAGATACTGCGCAGCGAGTTCTGCAAGTTTGGAAAAAAGTACGATATTGTGATAATCAACACTTTCCTGTTTTACTCCACTCTTGTCCTTCCATACGCGATTCGTTGCGAGACTAAAACTTGCAACTTGTTGTCCTGAAGGAAGCGCGCGCATTTCTGGGTCACGCGTTAAATTTCCATAAACGATTGCTTTGTTGATGTACATTCCGTTAGAAGTTTTAACTGATAAATTATTACTACCCTCTTATGCTACCAATTTTTCAATAGCTTTGTCTATCTCATCACCCTCTGGCGCTTTTTCAATAACTTCTTCAATATTTTCTTCAATTATTTCTTCTGTAACAAGTTCTTCTTGTCCTTTTACTTTCACGGAAGCAAATTTCTTTGCAATGAAGGTATCTTCGCGAAGAGTTTTTACCACGAGGTAGCGGAGGACATTATTGTCCTTCTTGAGTCCTTCCTCAAGCTCTGCGATTCCTTTTGGTTCTGCTTCAAACTTAATCCACCCGAAGTAAGCTTCGTCAAAACGCTTATTCTTGTGTTCGACTGTTTTTACAATCTGATAGGCGAGGTCGATAAATACAGGTAATTCCTCGGCAATAATGTCCTTGGAAATCCGTTCAATCATACCACGCACGGCTCCCGACGCTGCAGGGATTTGCTCCTCGGCAAGCGTTGGAATAAGATGGTAGCCAAGCTCATAAATACGTGGCTCCGTGTGTTCTTGATGATCCATATTTTAATTGCGAACCTAGTTTTAAAATAGTTACTACTGCGTTTGGCAAAATCCTACTACAAACCTTCGTAATACTCGTCATTGTGCCTCGGCACATTTCCTCCCATTTCTCGGTTTTCGCTACGAATTTTGCAAAAGTCGCTACGCAATTATTTTAAAACCAAGTTCTGTAGGGTTTCCCCCGTTAACCTGATAACTTTCGTATAGTAGCAGAGCGAGGGTCAAAAGTCAAAAATCAGCTTACACGTTTACCCCAAATACCCGCATTGCATTCTGTACCATCGCCACGCGAACCGTTTCAAAATCCTCGCTACGGATTTCGGCTATTTTCTTTACCACCTCTTCTACAAGAATAGGTTCATTGCGTTTACCACGATAGGGCACTGGCGCCACGTAAGGACAGTCAGTTTCGGACATTATTTTGTCGAGGGGTGCAAGACGGACGACCTCGTCGTACTCATGTGAAAAAGTAATCACCCCCGTAAACGAAATCGTAAAATCGAGGGAAAAATATTTCCGCGCTATATCAATTGTTTGTGAAAAAAAATGCACATTGCCTCGCAATTTTTCGCCAAATTCTTTTTTCTTTTCAAGAAGTATCGCCAATACGTCACGGTGTGCGTCCGCAACTACCTTATCATTATCGCGAACATGAAGCATGAGAGGGAGATTGTGTGCGACCGCAAAATCAATCTGTTGTTCAAAAAGTGCGCGTTGCCGAACTTTCTCTTTCTGAATATCGGGAACATCGACAAGGCGAGAATAATCAATCCCGCACTCACCTACTGCCACGACTCCTTTCCCTTCGAGAAGGTCCTCAAAAAATTGCTCTCGAAAAAGTGCATCTCGGTCATCGATAGGGTGCACACCAATAGCAGAAAAAATACCATCGTCGATAAAAGATGCCATCATTGCAGAATCTTGAGAACTCTTATAATCCGTCCCTACCATAATGCCAAAAACTCCGCGCTCCCGCATTCGTGCAAGTACCTGTGTGCGGTCATCGTCAAACTGAGTATCGTTGACGTGTGTGTGAATATCAAAAAATTGAGGAAGAGTGGGTTCAGTCATTCGTTCATAATAACCCTCCGTAGAAAAAATACAAAATCTATTTTGAAAGCACACTTATTTTCTCATAAACAAAGGTTCAGACGGTACGTTGGAAGAAAAAGTTATGTCCCCTTCTTTTCCTACCTTCGCCCCCAAAAGTTCTGAAATCTTTTCTGCAGTTTCTGGCATCATCGGCGCAAGCATGGTACTTATTTCTCGTAATCCATACAAAAGACCCCACAAAACTTTTTCTGTTGCTTCTTTGTCTGTCTTAATAAGTTTAAATGGCTCGTAATCAGTAACAAACTGATCAAGGTGCCCTACAAGCTCCCAAATAGCATCTGCAGCCTTATTTACTTCATATGCCGTCATATGAACATGATAGCGAGGAAGAATGTCACTCGTTATTAAGTACGGAAGGGTTAACCCCGGCAAATCACCAAGCGCTTCGACTTCTTGAATACGCGTGCGAAGAGGTGGAACACTCGTAGTATCCCCTTTCACTTCACCCTCAAAGTATTGTTCCGCCATTTTTAACGTTCTTGAGACCAAGTTCCCCAAACCATTTGCAAGGTTCGCATTGTAGACTTCTTTGAATTTTTCACGGGTGAGATCCCAATCCTCACCAGTCGAAACCTCCCGTGCAAGATAGTATCGTAAAGAGTCAAGTCCATATTCAGAAATGAATTCTCCAGGACTTAGTACGTTCCCTATAGTTTTTGACATTTTTTTACCGCCTGAAGTCACGAAACCATGAACTAAAAGCTCTTGCGGAAGGGGGAGTTTTGCAGAAAGGAGGAACGCCGGCCACAAAAGTGCATGGAAACGTAGAATATCTTTCCCGAGAACCTGTACATTTGCTGGCCAAAACTTCTTAAAGTTCTCATCATCTTTCCTTCCATATCCCAATGCAGTTATATAGTTCGAAAGCGCATCACACCAAACATACATAAGCTGATTTGGTTCATTAGGCACGGGAATACCCCAAGGAATTGCGCGTTCAGGACGAGAAATACTCACATCGTTTAAAACACCGCCCTCCTCCCCTGCTTCAATGAGGGCAATCACTTCATTAACTTTTGATTTTGGGGTAATTTTTAATTCCCCACTTTCGAGAAGTCTTTTAATCTCGGGTGCATATTTTGAAAGCTTAAAAAAATAATTCTCCTCCTCTATTTTTTCGGGAACAGAATCATGGTTCACGCATTTCCCCTCAACGAGTTCTTTCTCGGTAATAAATGCCTCGCACCCAACACAATAAAGTCCTTTGTAAATACCCTTATAAATATCTCCTGCTTCTTCGAGCGCATGCCAAAGTTTTGTAACTCCCTGCCAATGGTGCTCTTTGTCAGAAGTTCGGATAAAGAGATCGTTCGAGACGTTAAGCTCTTTGATGAGTTCCTGCATTTTTGCAACGTTCGCATTCACGAAGGCTTGTGGACCCATATCCTGCTTTTGTGCCGCACGCACAATCTTATCACCATGCTCATCTGAACCCGTAAGAAAAAAAGTCTCATCTCCAATTCCGCGATGATAGCGTGCCAAAATATCTGACAAAATTAACGTATACGTGTGCCCTAAATGAAGCTCGGCATTCGCGTAAAATATTGGCGTCGTAATATAAAATTTTTTTGTATCCATAAAAAGAGAGTCCTAGGCACGAGTTTTTTTCTGTTTTTCAATATCATTCACAAATTCCATGAGCGCAGCGGCAACGGGCACAGAAATAAGGATGCCCAGGAATCCTCCAAGTTCAGCTCCCGCAAGAAGGGCGAGGATAACAAGGATAGGTGGCACACCGACGACTTTTCGAACAACGAGTGGGTAAATGAGGTGACTCTCAAACTGCTGGACAAGGATATAGAAACCAGCAATCATAATCGCAAGGCTTGCCCCGCCGGTAGTAAATGCAAGGATAACCCCTGGAATGGCCGAGATAATTGGTCCAAAGACCGGAATGATTTCGAAAAGCCCTGCAAGAAGTGCGAGTAACATTGCGTAAGGAATGCCAAAAATGGTAAGTCCGAGATATACAAGAACAAAAATGAGCACCCCGAGGAGTAGCTGACCTTGCATCCATTTCCCTATTTTTTCCTTTGAGCGTTCCCAGAGGTTGATTGCGTATGCTTCGTTACCAAAAGGAATAACGATCTTTAGAAAATTCTCAATACCACGTTCCTGCATTGCAAAATAAAAAGAAAGAACAACAATAAGGATAAAGCTGAGAGCACTGCCCAAAACGATATTCGCAGTACCTAAAACTCCGCGAGAAGTTGCCCCTCCTATTCCAGAAACACTCTTTATGATCTCTTCAAAAAAAGGATTTGTACTATTTGCTGATGTAGCTTGTCCCGTTTGAGAAAAAGCAGGGGTAAGAAGACTGTTTCCCCCGAAAAGACTTTGATCAACTGAATGAATCATGCTGGGAAGGTTTTGCGAAACTTCGGCAAACTCATTAATAATAGGCGGAATAAAAATGTACGCGACCCCAAAAAACAACCCCGCGAGTCCAGCATACGTGACAAGCACTGCAGGAATACGGTGAACGCGGTACTTCCCTAAAAACTTAATGCCTGGCTCAATAGAAGATGCCAAAATAACTGCGGTAATAACAATGAGCGCAAGGTCACGCAAAACCCACAACGCCCAAACAACGGCAAGGATGATGATTGCTTTTATAATCGTCCCAGTCGTAATCGAAATAGTTGTTTCAGTCTTAGAATCTTTCATGGTTGTATCGTACCACAAAATCTACCTTAGGGGAACCCGTAGAAAATAGATCCTCAAAAAGGCTACTTGAAGCGACAAAGCTTTCTTTTTTGCAATAAGTCTCGAGAAATCCTCTTCTCTAAAATTTCAAAAGTTTTTTAAAAGAATTACCCTCTTTCGTTGGACCAATAAGTGCCAGATTACAATTTTTATCTACAAAAATAATACGCGCTATTTTTTGTATATCTTCCGCCGTTACTGCTCGAATTTGCCACTCACGCTCTTGAGGTGTTACAATTTCACGACGAAAGATCTCCTGCATGCCATAGTACTCAGCAAGGTCTTCAGACGACTCGAGTCCGAGATACATCATACCGACGAGGTGTTCCTTCACTTTTGCAAGTTCTTCTTTTGAGACGAGCTCTTCTTTCATACCTTTGAATTCTGTCATGACAGCCTGCAATACTTCTTCAAGGCGATCGTTGGCAACACCTGCTGAAACTGAGAAGTAGCCACTATCAGTCGAAGTACTGTTCCCCGCACGGACATAATACCCGACCCCCATTTCGTCACGCAATTTTCTAAAAAGACGCGAAGACATACCACTTCCCAATATCCCCCCAAGGACTGCGACTATCGGATTTCTCTCGTCATACAGAGGGAATGAACGCACGCCAAGAATAAAATGGGTTTGATCAGTCTCCTTGAACTGTGTAGCAATTTGTGGAGATACTTGTTTTGTCGTTGTTCTTTTTTTACCTTTCTTTTTACTTTCGGAAACCCCTTTAAACTTTTTTGTGATTTCCTTGAAAGCCTCTCTCTCGTCGATATTCCCCGACACGATGACCGTAGTCGCAGAAGCTACATAATGAGCCTTGCGGTACGCGATAAAATCTTTGCGATTCATTCCTCGTACAATGTCCCGCGGACCCGCAATCGCCCACCCTGCAGGTTGGTCGCCATACAAAAGACTCATCCACACCTCATGGACTTTTTGCATCGGCATATCGTCGTACATATTGATCTCATCCACGATAACTCCTTTTTCTTTTTCAATTTCAGATTCTTTGAGGAGGGGGTTGAGGTAGAGATCGGAAATGATATCAATAAGTTTTAGGAAATCTGAGGCCTTCCCTTTTGCGTAAAAACCCGTGAATTCCTGTCCGGTAAACGCGTTGAATTCACAACCAAGCGTATCGAGCTCTTTTGACAAATCACTAGTGTTGGGGCGGTTGATTGTACCCTTGAAACACATATGTTCAAGAAAATGAGAGACTCCATTCTTTGCCTTTCTCTCATATTTTGAGCCAGCCTCCACCAGCACCAATACGGTTACTGTAGGATTGTCCGCCATAGGAATCGTAATCATACGCAAACCGTTGGGTAATGTTTTTTTCTTGAATTTCATAAAGGTAGTCTAGCATAAACTATACCCAACAAACAAAAAGCCCCTCAATTCTTTATGGAAATATCCATGAAGAATTGAGGGGCAATACCATCCTCACTGAGGATGGTGGGGGGGGCGCGTAACCGGAAAGAAAGGACTTTTCTTTGTATGAGAAGAACCGCAGAATAAATAAAGAAAAGCACGGGGTTCCGGGCTTTTTGTGATTTACGAGATGAGAGCTGATTCATCTTTCAAGCGACGACTACCTTTAACCGCAAGTGCGAACATCACCGCAAAAAACAACTCGAGAAAAGACCACGCCATGTCCCCGATTAAGAAGTCCCAACAGGAAATACTAATGGAAAACAGAAAAAGTACTGAGAGCAACAACGTTATCTTCTTTTTTACAAATTCTGCCACACACGTTGTTACTTTCGGATAGTACGCAGAGAGTAACTCATACGCTACCACAAAAACCAAAAAAATAAGCACTACCACGAATAATTCCTGGTAATACTGGACAATTAGCAACATACGCCCTCTCTTTACATGGTAAACGCTACAAAAACAAAACTAAAACTGACTATAAAATAACGCTCCTTATATAGTTTGTCAACTCACTAATTGACATACGCTGTTGCTCCCCTGTATCGCGATCGCGAATAGTGACCGTGTCTTTGAGTGCAGGAGTCTCGCCTAATGTATCAAAATCGATAGTTACGCAGAACGGTGTGCCAATTTCGTCTTGGCGACGATAGCGCTTGCCGACATTGCCATTGTCGTCAAACTCACACATAAAGTCTTTGCGGAGCAAAGCAAAAACCTCGCGCGCTTTTGCCACGAGTTCTGGTTTGTTTTTCAAAAGTGGAAAGACGGCGCATTTGATAGGTGCGAGTTTTGGAGGAAATTTCAAAAATACTCGCGTATTATCCCCTTCGCCGACTTCGGTATAAGCGTTATCGAGGAACATCAAGAAAAGTCTCCCGAGACCAACTGAGGTTTCCATAATATGCGGAACGAATCGTATCTTCGTCTCTTCGTCAAAATAATCGAGAGATACACCAGAGAACTTTGCATGCTGAGTTAAATCCCAATCCCCACGCGCATGAATACCCTCAACCTCTTTGAACGATCCTCCAAAAAAAGCGTATGCATACTCAATGTCATACGCATCGCTCGCATAGTGCGCAAGTTTTTCGTGTTTATACCAGCGAATCTTTTCCGCGGGAATACCCAAGGAAAGGAACCACTGCCAACGAACCTCTTTCCACATTTCGTACAGCTCTTTCGTTTGCGTAGGGTTATGAAAATACTGCATCTCCATTTGTTCAAACTCACGCGTTCTAAAGATATATTGGCGAGCGGCGATTTCGTTACGAAAAGCCTTTCCTACTTGCGCAATACCGAACGGCAATTTTGGGTGAAGTGAATCAAGCGTGTTTTTATATTCCAGATAAATACCCCCACAGGTTTCGGGGCGGAGGTACATGACGTTCTCCTCCGTTAAACTATCTACCGGCGAGCCGAGGTTTGACGTTACCATCATGGAAAAAGACTTTGCGGGAGTAATGTCCGCGGAGCCACATTTTGCGCAGACAAGCTTTTTCTCCGCGCGCAATTTGTCGAGCTCTGTATTCAAAAAATCAAGGGGCATTTTATCTGCAGGAATACCAAAACCTTCGAGGATATGGTCCGCACGATAGCGTGATTTGCAATTGCGACAGTCTACCTGCGGGTCGTTGAATCCACCCACATGCCCCGAGGCAACCCATGTTTGTGGATGCATGAAGATAGCACTATCGAGGCCATATACATCATCACGAAGTTGCACCATACTCTTCCACCACTCACTCTTGATATTCTCTTTGAGGAGAACGCCGTAGTGCCCATAGTCGTATACACCAGCAAGCCCTCCGTAAATCTCAGAGGATGGGTACACGAAACCACGCCGTTTTGCGAGCGAAGTGATTTTTTCCATTACTTCAGTTAAGGGGTTCATAGAGGTGACGAGTGGTCTTTGTTACTAGCTCAATTTACCACAGTTACTTGGTTTTGACCAACTTGAGGGTCTGAAGAGAGGTAAGTCGTTAAAGGAGGTTTTTGGTCGCGTAATTCCGTCTTCGTAAAATCATCGGTACCCAGAAGAACAACGTCTCCCGTAAGTTTTGGTGCCTGTCCTACCTGACTGAGACTTGGCAAGAAAGAGATTTGGAAGGAAACATCACGTGTGCCCCCTGCCGGGATGCGCCCCGCATTCCACGTCACTTCGGAGTTCACGTCAGTGTAGATTACCCCTTCACCTTCAGGAGAGATTTTGTTCAACCACTTTACGTAAATTGGTAAGGTGGTTTTAACAACAGCATTTGAAACACTATTCGAAGAATTGTGTACCGTGAAGGAAACAGTGTAGGTTGTTTCCTTGTCTACCTTGGGAGGTAGTGCTCCCGTGTTTTTAAAAGGACCAGAAAAATATGTCGCGCGCGCGCCAAGACGAAGGTCCGTATCAAACTTCACCGTACGCGAAGCAAAGGTGGTGATGTCTTCTGAGCTCCCTGAAGTAGACGTGCGCTGTGCATGAGCCTGAACATCAAAGATTACCTGTGGATTTTTTATGATTGAGGTCGTGTTCGCATCAAGTGCCCGCGGAGAAAAACTGAAACCAACGGACCCTCTTGCTCCTGGTTCGACAAGGCGGAGCTCTGGATTTCCTCGTTTGTCCCAAACGATAGTATCGTCAATGGATCGATAAAACCCGCCGATTGAAGCGTACACTGAATAGCGATTAAGTACTTCACCATTGAGTTTTGCTTCAATTACGACGTTGCTAAGTGGTGCGGGATTGTTATTTTGCCAAGAAATAACTGCTTGCACCGTTTCCCCGAGTCCCATAACATACTCAGGAGAATGCTCGTTGTTGACCGTGAGGTCGAGCCCGAGAAAAGGCTTAGTTATTACCGTTGACTCACTAACAGAATCATAGATAATTCCAATCAATCTTTCATCTCTTGTACTCTGTGTCCCTACAGAAATTTTTGTAATTTTTTCTTCGTTTTCTTGGCCTTCGAGGATACCATGGATTTTAATAATGCGCGTTTCCTCAGGAGCAAGGTTCGCTATCTGCCAACTATTCGTATTGTATGTTGGCGAAGGATCAGCACTTTTGAAGCTGAATCCCACGGGATATTCTGCGGTAACAATGAGGGCTCCCGTGGGGTCTTTTGTATTAGAACTGACGCTTAGGTCAAACTCAGCTTCCTGTCCTGAATTTGCTTCTTTGCGAGCTCCGAGAATTATATTGACCGGGGATGAGGATACTTTGATGGCGTAGGTTTTTGATTTCTTTAATGTTGCATTTGACCCCGCCATACGGTACTCCAAAGTTACGGTCACTTCTTTGCTTGTGTTTTCTTGTCCGTATAGAAGCGCGGGTACTTTTTCTGTGATGACCTGTCCTGGGAGAATTGCGCCTACATCTTGTGAGTTCCGCAAAAGTTCCGATTTATCAGTTGAGGAATAGAAACCAGAAGGATATTCAACGAGAAGTGTTGCTGAGTCAACGGAAACCTTATTTCCATTGGTTATCACAAAATTCGTATCAAAGGGCTCCCCTCCAGCAATAGCAAGGGGGGCAGAAATATCAATGTTAATATTTGTACCAGAAACAACATTAAGTCCTTTCCACCAAACAAAACTTGTAACGAGTGCAGCGATAAAGAAAAAACCTGCTGAGAATAGTGTAATTTTTTTCATCATACGATGTCGTTTTTCTTTACGTGCCTCTGCTTCTTCGAGAGAGAGGGCGTCTGTTTTTGCATCCCACGATTCCCCTACGGAGATTTCTTTATGCGTAAGCACGTTTTCTTCAGTGAGGGGCTTGAAATCTTTTGAATACAGCTCCTTCTCGAGCTCCTCAATTCTACTTTTTACATCATCTGCCATGCTTTCTAGTATACCACTACGGAGTTAGAAAGTTAAAAGTTTTTGGGGAATGATTAGAGATGTGATGCGCTGAGTGCTTCGTTAATAAGGGGAAGTACTTTTGAGCGCAACGGTTCGAAACCTTCAAGGATCTCCTTCGTCCAGACTCCCGACTCAAGAAAAATATCGTAACCTGTTGCATCAAGGTATCCCAAATGCGCCAACACGCGCATCGCAACCAGCGTCTCAAAAGAAAGCACGAGTTCGAGGGGTAGTGGTTGCTCCTCCAAAAAACTGACTGCACCAACGAGATCATTAAATACTTCATCTTCCCTCCCCTCGCCCTGCAAAAGTCGCACGAGAAGTGTGCAGTACCGCGCAAAAAGTTTGAGCGAGGTACTATTATTTTTTATATGCAAAAGCGGGCGCCACTCCCCCGCGCTCGTAATTCGCCACACTTCCTTCCCACGCACAAGGTCAAGGTGGACAAAAGAAAAATCTTGGAGAACATAGCGGAGTTTTGACTTTTCCTCGCGTACTGATTGAGCAGAGGCGCTTACGAGCCCGAGCTCTTCGGTAAAAATTTTATAAAAACGGTTTGACTCACCAATCGCTACACTCCCCAGAATAACCCCGCGTGTATGATACACCTGATATGCCATAGTTATTTCTCGAGCGTGCACACAAAAGAAAGGTCGTCAACGGTAATCGACTTACCTTCCATCTCCCCAAAAATAATTTCACTAATAAGTGCAGTTTTTTTGATTTCTGACGCAAACTTTTCTACGAGTGCTTGCCCGTCCGCATCTGTCTGAATACGCAAAACAACCACATCTGCAGGGGTAAGTGCCATCTTCTTGCGAAGTTCCTGTACACTTCGCAAGAAATCACGGAACTGTCCTTCTTGTTTGAGCGCAGGGATGATTATCGTATCCAAAAGTACTTCCTCCTCACTTGCAGAATTAAACGATAATTCCTTAATATTTATTTCGTCAAGAATAATAGACCGATATCCCTCGTCATCTTTTAAGAGTGCGTTTTTTACCGTAATGAGCGCAAGCGGTTGACGAACCTTGATACCGACTTTCGCGCGAACCTCAAGAGCGAGCGAAACGATGCGTCGCGCCTCTTCCATCTTTGCAAGGAGACTCTGATCTTCCTGTGCCTTGAGATTTTCTGGCCATGATTCGAGGTGCACACTTTCCTTCTCGCCACCGACTCTCCCATAGATATGCTCCGCCAAAAACGGCATCACCGGTGCAAGCACTTTTGAAAATTCAAGAAGTATAGTGCGGGTAGTTGCAAGCGCTTGTGCTCGGTCGAGAACATCGTCTGCCTTGAAGCGCTCACGGGAACGGCGCAAGTACCACGTGGAAAGGTCATCGACAAAAAGATTGAGAGGCTTCATTGCGCGGTCAAGCTCGTAAGTATCAAACGATGCCGTTGTCTCCCTTACCACTTCGGCAAGTCGCGTGAGAATCCACTGATCAAGAATATTTTGCGATCCCCCCTCTGTTTGTTGTACACCCTTCTCTGCATACAATTCATAGAAAGAGAGCACATTCGTAAGGCGCATGATAAATTTTTTAACGACCTCATCAACGCCCTTCTCTGAAAATGCCATGTCCTCGGCATGAACGATAGGAGCAGACAACAAATAGTAGCGTATCGCGTCAGCGCCATACGTGTTGAGGAGCATCCAGGGGTCAGGGTAATTCCTAAGCTTCTTCGACATCTTCTGTCCATCTTCGGCGAGAATTTGCCCATTCACGACCACTTGCTGAAATGGCGCCTTATTAAAAAGTCCGACGGACAAAACGAGCATATTATAAAACCAGCCACGGGTCTGGTCGACCCCTTCACCAATAAAGTTTGCAGGAAAATTCTTTTCAAAAAGTTCGGCATTTTCAAATGGATAATGAAATTGCGCATAGGGCATCGAGCCCGATTCAAACCAACAATCAAAAACGTATGGCACGCGCTTCATATCACTACCACATGAGCAACCTACCGGGACTTTATCAATATAGGGACGATGAAAATCAAATTCAAAATCTGCGTTATGAGGAAAGAGAACAAAAGGAAGGTCACGAGCTGTTCCCGTCTCAACAAAATCGTCCGGCCCTTCTTTGAGCAACGTTGCCTCGTCCTTATTCATTCCCCGTGTTCCCGCTTCCAGCATCCATACGCCATATTCATGGGTAATAATCAAAATCGTTTTACCCAGATATTTCGATTCTAATTCTTCAAGAAGGTTCATGACCCGATACTTCATTTCCATGAGTGTCTCTCCACCTTCGGGGCAACGATCAAACTTTTCACGAATCGTGGTAAATGTCTTGTGATATTCTTGCCCACTTTTCCCATCAAGAACGCCAAAGCCAATCTCGCGCAAACGATTATCGAGGATAATCGCCTCTTCTTTTATACCAATCGTTTCAGCAACAATTTTTGCGGTATCGTGGGTACGCTTGAGCGGTGAAGCAACAATGAGGTCGATATTTTTCCCTTTGAGTGTTTCCGCAGTCTTGTGTACCATCTTGGTCCCCTCTTCGGTAAGTCCAAGCTTCCCCCCGCATCCTTCGATACTTGCGCACAGAATATTTTGCACATTGCTCTCTGCTTGCCCATGACGCATCACGATATAGGTATTGCCTGACTTCTTCGTATGCTCGGCAAGTTCGGCGCGACTGCCCAAAACTTTTTCGGTAGTGCACGTCTCGCATTTCCATACGGGAAGTGGTGCACCCCAGAAACGAGAACGCGAGATAGCCCAATCGCGCGCGCCCTCGAGCCATTTTCCAAAACGCCCGTCACGCATATTTTTTGGTACCCAATTTGTCTCTGCATTTTGGGCGAGGAGCTTTTCCTTGAGTGCGGAAACTTTTACAAACCATGACTCCGCTGCATAGTTCAAAAGCGGTGTATCGCATCGCCAACAATGTGGATATGCGTGCACCATTTTTTCTTTTGCAAAAAGCGCGCCCATGCCGGCAAGGTGTTTAATAATTAAAATGTCGGTGGACTGGTGTCCATCCTTTTCTTTTGCCTTTGGTTTTACTGATACCCCCGCAAAATCACGTACTTCGTTTTTCATTACCCCATCCATTCCCACGTGTTGCACAAAGGGCAGATTTTCTTTTTTCCCGAGAGCCATATCATCCTCGCCAAAAGCAGGAGCAATATGCACAACTCCGGTACCACTCTCCATGGTCACAAAATCGGCACCATAAATCTTCCAGCCATTTTCTTTGTACGGAAGATTTGCTTGAGCGGAATAATAATCAAAAATCGGAGTGTATGACTTCCCTATCAAGTCCGTCCCGCGGATTGTTTCAATAACAACATATTCTTTATCTTTAAATACTGTTTCTAAGCGCGCAGAAGCAAGGATATAGTGAACTTCCCCTGAAGAAATTTTTACATACTCCTCAACAGGGTTCACTGCAAGCGCAACATTGCCCGGCAATGTCCACGGCGTCGTCGTCCATACGAGCACAAAGGTGTTTGGCTCGCCCACGAGTGCAAACTTAGCGGTGACCGAAATATCGGTAATGTCTTTGTATCCATCGGCAACTTCATTACTCGAAAGAGTCGTCTCACAGCGAGGACAAATGTGCATCGACTTGAACCCTTGGTAGATGAGCCCTTGATCAAAAAGATTTTTGAAAGCCCACCAAATGGATTCCGTGTAGTTGGCATCCATCGTGCGGTACGAATGCTCCATATCAATGAAGCGCCCAATACGGGGGATTATTTTTTTCCATTCGGTATCATAGCGTACCACCGAAGCACGCGCTGCTTCGTTAAACTTTTCAAGGCCATACGCCTCGATGTCTTTTTTGTGCCCCAGGCCAAGCTCCTGCTCAATCAAGTTTTCTACGGGGAGACCATGACAGTCCCAGCCCCATACACGACGCACGTAGCGACCACGCATGGTCTGATAGCGTGGTATAACATCTTTGATTACCGAGGTAAGAATATGTCCATAGTGAGGCAACCCTGTCGCAAAAGGAGGCCCGTCATAAAATGAAAAGGGTTTTCCGTCTTTCGTCTGCTCGAGTGTTTTCTCAAAAATATGCAGGGTCTCCCAGCGCGCAAGAGTTTCCTCTTCGCGACGTGCTATTTCAGAAAGTTTATTTGGTTCTTTTTCCTCTTCGTTCATATTTCTCAACAATACCACAAAAACAACCATCCAACAAAAACCCCTTGTGAGACAACGGAATTTTTACATTCTCTCGGGGGATGAAATACCCAAAACCCATAAACCTTCTTTTAAGACAGTTTTCGCTCGTCTCGTAATCGCAAGATGATGTTCCGTTTTTTCCTTGTCATCGGTAATGATTTGCGTGTTCGCATAAAAACCATTAAAGAGTTGTGTAACCTCAAAAAGATATGTTACCAATTTTTGCGGAGCAATATTTTCGATTGCATCAGTAAGTAAAACCTCAAAATAGGCGAGTTCTCTTTCAAGATTTGTAGCAGGAATATTTTTAAATACCGGTTCATATCCTTTCTCTTTCCCCTTTTCAAGAAGTGAAGCACATCGTGCATGTGTATACAAAAGATACGGACCAGAATCCCCCTCAAAAGAAAGTGACATCTCTGGGTCAAAATTAATACTCATACCTGGCTTCGAACGCAAGACTGCGATACGAAGAGCCGAAAGTGCGATTTCTCGTTCAAGTTTCTTTTTCTCTTCCGCACTCAAGTGAGCAATCTTCTCCCCTGCTCGCTCACGCACCTCTTCTTCGACCACACCGATAACGTCAAGTGCAAGCGGAATACCGCCAAGACGGCTCGACATCTTTTGTCCTTTAAAAAGCATGCGACCGTGAGGGACATGTGTACTCTTTTTTACATAGTCAATCCATTCATCTCCTAGTTTATTTGCGGCATCAAACACTACTTTAAAATGAGGAACTTGCTCAACATCAGTGATCGAAAAAGACATATCTGGGAAAAAATTTTTTATGCCAACGGTTGCGAGTCTTTCAAATTTAATCTTAAGTAATCCGAGGTCTTTTGCTTCATAGGTTGGATACCCCTGGCTATTAACAAATACTGCTGTATTAATATCCTTTCTTTCCTCACTGGGTGTATACACAATAGCACCTTCACTTTCTTTAAAAACCTTTCCTTCTCCGGTATTTTCTTGAACGATTTTTTTGCCTTCATCCCCTGCCCAGCCTTCATACACAAACGCATCGATTTCTGAACCTATCTCGCTGAGTATTTTCTTAAAATAAGACTCGTTCACTTTTTTAGTTGCCACCACAAGATCATAAAAGGTATCGTCTACAAGGTGGTACATCTTATCGAGAACTTTTTTTGCACCTTGAAGGCTTTCTTCGTTTTTCTCACACTCTTTGACCCCGCGCACATATGCATCACCTAAATACTTTATAACGTCATTTTCTTTGTTATTTTGAAAATAAGTAAGGTCTATCTCCCCCGCCTTCATATCTTTCTCTAAGATAAAAAGTGCTTTGGCGATACCCAAAGAGACATCCGAAGGGAATGACATACTTTTTACTTTTCCTCCACTTATCTTTGCGCCACGAACAATAAATTCTCCAATAAAATTATTCATCAGGTGCCCGATAGAAAATGGCTTAAAAAGATTTGGGGATGAGTGCTCAACAAGAATATTTTTGCCAGCATAACAAGTAATGAGTGAGCTCTTTTCTTTTGCGTTCTCGTTTCTTATTGCATCATCCGAAAGTTTGAAGTTTATAAACCCCGGTCCTGCAATCGTAATGTCCTTAATCTCCTCAATCTCCTGTTCACGGATTTTTTCTACCATTTTTTCCGCAAGCTCACGAGGAGAGAGCCCAGCCTCCTTTGCACAGGCAAGCGCCACATTCGTCGAATAATCTCCGTGGGTAATATCCGCAGGGCGTTCTATCACAACGCCATTTACCTCAATGCTGAGAGCGCGAAGAGCTTCTCGAACGATTATTTCTAGTTTCTCCTTCATATAAACATGAGCATATCACGGAGGACACAAAACAAAAAATGTTCCCTTAATTTTTTACCATATACGTATGGTAAACTATAGTATCATATACGTCTATGGTTAAAATGTATGACAGTACCCGTCCCCCCCCACACGGGGAACCGAGGAGTGCCGTCTCGTCTTTAGTTTTTTGTCCGCAGAGCGTCGTCTATCTCTCGAGCTATTTTTATAAAATCTTTTTCCTTTTTGCCACGCGTGGTTTCTGCGGCAGTGCCAAGTCGGATACCCGAAGGGTCAGTAGGTGGGCACGTGTCAAACGGGATAGCATTTTTGTTTACAATGATACCCACTTTTTCAAGTCGATCACTTGCTTCCCCTCCCCCCATACCTTTGCCATCCATCGACACATCTACCAAGAAGAGGTGGCTATCCGTGCCCCCCGAAATAATTCTCCAGCCAAGTTTTGAAAGCTCACCAGCAAGCGCTTGTGCATTCTTCACTACCTGTTTTGCATATTTTTTAAAATCACCTATCGATGCTTCTTTGAGTGCCACAACAACTCCTGCTATCTGGTTTATGTGGGGGCCACCTTGAAGCCCCGGAAAGACCGCCTTGTCTATTTTCTTGCCCAGCTCACGTACATCCTTTTTTGCAAAAATGAGGGCTCCACGGGGACCACGGAGCGTCTTATGGGTGGTTGTGGTTACAATATCTGCATACGGAAACGGTGAAGGATACACACCTCCTGCCACAAGCCCTGCCGTGTGTGACATATCCACCACAAGGTATGCACCGACGCTATCCGCAATCTCCCGAAACTTTTTCCAATCAACAATACGTGCGTATGCCGTGAACCCTGCGATAATCATTTTTGGTTTTTCTCGCTTTGCAATTTTCGCAAGTTCTTCGTAATCAAGTTGCTCCGTTTCTTTCGAGAGCCCGTACGGCACTTGCATCCAAAATTTCCCCGTCGCGGATGCCTTGTGTCCGTGCGTTAAGTGTCCCCCTTGATCAAGCGACATGCCCATCACTTTGCTCCCCAAAGGCAAGAGCGCTGTATAGACTGCCAAGTTTGCCGGCGACCCCGAGAGCGCTTGCACATTGACGTGCCATTCTTCTTTTTTAAGTTTAAATAATTTCAATGCGCGTGCAATGCAGAGGTTTTCTATTTTATCCACCACGGTATTCCCGCCATAGTAGCGCTTGCCTGCGTACCCCTCGGCATACTTATTAGTAAACTCTGAACCAAGTGCCATGAGCACATCTTTTGAAACATAGTTCTCCGACGCAATAAGGTTAATCACTTTTTTTTGTCGCGCCTTTTCTGCTTGAATAAGTTTTTCGATTTGTGTGTCGTTCATTTTTAAAAAAATGATTACTTCCCTGTACTTCCAAAACCACCTTCCCCGCGTGTGGCATCTGAGAGATTTTCCACTTCCACTATCTCTGCGTGCTCCACTTTTTGAATAAGCATTTGCGCAACTTTGTGCCCTACAACAATCGTATAGTCCTCATTGCTCAAATTTATCATTCCCGCTTTTATTTCCCCCCGATATCCTGCGTCGATTACCCCACCGAGATTTTTCAATCCGTGCTTTATCGAAAGTCCGCTTTTGTCCCATATAAGACCGACATACCCGTCAGGAATCTCTATCGCTATCCCCGTACCGATAAGTACCCGTGCGCCTACGGATATAGTCACTGTCTCCGTCGCGAACAAATCAAACCCCGCATCGCCATGGTGTGCATAGGTGGGGATTTTTGCATCGGGGTGAACTTTTTTTATGTTGAGTTGCATAACAGACATTATATCACAACAAAATATTGACAAATGTATACTTTCTGATATAACTCAGTCAGTAACTGAAGTTCATTATCAATCACAAACATCAACCAAATGGAGGCACTCATGGCCAATCCACCTGTTGCAAACTATCTCCCCCTCGAACAGAGGGTTCCTGATTTTCAAATAAGGAACTTGCTTGAACACATCATGAAGGAAGGCCGTATCGTCCACCCCATACAAGGTGGCGAAGCACGGATGATTGTAGGTGCGCAATGCCACTTCAAAATGGCAAATGGAGCTCCTGTCATAAACTTACGTGATATTTCTGGATCCATGTTCTACGGAGCAATCGCCGAGCATATCAGCTTCCTTAATGGCGCACAGACACTTGAGGAACTCGTTTCGTACGGCATGAACCCTCATTGGTGGGACCGCTGGGTAACAAAGAAAAAATGTGCAGACTTCGGGCTTCCTGAGGGAAACCTTGGGACAGCTTCATACGGCGCTGTTTGGACAAGGTTCCCTACAAGGGACGGTGGTTTTTTTAACCAAATCACCGCAGTCATCGAGCAAATCAGGCGTGCACCACATTTGCGTACTCACAAAATCACCCCCTGGTTCCCTCCTGAAATTATCGGGCCACCAGGGACACGGAAAGTGGTTGTTGCTCCTTGCCACGGAGAAGTGCACATCATCGTTGACCCCGAAACCAAGGAACTCATTGTGCATCATGTGCAAAGAAGTGGCGATCTCGCTGTTGGTGTGAAGTTTAATATCGTCCAGTACACATCACTCGGAATGATGTTGGCACAAATACTCGGATACACTTTTTCGGAGCTCGTGTATACATTTTCTGATGTGCACATCTATGAGGTGCAGTATCCGTTTGTTGAAGAACTCATCTCGCGTGAACCTTTCCCTTTCGGCAGAATCACTCTGCAAGAAGGGATAATGGATATTCATGATTTCCTGCCAGAGCACTTCACACTGTCGGAGTATCAAGCACATCCAAGGATGAACATTCCTACACCTGTTTGATATATTTTCTATTTTGTCCCCGACCTTCCAAGGTCGGGGACAAATTTATTTAACGAAAACATTGACAAAATCATATTTTCTGATATAAATCACTTAGTGTTCTTTTTATAAAAAACAACGAGGAGTACATCTCATGCCAGAAGACAGTGCCGTAAACCTCGCGCACGCGCGAGGAAAAACAAAAGAGGTCTACGAAAAGATTATGAAAGATAAGACTTGCCCCTTCTGCACAGACTTTTCAAAAAGAGGGGTGGCCCCGCAGTATCACACAAAGCCAATTATCACTGATGGAAAGTACTGGGTTCTCACGGAAAACTTCAACGCGTACAAAGGGGCAAAGTATCACTTTTTGATCGTCCATCGCAAGCATATTACCTCTTTTTCTGAATTAAAACCGGCAGCACTCAAAGAGCTCGTGACCATCACCAAAAGGCTCAAGGAAGAGTTTAGTCTTCCTGCTGGCGTTCTCCTTTTTCGTTTTGGCGACACGGAGTACACAGGCGGAAGTGTGAACCATTTCCATGCGCACTTCATTCTCGGAGCAAAGTGTGTAGATGGCGGGGAAAATAAACCACTGCTCTTGTATGCAGGGTATGCATCTCCAGATACATAAAAACTGCACAAAAAATAAAGGCTAGCGAATAAATCCGCTAGCCTTTTGTCTTGCCCAAAATACATCATTTAGGTTTCGACATAAATTAGCTCAACCCCCTGATCACGCAAATCCTTCACCCCGTTCAAGTTCGAGTATCCGCCAGTAAAAAATACCCGTTGTATACCCGAAACAGAGATCTGACTCGCACAAATTGCACAAGGGAATGTCGTGACGTAGAGGTCTGCACCCTCAACAGAGATACCTCTTTTTGCTGCCTCAGTAATAATGGCGGCCTCTCCATGAATTGAAGTATAGAGCTCAACGTGTTCTCCTGGACCAAAATTATTCCTGGGGTCACCGTCAATATAGGGGGCGTATTCATTCGGCAGATGTTTATTGTAGGCAACAATAATTTGCCCATTTTTACATCGAGCCATCGCTGCGACCTGTCGCCACCAGTCAGAACTTTTTGCTTGCTCTTGAGGAAGTATTCGCATATACCGCGAAATTTCTTCTGCTTCAGGAGAACCTTTGTGGATAATTCTGTCTGCATCGGGAATCGCAGGAGTAAATCCAACTGACCTGCTCCAATCCCACCGCAAAAAAGTAGTGACGAAGGTTACTTCTGCTCCCTCAAAATGCCTTGCATACACCACGCGCGAAATATCTTCGTCCGGCATTACCAAAACAACGTCTTCTGTTGATTTCTCAAGGGTACCTACCGCACGGGAAAACCGCCGAACGTTGTACCCAAAACACTCAAGAATTTTTGCAGTTTCCTCAAAGTGTAGCGCCCGAATTTCCCGTACAAAACGAGTGAGGTCAGGAACATCAGACGCCTCTAAAAGAAAAATATCCTTTACCCCACTTTCCTTCAGGAAATCCATATATCCCCTATGTAACACGGGGATATAGGCAACAACTACCTTGGTTTTTTTCATGACTTAACCCCCATTTCTCGATAGTACCGCTGTATCACTTCATTGATCTCTGCTTCCAATCCTGAGACTCCATCAATCATGAGACCACGAATTCGAGCAGTGCTTGATGTTTCTGCTTGAGGCTCAAAAATCTCGACCCGCCCAACATGCTGTTCGGTTTCTCTTTGTTTCTCGAGGGGAAAGTCGTTGGTCGTCGTAGACATCACGAACACATCAGGATGAAGCGCTTTATGAAGATAGTCAACGTCTTGCTCCGATGCTTGAAGAGTCCTGAGGGTGACGATGTCCACTGACCGTAAAAACGTGAGCATCCTGAGTCGTTCTGATTCCGGAACAACTGGACGATTGTCCCCCTTGCGCTTACGTGTGTATTCGTCAGTATCCACACCAACAATAAGGACATCTCCTTGAGCTCTTGCTCGCTCGAGATACTTTCCATGCCCTTCGTGAATCAAGTCAAACACTCCTTGCGTAAGAACAACCTTGTAGCCCGCATCTTGCAATGCCTTTGTAATAAGCTTAAGTTCCTCGAGGTTAGGGATAAACCTTTCCTCAAAAGACGCAGCTGGTGAAAGAATACTTCGTATACTGGTAGCCATTTGATACCTCCTTCTCTGCATTTAGTTTTAAATAACGATATTTCTACGTTGGATACTACGGTAAAGAGACGCGAAAGTAAAGGGCGACAACCGTGCGGTTGTCGCCCTTTACTTTCGCCAAATTAATCCAAAAGAAAAATCCGCCCGCGGGCGGATTTTTCTTTTGGATTTTTAAGATTACTTCACCTCGATTCCTGCGCTTCGTGCGGTACCGGAAATGATTTTCATTGCTGCTTCCACATCGTTGGCGGAAAGGTCAGGGAGCTTCTTTTCTGCGATTTCGCGGAGCTGTGCTTTAGTGATGGATGCAACAACGCTGGTTCCTGGTTTCTTTGAACCACTGGTTATCCCTGCAGCTTTGAGAACCAAGCCTGAAGCAGGAGGTGTCTTCATAACAAAGGAGAAGGTTCGATCCTCGTAGACGGTAATAACTACCGGTACCATGTCTCCCATTTTGTCCTTTGTTGCATCGTTAAATTTTGTAACAAATTCACCAATGTTAACCCCTGCTTGTCCGAGTGCAGGCCCTAAAGGAGGCGCTGGTGTTGCCTTACCTGCGGGAATAACAACCTTTACCTTTTTTGTAATTTTCTTTGCCATAATAGTTTAGTAAGTCTACCTTAGTTTTCGGAATTTTTCAAGTATAAATTAAATCTTCTTGATTTGAAGGAAATCAAGCTCTACGGGTGTATCGCGACCAAACATCGAAACGAGCACCTTCGCGCGACCACGTTCATTGTCCACTTCAGCAACTTTCCCTTCAAGATCCTTGAAAGGTCCGTCCACAATAGAAACCTGATCACCTACCACAAGATCAATATTGTGTTTTGGAGTACTGTCTGCCATACGACTGAAGAGTGCGTCCGCTTCTTCTCTTGCAAGAGGCACGGGGGTGACACCTGCTCCCACAAATCCCGTCACCCGAGGAGTGTTGCGTACCACATACCACGAATCATCAGTCACAATCATGTCCACGAGAATATACCCGGGATAGATCTTTTCTTCCACTTCAACGCGCTTCCCTCCCTTCACTTTGATTTTTTTCTCCAAAGGAATGAGTACGTTAAAAATCTTGTCCTCCATGCCGAGAGACTCAATACGCTGTTTCAAGTTACGAAGTACGGCATTCTCGTATCCTACATAGGTATGAATTGCATACCAATTGCGCTCTCCAGTTGTTTCTTGTTTTGCCATGAGATTAAAAAATTAGCGAACAAAGAAGTTTTTAATAAGGGTCGTGAACAACGTATCAAAAGCACCGAGGTACAACGAAGTTGCCACCGAGAGAATGATAACGAGTAGAGTAAACGCAATAGCCTGGTTGCGGGTTGGCCACGAGACATGTGCAAGTTCACCTTTTGATTCTTTGATGTATTCAATAAATTGCATGGTAGTTTTGATTATTTTATTCTTCTCCTATCTAAAAAACCGCCCCGGAGGGCTTTCTTTGACTATACTCTCTCATGGATGAGAAGTCAAGATACAGGGCAATCCATATATTGACTCCTCGGCTCAAGAATCAAAAAGATTACTTTTTCATTCTCCTCGGATCTACGTCGCCAATAGAAATGCCCCGCAAGCAAGCTTGCGGGGCAGAATTCCCTCCTATCGGTCCTTTCAGCCGATTATTTTGGTTTGAGGAATGCGAGAAGCGCCTGACACCCAGCGTGGTTCAGCGTCTTCCCGTTGGTGATCAGGTCATGGGGCACAAACGTGCCTTTGGCGACCTTACCGAACAGAGGGTGCTTAGAATTAATCTCCATCACCTCAACGGCAAGGACTGCTGTTTTGTGACCTTTGCCGAGACGGCGAGGGTGGATTTCGTAAACAGCCAGCACGATGCGGTCCTCACCTTTCCCTAAGACATATTTGCCAGGAGTTCCAGCAAGGATAACACTGAGAGTCGCATCGTCAGCGTGTGCCATTGCTTTTTGCTCTGTCTTCACGACATGGGCAACGGGCGCTTCCACCAGCTTCACGACGGGTGCATGCGGGGGTTCTTTGACCCCTTGCGCGATGAGTGCGTCGTTGAGGATGTGAAAAAAGAACTCTTGAATGGCACGCTTATTCGAGCCTTCAGACAAGCCCGATTCAAAGCGAGGCATGTGTAACTGACGAACCAGCACATACATATCCTTTGGAGCACAGGATAAAATATTTCCCTGTGGAGCGCTGTGAACAAAAATGGCACGGGTATCCTTTTCAGGATTAATTTTTCGTACCGCCACGCAGACACCGTTGCCGAGGTCATACAAGCCACAAAACCCGCGAAACAGATGTTCCAAGTTGTCGGAAACAAGTTCCGGCTTTGTATTCTGTTTTGGCTTATAGCTAGCAGGCACGAGGCCTTTCGGCTTTGGTGGCTTCACGTACTTCGGCTGATTGGCCACTGGTTTTACAGCGCTCTTATTTTGATTGGCTTGTGCTTGTTTCTTCTGGGTATTTGACACGTCGTTCTCCTTTGAAAAAGTTGAAAAAGTTTTTTACAATGTTCGAAAGCTAATATGAGCATAGCAGATTATAGGATTTTGTCAAGGGGCG
>MNVN01000005.1 GCA_001871765.1 Candidatus Nomurabacteria bacterium CG1_02_43_90
AAAGGTTACTGCCGTATAAAAATACGTAAAGATAAATACAAAGCCAAAGTAGAGGGAGTTATGAATCCAACCATTGGTAAGCATTTTTTGTACAAAAACGGCCACCGCTTGGAGTGTTCCATTACCCATAGTTGCAAGTGCATTCGCAACAATCGTAGGAATCGTCAAAATAGAGAGTGCAAAAATGATGGGAATAACGCCAGCCTGGTTCACCCGAAGAGGAAGGTAGGTCATAGAGCCACCCGTTGTATGTCCTCCGCGGACTTGTTTTGCATAAGTAATAGGCACGGGGCGTTCTGCTTCCGTCATGTAGACAACGGCCATAATGATAGCGAGTGTTGCAACGAGCGATGCGAGATAGGTAGGAATCTGTGTTACGTCAAAAGTATACGCAAGCTGTCCAAGGGTTGCGGGGATACGTGATACGATACCTGCAAAAATAATCAATGACACACCGTTCCCAATACCAAACTCTGAGATAAGCTCACCAATCCACATAAGAAGCATTGAGCCCGCAGCAACAATAACCGTATTTGTTAAAATTTCAAAAGGAGTGAGTCCCGTAAGAATACCACTCTTCGTAAGATATGCGATGAGTCCATACCCTTGTACGAGAGCGAGCGGAATCGTAAGGAGGCGTGAGTATTGGGTCATTTTGCGACGACCCATTTCCCCTTCTTCGCTTTGCATCGCCTTTATTTTGGGCGACATCATCGTAAGAAGCTGGAAAATAATAGATGCGGTAATGTAGGGACCGACACCAAGCATGACGACAGAAACAGCAGAGAGACCACCTCCCGTAAGGAGATTCAAAAATCCAAGGGCTTGGTCGTTCGCAAGAAGTGCACTCAAGTTTTGTCCTGCAGCTGCAGGAATCGGCACATTTGCAAGAAGGCGGAATACAACAAGTGCTCCAAGAACAAAGAGTACACGGTTTCGCAAACTTGCATCTCCTCCAATCATTTTTATTTTGCGAATAATAGTTTCCATGGATTTTTTCTCTATAGACCTTACGGTTTTTAATTACTTTACAGTTCCCCCAAGTTTCTCGATTGCCAATTTTGCGCTCTCAGAGATTGCACACCCGCGAATATCAAGCTTTTTATCAAGATCTCCTTTCCCAAGAATCTTCACGGTAGGCATATTGTTCCCCCTCTTCTCAATAAGGTTCTTCTCAAGAAGAGTCTTTGGGGTAACCTGTTCCCCTGAATTAAATTCAATATTCAAAATACCAATGTTAATAACGGCTGAGTTTTCTGACTCAGTTTTCCATTGATTACGTGAAACACCCTCTCCACGAAGCTTAGGAATCTTTTTGATAGTATCACGCATTTGAGGGCGCTTGCGGTGACCCGCGCGTGCATCCTGACCTTTGGTACCACGACCCGAGGTCTTACCACGCTTCCCCCCTCTTCCGACAACTTTTTTTGCCTTGCGTTTGGTCTTTGTTTTTACTTCGTGTGCTTGCATAAGAGTATTGTTATTTATCGCTTGTTACTTTTGTCGACTTTATGGTGCGAATCTGACCAAGAGCCTTTATTGCGGCACGTGCATTGTTCAATTTATTCTTTGAACCAGAAAGAATCTTTGCGCGTACATTTTTGATGCCCGCAAGTTCAAGAACGTTACGAACAGAACTTCCTGCAACCATACCACGTCCAGGAGCTGGCATGATCATAACCTGTGCACTTGACTCCTTTGCTTTAACTTCGTGAGGAATCATCATGGTAGGTGTTAATGTTACCTTGATCATGTTTTTCTTGGCGCTCTTCGTTGCTTTTTCGATAGCAGATGCAGTATCAGCAGCTTTACCAATACCTACGCCTACTGAACCTTTGCGATTCCCGGCAACAAGTGCTACAGAGAAAGAAAAGCGACGACCACCGGCAACAACGCGCGTTACGCGACGAATCTGAATAATCTTATTATCAAACTCAGGGCGAACACGCTCAAAACCTGCGCCTGCGCGACCGCCACGAGGAGCTCCCCCTTTGCGTGCTCCTGCGCCACCGCGACTGTTGGATGCGCCACCAAACCCGGGGCGTCCTGCTCCTGCACCACCACGAGGAGCTCCTGCTCCACGAGCACCTGCAAAAGGACGTGAACCAGCCGTACTCACTGGAGTTGGAGTACTTGGAGTTTTTTCTGCCGTATTTTGTTGTGTCGTTGTTTCTGTCATAAAAATATTAAAAGACTAATCCTCCCTCTCGGGCACCCTCAGCGAATGCGCGTACACGCCCTGTATAAATAAAACCACCACGATCAAATACTGCCGACTCAAGACCTTTCTCTTTTGCAATCTTTGCAAGAGCTGCTCCGGCAAGCTTTGCGCGCTCTGTCTTTGTTTTACCCTTGAGTCCCATGTCAGAAGATGCGGCGAGGGTTGCGCCCTTTGTGTCGTCAATAAGCTGGGCATACATATAACTATTCGACTTGAATACCGCAAGGCGAGGGCGTTCTGCTGTACCAGAAACCTTCGCACGAATGCGACGGTGGCGGCGAGTACGTTGTTCAGTTTTAGAAAGTTTTGTAGTCATATTTATTTCGTTAACCTAATTATGCGGATTTCTTACCCTGCTTGCGACGAACGACCTCATCTGAGTAACGAATTCCCTTACCCTTGTATGGTTCTGGCTTTTTCTTTGCGCGCACCTGTGCGGCGAATTGCCCAATAGATTCTTTGTTAATCGATGAGAACGTAAGGTTGTTCTTTTCAACAAGAACCTTAACATCCTTAGGGACCTCCATAGGAACTTTGTGTGAAAAACCAAGACTGAAAACGAGGACATTACCTTGTTGCTCTACCTTGTAACCAACTCCCTCAATGATGAGCTTCTTCTCAAACGCTTTATTCACTCCTTGTACCATGTTCACCAAATGTGAGGCGTATGTTCCCCAAAGTGCCTTTGCTTCTTTTGAGCTGTTCTTTGGCGTGAAGGAAATACTGTCGCCTTCAATCTTTATTTCAACAGGACCATTAAAGTCGCGGACAAGCTCACCCAAAGGACCCTTGACCGTAAATGTCGTGTCCTGTTGTGTTACCGTTGTTCCTGCCGGTATCGTTACGCCTTTTTTTCCAATTCGTGACATATATTTTTATATTACCAAATCTTAAAGAGTGCCTCACCGCCGACCTGTGCCTTGCGAGCATCATTCCCCGTCATAATCCCCTTGGGGGTTGAAATAACCATGAGGCCATACCCGTTCTTGATAGGTTTAATCTCTGCTGCTTTCACATAGAAGCGACGAGAAGGCTTTGACATGCGCGCAACGTCTGCCACACGAGGTTTCTTGCCTTCATAGGCAATACCTATTTCAAGAGTCTTCTGAACCTTCTTGCCTTTTTTTGCATACGATGCAATGTATCCTTGTTTAAAGAGGACTTCAGCAATAGATTCTTTCAACTGAGAAAAAGGCATCTCGGCTAAATCCTTGCCGGCATTTCCTGCATTCTTGATGCGAATAAGCATATCTGCGATTGGGTCGTGCATAATAAAAGTAAAGATTACCAAGAAGACTTCTTAACTCCCGGAATCTTGCCGTCGTTGGCAAGCTCACGGAAACAAATACGGCAAAGATCAAAGTCACGCATATAACCACGACGACGACCACAGTTAAAACAGCGACGTACGGTACGTGAGCTAAATTTAGGCTCTTTTTGAGAGCGGACGATTGTTGATGTTTTTGCCATTATTAAACGAAGGGAATTTTGCTAATATCACACGCATGTTCTTTTGAAGGCAGTACCCGCAAAAGGAGGTGAGCGGATTAAACAAAAACCCGTACGAGCATCCTATCATACTGAGAAATAATGTCAACAAAAAAAATTACTGTAATTTACGGAATACTATCTACTTACCCTGATCGCACAAGTAGATAGTAAAAAGGCGGCCTTGCGGTCGCCTTTGAATTTTTTTATTGTTTTATTTTTTTATTTGAAGGGTTAATGGATCCGGACACCCTCGTAATACTGGGGATATTTACGCTGTGCTACCTCATTCCGTGGAACGCTACGCCCACGGGTCAAAGAGAGCACTTCTTCCAAACAAGCTTTCCTCCCCCGCAGGTGGTAGTACTGGAAAAACACACGGGGTCGATGAGGCTTTTCAACAAGACCCTGCGCGCTGGATACCGCAAGGAAATCGTCCTCCTCGGCTTCAATGCGAGTTTCTTGTACTTCGAACAATGTCGCGGGGTCACCAAGATTTTCCCCGCAAAGATATTGTCCGATGGAAACACTCTCCATTGCAGAAAGGGCAGCCTCGGGGCCACCCACACTAACTAAAACTATATTGTTCATCCTTCTTTACTCCTAAAAAATTAAAAAGTGCTGCACCCGTAGCCAAAAAATATGACTACCTGGCAATATTATATCACTTTTTTTGATTAAATCAAACCCCATTTACACGTTGTGTAAATGGGGCTTGATTTAATCCACCACTCTCCCTCTTCTTTATTTCTTAAAAGGGATACCGAGGATATCGAAGAAGCCTTCTGCTTCTTTCTTGCTTTTCGCAGTAGTAACGATAGTTACCGCCATACCAAAGAGATCCTTTACGTCTTCGTCAGAGGTTTCTGGGAAAATTGACTGTTCTTTTACCCCAAGGGTAAGGTTGCCTATTTCATCAATACTTTTTTTCTCATATCCGCGAAAATCGCGTGTACGAGGGATGGCAACATTGATAAACTTATCAAGAAAGCCTGTCATGCGAGCACCACGGAGGGTCACCGCAACGCCAATCTTATCTCCTTCGCGCACTTTAAAGGCAGCAATAGACTTCTTTGCAGCACGAAGTGATGGTTTTTGTCCGGTAATTTTCGCAAGACGTCCCATGATCATTTCATTGCGATTCTTGTCTTTTGAACGGCCTGTTGTCGCTGAAACAACCACCTTTACCAAACGAGGAGCTGCAAGTTTTGCCTTGTAGCCAAACTCTTCTTTCATGATATCAAAAGCGGTTGCTTGTTTTTCTTTTACTGATTTCATAGTATTAAAAATTATTTGAGTTCACTTCCACTCTTCTTGGTAACACGGATGTTCTTTCCTTCAATCTTTTTGATACCGACCCGTGTACGACCACCTGTCTTTGGGTCAACTACCATTACGTTTGAAACATGAATAGGCATCGAGCGCTCAACGATTTGACCCGATACTCCTTTTGTACGTGGTTTCTGGTGTATTCTTGAAACGTTTGCCCCTTCCACAATCACCCGACTAACAAGAGGAAGAGCCTCGAGGACCTTACCTTTCTTGCCTTTGTCCTTTCCTGTAGTGATGATCACGTTGTCGCCTTTTTTGATTTTCATAGTGGTGATGGAATAATTAATTTACAAAACTTCTGGGGCAAGGGAGCCGATCTTGTTGTACCCGATTTCGGTAATCTCACGAGGGATTGGTCCAAAAATACGACCTGCCTTAGGTTCCTTTTTTGCCTTATCAACAATAACTACAGCATTGTCATCGAAACGAATATACGAGCCATCCTTGCGACGATACGCATTGCGCGTACGTACCACAAGAGCGGTCAATACATCCTTTTTCTTAACTGACTTTCGTGGCTCTGCAACCTGAACGGAAAGGACAACCAAATCTCCAATCATCGCATAGCGTTTTTTTGAACTTCCGAGAACCTTAAAAACGCGACCGATTTTACCACCGGAGTTATCAGTTATTTTTACGATTGTTTGTGGTTGGATCATATAGGTAGTTATTAATTGATAGTCATTAGTCGTTAGTGAAGAATCTTTTACCAGCTATTTAGCGGTTGAAATCCCTATAACCTTGAAAGATTTATCTTTTGAAATTGGGCGACATTCTTCAATAGTCACGTTATCCCCAGTCTTGAAAGCACCTTCTTCATCATGTGCCTTATACTTCTTTGAGATCTTCATGTACTTGCCGTACTTTGGATGCTTTACGAAACGGTTCACGAGAACCGTAACGGTCTTTTTCATCTTGTCTGAAACGACAACTCCCTGAAGATTCTTTCTTGTAATATTACTTTTTTCCATAATGTTATGCATTTACTTCTGAAGTATTATTTTTGCGAATATTTAGTTCAGTTAAAATTCGCGCAATCTCTCTTCGTGAAGTTACTGAAACCTTCACGTTCTTCTTGGCGCTTCCCGTGATATCAAAACGGAAAGCGCGAACAACCTCCCTCTTTTCATTAAGAAGCTTCATCAAATCCTCTGCGCTTTTTTTCTTATATTCGTTCATACTTGTATTCGGTAAAACTTTTATTAAACTATTTGCTCGCGACGTACAATGCGTGTCTTCAAAGGAAGTTTTGCTCCCGCTTTGCGTAACGCCTTTATCGCTGTTGCCTCATCGACCCCATCAATCTCGAATAACATACGGCCAGGGCGGACTTCAAAGACATACCCCTGCGGATCACCCTTTCCTTTACCCATACCCATCTGTGCTGCTTTTTGGGTATAAGGTCTATCAGGGAAAATACGAATCCACATTTTCCCAACCTTGGTAATCGTACGGGTAATTGCCTTACGTGATGCTTCAATCTGGTTTGATTTCACACGCGCAGAAGTTTCTGCCTTGAGGCCAAAAGAACCAAAAGCAAGGGTGATGCCCCGTGTCTCAGGAGCAGAAAGCTTTGCCGCGCTCTTGCGTGCATTTTGCCATTTTCTAAATTTTACTTTCTTGGGGAATAACATGGTAATATTTTTTAATTTTGTACTTCAGTGACCGCAAGCTTCTTCTTGGTATCATTAAAGATTTGACCTTTGTAGATCCAAACCTTAATACCAATAGCACCATACGGAAGGCGCGCAGTATTCTTTGCATAGTCAATATCAGCACGGAATGTCTGAAGAGGGATCCCTCCGCGACGAATCTGCTCGTAGCGAGCCATTTCAGCGCCACCCAAACGTCCTGATATTGCGATACGTGCACCCATAACTTCGCGGTTCGCCATAACTTTTTCTATGGTTTGTTTCAAGATCATGCGAAAAGGGAGACGTTTCTCAAGTCCTTCAGCAACCATTTCAGCGACAACTCCTGCATTTGATTCTGGTGAACGTACTTCTTCTATATCAAGCTTAAAATCTTTAGGAATATCAAATTTATGACGGGTTGCTTCTTTTAAGATATCATTTTTAAGCTTTACTGAGCCTTCTCCTGCGCGACCAATAACCATACCAGGGCGCGCTGTTTTTACAATAATACGAAAAGTTTTTGCATTACGCTCTATGTCAATCCCTGCAATGTGGCTCCCACGAAGGCGTTTTTCAAGAAACTTACGGATAAGAACGTCACCCTTGAGGAATTTTTTATATTCTTCCTTCGCTCCAAACCAGCGCGACTTCCAGTCACGGATGATTCCTAAACGATGCGCATAAGGGTGAACGATGTGTGTCATGAAAATAGTTTATAGTTAATAGCTTTTAGTTTTTAGCTGGCTTCTTCTTTGGTTTTGCCTCGGCCTTTACTTTTGCAAGTGCAACCTTTTTTGAAACCTTCGGTTCGTCAGCAACAACTACTTTGTTTTTTCCTTTTGGTTTTTCAACCTCAGTGTATACTGCGAGCTCAAGCATAATGTGACTCGTGTGTTTATGGATAGGCGATGCTGATCCATGAGACTTTGGCATAGAGCGCTTGAGGATTGTACCCTGGTCAACGCGAACTTCCTTTACAAGAAGGTCTTCTATCATAATCTTGTCATTCTCTTTCGCGTTTGCGATTGCAGACATAAGAAGCTTCTTCATAGGGCCCGAGGCACGCTTAGGAAGCATATCGAGCTCTACTAAAGCGCGAGAAGCGGTCTTCCCTTTGATAAGATTTGCCACAAGACGAACTTTGCGTGGCGCTTGACGATAACTTTTTAAAACAGCTTTCATAATTATTTCTTTTTAGCAGCCGGGGTTTCAGATTTTGCAGCTTTTGCAGCAGCGATTTCACCTTCTTTCTTTTTCTGCTCAAGCTCCTTTTGCATCTTACCTCCATGACGTACAAATTTCTTTGTAGGGGAAAATTCTCCGAGCCTGTGTCCTACCATTTCTTCATTTACGCGCACCTCAATATGAACCTTGCCATTATAGACACCGAAAAGAAACCCTACCATTTCAGGGGAAATTTGACTTGAGCGAGACCATGTCTTGATCAAGGGTGCTGTTGACGCACTTTTCCCTTCAATCTTTTTCAAGAGTTTATGGTCAATATGTGGTCCTTTTTTGAGTGATCGTGTCATATAAAAATTAAATGGATGGAAACAAAACAAGCTCGGAATGAGCCTGTTCTGTATCTTATCAGATTGAGGAATATAGTCAAGTATTCAGGGAACATTCTTAAAATAAGAATTATAAACAACATCCCGACCCTCGATCTAAACTAGATATTAAGGGTAACAAAGTAGTCTCTTGCTTTTATATCACCCTAAAACTCCCGCACCTTCGACCTACAATCTTTGGAACAGTTGAGGAAGGTCTCCCCTGTCTCACAAATGCCGTTACCACAGAGAGTAGGTGTAAGTGGTGCAGTACAGGTGACGGTGGCAGAAGAACA
The DNA here is from genome assembly GCA_001871765.1 of Candidatus Nomurabacteria bacterium CG1_02_43_90. Classification (GTDB taxonomy): domain Bacteria; phylum Patescibacteriota; class Minisyncoccia; order Phycocordibacterales; family UBA1550; genus UBA1550. The sequence continues at coordinate 8,522 of MNVN01000005.1, forward strand.
AGCTTCTATGACAGTACCCGCGTAGGTAGGGGTTGGGCAGATGCCGGTGCGGAAACCACTCTGACCTGTGAGGTTGCTTGGTGGGGTGGTGCAGAGTGCAGAGGACTTGCACGAACTCCAGGTGGTTACGTTTGGTGCAGTACAAGGGAGGG
>MNVN01000021.1 GCA_001871765.1 Candidatus Nomurabacteria bacterium CG1_02_43_90
GGTCGTAGGTTCGATCCCTACCCGCGGAGCCAGTTAGGACTGTCAGCCAGTTCTAGTACTAGATTGAACGGAGAAGCTATTGAAAAATATAGCTTTTTTCCTTTTACAGTCGGGTTCTGAAGTATCAAACTTAAAAACGCTCTTTTATTAGCAACTTCAGAACTGTTCTCAAAAATAGATTTAGCTCTTCGTGCTACAGAAAGCACTGTAGCAACGGTTGTTTGGTAATCGTAGTCTGCTTTTGTATGCTCTGAAAGTTCAATTTCCAAAGTCTGTATCTGGTCCTGATACTCTTCGTGCTTTTTGTCATAGATGTCCTTAGTAATACTCTGGTCCAAAAATGCTTCAAGTAATCGGTTCTGTTTTGCCTTTAGTTTATCGTAATCTGTCCGTATACGATTTATTTGTGCCTTATGAAAAACCACTTCGGTTTCAGTGTTCTTGCGTAGCTCATCAACGAGTTCGTTCTGAGCTTCCTCTGTGATGCTTGCAAAGCGGTCTAGGACCTCGTAGACGGGCTTGAGAAGCTCTAATTCGTTTACATATACTCTCTTACATATCTTCTTAGAATTGGTACAAGAATACAGGTTATATTCCTTACCACTTGGCTTTTTATGGTACTCAGGACTATAGAGACAACCGCAGTTCTGACACTTGAGCAAGCCATTGAACAGGAAGTCCCTAGACTTTGCCTTGTAGGGCGTATTCCTGCGTTTTAGGCGTATCTCTTGGCACTTATCAAAGAGTTCTCTGTCTATCAAACGAGGGTATTTATGGGCATATGGACCATATTTTTTTGATATAGCAACACCGCAATAAAAACTATCTTTAAGCATATTTTCAATACAACTTTTGGATAGCTTAAAACCCTTGAGACTTCGTAGTCCAAGTTCCGTAATTTTTATTCGTACGGTTTCTAGTGAGTAACTTCCTGTAGCATAAAGCTCAAACATCTTTTGAACTAGATGTCCTCTTTCAGGGTCTATGATGATGTCTTTTCGTAATCGCTTTTCTTGGTCTAGGTGAACATTCAAATAACCCAAACGAACACCTCCTGTCCATTCGCCATTTCTTCGTTTCTGTTCAAACGCTCGCTTAACATTATCGCCAATAGCATCTGAGTAATACTTTGCTAACCCTAAACTCATACCGAACTGGAACTTTTCAACGGCTGACATTTGGTTATTGATAACCTGACCGTCTGATACAAAGTGAAGTTCAATCTTATCGGCTAGAGCCATTTCGTAGAGTAAGCCAACCCTTTTATCAAAAACACTACCTCTTGAAAATCGGTCTACCTTATCAAAACAAACGGCAATCTTTCCTTTTTTTGATACTTCTTGTATATGTTCAACTATCGTATCAAACTCATCTCTTTTAGTTTTATAAGCACTTTCTTCAAAGCTGTAGGTTTTAATAATATCAAAAGACTTTTTGCTACAGTAACTTTTAATTCGCTCTTCCTGAGCAGGCAAAGAGTTATTAGCTTCCTTTTGTTCTTCAGTTGATACTCTGGCTACATTTATTGCTTTCATATATTATGCAACCGCAACTCTTGTGGTTTTTACTTTTATTTCACTAGTAGGAGTTAAGTTAGCTTCTTGAACATTGTAATTTGTAATTATAAGCTCTTTTCCTTTAGCTGCCGTTTCTTGTTTATAGTTGTTCATTCCATACTGAAATTCCCAACTTATAATGTTTGCAAAAGAAAATAATTCTCTAACTTCTGGACAATCATCGTATGTAATCATCCATTTGTGTTTTGTTTTTCTCATAACTTCAGCAAATCTTTTGTGGTCAAAACCTGTATGTAAATTACCGTTTTTCCCATAAAGGCGAGATTTTGTCGCAGAAAGATATGGAGGGTCTAAGAAGATAAACACATCTTTTCCGTCCTTGTTTACCAAATCCTCATAATCTAGATTTGTAATTTCAGTGTCATTCAGTATTGATGAAACTGGCTTCAATCTATCTATTGATGACTGAGTAAACCTAGCATCAAATGCTCCTTGTGAATAACCACCTGCTTCAATGGTCCCAGAGAATGTAATCCTATTTAGAACAAAAAATCTGATTGCTTTTTCTAGGCTAGATTTTGGATTATTCTCTACAAGTTTTCTATGCAAAGACCTTCCATTTTTTTCAGTATCTTTTACCTTTTGAACTCCTTTCACTAGTCCTTTACAGTCATCTTTTAATTTTAACCAAAGGTGATACAAGTCATTATTCAAATCATTTACCCAGTATTTTTTATCAGGATATGCCTGTTTGAGTGCAATAAATACTGAGGCACCACCAAGAAATGGCTCTCTGAACTCGGAGAACTTTGGAACTAATGGTATTATTTTTTTAATCGCCTTAGCTTTTCCTCCTGGATACCTTAGTGGTGTAGTAATCATAATTAGTTATTAGTTATTTCTACCTCATAATCATTCTCTGTAGCTTCTTCATTTAGCATTGTAATTGAAGCCGTATCTGGACGAGATATTTTTTCTTTATGTACAAAAGAAGCTATATTTTCCTGAGTAGTTGGCAACTTCAGAGAAGAAGATATTCTTCCAGTAAGTTTCAAACTAACCTTGTAGTCATATTTTATTTCATCTATGTGAATAGTTTTTATTTGAGAAAATAATAGTATTTTAAATAAGCCATCTTTTATATCTGCTGATTTTGGTAACTTTTCAGTGGTTGCATTTTTTGCTTCCTGAATTATTAGCTGTTTTTTATCTTCATCAATAATAATTTCGTCTGCTGTCAAAAAATAGCTACCGCCTAAATTATTGACTATTTCAAATACCAGCTTTTCACTTTCAAGTGAAAGATGTTCATTTTTATGCTTAACAACAACTTCTCTTGCTGCTGCTAATCTTGATTTTGCTAGTGTCTCAGAAGCAAAATTATTCAAACTAATTGTTTTAGGATTTGATTTATCAATTATTTTTTCTAGGAAAGCTTTATGCCCTGATGAAGGGTGCAATTTTACGGAAAGTTTTTCTGATATTGCATCGTATGATGAAACAGCTTTTTCGTATACATCACGAAAATCTTTTATGAAATGCTCATTATTCCAATGATGTGCATCAAATTGATACTCGCTAATTTCTTTTATTTTCTTTTTAATATAATTCGTATCAAACTTTTGACTTGTAATACGATATTCGGTTTTCTTTTCAGCATCAGAATACCAAGCTAGGATTACGAAAACATTGGTAAGGTTCATCCAAGATAAAGTGATGAAGTTTATTCTGTCATTGTTGGATTTATTTTTTGAAGCACCAATACCTTCATCTTTAATAATCGGAATTATGGTTATTCTTTTGCCGCCAAAACTATATGTGTCATAAATCCTTGCAAACGGATAGGACCTAGTACGCTTTGGTGTAACCCATTTAGAATAGGCGACTTTATTCTTTTCATCAATTTCTACAATACCACTAGCTGAAGCTTCATTTACATCAAAATCAGCAAGTTTATATTCATTTAGCTTGTTCTTCCTCATTGAAGTACCTGCTCGGTATTTCAGATTTTCAATTTTTGCTTTTATTATTTTTGCCATATTATTTAGTACTTACTTTTTTCAGAAAAGCTTGAAACTCTGCATCATCAACCCTATATTCACGACCAATCTTGTAAGCCTTAAGGCGACCTGCTTTTATGTATCGGTAAATTGTCATAATATTTACCTGTAGCAATTCAGCAAGGTCCTCTGCTTTATAAAACTCTTTTTCTTTAATCATATTTTTTGTAATTGATTTAATAATTATACTTTACTCTACGATACATAGCAAACGTCCTAACTCAATGTGGACATTAGAATTTCATCAAAAATCTTTTTCTTATCCTTACTGGTCCAATCAGGATTATCTCTAACGCTGATTTCATAAAAATGAGCCATATTTTCCCAAATAAGAAGCTCTTTTTCAGGATATAGGTCTCTCTGAAAATTGCTTAAGGTTTCTTCTATTGAAGATATCTCAACCTCTTTGATTATTTCTTTATATTTTTGCACTCTTACAACAAATCCGTTCGGTAACACCTCTTGTCTAATTGGACCAATTTTTATATCTGACACTTTAATTTTATTTGTTTTCATATTTTTTAGTTTTATATGGTTGATAATCTTCTAATTTTTTATCTATCTGAGTAACCCAATCTCTGAGCTTATTCTTGGTTATAAGCTCACTGGCTTGTTGCATATCTTTTGCTATGCGATACCAAGTTCTATCGTGAGAACGCTTTGATACAATCGTGCGTAACTGCCTCATTCCACTCTCATCCCTTGCGAGCATAAACAGCCCAAGAAGATAAATTGCTTGTTTTGGTTTTAGTTTCTTATCTGCCAAAAACAAGGTTCTCAAAATATCTTTGACGCTTATTGAGATTGAAAACAGCCCAAGATTTCGTTCCTTTATAAGCTTCTGCCAGTAGCTATTGACCACTTTCTTACTCAGTTCAGAACTAAATACTTCCTTGAATGTTGGGTTCTTTGTGTATCCCAATTCTTCAATTAGTTTATTCATCTTCTGCTTATGATTTAGTCGTATCTCAAACCGTATCACTTCGTTAAGTTCTGGGTCTTTATTTAACTCTGCAAACAAGCTCCTCTGGTAAGGATTTTGGTCTTTATCTATGGCTCGTTTTTTATCCTTACCCAAGTCGGCAATCTTGTCGTAAATGACTAGCTGATGAGCAGTTGTATGAGCATACAAACTCTGACCGTCATTCATAAAGCGTGTCTTTGCAAAATCAAAACTCTTTCGTAGGTTCACTTTATTCATCTCAGAAATTAAATGAGTAACTGTATATCCGTCTTCAAGTTGAATGTTTTTTGAGAAGTGAACTGAACTGACTGATGCTTTTTCAAGGATTGATTTTGTTGCAACTATTCCCATAGTTTTCAATCGGTCTTGAAGCGTATCAATCACTTTAGGGAAATCCCTATCTTCAAGTTCATCTAGGTTATTGAGGTAAAGCAATTTTGGAACAGAAAACTCAATTCGGACATTAGCATCCAGCCCATAGCTCTTTCTTCTGTAACCTGTCAGCCGAGGGAAATACAGACCACTATCCAAATCTCTTTTTGAGGGATTTTTCACAAACTTGTCATATTGGTCTGTTTTGGAATGTAGGTTCCAAGTAGGCACGCCGTAAGATGATAAATCTAGGAATGTGAGCTTGTCTTTCGGTATCAATAAGCACACAGTGTCAATCATTTCTTTCTTTCTTAATCTGATAAAAAGCAGGGTTTTGTTTCTTATCCTCTTTGATAAGCCACACAAAAGCACCGACGAATTTGGTCCTGTCTTCAAGTGATAAATCGTTTATGTTGAAGCAAACTTTCGGCTCTTGTGGTTTAGTAGTACTCTGCATAAAAACACAATCTTACGATTGTGCTTTTAGAATAAAGTATCGTTCGCTTAAGTTTGCTTAACTTACACTGACATATTTAGGGTCCAACCGTGCCGAATGTATGGTTAGGTCAAATAGATTTTCAACTTGCGGAATAGTAAGTTTAACTTTTTTGTTGAACTGGTAAATTGCATTTTTTACCGCAATTTCATTTACATCATCACCGCCAAGAGTTTCGCTTATCTCGTATAAACTCCATTCTCCGTAAGTGTTTTTAGGGTGTTGAAAGACAACTCTTAATACCTCTTTTTGTACTTGTCCCTGCACCTTAATTTTGTATTCTTTGCCGTTTGTATCAGTCAAAATCATTGTTCCAGTCTGTAGTGAAAAACTTAAGTTCAGCTTAATTTCTTTCTCGTTATCTATCTTTTCAGTCTCTTTTGTATCTTCCTGACCAAACAGAGAAGCCACTGTTATAGGCAGTTTATGGAACTTAACATTCCAAAGTTCGGTATCATTCCAGTTACGGACCTTAAGTCTTTTTTGTCTTTCAAGATATGAAAGCACTTTTACAACTTCAAAATCCTGCTCAGACAAAGATGAAAAAGGGATATTTATATTTCCGTCAATCAAAGGAAAGCGTTTAATATATTCAACAAAGTTTTCTATCTGTTTTGAGAAGTAAAATCTTTTTTGCCGATAGGTTGGCTTCTTTTCTATAAATTGGTCCTCACTGAAGTTATCAATGTAATCATCAATAGCTTCATTCGCTTCAATCGGACCCTTTTTATCAAACTCAACTTCAAACTCAATAAATGCGGAAGCTACTTGAGAAATGTATTGGATATTTCTATGAAAGTCGTATTCAGTAAAATCAACCCTGTCCCATTTTGCGGTATTATAGTCTTTCACATCTAAACGTTGAGCATCTTTCAAACCTTTTAATTTGTACACTTCATCAATGTAAGCCGAATACATCATTACTTCGTTTTCAGTACCGTTCTTTTCCTCAACGGCTTCTCGTACGATTTTTTCTGCAAGACTAGATATGTCCTTTACGCTAACTCTTATAATTTTTCCTATATTCAAATCCTTAATCATCTGTATAACTTGCTGAAGAACAAGGTCTTCAGCCGAGCCGTAGTCATTGGTATCTCTGATTTCATCAGCTATTTCTTCAATCTTCCAATAATCCCCTTTGAGAAATTGGTCTAACGAAAATATATTTTGACCTCTATAAAAACTCTCAAGCACAATATGAAGTGCTAGTAGTTTTATATCCGTATTAAAATAATCAAAAGTATCTACCTGTTCGTCTTCTTCCATCACTATACTTTACTCTAGTTTACATACCCAATCAAGATTGGTAGAATTAGATTATGCAAAAAACTCCATCACAGGATTTGTTTAACCAGATAGAAAAGCAGGGTCTTACTTATATTGATGACGCCATAAACAGCAAACAGGTAGAGAATTACTATTTAGATTTTAAGAGTACAGAAAAGGACGACTACACAGGCGAAAGAAAGCTTTTTGCATCTGATAAAAAGAATTATGCAAAAGCCATATCAGCTTTTGGTAACAGTGATGGAGGAGTTCTTGTTTGGGGTGTTAAGACAGGAACTGCTGATGCTGACTATGCTACCGCAAAAGCATCCATAAAAAATGTTTCCAATTTTGTCAGTTTGCTTGAGGGTTTCACCTCAATACTAACTACACCTCCTCATCCAAATGTTACGAATAAGGTCATTTATGAAGATGAAGGAAATGATACAGGGTATGTAATAACCCATATTGGTAAATCAAACAGAAGACCTTTCCAAGTAATAAACGAGAACGATTTTAGATACTACATCCGAGCAGGTAGTAATTCACAACCAGCATCCGATACTTTTCTCAGAGCTTTGTTTGGACAGGAGCCACAACCTGACACATTTGTTACTTTTGGAGTGTCGCCTGTAACAATTGATGCTGAGGGAGAAATAAAAATGCAGGTTGGTATCATCCTGCACAATGGAGGTGAAAATGTATCAAAAAATATAAACGGCTACGTGCAAGTTGGTGGTTTGGGGATGATGCTTCAGATAAATACACCGAACGAGTTTACTTACTATCAGAATAAAATATCAGGTCTAAAAATTGGCTTTACAGCAAAACCAGATTTTATTCTGGGAGTTGAGCAAGAGGTTCAACCTTTGATTATGTATATAACTCTTAAAAAACCTATTACATCAAATGGCATTCAAATAATTGTCTTGGTAAACGGAGCTAATCAAATGAGCCATAGGACTTATAAAGAAATCAGCAAAGATGACCTAGAGAAGATGTACGACAGTTTTGTTCAAGATAATAGCTATGACATAGTAAACGCTATTCTTGGTAAAGAAGATACAGGAGTATCGGACCCTAGTTCTGAAGTGAGAGCTGAGGAAACAACGTAAGGATACCGCTAAACTGTAATTCGCTCTTAATTTTGGTCCAATTCGCAGTTCTGAATGCGTCCACTGTGCGGAGCCAGGTATAAAAAACAGGCGAAAACTCGCTTGTTTTTTCATTTAAGCTTTTGATATCAATGTACTTTTTAGGTTCGAACTTTTCAATTTCTAATTTAACCAAAGGAATGCCATCTAATAGAGCTTGAATTGATTTTTTGTTGATAGCAATGAGTTTTTCTTCATTCCACGCTAGGTTCGTACCTAGTTTATGTAATAGTTACTTTTGTGCTTTTATTTCGACCCCAAGAGCACTATCCCCCATCTTGTTGTAATTGACGGTATTACCGATGGTACCATTTTCTATAATGATCCCGCGGCTAAAACCGGACAACTGCAAATCTCGACCGCCAACTTTCTTAAGGCATGGAAAAAAGACTAATCGTTATCCGTCCTGCAGGAGAAACTCTTTCTTTTACAGGAACCGCAACAGTTGAATACTCTGTGTAAGGTGTTTAAAGTATGTTGCAATTCAAACTTGAACTCGGGTTTCCTCACCTTGACCTTTCTCAAGCAACCCTTGCTGATATTCTTGAGTTCCATGAAGAAAATTCTGAAAAAATCCTCATCGACCAAGGGTTTGGAATCGCTGCAAGTATCGCAGGAAAACATCATAACTACCGCAACCTCAAAATGCGTTTCCCCATAAGTACTAGCGTCTTGAAGGTGAGCATCACGCTTGAAGAACTCCTTACCCTCTCCGACATAGAGCAAGCGTTGTCCTCAAAACGATCTTACAAAGAAACCTTAAAAATGCCTTCCCTTCTTTCTGGCTTGATCGCGGAGACAGAGCGACACAATATAAACCCTATAATAACAAGCCTTTTGGTGGGCCAAGAGATTTCGCGCATCTCAGGAGAAGACCGTGCGGGGTATGACAAAAAAGAGATGCTTGCACTAGGGAATTGTGAAAAATTTGTCCATGACCACCAAGTGGCAATCGACGAATTCACAACGGTATAGGTATAGGAGAGTAAAAAACGTAAATTGTGTTATGATATTTCCCATGGATATATTACACACATTTATTTTGGGCGTAGTTGAGGGGGTTACCGAGTTTCTTCCCATCTCCTCCACCGGGCACCTTATTTTAGTAGGGGAACTTCTTAAAATTCCTGCAACTAATTTTCAAAAGAGTTTTGATATTATTATTCAACTTGGTGCTATTTTATCAGTCATCGTTCTCTATTGGAAAACTCTCTGGAATATTGAAGTAATTAAAAAACTTATTGTCGCCTTTATTCCGACAGGAATTATTGGTCTCGTTTTTTATCATATTGTAAAAACATATCTGATGGGGAATCACTCGATTGTTTTGTGGTCACTTCTCTTGGGAGGTATTGCGCTCATTATCTTTGAACTCTGGCACAAGGAGTCAGCTACTACTACAGCAAACATAACCGATATTTCCTATAAGCAAGCAGCGCTCATTGGAGTTTTTCAATCTCTCGCTATTATTCCAGGGCTTTCGCGTTCCGCATCAACAATCGTAGGGGGGCTCATCCTTGGGCTCAACCGTACAACTATTGTCGAGTTCTCTTTCCTCCTTGCGGTCCCTACCATGATAGCGGCTAGTGGACTTGATCTCGTAAAAAATGCTTCCTCGTTCTCTATGGATCAATTTGGTACCCTCACTATCGGATTTGTCACTTCTTTCGTTGTTGCCATCATCAGTATCAAATTCCTCCTCGGCTTTATCAAGAAGCACAACTTTATCCCCTTTGGTATCTATCGTATTCTTATTGCTATTCTCTTTTGGATGGTGATCCTTTAGAAACTTCCTCTTCTCCCACAAAAAAGAACCGCTCATTGAGCGGTTCTTTTTTGTGGGAGAATTTAACTTACAAAAGCTTATTCTTCTTTCTTTGAGCGATCTTTCCAAATAAACGGTGCAAGGTTTAGCTTTTCAGAAAGACGGTTGAGGTACGGAATATAGGGAAAGGTAATGAAGATAAGCATCACGATTCCAAGAATGATTGCTGCGTCTCGGTCCCCGTTTGGATCATTGGCAAGCACCGTACTGTTGAGCATGCCGATAGGAGCAAACCACCACGCTCCTGGAGGAACGTGCGTAAGCTCGGGTGGTGTTTCTTCTCGTGCCATCCCCCACTGCTCCGTCGCCATATTTACGCGTAGCGCCTCAATATCCATAACTCCCGTATCACTCAAAAAACGAAGCGAGCGTGTGGGGTTACTATTCAAATCTTCTTGGTTAATAACTGCCTCATATAGCGCGCTCGTTGCCATTGAGGTCAAGGCACTCACTGCCGTAATTACCGGATTCAATTTGACTTGAGTGACCCCAACGCTGAGGGGATTCTCAAAATACTGTTTTGCCTCGTCGATAAAACTTTTTTGCACCTCGGCGCTCTTACTTGAGAAGTCTGCAAGGACATCGAAACCTCCCATCGATGCAACGTACTTGCGATACGGAGTATCCACATAAGCTTCGCGCGTATCATAGGTATACGGGTTGATAGAATTGAAGTAAGTTGCGGTATCAGAAGTTCTCCCAAACTCGCCAACGATGGTTCTACTGATGAGCATAGGGTCTGTTTTTGCGATGCGTGCAATGTCATAGGGAGCAACAAAAGGTGAAGGAAAAATAAACGCTAAGGTCACGATTCCCGCAAACAATGCTCCCCCACGCATAAACATTTTTTTATGATCGGCAGCAACCATTTTATATTTAATATCTTTACGGTATGGTTTCGATGGATCACTATTTTCTGTAACTTCTTTTTCTTCTGCTGTTGTTTTTTCATTCATATAATCGCGAAGAGTGCACCCAAGAAGAGACAATATACACGCGGACGATAAAAACAGGAAAAGGGATCTCGCGACCCGAAGATGAGGTCGTACTTCCTCGAAAAGTTTTTAAGTCGATGTAGAAGATTGCAAAACATTGCTCGTTGCGGAAAAGCAGGTATTTCATTTGCCATGACGGGGTTCATTGCCAGCTCAATATTTTTCACGGTGCGCTTGCGGGGTACGTGCAGATCGAGGTAGAGTTCGACTCCAACGAGGAAGCCGTTGCTTTTGTCCCGCCCGCGTGGCTCGGAGAAGAAGTAACTCATGATAAAGCACATGGAAACTACTCTCTTGCGAAGTACGGGAGACCCGAGTAATTGAATTCGCTCTGCGAGAGAACATTCCTTGCAGGGCTTTTGTTTTATTCTAAAAACTTGACTTTTTTGTAAATTTTTATCATAGTATACACAGAAAAAGTTTTTATGGCACCACGACGAGACTCGTGGAAAGAAGGTCTTTACACAAGGAGAGCAAAGATGCAAAGAGGAACTAAACCTAACTATCCAGTGCCCGCTACTCGACAACCCAAAAAAAGAGAGCGGGGTCAACGCGCGACAACAGACAAGGACATGATTGAGCTTATCTCTGCGGTAAAAACCGGGGACAGAATTGTTATTGAATTTTCTGGTGAGGACCGCCCTGACCTCGCCGATCGGATCAAGTCGATCTTGGGTATGGCAATATGCCGTAGGGTTCACCCTACCAAAGGAGGAGTTCTCAGTCATGTTTCTTTGAAGATTGAAGAGCTCTCAATACTCATCCTTTCCTCTGTTGCCAAAACGGGAGCATGGGACAGGAACGCACGAACTCATACCGTAATTGTTGGCGAACATTTTGATTCTCTCGAATTCACGACTAAAACGATTGACTACGACATGGTTAAAAGTCTCACCCTTGTGTGTAAGGAAGCAACTTCAGGAAGGAGGGCGGCATGAAACGGAAATCTTACACCATGTCAGTACGTGGGATTCTGATGATACGAGCTTTTTTAATGAACCCAAAAAGGTGACTATGGGGACGCGAGTTACTGTCGTTGGAGAAATGAACCAGTGTACATATGGATGCAGATTTGGGCATACTGAATATTGTGCCCGTATGCTTCATGAAGTACGCCTCCCCGAGGGAGATCAGTTCATGATCTCCCTTCTTCACTTGATGGAGGTGAGGGAGTAGACCCCCCCGTTTGGCGAAGCCAAACGGGGGTTTATTTTAAAAACAAAAATTTGACATTTAATATAATTGGATGTTATAAGTTGAAGTAGTAAATTCAAAACTAAAAAGGAGCGAAAAATGGACATGCTCAAAACATTAGAAACGTTCATTCGTTTCTCTTCACAAAGCCTTGACGCACAAGTTGATCTTATTGATACCCTTGGGCCACACCGCGATAGGTCGGCGTTCATCAAAAAGTAAGGCAGATGGCTTTATACCTGCAACGTATTACCCAGGAAACACAAGATAGGATAATTGAGGCAATTGAAGAAATTTCAGAAGACGCCATCGGGCAGACGACAGCTATTAATAAACTTTTTTCACAGATAACAAGCGAAGTAGCAGATGATGAGTCGCGTCAGCAGTTATTGGCTATTCAAAACTTCGCGGCAAAAAGTCACGACATGACTGTAAAGAGAGTCGGAAAAAAGGAAGCCGATATGGAAAAAGAGATTCTCGAAACCTTCCGAAGGGTGAGCAGTGAGATAGAGAAACTTCTTGCAAAAATCGACTGGTTACGCCCCTAGTCTCTTGAACTTGACCTTTCCTTACGTGTGGAACACTTTGGTGCTCCACACGTTTTCTATTTTAATTCGCAAAACCAACACAATACGCTATACTTTATTTTATGCACTCAAAACTAAAATCCCCAATCTTCATCCTCTTCATTACTATTTTTTTTGACCTGCTCGGTTTTGGAATATTGATTCCCGTCATCCCTTCCCTCTTTGCAAACCCAAACTCGCCCTCCTATCTCTTGCCGGTCGGCACCAGTACAGAAACAGGGTATATCCTCATGGGACTTATTCTCGCGCTCTATTTTGTAGGGCAGTTCTTTATGTCTCCCATCTTAGGGGAGCTCTCAGACCGATTTGGAAGAAAGAAGATAATCCTCGCCTCTATTGCAGGAAGTGCTGTTTCGTACCTTCTTTTTGGTTTTGGAATTTTTACAAAAAGTATATTGCTCATTTTTATTGCGCGCGCAGTAAACGCAGTAACTTCTAGTATCATCTCGGTGAGCCAAGCAACGATTGCCGATATTTCTCATGAGTCCGATCGCACAAAAAACTTTGGCGTTATTGGAGCAGCCTTTGGTATGGGATTTGTAGTGGGTCCGTTCCTAGGGGGAACACTCTCGAACCCGGCGATAGTATCCTGGTTCGGTCCAACAACACCCTTTTGGTTTGCATCAGCGCTTGCCTGCATCAATGCTGTTTCCGTGATACTTTTTTTACCAGAAACAAACCATCATCTCGTACATCGACCAATCACTGCCACGCGCTCGCTCCGTAATATCTTGCGTGCTTTTCATATGCGCGAACTTCGAGCACTCTTTACCACTAATTTTTTCTTCCAAGCAGGATTCACTTTTTTCACTACGTTTTTTAGTATATTTTTAATTACGCGCTATAATTTTTCCCAACAAGCTATCGGGAACTATTTTGCCTTTGTAGGTATTTGGATTGCTATTTCGCAAGGATTCCTCTTGCGCCTCGTACCACCATCCGTTAATAGTACTTACATTCTTCGCATTAGCCTTCTTGCTACGAGTATCTTTATTTTACTTCAATTCTTTACGGGGGTATGGTGGGAACTTCTCTTTATCGCACCATTCCTTTCTATCGCGAATGGATTTTCTATGGCAAATATCCAAAGCACCATTTCAAAAAGCGCGTCGCGGTCGGAACAAGGAGAGATTATGGGGCTCAACACCAGTATCGAATCCCTCGCGCGTGCGATTCCTCCACTCATCTCTGGTTTTATTGCGGCAGTACTTTCGCCTTCTTCTCCCCTCCTTATTTCCGCACTCCTCATTTTTATCGCTTGGGCAATTTTTATCTTGACCCACACCACAAAACAATCGGCATAAAAATGCCGATTGTTTTCTTCCGGAAGGCCGGGCCTTCCTAGGAATAGCTTACGCCGTTTTTCTTTTGCACTTATATGCCCTATGCCTACTTTTTTGCCTTGCAGTGTGTACAGCGACAACCATACGGCTTAATATGTTCATCGATATACTCTTTGCCATAGTCATAGGTAAATTCTTCACCGGCAATAATAGGTTTTATTGATTTAATAAAAACTCTACCTGAGAAAATTTCTGCTTCGCAATTTGGCTTACACGAATGGTTAATATAGCGAGCTGTATTCGAGCGTGCGCTACCATCGATCATTCTTGTGTTACTCGTTTCAAAGAGATATTTATTTGCAGGATAATTATCAACTTCTTTTTTCCCATTCAAAATCTTTCCTACGTATTCAATAATCCACGTGTTCTTCTTGATGGGTTCATCGGCAAAAAGTCCGAGCCCTGCGCTCGAACGTTTCACCTTATATTTTACATTTCCAAGTTTTGGGATGGGCATAAGATTATATTTAAGTTCAGTGTGTAGTATACGAGAAATAGTGTAAAATGCAAAAATGGAAGAAAAAATTAGTTATAATTGTGATGTTGCAATCATTGGAGGGGGTCCTGCCGGAATGATGGCAGCTATTTTTGCAGCACAAAGTGGCGCTAAGGTTATTCTCGTGGAAAAAAATAAAACACTCGGAAAAAAACTTCTCATTACTGGAGGTGGCCGATGCAACGTAACTAACGCCACTTTCGAAAACCGCGCACTTGCCCAAAAGTATGGAGAAAAAGGGAAATTCCTTCTCTCTCCTTTTTCAAAATGGAATGCACAAAGCACAGTTGATTTCTTCGAGTCCCATGGCATGTCTACAAAAACAGAGGCAGAAAACAGAGTCTTCCCTGAGAGTAACTCGGCACAGAGTGTATTCGACACCCTTGAACAAGAACTCAAAAAAAATGGGGTGCAGGTTCTCACGAATGCGCCGGTGATAAAAATAGTAGCGCAAGACAACATCATTCAAAAAATAGAAACCGTAGGAACAACTATTTACGCAAAAGCATTTATTGTTACCACAGGTGGTACCGCACGACCTGAAACAGGCTCATCGGGTGATGGATTTCGATGGCTCACACTACTTGGACATACGATTATTACTCCTGATGCTGCCCTCGTTCCCGTCAAAACTGCCGAAGCATGGTCACACAAAATGTCTGGGATCGCACTCCCGTCAGTAAAACTTGCCCTTTTTGAGAATGGAAAAAAAGTAGTGGCTCGTACAGGGAAAATCCTCTTCACCCACTTTGGATTATCAGGTCCACTCGTGCTCAACATGAGCAATCTCGTTAATAATACTTTGCAAAATAATCCAACCCTCACCATTGATCTTTTTCCTGCGCTCGACCAAAAAACACTCGACGAAACCCTCCGCGCACACCTTGCGTCTCTACAAAATAAAAAATGGAAAAATGCACTCGCGGGATTTATTCCTCCCCTCCTTGCCCATACAATCGTAGAACGTTCAGGTATCGACCCTGAGATACTAGTTAACAAAATTCCCCGTGAAGCACGGCTTACCTTTATAAAATTACTCAAAAATATTCCCCTTACCCCTAGCGGACTCCTCTCTCTTGAAAAAGCAATCGTCTCAAGTGGCGGTGTTGCCCTCGAAGAAATCGACTTCAAGACGATGCGGTCAACAAAGATAAAGAACCTCTATCTTGCTGGTGACATTCTTGACTTCGACCGTCCCTCAGGAGGCTTTAGTTTACAAATCTGCTGGACTACAGGATTCATCGCAGGACAAAATGCAGTTCGTTAAATTAGTTTCTCAATGAGAAACTAATTCTTTCACAACACAACCTCTGAACTTAGTTATACAAATTTAATTTGCTATACTATGTTCATATGAAAAAAATAATTTTAATTGCTGGTATTTTATTCGTCACACCATTATTTTCGTTTGCTGCATCACCATCCATAACGTCGTTCGTGGCAGGTTCATCAATAATTGGTTCAGGGCAAATAGCATCGCTTTCGTGGAACCTCGCTGATGCAGGAGGTTACTCTTTTGTTATTCCTTGTGTTACGAGTGTTACGTTTAAAAAACTAGATGGTACGCTTTTTCCTTGCGATACACCTACTCCTTCTACGGCAGTATCTGCTAATGGCATTGACCTTTCTGTGTGGAACTATTCAGGAAACACCAAGACCTTTACTGCGCGGGTTATTCCAAAAGACGCGTCGAGTGTGGATTACCTTTCTGGCGCACGCGAGATCCAACTTTCGGTTACGCCCATGCAACACCCCATAGAAAATGTAGTGGCAAGCACCTCAGTTTCTTCACTTGTTCCCTATGTTCTTTCTTGGACAGGTAGCCTGCTTGATGGCATTAACCTTTCTCTTTCCTGTTCATCAAACATCCACACTGCCGTTATCACCTCATCTTCACCAAGTGTGCTTGCTCAGTCAGAGCTTCCTTGTGGAACACAAATCTTTCCCCAAGGGCTCCCTGCTTCTGGTTCAGTAACTCTCTCATTCAAAAACACCGATACGATGACCCGCGATATTACCCTCATCCTTAGCCCCATGATGTCTCCTGGCCTTTATAATGGAATGCAGACGGAACGCATTACCCTCTCGGTGAATCCTTACGTTGCTCTAAAAGCACAGACGAGTTCTTTTACCGCATCAACAACATTACTAAGCACTCTGGAAGGAACCCCTCTCTCCTTTTCTTGGACGACAACAGGTACGACGGGAGCAAATATCATCCTTTCCTGTAACGATCACGTTACCGCAACGATCGTCACTGAAAACGGGACTTCTACCCCCCGTTGTGGTGCGGTTGCATTCACTAAACCCTTGTCTCCAACAGGCACGGGGACTATTGCTTTCTTCAATAATGATCTCGTAGGCCAACCTATCAACCTCACCCTTCTTCCCGCCCTTACTCAAGGAGGATTCGATGGAACAACAGGAAAAAGTCTTACTTTCCAGATTTTACCAAGGGGAGTGACTCCGACACTTTTACCTGAAACACCTCACCTCATAGGAACAGTGTTTGATATACCAACCCTGCAAAAAAAAACCGAGCAAGTAAGGACAACGATAGAGGCAAAAATAATTTTTACTAAAAATCTTGCGCGAGGGGCATCAGGCTCTGACGTACGTGATATACAAGAATTTCTCAAAAAAGATGCCGATGTTTACCCCGAAGGAATTACAAACGGGATGTTTGGACCACTCACTGAACGTGCCATCAAAAGATTTCAACTAAAAAATAAAATTGCTGATGCAAAAAACCCTGGTTATGGTATAATAGGTCCGAAAACTCGTGCTTTTATGAATTCACTTAATAATTAATTACAAAAAATATGCACCCATTCATCGTACATTTCCCTATCGCATTCCTGATGCTTTATGCGCTCTGTGAGCTCCTCCGTTTCCAAAAAATAACAGTTCAGCCATTTTGGTTCTACTTAAAGGCATCTCTCTCTATTATCGGCGTAATAAGCGCACTCGCTGCTATTATTACCGGAGGAATGATTGAAGCGATGTTCCGTTCAATCCCTGAGAAAAATGCTATTGTCCCTGTACATGAGATGTGGGCAATGATTACCCTTATTATCTTCGCAATACCTGCAATCGCGTACCTCATCACATGGATGCAGGCTCCTGAATGCGCAAAAAGTCTTGAACGTTGCACCTCGATCAAGAAAATAAGCAATGCCCTTTCCCCTCTTGCAAAGAAGGTACTCACGACAAAGATTGTCGTACCACTTGCCCTTATTGGTCTCGTGAGCGTCTCTATCACTGGAGGACTCGGTGGCGCAATGGTTCATGGAATAAACTTTGATCCTACTGTTGCGTTCATTTATAATCTCTTCTTCTAGTCGCTAATCTTCTTGTATGAATATATCTCGACCCAGTACCAACACGGAGCTTCGTTCTGAAATATTCACCATTGTCCTCTTTGTTCTCGTTTCTCTGCTCTATGTAGGGCACCTTATTCCTTCATCTTTCATTGTATGGGTAGTTGGAGCCACGGGTGTCGTAGGGCTCATTCCTGTAGCAAAAAGTGCGCTCGTTTCCCTTCGTGAGAAAAAAATAAACGTCGACTTGCTTGCAAGTATTGCATTATTTTTTTCATTCATTACCGCAGAATGGGGGTCACTTCTCTTTATTAACATCATGCTCGCCTCGGCGCGTGTTCTCGACGTCTACACAAAGCGACGCATGAATATGTCCCTCGAGAGTCTTGCAAAACTCAAACCAAGTAAGGCTCGGGTTATTCGTGGTGAAAAGACAATAGAACTCCCCATTTCAGAAATAGTAGAGGGAGACCTGATTTCAGTAAACCTTGGAGAGCAAGTTCCTGTTGACGGTACGGTAATAAAAGGTACCGCAACGATTGACCAAGCATCACTGACAGGAGAGTCTATGCCGGTACTCCGCACAACAGACGAGGCAGTCTTCTCTGCAACGATTGTCGTATCGGGTAACATTATTGTCCGTGCAGAACGCATTGGTGGGGAAACAACTTTTGAGCGTATGGTCAAACTTGTGGAGGTCTCACAAAACGCCAAAACGCGGATGAAAACGCTCGCAGAGAAATTCGCTAGCTGGTATATTGGCGGTATCCTCATTATATCCATTGTTATTTATGCTATTACGGGGAACACCGCTCTCGTTCTTTCTGTCGTCCTCGTGGTCTGTGCAGACGATATTGCTATCGCTATCCCCCTCGCCTACATCGTCGCTATTGGTACCGCTGCGCGTAGAGGTATCATTGTGAAGAGCGCCGACTTCCTCGAGCAGATGGCGCGTGTCACCACACTCATTGTAGACAAAACAGGTACCCTTACGTTAGGAAAACTCATCGTTCGAGAGATGCAGACATTCAGCAGTACCACAGAACTCGAAGCACTCACCTTTGCACAAGCACTCGGCAAACGGTCTACTCACCCTATTTCAATAGGCAATTGTCCTTTCTGCAAAAAATAAAAACGTACCCGCATATACACTCGCCACCTTTGAAGAAGTTGAGGGTCGTGGAATCAAAGGAGCAGGAGAAAACGAAAACCAATTTGTCCTGGGGCGCCCTGATTTCCTCGAAGAGGAGGGGGTCGTCTTTGACGAAACCGTGACGCAAGCAATAGCAGACGGTATCGCAAAAAATAACAACATCACGCTTCTTTCTTTAAATAAAAATGTTGTCGCACTCTTTGCTCTTGAAGACGAAGTGCGTGAAGGAGTCACCGAAACAGTTAGCACGCTGCGTGAAGGCGGTGTCAAAGAATTTATTATGCTCACGGGAGATAACGAAGGAGTGGCAAAAAAGATTTCGCAACGTATGGGGATTGATAGCTATCGTGCAAACCTCCTTCCCGAACAAAAACTTTCTGCTCTCGAAGAGTATGTGGGCAAAGAAGGACGCACGGTCGCAATGGTAGGTGACGGAGTCAATGACGCAGCCGTACTCACCCGCGCCGATGTCGGTATCGCAATGGGTGGTATTGGCACCGATGTTGCCATCGAATCCGCAGACGTAGTTCTCGTCCAAGACAACTTTAAAAAGATTGCCGAGCTTCAAACCATTGCAAAAAAAGTGTTGTCCGTTGCCCGCCAAAACTTCACCCTCTGGGCAGTCGTCAACGCTATTGGGCTTTATTTTGTATTCTCGGGAGTATTTGACCCTTCCAAAGCGGCTGCGTACAACTTCCTTACCGATTTCATCCCTATTGCCAACTCATTGCGCCTGATTCGCTTCCGTGCGTAGAAATTAACAGAGAATAGTACACTTTATCTATCATGGATTTTTCAAAACACACAACCACCGACATCGCGACTTTTACCAATCTTTTTTCCGTCGACCCTGCACAAGGGCTCACCCGCCTGCAAGTTGCCGAGCAACATAAAAAATATGGCATCAATAAACTTTCCGAAAGCAAGGTCAGTGCACTCAAGATTTTTCTTCGTCAGTTTAATTCATCTTTTATTTACCTCTTGATTGCTGCCACTATCCTTTCTTTTTTCCTTGGCGAAATTATTGAAGGATGGATGATCGTTGCCTTTCTCTTCATCAATACCACTCTTGGTTTTTATCAAGAATATCGTTCAGAACAAACCGTTGAGCTACTCAAAAAATACGTCACGAAGCACGTCACCGTGAAGCGTGACGGAGTAACCGCAACGATCCCTGCTCAAGAACTCGTCCCCGGAGATGTGGTTATCCTCGATGCAGGTGATAGTATCCCCGCTGATATGCGTATTGTTGAAACATTCAATCTTTTGATAAGCGAGGAGCCTCTCACGGGAGAATCACTCCCTATTAAAAAAGAAGCTGAGGCACTTACACAGCCCGCCAACGAGCCTTACGAAGCCACCAACATCTGTTTTTCAGGCACAAGTGTTATTTCAGGAAGTGGTACGGGCGTTGTCTTTGCTATTAGTTCACAAACCATGCTCGGCGATATCGCGCGTATAACAGGTGGGATGACACGCGAAAGCAAGTTTGAACAAGAACTCAATAAATTTAGTAAGTTCATCCTCTACCTCGTCATAGGGACACTTCTTTTTATTTTTGCGGCAAATATTGCTCTTAAAGGTTGGCGTGCGGACATCGCATCGCTTGCCATTTTCTCTATTGCACTTGCAGTCTCCGTAGTTCCTGAAGCACTCCCCGTGGTGATGACCTTCTCCCTTTCTCGTGGAGCACGTCGTCTTGCAGAAAACAAAGTTATCGTAAAACGTCTCTCTGCCATCGAAGACCTGGGGAGTATTCAAGTTCTCTGTAGTGACAAAACGGGTACGCTTACCGAAAACAAATTGACCGTCAAAAATACCTGGAGTACGACTCAGACCATCTCCACAAAAGAAATTCTTACCGCCGCTTCAATGGGTGGGTCCTATCTCTTTACGAGCGAACAAGGGAAAACACCCGACCCATTCGATACAGCACTCTGGTCAGCCATTTCCGAAGAAGATCAGGCGGCGATAAAAAATAAGCATCGTATTCATGACATTCCTTTTGATCCTGTACATAAAAAAAATAGTGTCATTGTAGAAGAGGGTGGTCGCACCATACTCTATGTGCGTGGCGCACCAGAGTCGATTGTGAATGGTTCTCTTGTAGACCCAGCAGACCGCGAGAGCATGATGGAATGGATGGCAGAAGAAGGACGTGCAGGAAGAAGGACTCTAGCAATTGCTTCCAAAGAACTCTTCTCTCCCTACCAAAGTATAGACAGTGATAGTGGGCTTTCTTTTATTGGGTGTATCTCATTCGTCGACCCAGTCAAAGCAACAGCACACCAAGCTATCAAAGAAGCACGTGCCCTCAATGTAGCAATCAAAATTATTACGGGCGATAGTAAAGAAGTCGCAGGGCAAGTAGCCTTTGAAGTAGGGCTCGCAGAAAAACCCACTGATGTTCTCTCTGCACATGAGTTCTTTGCGCTCTCTGATCAAGACCGCGAGGAAACCCTTGAACGTATCAATGTATTCGCACGCGTTTCCCCTGAAGAAAAGTACAAGATTATTGAACTCTTACAAAAGAAGTATCAAGTAGGATTTCTTGGTGAGGGCATCAACGACGCGCCAGCGCTCAAGATTGCAAACGTCGCTATTGTAGTTGACTCTGCTTCTGATATTGCGCGGGAGGCCGCGGACATTATTCTCCTCGAACGAAGTCTCGGAGCAGTCGTGTGCGGTATTCGTGAAGGGCGTATGATTTTTGCTAACACAATCAAATATATTCGCAGTTCCCTCTCTTCAAACTTTGGCAATTTTTATTCCGTCGCCGTGTCTTCGCTCTTCATCAGTTTTCTTCCGATGCTTCCGCTCCAAATCCTCCTCGTCAATCTCCTTTCCGACTTCCCTGCTATCGCCATTGCGAGTGACAATGTTGATCTTGAAGAACTCCAAGAGCCAAAACAATACAACGTGCGTAAAATTATTATGTTTGGTACCGTGCTTGGTATCGTTTCCACAATCTTTGACTTCATCATTTTTGCAGCATTCTACAAAGTGAGCCCTGAATCACTCCAGACACATTGGTTCATCGAGAGTATCCTCACCGAGCTCGTCTTCCTCTACTCGATACGCTCCCGTGCCTGGTTCTTTAGTACCGTGCGCCCTTCTGTCCCACTCCTCCTCCTTTCACTCTCTGCATTTATTGCCACGATTGCTCTTCCTTTCACCTCAGTGGGACACGAACTCTTCCATTTTATGCAACCAAGTCTTGGCTCACTTGGTTTCGTCCTTTCACTCGTGGTCGCCTACTTCATCACCACTGAATTTGCAAAAGTTGCGTACTATCGGCTCACGACTCCTCCCCCAGCTCTTGTACACTAGTAAGAGAGCCGTTTATACTCACAAGAAAAAGGAAAGGGGGATATTAGAGAATTATTTCCTTACGTCAATATAGTGATATACTACTGTTATGAACTTCTCAAAAAAACAATTCCTCTGGGTGGCAGGTATTATCATAATAATGGGCGCGATCTTTGTTCTTACGCGAAGTAAAAAAGTAGACACAACACAAAATACCGCAAAGGTGACTCGGGGTAACATTGTCCAAGAAGTGAGCGTTACCGGTCGCGTAAAACCGGCATCCGTTGTTGATCTTGGTTTTGAGAAAATAGGCCGTATCCAAAATGTCTATGTAAAAGTCGGTGATCATGTATCCGAAGGAAAAGTCCTTGCAGAAATTGACTCCTCAAGCGCACAAGCAGCACTACAGGAAGCAGAGGCGCGTCTTGCTGAACTCAAGCGTGGTTCTCGCCCTGAAGAGCTTGCAGTGAAAGAAACTGAGCTTGCAAAAAACCAACAAGACCTTACGAATGCTTACGATGGGATTCTTGATATCATTGATGATGCTATTACAAAAAATGATGACGCAATTCATTCAAAAACCGCAGGCATTTTTTCTGGATTTAAGACTTCATCCTACAAGTTCACCTTCTCTGTTTGTGATACGCAACTTGCAAACGACACTGCATGGCTCCGTTATACGACAGAGGCAGATTTAGAACTCTGGCGTACCGAGCGAAATACTATCTCTTCTGAACCGACAGAAAAAGACTTTACTGATGCGCTTGCAAAAGCAACAAAGCATCTTGAGCTCACGCGCACCTTCCTTGACTCACTTAACCGTACCCTCACCCTTGATTGTACGATGGCCAACACAACCCTCGATTTGTATCGCGCAAATATAACGCTTGCACGCACGTCTATCACTACCGCTATCACTACCATTAATACAAAAAGTCAAACAATTGCTTCACTTGCGCTTCTTACGAAAAAAGTAAACAACGAGCTCTCTCTCATGAAAGCGGGCACCGCAAAAGAAATTGTCACGGCGCAAGAAGCACGGGTATTTGCAGCACAAAGTGACCTCTCAAAATACAAAATCTACGCACCCATAAATGGCGCGATTACTAAGGTTGATGCTATTGCGGGAGAATTTGCAAATACAGCAACGTCGCTCATCAGTGTGATATCTGATAGTTCCTACAAAATAGAGGCCAATGTACCCGAAGCAGACATCGCAAAGATTAAAATAAGAGACAACGCACGAGTCACTCTCGATGCCTATGGCTCAGACGTTCTCTTCGAAGGTCGCGTTACCGCTATCAATCCCGCGGAGACAATTATCGACAATGTCCCAACCTATAAAGTAACTTTTCACTTCACCAAGAACGATCCATGCATTAAGTCGGGTATGACCGCAAATATTGACGTTTCCACTGCTTCTCGTACTGACGTCCTCCTTATCCCCACTCGCACGCTTATGGTAAAAAATAACGTAAAGCTTGTATCCGTAATTAACAATGATGGTACGATAACCGAAGTTCCTATTACGGTGGGACTCCGTGGCTCAGATGGTAACATCGAAATAGTAAGTGGGGTTACTGAAGGCACTCAAATCTCTGTAGCCCTTAAATAATATGCCCCTCATCGAAGTTAACGGAATAAAAAAAGTTTATTTTGATGGAGAGCTCCAAACGCCCATCCTTCATGGTGTTTCCTTTGTTGTGAACCGCGGCGAGTTTGTTGCTATTATGGGTCCCTCTGGCTCAGGAAAATCAACTCTCCTCAACCTACTTGGCTTTCTTGATGACTACACTGATGGTTCCTACAAATTTGATGGCATCGAGGCAAAGAACTATACCGCTGACGAAATCGCAAAAATTCGCAACCAAAAGCTTGGTTTTATCTTTCAGTCGTTCAACCTTCTTCCGAATACTAACATCCTTGAAAACGTAAAGCTCCCCCTTCTCTATTCTGACTTTCCTGAATCAGAATGGGGGGAGCGTGCAATGAAAGCTATTCGCTCTGTAGGTCTCGTACATCGCGCACTCTTCGACTCTGCAAAAATCTCCGGCGGTGAGCGTCAACGCGTTGCCATCGCGCGGGCTTTAGTCTGTGACCCTGAGGTTATTTTTGCAGACGAGCCAACAGGTAACCTTGATTCAAAATCGGGAGGTATTATTATTGATATTTTACAAAAACTTCACGAAGAACTCGGGCATACTATTATCCTCATTACCCACGAAACAGATACGGCGGAGCATGCCGAGCGTATTATCCGTATTAAAGACGGCTTCGTCGAAAGCGATACAAAAGTAGCACACCCTCAACGTATGGGAGAAGGTGATTTAGATAAATAAAAATCATGACCATTAAACACAGCATTCAAACAGCATTTCGCGGTCTTGAAACCAACCGTGCGCGATCACTCCTTACGATTCTTGGCATGGTTATTGGGGTTACGGCAATCATCCTCGTCATGTCCCTCGGCCAAGGCGCGCAAAACCTCATTCTCGACCAAGTAAAAGGTATGGGCACTCGCACGGTGATTGTCGGTGGTGGGCGCGAGCCAACAGGTCCATCGGATGCAGGACAAATTTTTAGCGACTCCCTTAAACCACGTGACCTTGACCTCCTCAACCGTCGAGAAAATACACCAAGCGTAAAATATGTAATGCCCCTTGTTTTTGGCGCAGCAAGTGCTTCGTATCAAAGTGACACCTACAATCTCACTATCTTTGGTGTATCCCCCCTCATGGAACAAATTTTTGATGTCCCCCTAAAAACAGGGGCATTCTTTACTAATGAAGATGTCCGCGCACGGGCAAAATATGTCGTCATTGGTAACAAAGTAAAGACACAACTCTTTGGTGCAAGTGATGCAGTAGGAAATATTATTAAAATGAAGGGTAACAATTTCCGCGTTGTTGGTGTACTCGCTGAACGTGGTCAAGATTTTTTCAACTTTGACGAAGCAGCTATTATTCCCTACACAACTGCACAAGACTATGTTCTCGGGATTAAATACTTCAACCGTTTCATTACCGAAGCATCGAGCGATGCCCTCGTACCGCAAGCAGCATCAGAAATAAAGAGTACCTTGCGCGAAGCCCATAATATTACCGAGACCGACAAAGAAGATTTTTTTGTTATCACGCAAGTTGATCTCGCGGTACGCCTTTCTGCGATCACCTCAGTCCTCACAATATTCCTCACGGCAGTCGCCGCAATATCACTCATCGTCGGTGGTATCGGCATCATGAACATCATGCTCGTATCGGTCACCGAACGCACGAAAGAAATCGGACTCCGCAAAGCACTCGGTGCAACCGACAAGAATATCCTCACCCAATTCCTCCTTGAAGCGGTCATGCTCACGGGCATTGGTGGTGTTGTTGGCATTATTTTGGGGGCATCGCTTTCATGGGCGATCGCAACAGGTATCACACGATTCACGAGCATCGTGTGGACGTTCAGTTTTCCCGTATCCGCAGCAATCCTCGGGATAAGTGTTTCGGGTGCCATAGGGCTCATTTTTGGGCTTTACCCAGCACGTAAAGCAGCTCGCAAGAGTCCTATTGAGGCTCTACGCTACGAATAAAAACTTCTCTATCGAGAACCTTGCATTTTTAATGCAAGTATGCTACAATACGATTTGGTTTTTTGAGGCACATTTTTAGTTCATCAACAGGGAGAGTGTCACATGTTACAGAATATTATGGTAGTACCCATGGGGACAAGGATTTCGATTCACGACAAGAGATCGATGCTCCAATGTGAAGCATCGATCGCGGTTATGAAGAAAGATGGGGTTTATCACAAAGGGATTAACCTCGCCTGGGGAAGAAACTGTCATTTTTTTGTTGACATGCAGTCAACAAAACCCGAGGTATTTTTACGGGCCCTTTTTGCAACAAGCAAAATGTTCCAAGTGGGAAGGAAAGCAGTAGAAATTGCTATCCTCCTGGCAAAAGGGACACCTTCTCATGATCTCCGTTTTGAAGATGCGGGACATTACTTGTCCTACGGTTACACGGTGGAAAAATTGAAGAAAAAGGTTTCTGATCAAAAAATAAACAAGCGAGACCTCCATAAGGTTTACCGCGGGTTTAAAAAGTTCGGGATTGAAATTGAGAACCCGATCGAAGCCCTAAAAAAAACACGGTCTTCGGTCAGAATCACTCCTTTTAAGATAGGAGCAGGACTGCTTCCAGGTTCGAGACCTTCGTATCAATATCACAGAAGTGCACGTGCAGGCTGATATAGGTTTTCAGCCACCCTTGAACTCCGCCTCACCCGCGGAGTTTTCTTTTGCTCTATTCTCTGTGATATACTATGCCTATCATGGAAAAAAAGATAAAAACAAAATTAGGAATTCACACAACCAATTTTACCGGAGACGTCATTGACGAACCTACTTTACTTGTACCCTACGAAAATGACACGAGCCTTTTTGAGGTACATCCTACGCTCGTAGTGAAACCAAAGAATGCGGAAGATATTAAAAAAATTGTAACATTCGTAGCAGGAGAAAAAGCCGAAGACCCTTCGCTGTCTCTCACCGCACGCGCTGCGGGTACGGGAATGGCAGGAGGTGTACTCAATGAATCTATCATTGTGGATGTGACACACATGAACCATATCAAAAGTGTGACCACTGACCGCGCGGTCGTAGAACCAGGTGTTTTCTATCGCGACCTTGATACTGAGACCAAAAAGCTAGGCGTTATTATGCCCTCCTTTCCCGCATCACGCGAACTGTGCGCTGTTGGTGGAATGACAGGAACCAATGCCTCGGGAGAAATGACCCTTACGTATGGTAGTACGGAGAACTGGGTCAAACGATTAAAAATCGTACTTTCTGATGGTAATGAATGTGAATTTGGACCTCTCTCCCCTCTCGAACTCGAAGAAAAGAAAAAACTTATGACCTTTGAGGGCGAAATATATCGCGAGATGCACACACTTCTTGAAGACAACTACGACCTTATAAAAAATGCGGAGCCAAAACTTGCAAAGAACGCTACGGGATACGCTCTCTGGAAAGTATGGGACCGAAAAACATTTGACCTTACCAAACTCTTTGTAGGTTCAGAGGGGACGCTTGGTCTTTTTACTGAAATAGAATTCGCGCTCATCAAACCAAAGGAGTACCGCAAGTTGGTAGTCATCTTTTTACCCAATTTAAATAACCTTGCACAAATCGTTGCACAAGTCCTTACCCACAAACCAGAGACGTTTGAATCCTACGATGATCACACTTTCCAATTTGCTATTCGCTTTTTCCCTGACATTGTAAAGTCACTCAAAACAGGAATCGTAAAACTTGGATTGTCCTTTATCCCCGAAGTATTCATGGTTCTCCGCGGAGGATTCCCCAAGCTTGTCCTCTTGGCAGAATTTACGGGAGATTCTGAAGAAGAAGCAACTAAAAAAGCAGAGGTCGCATTCGCTGACCTCAAACAATTCCCTGTTCAAACAGAAATCATGCGTAATCAAAAAGATGCTCAGAAATTTTGGACAATTCGTCATGAGAGCTTTAATCTTTTGCGCAACCACGGAAAGGCTGATAAGACGGCTCCGTTTATTGATGATATTATCGTGAGTCCCGAAAAGCTTCCAGAATTCCTTCCCAAGCTTGCCGAGGTAATGAGCGCATACAAACTAACCTATACGATTGCAGGACATATTGGCGATGGCAACCTTCACATCATTCCCCTTATGAACCTTCGTAACGCACGAGACCGTGATATCGTTATGGAACTCGGACAAAAGGTATTTGACCTCGTCTTCTCTTTTGGAGGGTCCATGTCAGCAGAACATAATGACGGACTTGTCCGCACTCCGTACCTCAAGCAAATGTACGGGGATGAGGTCTACCGTCTTTTCGAAGAGACAAAGAATATTTTTGACCCACAGCATATTTTCAACCCGGGGAAAAAAGTATTCGGCAAGGGGCTTGATTATGTAAAAGACCACATCGATAAGACATACTAAAAGCTAACAAAAACAACATACACAGAAAAAACACGGGGAACCCGTGTTTTTTCTGTGTATGTTGTTTTAACAAACTTTATTTTTTGCAATCAGTACAGACGTTTGAAGAAGTGCTGTGCCCAGTGCTTGAACCCCCCATAAGTTTAGCTGAAAGATTTTGAAGTAATGCTGCTGCTCCTGAAATCGCTAAAATCATAACAAACAAAAGTCCAATCAGACCCGCAGGAGTCATTACGGAGATAATGAACAAAACGAGGACGATAGAAGCTGACCAGATTCCCATACACCAAGGACAGGAGAAGAGTTGCGCCAAAATCATGCGGGGCCATACATCACCTTCGTACGAGAGATAAATTCTGCTCCAGAAGCTTCATCTTTTTCAAACGAGACGCGAACAAAAAGATCGCGTGCACACTGAGTGATGTGATCAGAAATAAGAAGGCGCGTCATACGAAAAGTAGCAAGGAAAATGATAATGAAGTAGAACAGCGTTATTCCTGCCAAAACCTGCAACAAGCTCCCTTTTAAAAGGAGAACAAAGATTATTGACAACAATAAAAACAGAACTGAAAAAACAATATTCCAACCATGTTCTGAATAATATGCTCGACGTGCTGAATAATGGGTAGTTTTCATATATAAAAAATAATTACTATTAAGTAGACAGAGTTTACCATCAGTATTCCCTGTGCGCAAGGATTTTTACTTTTTTACGATCAAGAGACTTGCGATAAAGAAGATGAGCGCAATAACAACGATAGCACCCCCTGAAGCAAGGTTAAAGTAGTACGAAGCAAAGAGTCCAAGGATAACTGATAATAATGAAAAGAATACCGAGAGCATAAGTGTCGTACGAAACCCTTTTCCGTATTGCATTGCCGATACGACAGGAATCACCATAAGAGCACCAATAAGGAGTACCCCTACGATACGGATAGAGAGTGCAATAGCAATTGCAGCAAGCACTACGATCATGATATTGAGGCGTTTTACCGGAAGGCCACTCGCCTCGGCAAGCTCGGGATCAAATGAAGCAAAGAAAAGCTCCTTATAAAAAATAATGACTCCAAGAAATACCACGACGGCGAGCCCCAGAGTAACCCAAAGATCTGAAAGTGAGACCGTAGAAATACTCCCAAAAAGATAACTAAAAAGATTTGCATTAAATCCCTTTGCGAGAGAGAGGATAATTACCGCAACCGCAAGCGAACCCGATAGAAAAAGCGCGAGCACTGACTCCCCAAAAATACGCCCTGAATTGCGCAATGATTCGATACCAAAGGCTGCAACAACCGAGAGGACGATTGCGGAAAGGATAGGATTGATACTCAAAAAGATTCCAATAGCTACTCCTGCGAAAGACACGTGGGCGAGCGTGTCGGCAAGAAGTGAATACCTCCGGACCACAAGGAACATGCCAATAATCGGTGCAACAATACCGATAGCAACCCCCGCCTCGAATGCGCGCACCATAAAGTCGTATTGAAAAATATCAAGCATGGTTGTGGTCGTTATGAGATATATTTTTTACATGATCCCCGTAAAGCTTCCGCAGGACTTCTTCATTAAGAGAATCTTCAGGTGCGCCATGGCACACCATATTGCGATTGAGACAGAGCACCGTCTTTGCTTCATGCGAAATCACGTCAATATCGTGCGAAATAAAAAGAATCGTTAAATGATGGTCACGGTTGAGGGACGTAAGGAACTCATAAAAAGTTTTTTGTGCGGCGATGTCCACCCCTACCGTTGGCTCATCAAGGATAAGTATGTCGGGTTCGCTCGCAAGGGCGCGCGCGATAAACACACGCTGACGCTCCCCTCCCGAAAGATCCCCAATGAGCGTATCTCGGTATTTTGCAATCCCCGCAAGCTCAAGAGCACGATCGACAATCTCTTTATCTTTTTTCGAAAATCTTTTCAAAAATCCTATTCGCGCAATCCGCCCTGTTCGCACAACCTCAAGTACTGTTATGGGAAAATCTTTGTCGGTTTGTGCGACACGTTGAGGAACATATCCAATACGATATTTCTCTTTGAAATCATGGCGGTCTTTGCCAAAGAGGGTGACCGTGCCTGTCGTTGGATGCAAGAGTCCTAAAATAATATTAGTGAGCGTGGTTTTTCCTCCCCCATTCGGCCCAATGATACCCAAGTATTCACCTTTGCGCACTGAAAAAGACAAGTTTTCAAGAACGAGATTATTGCCGTAAGAAAAACTTACATTATTAAGGATGATATAGGGTTCTTCTACTGACATGACATTGCTTTTTCGAGATTCACTAAGTTCAATTCCATTTTGGAAATATAATCTTCCCCTGATTGTACCTCAGATAGGGTCAAACTTTCAAGAGGGTTCAACACGAGAGTTGTGGCGCCGATTTCACGCGCGATAGCTTCCGAAAATTTTGGATTCGCAATTGTTTCAGAAAAAATATAGCGCACATTTTTCTCGCGAGCAACCGTAGCAATACGCGCGAGATCTTTTGGAGCTGGTTCCTCATCAGGAGAAATACCCGCAATAGAAGTGACCGAGATACCATATCGTGCGCCAAGATAACCAAACGCATCATGCGATACCACAATATCATGCACGGAGCATGAGGCAAGACCTTTTTGGAAATGTTGATCAAGTGCGTCCAATTTTAACATAAGCTCATCCGCATGCTCACGGAAAAACTCTTGATGTGCAGGGTCGCTGGCAATAAGTGCATCGCGTACAACCTCTACTTCTTTTTTATAGATCATGGGGTCAAGCCAAAAATGAGGGTTCACCGCACCATTACGCTCAAAGAGAGGTACGGAATACTCGGTAAGTGACTTCGCCATGTCGATGATATGCACGGTACGCTTGCTACCGCTTGTGTTCCATTTAGTAACCCACGGTTCAAATCCGGCACCGTTATAAATAAGGAGTTGAGCTTTATCAATTTCAATAAAATCCTGCGGAGAAAGTTCAAAATCATGAGGTTCTGCTCCTGCAGGAGTAAGAGTACGTACAGAGACAAGATCGCCCCCCACCACCGAAATAATGTGCGCAAGAGGATAAAAACTCGCAACAACATGAATGTTCGCATCTCCCGTCGTCATCCGTGCAGGACGCAAAGAAAAAAGCCATACTCCTCCGAGTATAATTAAAAGAATAAAAAGGATTAAAAGAATGTTTCGTTTCATAAAAAATATAGATCCATGCGGCAGAGACCACGCAGTATTAACCTATATTAGCCCCTCGGCTCGAAAATGAAAAGGGTACTTTCTCATTTTGCTCGCTCTACGTCGCTAATAAAAAGGATTAAAAAAGAATTCGAAAGAGAACTACTTCGTACAAGCCTCGAGGATCGTGCCGAGGAGTATCTCACGACCTGCTTTCGTACGAGCAGAGAAAGGAATCACCGGGGAACCAAGCGCAGCCTCAAGGGCTTTTATACTTTGTGCGCGTTCAGACTGGTTCAAGCGATCAGCCTTGTTTCCTACGACGACAAAATTAATGTTTTCTGCGCGCAAGATATCTGCCATTTCTCGGTCATGTACCATAGGCTTCACCCCGAGATCAACAATAAGCACCACAAGCTTTACCCGCGCTTCCCCACTTCCCAGATACCACAAAATAAGTTTTCGTATTTTTTCTGCACCTTTTGCCCCCATGCGCGCAAACCCATATCCTGGCAAATCAACAAAATAATATTCCTTGTTAATGAGGAAAAAATTTATCTCCCGTGTTTTCCCTGGCATCGAGCTCGACTTCACCAACCCTTTACGGAGGACCAAAGAATTAATAGCGCTCGACTTTCCGACGTTAGAACGTCCCACAAAAGCAATTTGGGGATACCTTTGACCCAAGATAGCGTCTGTCCCAATAATACCCTTTACGAATTCTGCAGTTTTAATTTCCATGATATACTTATAGTATTAGCAAAAATACATAAAAAATACAATGAATCAAGAAAACAATTCCGTATCCGTTCCAACGCCTAAACAAAGTTATGCTGTACCTTTCGCAATCGTTATTGCAGGCCTTGCTATCGCCGGCGCAATATATTTCGGTGATGGGAAAAAGGGGGTAGTCCCACTCGCTACAGCGTCAACAAATGCAGTTGTTGACGCTGTTACTTCAACAGACCACATTATTGGCAACCCTAATGCAAAAGTAATCATTGTTGAATATTCAGACCTTGAATGCCCCTTCTGTAAATCGTTTCACCCTACCATGGAGCGCCTCGTGAATGAGTATGCAAAGGATGGGCAAGTTGCATGGGTATATCGCCACTGGCCACTTCCTTCCCACACCAAGGCTCCTCACGAAGCAGAGGCTGCTGAATGTGCGAACAAGCTTGGCGGTAATACAAAATTCTGGGAATTCGCTAATAAGGTTTTTGAGATAACACCAGGGAATAATGGGCTCGACGAAGCAGAGCTCCCTAAAATTGCAAAAAATATCGGACTCGACGAAACTGCATTCAACGCTTGCCTCAGTAGTGGAGAGATGAAAGCGATTGTGGATAAAGACCTTGCAAGCGGCGTTAAAGCAGGGGTGCAAGGTACTCCATTTTCTTTCATTCTCGTGGATAAAAAACCTGTTTCTTCAATCAACGGCGCACAGCCATATGAAACAGTGAAGGCAGCGATTGATGAGGCACTAAAGTAAGAACTAGCCAATTGAGGATCCGGGGGTATAAATAGGGGGAGTTTGCGCTTTGCGCAAACTCCCGCTATTTATATTGACCGTTTCTACCAACTGCTACAAGCGGGCTCTCCACTACAAAGCATCCATGACCATGTCGGTCGGACAGGGTCATAAAATGGCTGTCCTGCACTAGGATAACTTTTAGGGGTTATACGATCAAGAAGTTTATAGCTGGTACCATTAGACCCATAAAGATATCCACTACATGGAGCGCCAGGAGTAGGGTCGACCGGAAGAGATTTGATATAATTAGGAACTAACCCACTAATATACAAAGGAGAATTTCCTGGCCCACAAGGGCTAGCACTTGCACCACTCCACCAACCAGGGAAAGGTAACGGATACGCTCCATTATCGCTGTAATACATGTTGAGAGCATTTCTAATCGAGAGCATGTCCATTTTTCGCTGTGCATCTCGTGCT
>MNVN01000013.1 GCA_001871765.1 Candidatus Nomurabacteria bacterium CG1_02_43_90
GTTCACTATCGGTTTCTAAGAGTATTTAGCCTTACCAGTTAGTTCTGGTAGATTCCCCCGAGCTATTCGTGTCTCGAAGTACTCAAGAACAAAGACAAAAAAGACGTAATGTTTTCGTTTACCGGGCTATCACCGTCTAGGGCCGCGCTTTCCAGCGCGTTCAACTAACATTACATTTTGTAACTTTTCTCGTATAAATACGACGTCTTTGCCTTACAACCCCGCGCTACACACAAACTACAAAATTTATAAATTTTATAAACTGTGTGTAGCGCGGTTTGGGCTATTTCCGTTTCGCTCGCCGCTACTCAGGAAATGTTCCGCCATTCGGCGGCTTTTTTTATTTTCCTCCAGGTACTGAGATGTTTCACTTCCCTGGGTATGCTCTCTTATACAGAGTCCTTACCTATTACAGTAAGTGGGTTTCCCCATTCAGAAATCTCCGGATCAAAGGTTGCTAGGCACCTCCCCGAAGCTTATCGCAACCATGCTACGTCTTTCATCGCCTCTTAGAACCAAGGCATCCACCATATGCTCTTAAATTTCCTGTTAGGAAATTTAAAAACCACAATCATTATTCGTTTACCCATTTCCTCGAAAGGAACTGAGTACACCCCGCTTGCTTAGAGCGGGGACTTTTTACTTTTTACCTGCCTGTCTCCACATACCACAAGACCCACTAAACGGGTGTGTGTGACAGCATTCAATTGTCAAAATTCAGTCAATGAGTTCTCTTCGGAAACAAAAAGCCCGCGCAACGCGAGTTAAAATAGAAGCCATGATGGTTCCTATTTATTCCCGCCGGGGGTGTTTCTTGGTTCCGATACTCATATGCAACAGTAGGGTCATTATATACAAAAGAAAAACGATGTCAAGCGAAAAAAGAAAATACTCAGCAATAGGGAATTCAGCATTAGTTTTCCACGAAAAAACCCGCCATTTGGCGGGTTTTTTCGTGGAAAATTAACTGTTGAAATATTCAACTATTTTTAATAATTCCCTTTCTCACTAGCGCTCTGAAATCTCTGAGCGGAGCTTTTCAATGTAGCGTGCTGCTGCATCTTTACCACCGAGACCAAATGCGAGACCACCGGCAATCGAGAGCATTGCTACAAGTCCCGTAAAGAGTGTCTGCATCATACCACTTGCAATACCAAGTTGGTTCAATGCTGCAAGAATTGCGACAATCCAAATTGCCCAACGAGCAACTCCTCCTACAAAACCTGCTGACTTTGAATCAAGTGCGCGTGCGCCACCTGTCAAAACTTTTTGTGAAAAATCAGCAAGTACGGCAGCGACGATAAGAATCAATGTTGCAACAATAACTTGTGGAATGTACCCAAGGACAACGTTTGCCAAAAATGCGGTTACTGCTTGGAGTCTCAAAACATCAAGTGCTGTTACCAAGAAGACAACAATGATAAACCATTTTACCAAACCTCCCAAGAAAGCACCCGTGTTAAGATTGAATCCTGCTTTCGTAAGAAGACCCTTTGCTCCGGCACTTTCAAGAATAGAGTCGATCCTGATTGTCTTGATAATTTTTACTACAACCTCAGAGAGAACTGATCCAACAACCCACCCTGCGATAAAAATAACAATAGCGAGAACAAGGTTTAAGAGAAACTGGACACCTTGTGTCCCAATGCTGGTAAACGCGCCACCGAGCTGTACTCCCCATTCTGAAATGATAGGCATATCTTTTTTTGTATTATTTTGCGTGACCTTCGCCACACACAAACATTATTTAAAAAACGACTAATTAATAATCGAGGTTTATTATCCACATAAATTTATACTAAAACTTACATGGAAACAAACCTCATCTCATAAACTCTAATCCACACTGAGGAAGTGCAGACACGAAGTTCTGATTCCTACTTGTTTATTATATCACTCTGAGTACTTCAATAAAAGGGGGGCTGTGGACAACTGCACAATAGGAAAGTTCGTAAGGCCCACGATAATTCCTGGCTTTATTTCTTCAAAAAATTACTACTCAATCCCCAACTTGTCGATAACTGCATCATGACGAAAATCAAGAATATCCCGAACAAATTTATCGTAGACGCTCACTCGATACAAAAACTCTACGGTTTCCAGTGCGCCATAAGAAAGCTCTTTGCCGATTTCTGCTTCAATAGAGCGTAGCGCGGTCTCGATAGAACGCTTCTTGAGGCCATCTCCAACAATGAGTACATCTACACGCGCATCTGGTTCGTCGAGGAAAATCCCTGAAATGGCGAGGAACTTAATCTTCCCTACTCCTTTGAAACGGTGAGCTATTTCGTCACGATTAAGCGGGGTTTCAGAAATAATAAGATTTTTCAAAGGGAGGAGGAGTGGGAATGTTGGCTTGAGCTGATACCCTGATATCTTTTTTTTCAAAAGTGTTTCTTTCGTCCCTCTCTTTGAAACAACCTCTTTCGTAAAAGACTTATCGCCAATAATCCCTACTGACTTCAAAAGAGAAAGTTCTTTGCGTGCTTCAGGAAGACGCACGCGACTTTTTTCGGTGACCATGGTTGCATCAAACACCTCGAGTGGGTTCAAAAGAAAAAGGCGCAATATCTTTACTCGTGATTGGCTTCCAAATAATTTTCCAATAATGTCCATAGCAGATAGTATACCACTATATAAATAAAGGAAAAAGGGCGGTTGATTACGACCGCCCTTTTTCCTTTAAAACCACTGGTGCGATTTTTCCTTATTGCTCTCCTTCACGGGCGAATCAGCTGATTCGCATCTTGGACGTAGACTTAATAGTTTCCGACCCCCCCCAAGGGGGCGCGAAAGTAACTCCTAAAACTTTGCACAGCAAAACAAAAAAACCGACACTGGGTCGGTTTTTTTGTTTTGCTGTGCAAAGTTACTACTTAAGAGTTACTTTCGCACCTGCCTCTTCGAGCTTCTTCTTGAATTCTTCTGCTTCTGCTTTCTTCATACCCTCTTTGAGCATTGAAGGCGCTGCATCAACAAGGTCTTTTGCTTCTTTCAAACCAAGGGCAAGAACTTCTTTCACTACCTTGATTACGGCGATCTTGGTGTCACCTGAAGCGGTAAGCTCAACACCAAATGAATCCTTCTCTTCTACTGCTGCACCAGCTGCTGCAGGAGCTGCGGCTGCTGCTACTGCTGATACGCCGAACTTCTCCTCAAGAACCTTAACAAGCTCGTGAAGATCGAGTACGGTCATGGTCTCAATTTTTTCAACGAGATCCTTAAACTTTGCAGGAACTACTACCTCTTTTTTCTCTTCTGTCATAATATTAATTTAATTTTAATGTTTAATTTCAAAATAAAATCTTGGTGATTCAACTCTTGAAATTTCTAATTTGTTTCCTTTATGCAGCGACCACAGGAGTTTCCTCTGCGGGTGCCTCGACAACAGGAGCCTCTACAGCTACCTCCTCTTTCACCTCTACTGCTTCAGCTACGGGGGCTTCTACGGCCTCAGGAGCAGCTTCTGCGATCGGAGCTACGGGTTTCTCTTCAACCGCTTTAGGACCTGCTGATTCGGCGATTTGTCCCATTGCAATAGCGAACCGTTGTATTGGTGAATTGATAAGGTTGACGAACATTCCACGAAGAACCTGAAGTGGTGGAATCATTGCGATTGCCATCATTTCCTCCTTAGTTTTGTATTCCCCGTCAAAGATACCCCCCATAATTGAGATAGAACCTTTTTCACGTGGTGTCGTTTGAAATGCATAGGTCTCACGCGCAGGAGCAAGGAGATCGTCTCCGTATGCTATTGCGAGTTCACCGGTAAGTTCCGGTATATCTCCTTTTGCGTTGATTTCACTAAGTACCCGTTTTGCCAAAGTTTTTTTGGTAACGAAATACCCGATCTTGTCCGCGGAGAGCTTCCGACGAAGCATCTTGGTCTCCGTCATAGGGAGCGCCTTGAAGTTCACAAACACAATCGACTTTGCTCCACTAAGGCGCTCAGTCATTGAGTCAATAAGTTCTATTTTCTTTTGTTTTGTAATTGCCATAATTTTTTTCCAGATACCTTTTACGTAGCCAGATAATATTTGACGGCTCCCCTGCAGTGCAGATGAGCCGTAAAGCCATTCACTTTTGTTGTCGTGAAATGAGTCGACCTCCGCAGGGCTTAATACTCCATTTCTCTAGAGTAGCCTACTTCTTCGGGCTTCGAGGTTATCCTATCGCGTACGAGCGATATTGTCAACCGTCACGATAATGCCATTCAATTGACCGAGTTTCATCATTTCTGAAACGGTTACACCCGCAAGACCCACGAGTAATATCGCCATAAATCCTGCCGTCATTTTAAGAATATCAGACATACCTCAATAATACTCCCCTCGTCCCTATATTCCAAGGACATCCACCGCTAAACACGTCGCTATGCGGAAAAGAAAAGTTATCCACAGGCAGGCAAACTTTTTTTATTTCACTACTGATTTTTCGTAATCAGCAAGGAGCGCCTTGAGGTCAGTAGCGTTGGGGTTCTTGGCAATACCCTCTTTGAGGATCACCGGCGCTTCATTGATCTTTTCTTTCATTGAATATGTATAGAGCTCGTAGAGTCCGCGGTACCCCTGTATATAGTCTGGCTTGAGGGCAATCGTTTTCTTCCAATTCTCTTCAGATTTTTTGTAATCCTTCAAGTAGAAGTGATAGAGGTCGCCGAGATTGTTCCATACTACAAGATTATTAGAATTGAGTGCTTTTGCATATTCCCACGCATCACGTGCACCAATATAATCGCCCAGAGTTTTCCTCTGAAGACCGAGGCCTACCCAAGCCTCCACATTCTTAGTGTCTTTTTGTAGAGTGGCAACTTCACCATCAAGACGTCCTAAAACAATTTTCTTGATTTGAGGATCGAGGGCTACCGTAAAATCTGTACCTCGTACCAATATTGGAGTAGGAGGAAGTTTTTTTTCTTCGATAGGGACGACTTCGATGTTACCGTTCCCGGTCATCGTAATACCATTTATACTTTTCGTAGTATCAGGTGTTTTTTCCGTGATTTCAATTTTACTTACACGAGTATCGCGGTAGACAATAACCCCGGCAATAATCATTAGTGCAACGAGTCCTGCAATCCCTAAATTTTTCTTGTTTATCATACTCTCTATCCTAGCAAATATGCCTTAATACGCAACCCTCATGCACCCCAGGAAGGCCGGGCCTTCCTGGGGGACTAGGGAGTAACACTATTTTTTGCACGAGGAGTTCCCTGTATCAAGTTCCCCGTACTATCCTCTCCGTTTATTATTAGCCCGGTATTCGTACTCCAGTTGGACGGCACACTACCGCTAACTGTCCCAGAAATGCGCTCCATTGTGCGTCGTGTAGAGGAAGCAACCCCATTTGCTCCCGCGACCCACCCACTCGCAACATCAGAGGTTTCATCAATCTTTATAAGACCTTGGTACAACTCAAGTTTTTCGCCCGTGTTTGCGAGCCCCGAGCCAGTCCCTGTACCACTAAATGGTGCGATTAAATCTGCGGAAATATCACGTACCACCGTATCGTGTCCCCGCTCAATAAGATAATACCCATTTGCGGACACCGTCCCCGCGAGGGTAAGCTCGGGTACCCCATCTGCCGCACGCAATGTCCACCCCGTAAGGTCGACCGGTGTATTCGTCGTATTGAGAAGCTCTATCCATTCATCGTTTGCACTTGCCTCCGTTCCCATCCACGCGATTTCGTTGATTACAACAGATGGAGTACTGGTTGCAACAACGGGAGCAGGGGGTGTGGGTTCAAAATTAAAGTATTTCCAGTCTGAATATCCTGTTGAACCATTCCAAGCTGTATTCGAGCCTTGCGGTCCCCAAAAGTTGGGATCCCATGCCTGCACACGGTAGCGAACCCCTAGAGGAACATCGCTCGTGAAATCAATAACTTCTGAAAAGGGTATGTCTACCCCGAGGACTCGCGGTATAGAAAAAAGTGCACCACTACTACTGTTCCCTGTGGTGCTCGTTGCTTCTGTTTCAAAGCGAAGCGAATTGAAGCTCCCTTCCGGATCAGAGTACGTACCAGAAAAAGTTACCTGTGTCGTTGTTGCCGTTGTCCCTAAAGGAGCAAGAGGGGTAATGTCTTGCGCTACGACAAAGTCGGTACTCGTTGCAATTTCAAAGAATGCGTCCGCTACTTGTTCGTCGGGAGTAGAGCTTGCATTCTCTCCATAAAGGAAGTGTCCAAAGGTTCCGACTGCTGTATCTTGAGGTGATCCGTATATTTGAAACAGTGTACCTGCCACCGGTTGTCCCGAGAAAACCATATCGTAGTCAACACCCCCATCAAGGACAGCGAGGTTCCCGAAATTAGCAAAATAAGTACAGGTCTTTGTAGTATCATCAGCTCGTACAGTTACCCCCGCCCATGCTTTGATCATCCACATGGCTGCTATATTATTTTGTGTTCCATTCCATGCACCACTATGCACAGGGAATGAAATATCTGCGAGTTTACAGTCATTTATTGATAAATTGTTGTCATCAGCAGGATTAAAGCGTATTGCTATTTTCTTTATATCCCATACTGATTCTGAAGCGGGGTGAATATGCGTTTGGATTGAATACATTCCCTCGTGGCTTTGTGTATGAGCAGTATCGTCTGTTTGTTGGTAGGGTAATGTTACTTTTTTAAGAATAACGGGTGTGCTTGTGGCAAGGGTGAACGACATAACACTTGACCATGCAGTACTCGTCGTTGCAGTACTATCTTCGAGACGCACGCGATATTGCCACGAACCTTCACTATCAAGGGTTATTTTTTCTTCATATAAGAGGTTTTCTCCTTTTGTCGCGGTGAGCGGGCGGGTAATACTCGAGGTAGCCGTATCAAGCGACGTATTTTTTAGTTCAAAAATTATCTTATCGAATGTAGTGGCATTGCTATAGGTCCCCGAAAAGTTTATCTCGGCACTTGAAAGTTTTGTGTCTGCAGGCGCCAAAGGTACAGCACTACTTTCATACGCAGGCACGAGTGGCATGACTGGCTCTAGGGCGACAGGAGTGTCGACGACCACGGCTGCTTCGACTTCTTTTACTATGGGTGCCAAGGGAGCTCCTCCGCCAAAACCCGAGAAACCACCGGGCCCAAAAATTGAAGGTTTGGTCTCGACAGGTTCTTTTTCGGGGACAGGTTCTGTGGGGATCTGGCTTTCGATAACAGCTGGTTCAGTAGGATTAGGAACAGGTTCTGGTGCAACATCAATAACTGGGTCTTGTAGAGGGAGAGGAACAACTGCAACGATTTTCTTTTCCAATGGTTGACTACCAGTGGGCGAAACTTGCGCTTCTGGTGGCTGTGCCTGATCAGCAAGAATGACGGAGGCACTATTCTTTACCGCAAGATTTCCCGTATCGCCTTTTAATAAAGTAGCTACCGCCGAAACAAGTTGTGTAATCCCCTTTGTAACGACTACTCCGCCCTGATAAGTCATAACGGCAAGTTGTCTATAGGTATCATACGACATAGCAAAAGCAGATCCTGTGGTGTTGATTGAGGTATCAAGTACAGCAAGGGTCAATCCTTCAGCTTTGTGGGTAAGGGTAATTTTTGGCGGTTCAATACAAGGAGTGTTCTTAGAACGAGTAGGATCTGAGGATAATTTATCGAGAGATTCCTGGATCCCTTTTACGATTTGTGTACCCTTGTACTTGAGATAGACTTCGGAAAAATTATGACCAGCAGAGAGGCTTGTGTCGCCTGCAACCTCGGCAATATGGACGTTAGTAGGCATAATAGTATGAAAGGGGGCAAGGTGTGCGACAAGACCAGCGATGACCCTGTCAGTGTCTGAAGTGATCCAACTTCCCTTGCCCGCAACACGGCTTGCAGGGTTTGCAACACTGTAAATACCGATGGATTTCGCGGGTATACCTCCCGTTGTATCAACAATGGTGTCATAAAAACTATTGGCATAAAAATTGCCCTGTGAATGGGCAACAAGGAGGAGCTTTTGTGTTTTGACTTTTGCGCTGGCATCATTCAGCATTTCAATGAGGTCATAGTCTGCAACCGTCTCATTTTCAAATGCCTTCTGGTATACCGCCATAGCAAGGTCGCCGAGACCACCAAGGTGGGTGGGATTGAGGAGGTAGTCGATGGTTAATTTTTCGTTGTTATATGTTTTCTCAAAATAGAATTTTAATGCATCCCTGTTTGCAATAGCTCCATTCTTGCTAGTAAAAATACCATTAACAGTTTCGATAGTGTATCCTTGTGGAGAAC
>MNVN01000012.1 GCA_001871765.1 Candidatus Nomurabacteria bacterium CG1_02_43_90
GGGCTCTTCGCAGAAGAGCCCGCCCCCGCCCCGCCGTTACACCTCATTGCATTTTCTAGTCAAATACGCTATAGTGCATCTGTTAATAACAAGCAGAGCAAAGGCTAACCCTACGCGACCCCGCCACGACCGTTACGCGCAGAACCGAAGTTCATTTTTCCCGCTTGTCATTACGCTTTTTTAAGGCGCAATGGTTCGT
Source organism: Candidatus Nomurabacteria bacterium CG1_02_43_90 (assembly GCA_001871765.1). GTDB lineage: Bacteria > Patescibacteriota > Minisyncoccia > Phycocordibacterales > UBA1550 > UBA1550. The sequence continues at coordinate 200 of MNVN01000012.1, forward strand.
CGGGATTTTATTTATATATATGAAAAAAGGAATAGAAGCTGAATCAGTTGCAGTAGAGACACCGTTGTCATTCATGGCAACGCTTATGCAGGATGTCAAAGATTTACCTGAGCTTGAATCTCTTGTCGAAGGCCCTGTCCTCGGCGTTGAGAAATCTTGTGTATACATCAACCTCGGGCCAATCGGTACTGGTATTATTTATGGTCGTGAGTTTATCAATGCGCGCGACGTTATTAAGAAGTTGAACATTGGTGACATCATTACCGCAAAGGTTGTTGACCTCAATAATGATGACGGGTATATCGAACTTTCTCTCAAGGAGGCACGTCAGGCTATTATTTGGAGCGAAGCAGAAGAAGCAATCAAGTCCAAGAAGATGCTTGAGCTCCCCGTAAAAGATGCGAACAAGGGTGGTCTTATTATTGAATGGCAAGGTATTCAAGGATTCCTTCCTGCATCACAGTTGAAGAGCGAACACTATCCTCGCGTTGAAGATGGTGACAAGGACAAGATTCTTGTTGAACTCAAAAAGCTCATAGGAGAACGTATTGCCGTAACTATTATTGGCGCAGCACCAAAAGAAGGCAAACTCATTTTCTCCGAGAAGGAACAAGGAGTAAAAGAGAAGCGCGAAATCTCTGACAAATACTCAACGGGTGATGAACTCGAAGGATCTATTTCCGGCATTGTAGACTTTGGTGTCTTTGTAAAACTTGAAAATGGGGTTGAAGGCTTGGTACACATTTCAGAAATCGGATGGGGCCTCGTTGATGATCCACGTAAAATCTTTAAACTCGGTGAAAAAGTCCGCGTAAAAGTTATTGAGATTAAAGACGGAAAGATTTCTCTTTCTCTCAAAGCACTCAAAGAAAACCCTTGGAAAGATGCGGAGAGTCGCTACCACAAGGGTGACACGGTAACCGGTATTGTGATTAAGTTCAATCACTACGGCGCACTTGTTTCTCTTGAGGAAGGTATTGCGGGACTCGTTCATGTTTCAGAATTTGGTTCTGAAGAAAACCTCAAGAAAAATCTCGAACTCGGACGTACCTACCCATTCACCATTTCTCTTTTTGAAGCAAAGGATCAGAAGATGACCTTAACCTACGGAGCGAAGGCATAAGACGAAGGAGAAGGGTTACTTAGAAGAAAGGGGGCGAACGCAAAGCGTTCGCCCCCTTTCTGGTTTGCTTATTAAAAACCTCTCCTCGAGAAGGTGCACTAGTTGACCTTCCCTGTCGCAATCTCGCGCCCTTCTTCAAGGAAACACGCCAAAGCTTCAGCACCTTTTTTGATAACCTTTTTCATTTCTTCGGCTTCTGGTTTTTTAAAAGGACCAACGATGAAATCAAGTATCGCCTCCTCCCCCTTTGGCTTCTTCATTTTTCCCGTTGGGGTCGTGGGGCAAACGCCAATCCGCAACCGTGCAAAGGCACGAGTCTTAAGTGCTTTGATAACAGACTCGAGACCGCGATGCCCGCCTGAACTTCGGTTGAAAGAAATTTTCATTGAACCAAGGGGTAGGTCGAGGTCGTCATAGACAACCATGGTACGCTCAGCCTCTTTCGCATTTTTTACAAAAATCACAACACTCTTCCCTGAAACATTCATAAAATTGTCAGGCATGAGCAACGTCACTTTGTCTTTACCCCACACACCTTTCGAAACAAGTGCCTTTGCACTTTTGTCCCCTACCCACTCAGAAAAATCATTTTTTTTGCGAAATTCCTCCACAATCATACGCCCGGTATTGTGACGTGTCTGTGCGTATTCTTCTCCTGGATTCCCCAGACCAACGATAGTGTATTGCATATGGGAATAGTGTACCAAAAATGGTATTTTTTGACTCCTTTACTTTTTCACCTAACTATGCTATAGTTAGGTTTGTTGATATCAGGAGGAAATTATGGAGGTTTTTTCTCGAGAGTTTCTTGCTGACCGCAGGAGACATCTTGTTGCAAAACTCGCAAAAACAAGGGAGGCCATTCATCGTGAAGGACTCCTTGCGGCAGCAATAAACTACAAAGTGCGAGTACTTATTCCCCAAATCATCACTGCAATAGAACGATGTGATAACGGGGTTTACGGGTTCTGCACTGAATGTGAAGAAGCAATTCAGAAGGAGCGACTCCTACGACACCCTCATGTTGAAAGATGTGTCAGGTGTCAAACGGAGGAAGAAAACAAACGGAAATAGCAAAGCGCCCAAGGATGATATCCGGGCGCTTTTTTTTATTATTTATAATTAGTGAACAATCTGACCTTTTGTCTTTGGTAAATATATCCCCCGGAAAATATACTGCAACTTTCCTTGTGGATTTTTTTCGCCGCCCTCAATTTCTGCATCAGTCATTTCTGACTCGGGAAAGTGTTGATAAGGAAAACGGAAAACAATAAAACGGAGATCATCATGACTTACGGTTCCTCGAGCTGACGCAACAAAATGACGATCAAGATTAGATCCATCGGCTCCCCAAAAAAGAGATGGTTCGTCGAGGATATTTTTTTGGTCAACAATATCTAGTTTTTCACTTGGTTCAAAACCAACAACAGCAACTACTCCATTTAAATGCGCACGGCCTTCAAGAAATGCATTCTTTAGCCCTTCATTTCCTTGTGCAAGATCCCACCATGCAACATTTGGATACAGTCCTTTTGGGTCAATTAAAATATCACGATTTTCAAAAAGACTATGCATCACCATCTCAACATCTTCTCGTCGAACAAGGATACGACTGTCAATAAGCGGGTACATAGAACTAACATCCTCAAAAAAAACCCCCTCGCTGTTGCGCAGTGTTTCAAGAAGAACTTGCGAAGTTGAAAGAGTTTCCCCTACTCCATCATGAGCATGTGCTTCTGTGTACTCAAAAAATTTTGAAACAGGGGTTCCCGTTTGAGTATTGCTATTTTTCAGAGATTCATGAAACGAGTATTCTAACATTTTTACACTATACCACACATTCCCACTTTGCATCAAGTAGTCGAATGTTTTAAGATAGGGACAATAACGAATGACTGAACCTACTATCACCGAAAGTTTAAAGAAGCATTCATTTCGACAAGAGGCGTGGGAGACACTTCGCTTTATTCTTATCGCGCTCATTATTGTCGTCCCTATTCGTCTCTTTATTGTACAGCCATTCATCGTATCAGGTGCATCGATGGATCCTACTTTCAAAAATGGACAGTACCTCATTGTTGATGAACTCTCCTACAATCTTGGTAACCCGGCACGGGGCGATGTAGCTATTTTTAAATACCCAAAAAACACAAAACAATATTTCATTAAACGTGTGGTAGGTCTCCCCAGGGAAACGGTACATATTGATGAACAAGGAAAGGTCTCTATCACCGACGCAGAGGGAAAACTCATTACCAACCTTCAAGAACCGTATATCAAATATCCTCTCGGGGGCTACCTTGAGCGTAGGCTCGGTGCTGATGAATACTTTATGCTGGGTGACAACCGTGCGGGAAGTTTTGACTCGCGCGCATGGGGACCCGTACCGCGAAATTTAATTGTAGGGAAACCGTTTTTACGACTCTTCCCCTTTACTGCTATCAATGTTCTCCCTGGAGAATTTAGACAACAACAACTATGACCACCGAAAAACCAAAGAAAATAAAAGACGAAGACATTGCAAGCCCCAAGGGTATGCGTGATCTTTTAGACAAAGAATACTACGCATATCAAGGTTTTTTTGAAAAGGCATCTGAGATTGCTATCTACTACGGGTTCCGCCCTATCGAAACTCCTATCCTCGAACGTGAGGCGGTCTTCACTTCAAGTCTCGGGATTGGTACCGATATTCGTGATAAAGAAATGTACACGATCAAAACCAAAGGTGGTGACCATCTCGCGATGCGCCCCGAAGGTACCGCAGCTATTATGCGCGCATATATTGAGAATGGGATGCAGGCACTTCCCCAGCCGGTCATGCTCTACAACTATGGGCCGTTTTTCCGTCATGAAAATCCCCAACGAGGACGTTTGCGCGAGTTGCGACAGTTTGGACTTGAGATTCTTGGGACTTCAAAAAGTATTGCTGATGCACTCATCATCCGTACGATGACCCTCATCCTTTGCGAAGCAGGGTTCAAAAATATTTCAGTAGAGATTAACAGTATTGGAGACAAAGAATGTCGCGGGGCATACCTTCGTGCGCTCACCAACTACTACAAAAAACAGAGCACGGTTATTTGTCCTGACTGCCGTGAACGTATCAAGACAAATCCACTTCGCCTCCTTGACTGCAAGGACGCGCGATGCCAAGGACTCAAGAAAAATGCACCAACACCTATTGAGTCACTCTGTAATGATTGTCGCCACCACTTTAAAGAAGTGATCGAATATCTTGAAGCAATGAATATTTCCTATCGCATCAACAACAACCTCGTGCGCGGACTCGACTACTATACGCGTACGGTGTTTGAGATTATCGAGACTCCTGCTGAATCTTCTGACGGTACTGAACAACCAACTCCGCTTTCCCTTGGTGGCGGTGGCCGCTATGACTACCTTGCGCGCGCGCTGGGGAGCAAAAAAGATGTACCGGCTGTTGGCGGTGGTATTGGTGTAGATCGTGTAATCATGTCTCCCTCGCACAAACCTCTCGATCCTCGTATTTTGAAAAAACCAAAGGTATATTTTATTCAACTTGGGTCCGAAGCAAAATTAAAGAGTTTTGGTATTATTGAAACACTCCGCAAGGCGCACGTGCCTATTGCACAAGCCCTCTCAAAAGATGGCCTCGGTCAACAACTTGCTATCGCTGAACGAAGCGGTGCCCCTTACACTATTATCTTTGGGCAAAAAGAAGCTATGGACGAAACAGTAATTATTCGCAATATGGAAACGCGCTCTCAAGAGACCGTAAAGCTCACCGATCTCCCTGAATTTGTAAAGCACTTAAAGGAGGAGTTACGATAATTTGCATCCAAAAAGCCTTTATGGTAGGATATTGCCTATGTCTACAGTAAACGCAGAAGTCAAGAAAAACAATAATGAGAACGCCGTAAGTCTTATTCGTCGCTTTACCAAGCGCGTACAGGGCTCAGGTGTTATTCCTCGTGTTCGCTCTATCCGTTACAGCCAGCGTCAGCCTAATCATTCAAAAATGAAAAAGAATGCGCTCGTTGTTCTCGGTATGCGCAAAGAATACGAGCTTCTTGAAAAACTTGGCAAACTTCCTGAAAAGAAAACAAAAGGTCGTCGATAAAATAACACTTAAGTGATTTAAAAATTTTAAATTAAAAATTTGAAATTTTAATTTACTCTTATGTCACTCTCGATTACCAATACGATAAAAGGCAAGCTTCCCCGCTTGCCTTTTGCTAAAATGACTGAGGCCATCCTTGGTGCAGATTATGAATGTTCCTTTGTGATTGTAAGTTCTCGTAAGTCCCGCGAACTTAATCGTGTTCATCGAGGAAAAGATAACGCCACAAACATTCTTTCTTTCCCGCTCGAAAAAAATGTGGGGGAAATTTTTCTTGATCTCAAAAAAGCACGCGCAGAAGCACCTCTCTTTGGTCGCTCGTATACCAACTTTATTGGATTCCTTTTTATCCACGGACTTTTCCATTTAAAAGGCCTCGACCATAGTCCAAAGATGGAGGCGCAGGAGAAAAAAATTCGCACTCTCTTTAAAATTTAAAGTCTCTCTTTTTCGCTATAGACGTATAATATACTATCGGCCGTATACGTCTATAGTATCTCTCGTGACTAAAAACTAAAAAGTTGGACGATTCTGGCATCTTTGCTACAATAGGTTTATCTTTCTTATGCGCGCACCTATTAAACACATCGCAACCGGTATCGATGTTGGCACCCATGCTACGCGTGTGGTTATTATGATGCACGAGCACGGTGAAACTCCCCGCATTATTGGTACGGGTGTTTCTGAAACACGCGGACTACGCCACGGATACATTGTGAACAAAATGGATGCAATAAAAAGCATCTCCTTGGCTATTGCTCATGCAGAAAAAATGGCAAATTTGAAAATCAAAAATGCATTTCTCTCCGTGGGAGGAATTGGTATTGAATCCGTCCTCGGTCATGGAACAGGCACAATCTCGCGGGCTTCGGGTGAAGTTACTGAAATTGACATGCACAATGCAGAAGTTGCCGCCGAAAAAAGCCTGTCGCGCACCACGAACAAGCGTATCATTCATCGTGTCGCTATTCGCTATAAACTTGACGGAAAAGAAGTACTTGGAAACCCTTCTGGTATGACGGGCACCAAACTTGAAGTAAAAATGCTCTTCGTTACCTGCCTTGAACAACACCTCAATGATATTATCCGCACCATCGAAGAACTCGGCATTGAGGTAGATGAGGTCGTTCCTTCCCCTATTGCAGCGGGGCTCGTGGCACTCAGTAAAAAACAGAGTACTGTAGGATGCGCCCTGGTAAACATTGGTGCAGAAACGGTATCTATTGCCGTATTTGAAAATGAAGTTCCTATTTCGCTCCAGATCTTCCCTATTGGCTCTACCGACATCACGAACGACATTGCAATAGGACTCAAAATCCCCCTCGAAGAAGCCGAAAAAATAAAACTCGGTGGTACGGGTGGCACCTATTCAAAGAGAAAGCTCGAAGATATTATTGAGGCTCGCTTGGCTGACATCTTTGAACTTATTGAATCACATTTGAAAAAGATTGGGAGAAACGGTCTCCTCCCTGCTGGTATTGTGCTCACGGGTGGTGGTGCAGGTATTGCTACGATTGAGGACCTTGCAAAAGCAACCCTCAAACTTCCCTCTTCTCTTGCGCACCCTACTACAGCAAACGCAACTAAATATCCCGTCAAAGATTCTTCGTGGCTCGTTGCCTATGGGCTTGCACTCTATGCAATCCAAAAACCAAAAGAAATAATGGAGTCAGGATTGAATGAGGCTTGGGGAATAGTGAAAGGTTGGGTTAAGCCATTTTTACCATAAAAAGAACGGCGGAAGTCGTCAGGGTTCATAAAGGGTAGCTTTGTTTCATACAAGGGAGGGTTTGCCTACGGCAAACCCTCCCTTGTATTTGTATTCCTTTCCCTATTTTGGTATTCTACTAATACTTAATAGTAATTACAGATTAAACCCATGGCTAAAGTAGAACCAGAAGTAGAAGCATTTGCACGCATAAAAGTTATCGGCGTCGGCGGATCCGGAAAGAACGCGGTGAATCATATGGTAAACTCAAAAATTAAAGGTGTTGAGTTTATTGTCATGAACACTGACGCACAAGATTTACATCATTCCCTCGCACAGAAAAAAATCCACATTGGAAAAAATCTTACCCGTGGACTAGGGACAGGCATGAACCCTGAGATAGGTAAGCGTGCTGCAGAAGAAACAAAAGAAGAAATTCAAGGCGTACTCAAAGGTGCCGATATGGTATTCATTGCCGGTGGTATGGGTGGCGGTACGGGTACAGGAGCAGCGCCTGTTGTTGCAGGAATTGCAAAAGAACAAGGTGCCCTCACCATCGGTGTGGTAACACGTCCTTTTACCTTTGAAGGATCTCACCGCGGAAAACTTGCAGAACAAGGTTTGGATGAATTGCGTAAGCAAGTCGATGCACTCATTATTGTTCCCAACGACCGTATCCTCTCTGTTGCCGACAAAGACACAACCTTTAAATCTGCTTTTACTATGAGTGATGAAATCCTCCGCCAAGCCGTCGAAGGAATTTCTGATCTCATTACAACGCCGGGAATTATCAACGTAGACTTCGCCGATATCCGCGCAATCCTTTCTGACTCAGGGTCAGCACTCCTTGGTATTGGATCTTCTAGTAGTGAAAACCGTGCACAAGAAGCAGCCCTCGCTGCAATCAACTCTCCCCTCCTCGACCTATCTGTGTCAGGAGCAAAAGGTGTCCTCTTTGCTATTGCAGGAGGCGACGACCTTCGTATGCACGAGATTCAAGAAGCAGCAAAGATTATCACCGACTCTATTGATCCTGATGCACGCGTCATCTTTGGTGCTATTCGCGACGAAAAACTCAAGAAAAATGAAATCAAGATTACCGTCATCGCATCAGGCTTTCCTGAAAGCATTGAGAAACAAAATCTTTTTTCAGGTGCAGAAAAACAGCAACCAGTAAAACACGAGGAGCGACGCGCAGAACGCCCTGGTGAAATCAACAACAGCTTTGTTGAACAAGAACAAAAAAAAGCAGAGGCGGTACGTGATGTCTCCATAACAAAGCAAGAGAAAGAGCCTATTGCTATTATTGACCTCGAAGCAGAAGACAACGAGGACTGGAGCGCTGTTCCTGCATTCCTCCGTCGCCCAAAGAAGATATAAGAACCTGTTTAGAACCTCATGCCTGTCTAAAACTTCAAAATTCTCAGTGAACATCACTAATTTTGACGAAACGTATCGAGATACATTGAGACAAAATTAGTGATTTGCAGAAGGAATTTTGAAGTTTTAGACGGCAAGCATAGTGTTTGCTCGTTTATAGTGCGGTGAGATTCGCAAGAGGTTCTCAGTATTCGATTACTCAGTTCATTAGTTTTTTATTATTTTTATGGAACCTATTTACGACCTTATTATTATTGGTGGTGGGCCAGCTGGCGCAGCAGCGGGAGTATACGCCGCACGCAAACGTCTCAAAACCCTCATTTGTGCAGAAACCTTTGCAGGACAGTCTGCTGTTTCTCCTGATATCCAAAACTGGGTTGGTGCTATCACTATCTCCGGAGAAGAACTCGCTTCTTCACTTAGAAAACACGTAGAGGCATACGCTGATGACATACTTTCGATTCACGATGAAATAGTCCAAAAGGTTGAACCTCAAGAAGAAGGCTTCATTGTAACAACGAATAAAGCTTCCTACTCAACCCGCACCGTACTTGTGGCAACCGGGAGTCATCGACGCAAGCTCGTCGCAACAGGAGCAGATAAGTTTGAACACAAGGGGCTCACGTACTGTGCTTCCTGTGACGGCCCGATGTTCGCAGGACAAGACCTTGCCGTCGTCGGTGGTGGTAATGCAGCATTTGAAACCGCCGCACAGCTTCTCGCTTATGCGAAAAGCGTAACCCTCATTCACCGCAGTCCAGACTTTGACCGTGCAGACCCTATCACCGTAGAAAAAGTTCTCACACACACCAACATGCGCTCCGTACGTAATGTAGAAATTACTGAAGTAAAGGGTGATGTTTTTGCGAATGCTATTGTGTATCGCGAAAAGGTAACGAACGAGGTAACAGAGCTCCCTGTCGGTGGCATTTTTATAGAAATCGGACAAATTCCCAACACCGCATTTTTGGAGGGAGTGACCGAGCTTACCGAGCGCGGACAGGTTGTCATTGACCCATGGACACAACAAACAAGGACGAAAGGAGTCTGGGCAGCAGGAGATTGTACGAACATTCTCTATCATCAAAACAACATCGCTGCCGGTGATGCAGTACGTGCCCTCGAAGATATCTACAAAACATTACACACGCAGTAATTGCACGAAATAAAAAACGTGAGGGGCAACAACCTCTCACGTTTTTTATTTTCGATTGCTTATATAATCTTCCGCAATACCGGAAAGCGCACCTGCCCATATTGGTCCTCCCAAAATTCATACGTCCAAACATGGGCGCTTTCCTTGATCAACGCTTCTATCGCAGGTCGCTGATATTCGTCCGCTTCAATATACACGGCACCCCCGGGCAACAAGAAATCCCACGCCTCGTCGATCAAAACTTTATGAAACTGATTCCCCCCGTCATCTGCAAAAAAAGCAAGGTGTGGCTCATGTGCTACCATGTCGGGATCAAGGTTTTCTAAATCACTCGGTGGAATATACGGAGGATTTGCAAAGATAGCGTCATAGAGTCCTGTAGCTGCCTCAAGAGAGTCCCCAGGGATAATCCGAACCTGCTCATCGAAAATCCCACTCAAGCGTGCACTCGCCTCAATTCCAGGCGAAAGCTCGGCATCAAGCTCGCTAATCTCCACGAATGCTGCGGGGATATGCTTCGCTACTGCCAACCCCACGTTTCCTGAACCTGCATACGCGTCAAAGGTGCGGAGAGGGCGACCCAACTCTGCTTCTCGTGCCTTCAGCTCCTCGATAGCGCGAAGTGTCCAATGCGCTGTTTCTGCGCGGGGAATAATAGGTTTGCACGAGAGGTCAATGTGCACCCCCAAAAAATCTTTCCATCCCAAAATGTATGCATATGGCTCCCCTGCTTTCAACCGCTCCACGTCAGCAAAAAACTCAGGAGTTTCCTTCTCTGCATATTTTTCTATGCGCAGGCGTGCGATATTTTCTTCGACTTCGTTGTTCATAGAAATTTCCTACCTATTCAAAAAAGTAATACTCAATTGCAAAACCGTAGCAAAAGAAACCCACAGTAAGTACGGGACTTGCGCATACGCAACCCACCGAACATGCGGATAAATAGCGACAATCGCCCACACAAGAGTAGTAAGAACGAGAATAATATCAATAGCTGAATACAGATTATTTTTCAACCCAAATTGTAGTGGGGTAAATGCAAAATTAAAAATAAGATTCAAAATGAACGGCAGAGCGATAACAAAAGAAATCTGTCGTAACCACACCATCATGAAAACTTTGCCAAATGAAATGGCAATAATTAGATATAAGACACTCCACACGGGACCAAAAACCCACGAGGGTGGCGCCCATGTTGGTTTCATTAATTGTGAGTACCAGTTGTATGTGTTCATAAATTTATTTTAAGAAACAGGACTCCTACCTTCTCCTGTTCATGAATAAAGTATACCATAAACCATAAAAAACCGCGGAAAGTGGTAGACCTTTCCGTGGCACTTCTTTACTGCAGTCTAATCCTATCGCTCATTTCAGCTTATCAAGGCTTACTTCGCGTCGGACTAACCATTCTTCACGTTAGGCGTCGATTCCCTACCATCGACCGCATTGATTATGAAAGTGTCACTCGCTGATCAGGCGAGCTACTCACCGTGTATTTCCCGCAACTGCAGTACTTTCTATCCTGTCAGGTCGCAAGAATCTTGCAAATATAGGTCCGTGTGGCAGAGACCACGCGGTATTAACCTATATTAGCTCCTCGTTCAGTAGGATGACTTACGTGTAGTGCTCAAACATACAAAAGATTACTTTTCTTTTTGTCTTCGTCCAAGAGTCTGCATCCAAGATGTAACCTTGCTAGGTTAGAATCTGGTGATTCGTCTACGTCGCTAATAAAAGATTTTGTTTATGGGTGAATTGCGTGGATTTCAGAAACTATCGATCAAAAAGATTGTGCTAAAATAGCCTCCCTCATTTTTTTTGTAAATACATAATGAAACTCATTCGGCAAGACATCTGAAGGATACGCAATTTTAACAGAGTTATCTTTCGGATGATTGATAGCATTCTTTGAAGAAGAACCGAAAGCAAGTATGTGTGTTCCTTTGAGAGCAAACCTTAGTCTAAGGTAACCTCTTGAGTGACCGATCCACAGATCTGCTTTTTCTGGGGAAGTATAGGGCTCACCATTATTAAATTTAGCTTCATAACCTAGGGCCTCTAGGAAATTTTTAATACTTTTATAAAATTTGTCTGCTTTTATATTATGGTCTATAAACTTTGGATTTCCTTTTATAATTATCGCCGTAAGTTTTTTGATTATGTTTGTGGGCGATGGCGATTCAGTAGAATCGGACTTGGTCATGGAATTTATTCCCCCATCACCTGGCAAAAAATAATCATCAAATGCTACTCATTTGATTCATTTTTTGTGGGCGATGGGGGAATCGAACCTCCGACCTCTACAATGTCAATGTAGCGCTCTAACCATCTGAGCTAACCGCCCGTTATTTAGTTTTTAATTTTTTGGTACTTCTGCTTCAAATAAGCGAAGGCGGAGATGGTGAGATTTGAACTCACGATACGGTTTCCCGTATGCCGCATTTCGAGTGCGGTGCCTTCAACCACTCAGCCACATCTCCAATAAACTTCGTAAACTCGTATTGTCGCTCTTTTGCAAAGAGACTGTGGCTGCGTGTTTGCCACCTCACAAAAAAATACTTTTGTTCGGATGAAATATAAAGCAGTTTATATTTCATCCACTCAGCCACATCCGAACCAACTGATTCGTGCCTTGGGCATAAACAGAAATGCGTTGTCACTCTTTTGCAAAGAGACCTAGGAAGGCAATTCCTTCCTAGGAAAGATCGCTCTGCACAAAAAACAACAATCCTTCGTTAATCTAGCACTTTTTTGCATTTTTGACAAAAATTGCTATACTATGCGGGTTGAATTAACGGCCCTATCGTCTAACGGTTAGGACAGCGCCCTTTCACGGCGTAAATCGGGGTTCGATTCCCCGTGGGGTCATGAATGTAAAAACCTGCTCAGAAATGAGCAGGTTTTTACATTCATGAGCTAAACAAGTAACCTGCTTTACTCTTTTATGATTGGTGATGGCGCAGCCATAATTTTTTAGAAGAAAAATAAGCGACCCCACAAACTCAGTCGAGCGAAGCGAGGCAATATTACCCCACCCACAGAAAGAATTATTTGTAAAATAACTCGTAATTGCGAAGCTCTTTCTTTGTTTCCAAATAGTCAGGAAGAGTCTCCTCCACTAACGCCCAGAATTTTTTTGAATGGTTAAACTCCTTCAAGTGACACATTTCGTGCACAATAATATAGTCCTGATGTTTTTGTGATAAAAATACTATCTTATAATTCAAGCTTAGGTTTTTCTTGCTTGAACAACTCCCCCACCGAGTTTTCTGATTCTTGATAAAGATTTTGTTGAAGGAATACCCCAAGGTCTGATTATAAAACCTCACACGGTCCGTGACGAGTGTGAGGGCCCTGTCTTTATTCTCCAAATAGTCCTTGCGGGAGAAGATACGGAAAGCCTTTCTGTCCGTATGTTTGAAAAATGTTATCTTGTCAGAAATCCACTGTTTTTTATCCGCAATAAATTTTTCAATAATTGAAAACTCAACACCAAAAGGACTCGTAACCATGACGCTTCCATCACCAAATACCGCAAGGCGAACTCTTTTTGCGCGTTTACTTTTTTTGTAGGTGTACGTAATCTTCTCTCCCATACTTTTATAAAAAACCTACCACTCCCTACAGTGCGCGACGAATTTCCACAATTTTCTTCATAAACATTTCGTCTTCTGCATTGCGTGGGTAAGCAAATGGGATTTCGATTTCGGCAGAAATCTTCTTGGCACTCATGGCAAATGCTCGCTGGGACAAAAGTACCACCTCCTCGATTTGGTGCGATATCATAATAATGGTGAGGTCGTGCTCTTTCCACGTCTTCAAAATATCCTTGTGCAATTCTTCTTTTGTCTTTTCGTCGAGTGCTGAAAAGGGCTCGTCGAGAATGAGGACTTCGGGGTCCACTGCCAACGCCCGCGCAATGGAAACGCGCTGGGTTTGCCCTCCTGATAGTTCATGGGGGTATTTGTCTGCCAACTTTTCTATTTGTAAAAGTGCCAACTTTTCGTGCGCAATTTTTATTTTCTCTGCTTCAGATATTTTTTCATTGAGGAGTACGAGGATCACATTTTCCAAAACCGAAAGCCACGGCAAGAGTGAATCTTTTTGAAATACCATGATAGTATTCTTGGGGCGTATGATTTCCCCTTTTGTTTTTTCTGTCGCCCCTACGATAAGCTCCATCACGGTCGTTTTGCCAGAACCCGACGCTCCTACAAAACTTACAAACTCTCCGCGTTCAATAGAAAAAGAAACATCAACAAGGTTATCCCCTGCACCTTCCTGGAAAACTTTTGAGACATTTTTAAACTCGATAATCATATTGTTAGAATTTGAATCGTTCTGCATAAGCTAATAATCTTTGCCATACAGATAAGTTGAGCACGATGACCATAGAAACTACCGCAATGAGTGAGTATACAAAGAGGGTTTCGTTCCCTGCACTTGCCGCACCCACCATGGTCGATCCCACCCCAAAGAGGTCATTGGCGACGACACCATTCGGTATGTACGCATGCAAAACCTCAGCAACAATGACAAAGTTCCACCCGTCGGCAAATGCAAAAATAGAACCAATGGTGAGCTGAGGGATAATAGCGGGGAGGAGGATTTTGGTGAGGTAGTTGACCCCCGTAATGTTGTACATCTGCGCCGTTTGTTTTATTTCATTGGGCAACGAATTCAACCCAAAAATAATACTGAAAACGAGCTTCCAAAGCATAGCTATAAAAAGAATGAAGATCGCTGCCCCTTCGCTGAAACCGAGCTTCACAAACGCGAGAGCAATAAAGGGAAAAAAGATGAGGATAGGGATTGACTGTGCAATGTCGTACACGGGCAATAAAAATCTTTTTGCATTACTCTTTTCAGCAAGGAGTGCCAGAGGTATTGCCACGACAATCGCGAGCACGTACGCTATCATGAGGCGCGCGAGGGTTGCGAGGGTTGCGACCACGGCGGTATGAATGTCCGCTTCACGATAGTCAAGCATGGGGAGTTCTCCTGCGATACGCAACACTCCCAGCGTCACCAAAATAATCATCGCCGGTACTGCCACGGTAAAATAAAAACGAAATCGTGCGGGGACTTGAACGGCAGAGAGGTACGATTCTTTTTTGTTAAAAAAATATGACTGTTTCATAGATGAATTTTATCCTAATACTTGTGTACAGTGCGCGCAACGTTTCGCCTCAATCGGCACTTCACTGAAACATTCTTTGCACTTCTTTGTCGTTAGTACCTTCGGCACTTCTTCTTCTTTTGATCTTGCGACAAGTACATTCATAGGCTTCACGACAAAAAAGAAAATTGCGCTCGCCACCAGAAGAAATGATATGAGTGTATTCAGGAAATGCCCATACATAAACTTGCTCCCATTTAAAGTAAACAACATTCCACTAAAATCAGGGACCTTCGCAACGGCGGCAATAAGAGGAGTGAGGAAGTCAGAAACAAGCGCGGTCACAATAGTACCAAAAGAAGCACCAATAACAACACCGACTGCCAAGTCAACGACATTCCCCCTCAGTAAAAATTGTTTAAATTCCTTAAGCATAACGTAACAATACTAAACGAATACTAATAATGCTGAGTATACCACACATTCCATTTCTTAAGATATTGTTGTATACTATAATGTATGGAAAAAGAACAAAAAACTTCAACAGCTAGGTATCACCCTCATTACTACGGCAAACTTATCCGTGAACATCTCTTCTTTGTATGCCTGGTGATCATGATAGCAGCATTGCTCGACGTTGAGCTTCGTTCTTTTTATCTAGTAATCGGACTCTTTGGTATTGTCGGAGTTACCATCCTTGCCGGACTTACGAGTCCAAGCAACCGGGCCGTTATGTTTGTAAACATGCTGGTTGCCACTTTTATGTTTCTCTTTTTTGAGTACTTTACGATTATTCGTTTTGTGCGATACGAAAACTTTTCCGATAATATCTTTTTACTACGCCAAGTTATCTCTATTGTATTCCTTATTATTCTCTACTACAGCACCAAGACCATGCGCTATTGCAACGACGAATCCTGCAAAATAAACCCTCCTTTGCGCTAACCCTCCTATGACAACAATTGTAAAACTCGCCATTCTTCTTTTTGGACTTTGGTTTTTTAGTTTCTTTATATTCCATATTGCCGGATTTTTGATACACCTCCTCCTTGTCGTTGCCATTATTATGATCCTTGTTCGCATTATCCAAGGTAAAAATCCTCTTAAATAAATGCGCATTCTAGCCATCGAAACCAGCTGTGATGAGACGGGTATTGCGATAGTGGAAGCATCAAGAACTTCACCGATTCCTAAAACAATCAAGGTTCTCTCCAATACTCTTATATCGCAAGCAAGCCTCCATGCAGTATTTGGTGGTGTTTTTCCTGCGCTTGCGCGACGTGAACATGCAAAAAATATTATCCCGCTCCTTCTCCACGCACTCACCGAAGCAGGGTACACAAAACAATTAAAGACATCCCGTATACTCACCGAAAAAGAAGAGCGCGCCCTCGCAAAAATCCTCCACAAAGAACTAGAGCTTTTTGAACTTTTTAAATCGACACTTCTCTCCCTTAAGGTTCCTCCCCTCGATGCAATAGC
Organism: Candidatus Nomurabacteria bacterium CG1_02_43_90; assembly: GCA_001871765.1. Taxonomy (GTDB): domain Bacteria; phylum Patescibacteriota; class Minisyncoccia; order Phycocordibacterales; family UBA1550; genus UBA1550. The sequence continues at coordinate 16,267 of MNVN01000012.1, forward strand.
GGTAACGGCAGGCCCTGGACTCGAACCCGCGCTCTGGGTTGGTATCAACACCGCCGAAGCACTTGGTGCGCTTTGGGGGATACCTGTCATCCCCGTCAACCATATGGAAGGACACATCGCTACCGCACTCCTCAAACCCTCCCCTCTATCAACTACCCTCTATCAACTATCAACTATCCAATTCCCTGCCCTCGCACTCCTCATCTCTGGCGGACATACCGAGCTTGTTTTGATGCCAAGTGTGGGTAAATACAAAATGCTGGGACAAACCCGTGACGACGCGGTTGGCGAAGCTTTTGATAAAGTGGCGCGTATGCTCGGGCTCGCATATCCGGGAGGACCCGAGGTGTCGAAGCTTGCCGAAAAAGTCCCTCCCACAGAGAAGCTCACCATCCCCCTTCCCCGCCCTATGCTCAAGTCCGGTGACTTTGATTTTTCTTTTTCAGGACTCAAGACATCGGTCCTCTACGCAATCAAAAAATTTGAAAATTTCACGGACCATGATCGCGCACTTGTCGCCAAAGATTTTGAGGATTCCGTCACGGAAGTCCTGCTCGCAAAAACGCTCACTGCAGCAAAAAAATATAAGGTAAAAGAAATTATTCTCGGAGGTGGAGTCACTGCCAACAAAAAAATCCGCTCTTCGTTTCATGAGGCGGTTGCGCGAGAACTTCCTGCAACAAAACTTTTCATTCCTCATATTCTCCTTTCAGGTGACAACGGACTCATGATTGGCGTCGCAGGGGTTCTCCGTTCAAAATCTAAAAAACACATCGTCGCGAACGGAACTCTCAAACTTGCAAAGTCCGTGAGCCCCACCCTCGCGGAACTAAGAAAGAAAAAGTAAAAAAATTATTGGAGAACCTGTATATAAAACCCGTTGCACGCCGAGTTTGTTTTATACCAACTTGTTGCCTGGTCCCATTGGGTACATGAGGCATCGGGGTTTTCGAGTTTTGGTCAAGATAGCGATCACTTGCATATCAGGGCCCCAAGTACCTCCATAATAAGCATCTCCGCAGGTACCCGAATTCGAAGGTACGGTAGGCATTCCACCATAAGCTTCTCGGCCATTAAGCTCGTAGAAACAATATCAGCACCATTGATAGCTGTTCCACAAACACCTGCATATGAAATAGCGGGATATGCTCCGTGATTTAGGTAGTACAGCGACAATGCTGTTGTCAGAGAATGTATGTCGGACTTCCTTCTTACGTCTCTTGCTTTCGCTCGAGCAGAATCCAAGCTCGCCAAAATAATCGTCGCGAGAATACCAATAATTGCAATAACTACCAAGAGCTCAATAAGGGTAAACCCTTTTTGATTTCTGAAATAAAAATGTTTGTTTGGTCATTACTGTTTAAATTCCCCTCGTCGTTGGTGGTGGTAATCCCCGTGCTGGAGCTTTTTCATTAGCATTATTGTCTCCCCTAAAAATCAAAAAGAGTGAGGCAACGAAGAGCAGGGCAACAAACCCCAACAGTACATAGTTCGCCTGATTATTATCCCGGATAATCCCCCCTGAGTTTCTTATTACCCATTGCACAAGTTTTGATTCTGTTCTTTTTTGTTGAGTAGAGGGAGAAAAATCAACATCAAACTGAACTTGATTGGACGTATGGGTAATTATATCATTTTTCAAAAAACACAAAGCATAGCGGGCTAGATCAATAGACCCGTCGCATAATATATACACAAACAAAAGATACTCTTGAAGCAATGATGACATAAAAAACCACCCGCAATCCTGCCGAGTGGTTTTGTTTTTTGTTATTTTTATTCCAGAACAGCGAGTAGGTCAGAAAGATAGTTCCTAAACCGCTCAAACTTTTCTGTTTCAACTACCGACATATTCCCCCTCTCAAAAAGAAACGTGGCGAGAACTCTCTTGGCCTCTTCATAAATCTCATCATTGTCCATTTCTGGGTAATGATGGAGGGTTACTTTTTCGACAATGCTTTGGAGTTTCTTTTCTTCATTCGTCCATCCTCCGCGATTGATCTTTTTGAACCAGTCCCAAAACCTTTCCACATGCACCCAATACCAATAATCCCTTGTATGGACGAAGCAGTCGTACTGTTGTTTATAGTCAAACCTTCTGACAATGTTTCCTAGGTTTACCCGAACAGAAGCAGTCGGGCTCATATCGTTAAATGCATAACAATTCGGATTCAGATCCATTTCCTTTTCCTCCGTTTTTCAATATTACCCACTTTTGATAGTACCACGAATCTATACATGTAGCAACCCCCCCTACAAACCTCCAGAAAAATATGATAAAATATAGCCACGATGTCCAACCTTCCAGAAAAACTTACCAAGCCCTACGACCCTGCTTCTACCGAGGCGCGGATTTATCAACTCTGGGAAAAAAGCGGTTTTTTTAACCCCGACAATTTACCTGCTCGCCACCAAGAGCCTTTTACTATTATCATGCCCCCACCCAATGCAAACGGGCGCCTTCACGCTGGACACGGACTCACCATTACGCTCGAGGATATCATGACGCGTTACCAGCGCATGCAAGGGAAAAAAGCACTCTGGGTTCCTGGTGCCGATCACGCAGGATTTGAAACACAAGTCGTCTACGAAAAAAAACTCGAAAAAGAAGGTCGCTCACGCTTCAAGATGGGTCGCCAAGAACTCTACAACGAGATCATGGCATTCACGATCGACAGCAAGAAGCATATGGAAGCTGACGTGAAGGCGCTCGGCGCATCATGCGACTGGTCCCGTGAAAAGTTCACTCTCGACGCGAGTGTCGTTGCTGAAGTTCAGGAAACTTTTCGCAATCTCTATCGCGATGGGCTTGTTTATCGTGGCTACCGCACAGTGAACTGGTGCACCAAACATCAGACTTCCCTTTCCGATGTCGAAACCGAAAACGTTGAAAAAGCAGATAAACTCTACTATATAAAGTATGGGCCCTTCATTGTCGCTACCGTACGCCCCGAAACTATTTTTGGAGATGTTGCCGTTGCGGTGAACCCTACTGATGAGCGATACCAACAATTCATCGGGCAAACAATCGAAGTACAGCATCCCGAAGGAGTACTTCCCCTCGTGATCATCGCTGACGAAGAAGTCGATCCTGCGTTTGGTACTGGCGCGCTCAAAATAACTCCTGCACATGACCACAACGACTTCCGTATGGCGGAGACACACCACCTTTCCCGCATTGAAGTCATTGACCAATATGGCAAGCTCAATGAAAAATGTGGTAAGTACTCAGGTATGAAAATACTTGAGGCCCGTACAAAAGTTGTCGAGGATCTGCAAGCGCTCGGGCTCATCGAAAAAATAGAGGATTACGCGCACGCGGTGCCAACGTGCTACAAGTGCAGTACGACCATCGAGCCTCGGGTCATGCCTCAGTGGTTTGTAAAAATGGAACCCCTCGCAAAGCTCGCAGCTGACGCGGTACGCGGAGGGAATATAAAATTCATCCCCGATAACTTTGAGAAAATATTTTTATACTGGATGGACAACACGATGGATTGGAACATTTCCCGTCAAATTGTATGGGGCATCCCGATCCCTGCACTTGTTTGCACGAGTTGTAATGCAGGAACACTCGATATCGACCACAAAGTAGGTAGCGCTTGCCCTACCTGTTCGGCACCCCTCACGAGCGAAACAGATACCTTTGACACCTGGTTCTCTTCAGGACAATGGCCACTCCTCGCCCTGGGATACCCCAAAACCAAAGATTTGAGCTTCTACCCAACGAATGTTATGGAGACTGGCAGAGACCTCATCTTCAAATGGATACCACGTATGGTCATTTTTGGGCTTTACCTCACCGGTAAAGTTCCCTTCTCGACCGTATACCTGCACGGCATGGTCAACGACAAGCATGGTAAGAAAATGTCCAAGAGTAAAGGAAATGTAGTCTCCCCTATCGAGCTCACCGACAAGTATGGCGCCGATGCACTCCGTATTGGACTCGTGATTGGCAACACGCCGGGCAACGACATCGCGCTCGCCGAAGACAAAATAAAAGGCTACAAACATTTCTGTAATAAAATTTGGAATGCGACGCGTTTCGTTCTTTCGAATACCGAAGGTATGTCTCTCTACACCCCTCGTCCCGTATTAGAAAAACGTGACGAAGAAATCCTCGCTGAGTTCAATACAGCCATCACCAGTATCACCACTCACTACGAGAACTACCGCTTCCACCTCGCAGGAGAAGAGCTTTATCATTATTTCTGGAATACGTTTGCCGATATTATTATTGAGGAAATGAAACCGCGGTTAAGTGGTACGGGGGAAAGTTCAAAACAATCCGCGCAATGGATACTTCTCAATATTCTGGCGACAACGATCAAAATGCTTCACCCTTTTATCCCTTTTATTACGGAAGAATTGTGGGGTATCCTTCCTCGCGCAGAAAAATCACTCCTCATTGTTGAACCATGGCCGAAATCCTTATAGCTTGGAAACCAACTGCTTTTGCTGTCGCGTGGGGAGTTCTTCCTGCCCTCGTATGGCTTTGGTTTTGGCTACGGGAAGATCGCAAATCACCAGAACCAACAGGCCTTATCGCTATTTCCTTTTTTGCCGGCATGGCCGTCGTATATTTTGTACTCCCCCTACAGCAGTTCGTGGTTTCATCTCTCCCGACCATTATGGCCTGGTCAAATATTATCGCGCTAAAATTACACTTTCTTGCACCCAGAGAGCAAACGGTGGAGATTACCCTCTGGGGAACGATTGAGGAAATTGCAAAATATACCACCGTCTTTTTTATTGCATTTAGGAGCAAGTACTTTGACGAACCGATTGATGCAGTCATCTACCTTATCACTGCGGCTCTGGGATTCTCCGCAATGGAAAATATCCTCTATATCGTTAATGACATGAACCACATAGGTGTTGCACAAATGCTCATCAATGGAAACATGCGCTTCGTAGGGGCAACACTGGTACACACGGTCTGCTCTACCCTTGTCGGTCTTGCTATTGCGTTTTCTTTTTACAAATCCTGGTTTGTAAAAATGATTGCCGTGGTTATGGGAATCATCGTTGCTTCACTCTTGCATGCATACTTTAATTTATCTATAATAGAAATTAACGGGACCTTCAATACACTCTTGGTATTCTCTCGGTTCTGGATTGCTATTCTCGGTATTATTGTATTACTTCAAATCGTAAAACGACTTAATCCTAACAACTAACTATTTTATTTTATATGAAACAATCTTTCTTTGAACGACTCACGGGGACAATCTCTCACAAAGGACATCCTATTGATTTTGAAGAAAATATTGAGGTAGAACAACCTTCACGAGGGATGCCTACCACAGAATGGGACACCGATGAACCAGCTGAAGGAGAGCTCGCCGTCGATGTACACCAAACGAGTGACCTCATTATTATACAAGCAATGGTCGCAGGAGTAGCAGTAGAGGATCTTTCGGTATCCGTTACGCGCGAAATGGTAACGATTAAAGGCAAGCGCGAAGCACCAAAAGGAATCGCTCCTGAGGATTACTTCTACCAAGAACTCTATTGGGGCGTATTTTCGCGCACCATTCTTCTTCCTGCAGAAGTAGAGACCGAAGAAGTAGACGCAACCGAACGCCATGGGCTCCTCACCATCAAGCTTCCAAAGATCGACAAAGGACGCGTGCAATCAATCAAAATTAAGTCAGTGTAAGAGAAAGATTTTTTATCTTCACTCGGCACCACATACAAAAAGACCACAACGTCGTTGTGGTCTTTTTGTATGTGGTGCCGAGGACTAGGGTTGGCCACAGGTTACTAAGCGCGCTCAAGTGTGAGTACACTTTCACCCGCTAAGTACCTTCGGCCCCGGCTCGGCGACCTTTCGCTTCACTCAAGGTGCCCACCTCCGCCTTTCAACCCTGGTCCTCGGCTACAAAATAAAAGTCGCCGAACGCTCTCGCGTTCGGCTCCTTTATTTTGTGCCGAGGACCAGGGTTGAACTGGTGACCCCTCGCTCTTCAGGCGAATGCTCTACCAACTGAGCTACCTCGGCAAATAATAACTTCGAATTTCAAAAAATAGAAATTCTAAATTAAACATTTTATACCCCCTACTTTCCTAACAAATTTTTTGCTGCTTGCATATCAGTAGGAATTGCCCCCGCGGTACTTTCAAACTTTTGAATAATTCCCATCGAAGTCTGTGCGGTCTTTATATACTTTTGAATCACTGGCTGGAAATAGTAGTACGCGCCAAAGATAGAACCAAGGATTATTGCCCAGTAGACAAACGTAAAAAATGAGCTCCATCGTTGCGTACGGCGCATTGAGCGCAAAATCTCATTATTCTCATGGGTAACTTGTAAAAGTTCATCGAGCTTGCGTTCATCCATTTCCATTTGTTAAATATACCAGATTGAGCCCAAAAATCAATACAATAAAGCCGGAGTCCTTTTTAGGGTTTCTCCGGCTATTTTTTAGAGAGAAGAGAGACTTTTACTCTTCGGAAATACACTCTCTTTAATAAAACGATTTGAAAAAGTGAGGACTTCTTCCTTGCCTCCACAAAAACAGAGGCATTTATAGGAGCGACCTCCATATTCTGAATCCTTTATCGCAACAATACGAACCATAGTCCCGAGATTTCCATCTTCAAGAAAGGCTGATTTGATTTTTTCCATTCTGGTCTTTCGGAGATAGCGGGCTCAATAAGCTCACTTACTTTAATTACCTTATTAAGTAAAGGGTTATTATTCATAAAACCGAGACGAGGCTCCACGACGGTGAACCCATCTTCTGTCATCGTTCCGATACGGTACGTACTCCCCTCAATTACAACACTTTCATTTCCCATGTTCTTTGCCTTCTTTCTTTATAGGATGTCTGCCAAAAATACTATCACATAGTATGTACAAAAGTCAATATATACAATAAAGCTCAGAGGTGTTTACCCTCCGAGCTTATTACTATCGTCCGCGCTTTTTACGCAGACAAGGTATTTCCCTCGAAACGACCCGCGGGGCTGCGAGGGAGAACTTGCGCCGTTACCCTTTTGTCTTCTCTGAGACAATATGATGGCACCATGACTCTTTCCTCTCCCGGCAAATACTGCCGGAAAATACACAGTACCAGTTTGCTGTTAGGGATATTTTCCTCAGTAATAATCTCCACGACAGCAAATGACTTTTCGGCGTTTCTCATGCGCCGAGAATAGAAACTACGCATATCACGTAGCCTCGCATCACTGAGACCTTTGTCCTTGTTGTTCAAGAACTTTTCGAACTCAGAGACGTTAACGAAGTGCCTCTTTCCCAATTCAACCTTCATCTTTTTCCCCTTTAGAAAAAAATTTAAAAACAAACCATGGGAACAATTTCCCTGCCTGATACTATCACATAGTATGCACAAAAGTCAACAAGACATATCGCCTTCTATAAGACCCCAGCCTTGCATTATTGTTCCTGATGTTTTCCCTTTATGAGATTTTGGGACATTGAGAATTGGCATTTGGTTAAGTTGCCTAAGACAGTGGTGCGGGGCAAAGAACCTTGTTGTGTCGAAACCATTTCCATCGTGAAAAATACAACACAAAAGGTTATCCGTGCTTAATCTTTCGATAACAGTAACCTCAATCTCTGACGTCCCCTCCATGCAAAGCTTATAGGGCATCAGAAATTCATCAATTTTCCTTTCAGTTACGTGAGATTTTCGAAGAGAACGAGTAGTGAATTCCATAAAATCAAGGACATTCAGAATGTGCGTTGTTCCCCTTTTGTGTACTGGTAAAAAACTCATGACATCCCCTTTTCTAACGTTACATAAGATTTTCAAAACAAACTTCTGCTTGAAATACTATCACACTTATACCAAAATAGTCAATACCACACGGGGGATTAACATGCCCCGCTGGATACTCCGGATAAAAGCCAAAAGAAATGGGCACAAAGCGAAAAACACCTTCTGGCTTTGAAAAAGCCGTTGAGTTTTGTATTGGTGCCCCACCTCGGTCTCGGAATTGGGAGTGCCAGCCCCCGTAAGGGTTCCTTGGGTAATTTTAGCGTATCAAACTGAGGCCTCTCGGTCTGGTCTCAATAGACACGATAGACACTATAAAAAGAGCTTGGGTTGTGTCTTGTGTGACTGCTTGGTGTATTTACAGCTTTGACAAAATAGACTCTACCCTCTCTATACCTGTTCCTCTCAATTTTAGGTTTCCATCCCGATCATCGACAAAACCCATTACCCTGTATACTGAAGTCTTTGCGGTATTACTTTTAAAACCATGTCTTTCAACAAATTCAACAAGATCTCTGCGAAGTATCCTCGTTGGATATTTATAGTAAAGAATTAATAAAGCAACACTTAAACCGTCGAGATTTTTAATATTGATGTATGGTCTTCCATCTATCTCTTCATAGTGAGGGTAGATTCTTTTTGTGACCGACTGAATGATGGCTTTGGCACTTTCAGGATCAGTACCCTTACTAGAAAAACGAAATAATTCGGCTAGGATCCAAGACATAGTAGGCATTATCACTTCTGTATCCATACTGTTAGGGTCAATGTCATCTGCAGCGTGACGCCCCCCACGATTATTCACAATCTCATATATGAGTAAGCAAGCTTTCGGTATGACAATTCTTACGGTCTCACTGAATGAAGACGATTTAAGTTGCTCAAGACCTTTTAGTATATTGCCTGCCTTGAAAGATCTTTGCGGGGGTAATATCACTCCAGAGTAAACTGCTAGCATTTTTGTTATAGACTCAACAAACTTTCCGCCTTTCAATGAAACACTCTCCCAATCTCCACCTTGGTGTTTTTCAACAGCTTCTGAATAATACTTAAGAGTAGACGCAACATGCTTTGCGTCAAAAATAGTACTGAGTTGAGTTTTAATCTCTTCGAGAGGATTCATATTATTTTCTTTTTACATATACTTTCTTTCCTTTATCATCCATTGTGATTAAAGGACCCGTCTTGTTAGAAAGTCGATTGAGGGTGGTTTGAACGACCTGAATGTTGTAAAAATATTCAAATTTATCAAGTTCTACTTTAGTTTCAGGGGCATTTCTTTTCTTAGAAAAGAATCTCTTGGAAATTAGGAGAAGAATTCCACCCTTAGCCCCAGAGAAGTTCTCGCTCTTATTCTCTTTAACTTTGACATGCTTTCCTCCACTAAGCAGAGACTCTAGTTTTTCAAGTCGTGCATATAGATCTTTGTTGATTTCTTCTTGCGTAAGGGTCTTTTTACTCATATAGTTTTGGTTTATTTTCTGATAACATACTTCCAAATCTTTTTATCTTTATCTCGGAAACGAGTTAGAACTCTTTCTCTCACGAGGTTCAGAAGCCCCATAGACACCGCCGCATTAGAATAATGGCGCCCTTCTTGTTTAAGGCGTTCAATTATTTCTGGGAGGAGCTTTGGATCATCCAGATACCCTTCATCAACCAACCCTCTTATACCACCCGTCGTACCACTTGTTTTCGCCTTAGGTAAAGGCTTATTGCTACTTTGGAGCGCAGAAATTTTATGACCTGTCATCTCTGCCAACTCAGTGACTAGAGAGAAAATCTGCTCGACAATCTTTTTTGGGTCTTTATTCATATATTTACTAAATTATTTTGAACGCTTGTAATATTGGTATTGCCCTTTCTCTGGCTTATTTCGCCCTAAAACTTTTTTTCTAATTAGCATCAGTACAGGCTTCATAAGAGCAGTGGTTGGCTTATTTATTCCTTCTTCCTTCAATTTCTTCTGTATCTCTGAAAGACTTTTTGCAGTATCAAAGAAACCTTCCGTCACAAGATTAAAGATTTCTCGCGTTAAACCAGAGAAATTTTTCTCTGCCACAACTTTTTTACTTTCTTTCACTACACCAATGGGAATCCCAACCTCCTCCTTCAGCTCTTCAAGGAGACTCTCGATCTGCTCAATTATTTTTTTGCTCTTACTCATTTTAATGTTGCTTTTATGACTAATAAACTACCGCTGACTTAGAAAACCACTTTTTCTGTTGTTTGTAACTGTATTAATGGTATTCCTTCCACAATAATCTGTCAAGTAAAATGGTAATAAAGTTTCTATTAAATATCCGAAAGACATAATATCCTTTACAGTAGCCATATTTATGTACTGTATCGGCATCTTTTAATGAAAACTGGTATTCTTCTCTAAGACAATAGTAAAAAACACCCATCAAGGATGTTTTTTACTGCTGAAAGGACCCTATAAGTTCCCTCTTTTTTGAGAGAATTAGATTTTTTGAAATATAAAAAGATGTTCGTGCATAATCAGTAAGAAATTTGATTCTTTTGATTTGTTTACCCAGAAACCAGTTGCCTTACAGTTGAACTGTCTTTTTATAATATCTTCTTTTAACTTAAAACCTATCTTCAAAAATCTTTCCATCACCTTGAACGCGAGGGGCTGATACATTTTCTGGCGTCGAGTGTCTCCCATTAAAATTGCACAATATTTACCTGGCTTTAGGACTCTATAAAATTCCTTAGCAACCTTTTCCATTTCATCAGCAAATACATCAAGGTCGTGAATATTTGATAAATCTGCACTTATCTTTCCTTCGCCATAACTAATAATGTCTGCATATGGTGGATGAGTGAGCACAAAGTCAATACTGTTATCTTTCACCTCATTCAAATCTCGTGAATCACATTTATATATCTTCTGTTTTGCTGTATTGCCAGCATCAAAATCAAGCGATGCTTTCGTGCGTTCAAGAGCCTCGTCATTTACATCCGTGCATACAATATGCCTATTTAAGATCTTTGCCTCTATTGCAGTGGTGCCTCCTCCAATCATTGAATCGAGCAATATGTCCCCATCTTGGGAATACCTCAAGATTAAATTCCTTACAACCTCTGGTGCCCAATTACCACGCCAGTCAGACTTATGGGTTGCCCAATTACCACGACGAGGAAATGCCCACACTGTCGTGCATTCCATATCAAACTCTTCTGGGTGGAGCTTTAGGTCTTTTTTTGCCATTCAATAATAATTAGACTATTTTATACTTTTTTGACTTAACTAGTTTTATGGAATCGTAACTATCTTTTTTCTTAAATTCATATTGCCAAATTAAATATTCATCAACTCTTTTTTCAAAAAACAACAGGAAGACTTTTTTATTTGTATGTTCGGACCATTGTCTGTAAGGATAATACAATTGTCTAATTATGGTATTTTTTGTTGAGGAGTTTTTAGCTTCTATCAAAACAATTTTATCTCTACCTTCATAACCTGCATCAACTTCTGTTTGGACCCCTTGTGTTTCAATTGTTTGATTTCCAATTTTATAACTAAATTCTGGTGTATATTTTCTACCACGGATAGTTAAAACTAGCGTTGGATCTTCCATAAAAGTCCTGATGAGGCTCGAAGCATATGCGAAATCAAGATGTTGCATCTCAGAGTTACCGATCTTGGCTGTGTCTAAATCAAAATCAAGTTTTGTATTATATATTTCAGCATCACCCTTTATGTCAGGAATATCTAAGTACCCCTCTCCTTTCAAGATCACATAATAGCCATTTTTAACTGGAAGTAAGATTAATCCGTTCTCTTTCATAACATCTGGAACACTTTCTCTTGTATCCATTTTACATAAAATCCGGACTTCTTTTTCTGCTGTATTCTTAAAATCTTGAACAGACTTCTTTATATCTTTAGCAGATATATAAAAAGGTGACTTAGAAAAATCATGTTTAGTGATTTTATAATCTTCAAATATTTTCTTCCAGGAATTATTATTTGCCATTTTTTAATAGTTTGTTACCAAAACTTCGATAACCTTACCCCTCCCAGAGCCCTTCGAGTTGATTGCACGGCCTGCCTCAACTTTACTAATTCTTATTCCGTCCTTCTTTATCTCGGAATAGATTTCAATGATTAATGGTGCATTTGAGTTCGAGAGCATTACGAAACAACCCCTGTTACTTAATTCAAGAAAAACATCCCGAAGTTCTATTTGGTCTTTTTCAGAAAAACCGTTAGCGGTATACGAAGTAAATGTTGATGTTTTGCTTACAGGATGATATGGAGGGTCAAAATAAATAAAGTCACCTTTTCGAGCCTTCTTCAAAACTTGCTTGTAGTCCTGATGTTTTATTTCAACATTTTTAAGTGCTTTTGAAATCTTTCGGAGATTTACCTCGTCACAAATAAGTGGCTTTTTGTTGTCACCAAAAGGCACATTGAATTCCCCCTTGCTGTTCACACGGTACATACCGTTGAAGCAAGCACGGTTAAGATAAATAAAGCGCGATGCGACCTGGAGCGGTGAAAGTTTTTCTACTTTCTTTGCTCGAACATTAAGAAAATACTCTTTATTGTGGTCATGCTTCTTGAGCAACTTGATGAGTTTTTCTACATCATCTTTTATTACATTATAAGTAGTGACGAGCTCAAGGTTGAGGTCGGAGAGAAAAGCCTTCTCTGGAAGCAAATCAAAAAATACAGCTCCGCCACCAACGAACGGCTCAAAATATCGCCCCTTAGTAGAATCAAACTTTTCTGGTGGGTAAAGATTCATTAATCTAAACTGCTTTAAAAGTTGTCGTTTACCACCAACCCACTTAACAAAAGGTTTTGGTTTTTCACCAATGATTCTCCCAGAATCTTCTATGAGCTTTGTTTTATCAGCGAGTGAAAAGACTCTTCGTGCATAAATTGCATTAATATCGAAGGTTTCTTGAATCTCTCTAATAGATTGCTTTATAGTCATAAAATATACACACAGTTTACAATAATTTAGGGATAAGTTAAAGGTTAATTAAGCATCTGACGTAACCCATTCGATGAACGCAAAATTATTTGCCATGAAGCCATAATCAAGAGACTTCTCGAGCCACTGTATTTGGGTCTCCCTAATACTGTCTTTCTTTTGACGCTTGAGCTCAATGAACAGCATCGTGTCTCCTTTCCAAACGAACACATCCCAGCAACCCCCAGATCGACCCGTCTTGGCACGGATAGAGTCAATAAGTTCTCTTTGTTTTTGCGGAAGCTCTATTGGCTCAACTACATCGGGAAGACCGACTCTATAGTTTCTTCTGTACGAATCAACCCACACTCCATCCCAACCGTGTGACTGGAATAAACGCAAAACGGCGAGCTCTGCAAATACAGGCTCGCCGTTCCAATCGATGACTGGTTTGTTGTTATAAGTGTTTGGTATCGATGCTCCTTCCCATGGAGTGAGTGTAAGAAAATATTTCTGTATGGAAATTTGCTCACCCGAAGAAAGCGAAAACATTTCGCCATCAACTTTGTATTGTTGTAGAAACCCAAGATTACCTTCTTGAGAAAAATTACTCATTTGCATGGCTCGTGAAGCGTCCGACTCGGATACGCCGTGAGTAGAGATTGCTCTGAGGAGTACGACTTTAGATAGTTTGGGGATAGCGACTTCCAACCATCATCGGTGTCACAGTAGTAAAGTTTTGAAGAGTAATATGTGCTGAGGTAAAAAATATGACCACTTGGTGAAGTTGTGGTTGTAGAAGTGCTTGTGCTCGATGTGGTGACTGTGCTATCGCAAACACCAGATGCCCATAATCCCTTACCTTGAGATTGGGCTGTGACCTGATCGGCCTTAAACTGAGTCTGATACTTATATGGTTTGTTGTAGGTGTACTCGTAGGCGTAACCCTGCTGAATCATATGCTCGTTGAAAAACAATCCGTCATCGCGAAATACATATGCGAGTAGACGACCATATTTATCTCGTTCGCCTTGCGTTGAGTCTTTCTCAATACGAACCTTCTTTCCAATGAGAATTGTCTTTGCTTCATCCGAAGCTTGCTTACCAAAACACTCAACTGGCTTTCGGGGGTCAACAGTCTCTGGAGTATTGATACCGATGAGCCGAATTGTCTCCGAGGTCCCATCAAGATTAATTGTTACAGTATCTCCGTCGACAACTTTTGTGACAGGATAATACTTTTGAATGGATTGGGTTGTGGCAGGTTTTGGAGTTTCAGTTTTTACTGCAACTGCTTTTACTGCTGTCGTCTGTTTTGTTACTTGAGGTGCAGTGGATGTTGCGATAAGCGGAGGTATCGTCGTTGCAATATCTGAGTGCTCCACAATAGGTTGTTGTGCCTGTGGCTGTGCAGAAGGTGAGGCAGGAACAACTAAAACAAGTAAGACAAAAAGTCCAAGGACTATGCCTACGGCATATAATATTTTTTTAATCATGTTCTCTAGCGGGGTTTTTGAACGACGGAAACCTTCAGATAATCAAAAGGCTCCCAGCCATTGCGATACAACCTTTCGGCCATACCCATACAGGTTTCCCCATATGACCCGCTAGAGTGACTCTGACTGGGAGTCCTTTGATCTCTAGCGGGGATTTGCGACCATATCCTTTGGGGCTCCAAGGGGGTTAGGTCGACTTCTATTCAATTGTACAAGTAACATTCTAGCAAATTTTTTGCTAGTACTCCATTTAAGCTTACTTCCAAGGATTTGTGTAGTATCGTTGAATACGCCTGTGGATA